>CAYOHR010000001.1:0-119042 GCA_964403835.1 uncultured Flavobacteriales bacterium
GGGAGAAAAAGGAGTATCGGTACGGGTTTCAGGGGCAGGAGAAGGATGATGAGATAAAAGGAGAAGGAAATAGTCTGAATTACAAGTACAGAATGCACGACCCAAGGTTGGGAAGGTTTTTTGCTACTGACCCCCTCGCCAAAGATTATCCTTGGAACAGCCCATACGCTTTTAGTGAGAATCGTGTAATTGATGCCATTGAATTAGAGGGTAGAGAAAGGTCTATTGTTATTTATGATTTTTCTTCTGATAAAATAACAAAGACAAAAATTGATTTACCCAAACCAGGTTCATTAGGTAATGGCGTTTTAGTGCAGTCTAATCACGGTGGCGCAATAGCCTACTATTATGGAAAAGATATCCCTAACGCAGGTTTAACATCATTCAAAAAAGCCTACGAAGGAGTAGTATTAGACAAACAAGGAAATCACGTTGGCTACAGAGATAATAGCAAAAAACAGAACCCTACAATTGGATATGGACATTTAATTAAAAAAGGTGAGCCATATACCGTGGGTGGAAAAATTACAGATGAGGAAGCACAGACTTTGTTTAGGAACGATTCAAAAAGCATTTTTTCAAGAGCAGATGGAATTTTAAAAGGCTTTTCATTAGCAGAGAATCAAAGACACGCACTTTATGACGCTGCGTTTAATATGGGCCCTGGAAAAATGTCCCAATACAATGAAGACGGAGGTAGGCTTTCAGGCGAGAATTTCTTCTTCGGATTTATGGGTGGTGGTGAAGGAATTAAAAAGCGTAGATATGCTGAAAATCTATTATATTCAGAGGGTTGGTATCTGCGTTTTGATATTATTAAAAACAGTCAAAGAAAATCAACTGCCGAAAAAATTGTCCAAGATGCCAAAGCTGCAGCGCCAAGCACTGATGATAAAACTAAAACAGACGATCCATGGTGGAATTGGGAGTCAAGTTTTAAAGCTGAAGAGTGACCTAAAAAAGGTAACTTTATAAACTCATTGATTAACTATTTTCAACAATTAACGTAAAAGGCTTTATTAAAAGAATGTATTTACAGAACTATATAAAATATTTTTTAAACAAAACAAGGCTCTTTCTTTTTGTGCTATTAGCTTGTAGCGCAAAAGTTTCTGCCCATGATGTCCCTGCATGGTCGGCTGAACAGGATTCCTCGAAGAAAAAAAAGTTTATTTTATTTTCACCCTTTAAAAAACATACCAAAACCCATTCTGATTACGTGCCGGAGAAAAAAAACAAGTTCTCTTTTTTTAAGAAAAAGCCTACCTCCCCTAAAGATAGCTCGGAAGTGCTTGCTGAAAAAAGAACCTTAATGCAACAAAAATTAGGTTTAAAAAAACCACACAAAGACACCCTACAACACGATTCCTTAAAAAAACCTAAACTACTAAATGCCCACGGAACACTAAATTGGGGATACCACTATGGTTGGATTCCTTTTTTAAATTCAACCCAAAGCCCCAATCAATTTTACAGAGCAGATGGTAATTTGCAGGTAGATGCCTTAAACTTACCTCTCTTGGTTTCTTATAACTACTCCAATGCGGTTTATACTTCGGGCCTGCGCAACTATTTTAATGTTTCATTTGATGCCCAGCGATACAAAGAAAAATTAGTAGAGAAAAAACAAATTAAGTTACAACAATACGACAAAGATTTACTCAATCTCGAAAGCCAAAAAATTGCCCTGCTCGAAAAACAAAATTATTTAAAATCGCTAGGGAGTATTGAAAACCCGGTCGATTTTGCCTCTTATATGGATTCAGTTCCTGATTTTAACACCCAATTTAAAAAGCCTTCGCTCTCTGATTCACTCAGCGTTCCCGACTCATTAAACATCCATTACCCCGATACTGCCGAATTAATGAACAGAAAAAAAGCTTTGCTGGATAAAATTTCATCTCAAAACCAAGAACTCACTAAACTTCAAAGCAAAATAAATGAAATTAAGGCATTAAAAGATCAATTAAGCGCCTCTCCTAATATTCCGCAAGCCGATCAAGGTTTAAAAGAAAAAGTGTTAGGTAACTTAAATAAATTTGAAATAGGTATGATAAACCCCAATGTATCACCCTTTTTGTTGAGTGGGATTAACTTGCAAGGTGTGCATATGGAATGGGAAGACAAAAACTATATCTCAGTATCTCACGGTATAACAGCGGCTCCTTTATTTAACTCGACCGACCCTCTTCAAAATAAACTAAATTATGCCCATAATTTATTTAACTTTTTCGATTTTGCGAATATTGAAAGTGGACGAAAAATTACTGCCATAAAAGGAGGAATAGGCAAAAAACAAGGGTCGCATTTATATGCCGGTATTTCTTACGGATTGGGCAGAACCATGCTTTCGTACAATGATTTAAACCCTATTCCGGGCGATTTTGAAAAAAATTATGTCATTGAATTAGATGGCCGATACCAAATTTCGGCTACGCATTTTGCTGAATTTTTTTACGGAAAAACACATTTACAACAAACCAGCATAGAAGATATTTCTTTGGCCAAAGGATTTATGCGCATATTAAACAATACCAGAAGCAATGCTGCTTTGGTTAGATATACAGTAGCTGTTCCTAAAATAAAATCGAAATTTACCGCTTCCATGCGTTGGATAGACCCTTATTTTAAAAGCTTTGGAGTAGGTTTCTTGCGATCAGATAATTTTCGGTATGAGCTAAATTCGGAGCATACATTAACCAAAAAAATAAACGTAAGCTTTAAGCTCAGAAAAGAGGAGGATAATTTATTGGGTTTGTATGATTATAAAAATTATCTTACTACAGCCGGCACTCAA
Source organism: uncultured Flavobacteriales bacterium (assembly GCA_964403835.1). Taxonomy (GTDB): domain Bacteria; phylum Bacteroidota; class Bacteroidia; order Flavobacteriales_G; family JALEGO01; genus CAYOHR01. The sequence continues at coordinate 2,798 of CAYOHR010000001.1, forward strand.
ATTAAATGGAAACCCATACGCCGATTAAACATTGTATATGGCTATATCCCGGTAGTACATAAATTAGAAACCCCATCACAAACTCTTTTTAATAAAAATCGCATTAATAATCTGGTAATTTCCTATGCCCCATCTAGCAAATACTTTAATCAGCTTATTACAGCGGCATATAATTACTATGTAATTTCAGGAGATTCAAGCAATAATAAATTTCAAACGGTTAATTTAAATTATGAAATTGCCTTCGAAAAAGGCCTTAAGTTTTTATCCTCGGTGAATGCTTACCGCTACCATTTGGCTGATAGTGGCTATACCGAAACATATCTTGCATCTGTGGGCTCATCGGTTATGGTTTTAAAAAACTGGAATGTTTCGGCTATGTATAAATACAGCTACTTAAAATCGGTCGATTTAAAATCTCAAGGATATAGTGTTAAATCTACCTTTAAAATAAACAAATTTACCGATTTAGAACTTTTAGTCGAAAAGATCGTAAAAGGGGAATATTATAATACTATTCAAGCAAATAATATGAGTACTTTTCCCTATTATTGCTATATAAAAATAGTGAACCGTTTTTAGTATGAAAAATTTTAAATACATTCTCGTTTTAAGCTTCCTGCTTTCAAGAGCTATTGCCCAGGTTAGCATTGTTTCATCTTCCTTTCACGGAATTAATGTAGAAGCAAAATCAATTATGCAAGTAAGCATTTTAAATAATCAACAAGATAAAGTACAGGTTATTGCCGAAGCAATTTTAACAAATAGTCAGAACGAAGTAGTATTAAAGGCTAAAACAATGCCCTTTACCCTTACTCCGGGCCTAAATAACGTTGCCCAACTACCTATTTCTTTCTCTTCTGCGCAATATGGCACATCAAAACAAGCTGAATATATAAGAACTACTAAAATATTACCATCTGGTATTTTTAAATATTGTGTGACTATTGTTGGCACTCAAAACACGGAAGCTACCGATTCTTATTGCGATGAAATACAATCAGATTTTTCAAATTTTTTGACTTTGATTTATCCTTCTGATAAAGATTCGGTATTAACACAAAGTCCTGCGTTAATTTGGAGCCATAGTGAACCTTTTGATATTTTGACCAGAGGAGAATCGTACCGAATGATTGTTGTTGAACTAGGCGCGAACCAAGACGCTACCTCGGGCATTAATATGAATAACCCCATTTTAATAAAAGATTTCTTAACCTTACATCAAGTTGTTTATCCGTTTGATGCTCCAGCCTTACAGCCCGGAAAAAAATACGGATGGCAAGTTCAAAAAATAGCAGAAGGCAGAGTGGTAAATAGCTCCGAAGCGTGGGAGTTTGTTATGGCTCCGCAAAAAGTATGGACCGATCAAAAATTTGCTGTACTAAGCACACAAGCCGATGCCGGGGTTTTTGAAATAGAATCAAACAAATTATTTTTTACGTTTTCTGAAGAATATAATTCAACAGGAAATATTCGATATTACATCTTTGATGATATGCAACAACAAATCCAAACGGAGATGAATAAAACCTCGGCTAAAGAAGATAAAATGAAATTAAAACAAATGGGAGACAATCGATTTATGATAGATTTTTCAAAATCTAAATTAAACCCGGGATATTACCATTTAAAAGTATTGAATGAAAAAAACGAAGCCTTTTTTCTTAAATTTCATGTAAATTAATCCATGCAAATCAAAAGTACTGTCTTTGTCCTAAGTGCCTTAGTTATACTCTTATCCGGATTCGTAATCTACGAAAAAATCAACCAGCCCAAAACGGGTTATATTATTATTGGCGAGGTGTTTAATGAGTTTCAATTGAAAAAAGATCTCGAAAAAAAGTTTAAAACAACTGCACAAACAAGAAAATTGATCTTGGATAGTTTGGAGTTTCAGTTAAATGTGCTTTCAAAAAAAATTCAAGATGAACAAGGAAAGGATCGTAAAAACATAGATGTTTTTCAAATAAAAAGAGACGATTTTCTGAGAAAAAAGAAACAATTTGAAGAAGAGAACATTGCTTTAACCAACGAGTACGACCAACAAATTATCAAGCAATTAAATCAATACACAAAAGATTACGGCAAAGAACATGGATATACCTATATTTTTGGAACAGACGGCAATGGTTCATTGATGTACGGAAGTGAAAACAAAAACATCAACAAAGAAATTGTAACATTTATTAATAAAAAATACCTCGGTAATTAATTAATCTATTATTTTTATAAATTAAAAATTAAGATAAGCTTTATGTTTATAGGTCGTTTAAAAAAGAATAGTGTCAAAAAAATAAAATTAGGGTTCAGAAAAACAATAGCTATTAAATTAGCTCTTTTGCATTTACTTCAATTAAGCATCCCTTATTCTTCTTTTGCACTTACCGGTGGTCCCAGCCAACCCGAGGTTCAAAGTTTTGAACCGGTAGGCACTTCTACCATGGTAGATCTTTTTACCGGAGATTTTAATTACAATATTCCATTGCTTGACGTAGGCGGATATCCTATCAACATTAGCTACCACTCAGGCATAAGTATGGATCAGGAAGCTTCTTGGGTCGGTTTAGGATGGAACATTAATCCTGGTGTAATTAACCGAAGCATGCGTGGTATTCCCGACGAATTTAAATCCGATACCATCATAAAGCAGACCAATATGAAACCTAATTTAACGTTTGGTATCATGGGAGGTATAGGAAGTGAATTAGCAGGTTTAGATTTTATTAAAGTTGGCTATCAACTTGGCATAAACTACAATAATTACAACGGAATTGGCATGGAACAGGGCCTAAATATTTCTTTAAGCGCCGGAGATAAATCTAAAGGCTCATTAACAGGTGGTTTAGGATTAAATTCGAGCAGCAATGGCGGCTTAACCATTTCACCAAGTCTTTCTTACAACAGAACTATACATAAAAATGAAGCCGGAAATGGTAACGGTTCTTTAGGTTTAAGACTGGGAACTTCTTTTAACTCTCGTGGAGGGTTAAGACAACTTACCATTGGAGTTGGTTACCAGTTAGATTATGCAAGAACAGCAGGCACGGTTAACCCCGATAATGAAAGTGGTCCTGGAGCTAAGATGGTTGGCAATATAACTCCGGGAGTAAGTTCTCGTTTCAACTTTGGCACCCCTACTTTTACTCCTTCGGTAGATTTACCTATGACAAATTTTACGGCAACCGGCCGGTTTACAGTAGGCGCCGAACTTTTGGTATTGCATCCAAATGCTTTTGTTTCAGGATATTTTTCTTCGCAAGTATTGGCAGAAAATACTAGTAAAAATCCATCTTTTGGTTATATGCATTCCGAAGAAGGACAAAAAAACAATAGTGCCATTATGGATTTTAACCGTGAAAACGATGGAGGATTTACTCCCAACACGTTAAATATGCCCATAACCAATTACACGTATGATGTTTATGGTGTTTCCGGACAAGGAATTGGAGGAAGTTATAGACCTGTTAGAAATGATATAGGCTATGTTTTTGATGCCGAAAGCTATTCAACCAGTGGAGATTTTTCATTAAGTGTTGAACTTGGAGTTGGGAATTCATTCCATGCAGGAGGCGATGTTATGGTAAATACGGTAAATACGTATTCAAAACCATGGACAAATGACAACAAAGCCTCAAATTTATTGGCATTTCGTGCTACAGGAGCAGATGACACATACGAAAAATTTTACTTTAAAGAAGCTTCCGAAAAAACGGTTGATCAAAACGCTAATTGGATTCCTTCCATTGGGGGTTATGAACCGGTTCGAATCCAATTAAAAGAAAACAGCAAATACAATGTAGAGGGCTCTAATCAATTTATCGATAATAATAACGTTACTAAAGCTATTCCAAGCAATAACTACAAAGCTATTCGTGATCCTCGCAGTCAGGTTATTTCTTATTTAACTTGGCAAGAAATGGCTGATTTTGGACTGGTTAACACGCTTAATCCAAGTAATTATCCAAGTCATCACATTGCTGAAATATCTACATTAAATCCTTCGGGACAAAGATACGTGTATGGTATTCCGGCCTACAATAAATCTCAAAAAGAAGTAACTTTTGCAGTTGGTCAAACAGCAGCCTATGGCAATGGTCATACGGGCGATTGTCAATCAGGTTTAGTTAATTATACCGAGGGTATTGATAATAGCATGTCGAATAAATTAGGTATTGATAATTATTACACCTCTACCACTACCCCTGCCTATGCGCACGCATACCTGCTTACCTCTGTTTTAAGTAACGATTATATTGATGTTGATCAGGTAAGAGGCCCTAGTGATAACGATTTTGGATCATATACTAACTTTTATTATTCTAAAATCCCAAATTATAAATGGAGAACGCCCTTTCAGGATGCCAATTATTCAGAAGGTTTAAAATCTGATAAAATGGACGATAAAGCCAGTTATATTTATGGTGAAAAAGAGCTTAATTACTTAGATTCTATTGTAACCAAAAATCACATTGCCATTTTTTATAAAGATAATCGCGAAGATGGGTTTGGAGTAAAAGGAGAAGACGGAATATTAGAACCTGCAGTAGCTCAAAAAAAATTGACAAAAATAAGTCTGTTTTCTAAGCCGGATTATCGAAAAAATGGTGTTAATGCGGTTCCTTTAAAAGAAGTTCATTTCGAATATGATTATACTCTTTGTCCAGGCCTGCCAAACAACATAAATAATGGTGGTAAATTAACTTTAAAAAAGATATATTTCACCTATCAAAGCTCCTTTAAGGGCAAGTTAAATCCTTACGAATTTGTTTATTCTGATTTTAACCCGAGTTATAATATAAAAAACTATGACCGATGGGGCAATTATAAACCAAATCCAATCACTGGTAATTGCGCTATTTTAGACTCTATTACAACCGCTGAGTTTCCTTATGCTGAGCAAAACCAAACTAAAGCAAATAAATATGCAAGTGCTTGGTCTTTAACAGGAATTAAATTGCCTTCCGGAGGAACCATGAATGTGGAATATGAAAGTGATGATTATGCGTATGTTCAAAATAAAAGGGCAGGGCAAATGTTTAAAATTGTGGGCAGTTCTCCAACCGTTCCCAATAGTTCAACTAATATTTCAACCTCACCGGCACTTCTCCCATTAAGTAATAACAGTGAAAAAAATCACTATTTAATTTTTGAATTACAACCTGGATTTACAGATATTGATGAATATTTTAAAGATATTGATTTACTTTATTTCCGCTTTTTAATGTTGTTTGACAACACCAATAGTAAATATGACTATGTTTCAGGATATGCCGATTTAGGCACTAATAATCAGTCTACTAAAGGGGTTGTAAATATTGGTGGCGTTAGTTATGGTTATATAAAAATTAAATCTGTTTCTTTGGGTGACAATGGAAGTAATGCTGATTATAACCCTATTTGTAAAGCCGCTTTGCAATTTGGCCGATTACATTTATCCAAATTTATTTGGGATCAGCCGGGCATTTCTGACAACCTAGGTTTTGGAAAACAGATATTAGATGCCATTATTAATTCAAGCTTTGCTAAAAACATTGGCGAAACCATTAAAGGCCCTAACAAAAGTATATGGGATAAAAGCCGAGGAAGAGATTTTATTGCTCAAAAATCCTTTTTCAGACTTAATAATCCAAATAAAAAGAAATTAGGAGGCGGTTGCCGCGTAAAAAAAATATATGTGAATGATGAATGGAGTACCATGACTCAAAACCAACATACATCAAACACTTATGGCCAACAATACTATTATAATCTTGAAGACGGAACTTCAAGCGGTGTTGCAGCCTATGAACCCCAGTTAGGAGGTGATGAAAACTCAATGAAACGGCCTGTTTTTTTCAAGCAGGAAAACACACTTGTCCCTGATGAGCAATTTTATCACGAAGAACCCTTTGGTGAAGCTTTCTTCCCATCACCAACCGTTGGGTATAGCATGGTTACCGTTAAAAATTTAGATAGACCTAATGTAAGCAGGCATGCTACCGGAAAAACCGTACATGAATATTATACATCGAAAGATTTTCCAACTATTACAAAACATACCTCTGTCGATTCTAAACATCACAAATCAGACCCATTTAGTTTATCTTCTTTGTTTTCTATTAATGTGAAAGATTACATGACTGCTAGTCAGGGTTACTTGGTAGAGTTAAATGACATGCACGGAAAAGAAAAGGCACAAAAAATATTTGCCGAAAATAAAACAAGCCCAATAAGTGCTATTACCTATAAATATAAACAAGATCCGTATCTTGAAAATGCAAACAGATTGCGAAATAATGCCCCTGTGATAGATCAGGAAGGAAATGTTTCTGAAAAAGAAATTGGCGTTTTTGTAGATGTGGTTGCCGACATGAGACAACAAAGAACTGAAATGGCTAGTTATGGCGCTCAGCTTAACTTAGATGCGTTTTTTATTCCGCCTTTCTTTTTTATTCCACTACCTACCGTTTGGCCTTCGTATACAAGTGAAGCAACTCAGTTTAGAAGTGCTGTAACAACCAAAGTAGTACAAAAATTTGGTATGTTAGAAGAAACCATTGCCGAAGATTTAGGTTCAATTATTAGTACAAAAAATATTGCTTATGAAGCAAATACAGGCACTCCAATAATTAATCAGGTTACCACTAATTTTAATGATTTAGTTTACAATTCAACCCTACCAGCATATTGGTTTTATGATGGAATGGGCTTGGCTTATAAAAACATTAATTTAAGCATGAAAAATGTATCGTTTAACAGCAGTGGTATTGCTACCGTTAATAACGCTACTACTTTTGCCGAAGGGGATGAACTTGCTCTATCAACAGGCGAAAAAGCTTGGGTTACCGCTGTAACGGCAAATACTATTAAATTACAAAAGAAAGATGGGCAAGCTGTAAGTGGAACTTTTGATATTCGAGTACTTAAATCGGGTAGAAAAAATATTTTATCGGCAGATATGGCTACTATCAGTACCCTTACCAACCCTTTAAATAATATTAAAAATAATATTTATGAAAATGTGTTGCACGCTTCTGCCATTGAATATTCGCAAATTTGGAGAACGTACTGCAACTGCATAGATCCAAGTTTAACCAACAATGATTTTAACTCTCTTATATTAGGAGTTCAAGGAAATTGGAGTCCTGTTAGAAGCCATGCGCACTTAGCAGGTCGAACACAAAGTAATTACAATAACCAAACCAATATCCGAAAAGACGGGGTATTTACCTCTTTTTCTCCCTTTTATAAATTAGATCCTAATAAAAAATGGGATAGAGATGCACAAAATTGGACTTTTATAAGTCAAATTACCGAGTATACTCCTTATGGGCAAGAACTTGAAAGCAAAGATGCTTTAAACATATATTCTTCGGCCATTTTCGGTTATAATAGCACCATAGCTACTGCCGTTGGATCAAATACCAGACATCGTGAATTAGGGTTTGACAATTTTGAAGATTATGATTATAATCTATGTATTGATGGGCATTTTAAATTTCCATCTAACGTGTCTATCAATAACACAAATGCACATTCAGGTACAAAAAGTTTAAAAGTATCAAGCGGAACACCCGTTGAAATGTCGAAAGATATTGTTGCTTGTGACTTTAGTGATTGCAACGTAGTATTAAATGGAGCAGATATTGGAAATAAATTTGTTATTAGCGTTTTTGGAGGTACCGGTCCGTACGAATTTGATTGGGAAATTTTAAGTGGCTCACCTACTATTTTACCTTCCATTAACCAAAATAGTATTGATGTTTCCGGGTCATCCTATTCAATTACCGTTAAGGTAACTGATTATAAAGGATGTTCAATTATTAAGACGTATAATAAGTAACAAAAATGATTTTAAAACATAACATAAAAATTTCCTCTATAAATTTATTTTTAATTGGAATATTCTGTTTTTTCGGTTATTCAATACAAGCTCAAAACTGCGGGTTAATAAATGCCTATGGTAATGCAGGCACTACTAAGTTTTTGGATGATCTTTTTTACGATGCTACCAATAACGAATTTGCAGGAGTGGGTAGATATGGTGATAAAATGTTTTTTACAAAAACAGGTGCTTCAGGAAATGCTATTTTTACAAAAATTTATGATCGGAGATATCACCCAACTTCTATTATTAAAACCGGATCTAATTTCTTAATCCTTGCCGACTCTTCTGTTAGTAGTGCAAAAAAAGGAGATATTTTTTTAATGAGAACAGATAATGCCGGGCAAATTTTATGGTCAAAAAGATATTCCACACCAAACAGAGACCGAAATGCAAAAATTATTGAGGTAGGTCCTAATCAATATTTCATATTATTTAATAAAACCAATATGGGTACCATTGAAGATTTATTTATCATTAAAGTTGATGGCTCAGGTTCTGTGATATGGAAAAGAGAATATAATTTTGGAAGTGATGATGAATTTTATAATTACATACCCAATGGCACAGGTGGTGTAGTAATGGTCGGAGGATTAAATTCCGGAACTCGCTCTGGTATTTTAGTAGAAGTAAATGGCAACGGAACAATAAGTCCCGGAAAGTCAAAGAGAATAAGAAATGCACAGTCAAATTTGATCAGCGAATTTTCTAATATTATTAAAACAACTGGAGGGTATTTAACTACCGGCGAAATTCCAAATCCTACTAATTCTTTCTCTATCGATTTGAGCCTTAAAAAATTTGATACCAATTTTAATTTATTATGGAATAAAACCATTACGGTTAATACTACTGATTATCCCTTTATTGCTTTTAATGGTTTATCCGATGATGCTTCCGGAAATTTTTATGTTTGCTTAAAACAACCCATTTCGGGCGGAACGGTGGCTAAAATTCTTAAGTTTTCTAGCACAGGAGCTTTCAAATGGGCGAAAGAATTAAAAGGAATATCCTCCGTAAATTTGAAACAAATTAATAATGCATCTAGTAACAATATCATTCTATACGGAAATTACTCAAAAACAGGAGCGCAAGACTCTTTTCTGATTGCACGAACGGATACGTCTCTTGCAACATGCTTAACCGTACCAAGCAGCATTACTATTCAAGCGCCTTCTTCTTATACCGTAAGCGATTTAAATTATACTGTTGGAGACAGTGCTTTAGTCATAATATCAGAAAACATTACTGAATCATCTGTAAGTTTACCTCCTTTTGATTTATGTAATACTTTTCTTGGCTGTAACGTTACAGGTGATTTTACATTTACATCTAATACATGTGTCGGGCAACCTATTCAATTTACAAATTTATCAAGAAACGCTAATGCACAAGCGCTTACCCAATACAAATGGAATTTTGGTGAAGGAACTATTCAATCAGGTGTGGCTTCACCCGTTTTTTCTTATAGTGCAGCAGGCACTTACCTTGTAACATTAATTGTTGGGTATGAGGAAAATTGCAATAATTGTTATGATACCGTACAAAAACAAATTATTATTTCAACCACTTGCGGAGGTTTAGATTGTGAAGAGTGTATTGGTTCTTTTGCTCCAATACCCGGAAAAAAATATGTTATCAGTGCTTGGGCCAAAGAAGCGAATGCCCCTGCAACTAAAACAAGCTATACCACGCCTAAAATACATGTACAATTTTTACCCGGTGGATTTGCAGGCCCTTTTAGCCCAAAAGGCTTAATTATTGATGGGTGGCAGCGTATTGAAGAGGTGTTTACAATTCCTTCTAATGCAACTAATATTAAATTGAGGCTTACCTCAACCAGCGGAGATGTTTATTATGATGATATTCGTATTTTTCCGTTTGATGGCAATATGAAATCATTTGTCTATGACCCTGTTACATTGCGCCTTTCAGCAGAATTAGACGAGCAAAATTATGCTACTTTTTATGAATATGATGAAGAAGGAAAGCTAGTTAGGGTAAAAAAGGAAACTGAAAAAGGTGTAATGACCATTCAAGAAAACAAAACTTATCTTAAAAAATAATTCTCAATCCGTTTTTCATCTTTTTTTTATTACTTTGCATTCGAAATTGTTTTTTATGAAAAATATTCTTTCCGCCTTTTTAGTAGTTATTTGTTGTCTTTCTTTCTCTTGCAAAAAGTGTTCAACCTGCACATATACTGATTCTGCAAAGGCTGTTACTACTACTTCTGAATTCTGTAGTACCGGGCATGTTTATAAGAATCAATTAGACCAATACGAGAAATCGGGTTGGAAATGTGTAGATAAATAATGGTTTAAAACTATTATTTAAACTGAATCTACTTAAAATTAAATCTTAATTGTTTCCCTAATTTTGAAGGGCATGCCTATCGGTAATTAATGCAAAACCATTAATTATTAGGTATATAGCTTTTCCGATTTTCCGTTATACCGCCGGGGCTAAAGCTAGCAAAACTTGGATTTAATAATTCTATAAAATGGAAAATTACAAAGAACTAATTGAAAAAATTAAAATTGAGATAACGGGGGACAAATTTCTCATTAATCAATTAAAAAAAACAAAAGAATTATTGAATTCCAATTCAATAAGTTCTTTAGAATCCAATACAAATCTCGCTTATTGGTTATATGTTTATGGACATGAAAATTTGGCTTTAAAATTATGCAATGTTCTTTCAACAACCGATTTTGATGGAAAATTTGATAAGTGGACTTGGGTAGAATATTCCATTTCACTTGCTATAATTATTTATGAGCAAAAAAAGTTAATAGATAATGTAAATGCTTTATCTTCCATTTTAACTACACCCTACGACTCTATTGACAAGGAAAAAAAATTATTGAATGAGAAAGCACTTAATCGGCGTTTAAATGGTGATTTATTGTATACCGCTGAAATTGAGGAAGCCATAGATGATAAAAATGCTGAAGAAGAAATAGAATATCGGTTTTTGCAATTACAAGAACTATGTTTTATTTATGCAAAAGGAGGATCTAAAAAATTTCCGAGAGAGAAAGTAAAAAATGAAATTTCTGAAAATCTTAAAAAGATTAAAAGGAATTGATCATTAATGGTTTGCAAGCAACTAGAGCTAAATTAGAAGCAAAAGAGAATTATTGCATAAAGCTCATATGAAACTCAGTTGCTAATCTTAAAGTATAATGAACATGGAATATATGGATTATATTTTTTTATGGTTAGGTAAAACTGATAAACCGGAAACCGAATTTAACAATTATTTTAAATTAGACTATTCTAATGAAAATAAAATATGTGGTTTTTGCATTGATATTGATCAAAAATGGTATGATGAAGACTTTATTGGATATTTGAAATTCGCAAATATTAAGAATATTTTAGAAATTTTAGATGAAGTCCCTATTAACCCATCTGAAAAAGACAAAGTACTCCAAAAGTGTAATGAAATTGACTTAAAAAAAGCAAATGCAGTCTATTGGTATTCAGGACTTATAGCTCCCAATTATGATAAAGATTATAACGGATTAAAATACATAGGAAGATATTTATTAGATTAATGGTAATTCCGCCTTTGGATTATCTTATAAGCACTTCATAAGGCAAGGGTTTTAGCGTTTTCATGTTATAAAATTTTTAAAAACCAAAACAACTAAAAAACTAGTGACAAACAAGAAAGGTTTAAAGGAGACACAAGAGAAATTGTACTTTATGATGGAAAAATAATAGAGTAATTTATGCCCCCGGCTCTATAAGAGGTAAATCTATACCCATGGACATAAAAGATAGGGCTAGTGATACTTTAGATGATATTGAGTTATTTTTACAAAAATAGGATACCTTTATTCAAAGTAAAAGAGGAGAGTATAAAAAACGCCCACAAACAATGAGTATATACCTATGACAGATTCCCTTTTTTAAAATAAAAAATGATCGTTAAAATACATAATAATCTTAAGAAACAATCAACCATAATGGATGTTAATATTGAGATTAAATTTATCAATGAAATACTCAAATTAGATAGGAGAGAAGTAGCTGAAAATGAAACTATTTTTTTTGAAATTCTTGAAATTCTTTCCACATCACATACACAATCAATATTTGAAATAAACGAAACAAATATTAAAAAATTTCGAAAACTTAGTAATTGGATTAGAAGTTGGAAAAGAGAATTTAAATCGAAAGAAAATCTTTTGGAAGTCATTGCTTTAAATATGGAAGCAATTTTTTATTGAAAAAGATTAATTTTGTAAAAACCCCAAGCCCAAAAATGCTTAAAACAATACCAATACTCCTGTTAATTTTTTTTACCAATTGTTCTCAAACAAACATCAATGATATGCAACCAACCATGAAATACGAAACTGCATTCAATTTATCTGTGAGTTATGGTGAGTCAAAACACCTTGATATTAAGGAAAGACTTAAGGTTAAAACCGACCAAAGGTTTAGGTTTGACTTTAATTCAACCGATATTTCTTATGATAAACGAGACTCAACATTGGTCATCCGTTCTTGTATTGAGCGTGAAGGGGCGCCCAAAAGGGAAGATTTTCTTGCTGTTTTAGGAAATTTGAATCAAAAATATGCCCAAGAACTTGCTAATGGCTACTTAGAGTATGATGAATCTGCCTTAGAAGTAGACGGAATCGATCCGTATAGATTGAATATAAGGTATGATATTAAAGACGGAAGTTTTGATAAAAAAAATTTCATTGCAAAAGTGAATGAACTGCATATAGCCGCTAAAAGATGGGGTAACAAATATTATGATGCAGTTTATGAAGAACTGAATAAAACATGGAAAAAAGACAGTACATTTAATAAAGAATGAATGCCTCCCCACCCTATTCCAATTCTAGATATCGCAATAATAATAAACCAGTCTACTATGATAATTTTTTCAACTTTCGAGGAATTGCTAAATAAACTATCAATTCTTGATGATGATGCTTTCTTTTATATCCCAATTGGTATTCCATTTAATCAGTTTACTAAAATTGCATACATGAAGGAAGATGATGTGGATGAGTCTATAGAGATTAATGATGACTTAGTTCCGATTGAGATTCACAATGCAAACATGAAAAGCCTTATAGAAGTGACCACATTTAGAGATATTATTGATCTTTATTCAAAAAAGCATCCGAATGCTTCTAATGATGAATTCTTTCATGCACTTCTCTACTATTTAGAGCATGATGATTTTCTTGAATAATGAGGTTCTGCTGAAAAAAAGCAAATTAGGAAGATATTTATTAGATTAATGGTAATTCCGCTTTTGGATTATCCTATAAGCATGTTATAAATTTGATTTTTTTTAAACAAAAATGATACTATCTTTAGTTACTAGCAACTTTTATTAATTATTTAGAATCGGCAGCTTAAATTATCCAAAAACACAATCTTTAACTGTTGCTTCGCCAATTTTTGTTAACTCTGTTTCAACATCCGGAATTATGATATTTGCAATTTCTGAAGTCAAGTATTTTAGTCCTTTTTGATATAGAAATTGCAAAAGTTGGTCAAAAGATTTGGCAGGAAAAATTTCTGGTTTTTCAAGGTTATGAACTGCAATTGTAATATCATCAACCACTCTATGGCTTTGAAAAACAAGCATAAAATAAGGAAGTATTCTGCTAATTTTTAAATGTATAACTTCAATTGCACCTTCCTCCCTTACTGCATTTTCAAAATCCTTTGTGGTTAGAATAGATGAGCTTGGGTTTTTTGTGGAAATAATTTGATAGGTAAAACAGTAATCGTAGTTATAATCGGTTAGGTTAAGCACATTATACGGAGGGAAAAGCGCTATTAGTTCGTCATAAATACCTTTTGTGTTTGACCACATTACCTTTTTAAGAATTGCGTAGTCGTTTTTACGATAAACACCTTCTATTAATGATAGGATGTCATTCGGTATTTTCATCTCATCCAAACCTTTATTAGCAATGTTTTAAACTATTAACTCATCCGAATCGGCTTGGAATTTAAAGCCTAAGCGTTTGCCTGTTTTAAGCGGCATATTTTTTGATATTTCTTCCATTTCGTATATAGAAAGTTCTTTCATAGCGTCATAGGAAGGAACAAACAAATCAAAATCTAAGGCATATAATAAAAGGGATTCAATTACTTTTCTCAACTCATCCCGATCAATAACAGCATTTGAAAAATCGTTGTATAAAAACCCCATTTGTCGTTTTCCTTCTAAAAAATAATGGTTTTCTTTATTCACAAAAAGGCGAGCAATTAAATATCCCACATCATTTTTCCGATCATAAATAAACGAGTCTTTCAAAAAATTATACACATAAATAATTCCGCAATACGAACGTGTATCATCATCCTGAATATAAGATGTTTTCCACATACCATGACTTTTATCAAACTGAAAAACATTGGAATGCATGTGAAAAATAAGAACATCTCCGGCAATAATAATCTCCAATTCAAAATCGTTTTGTATTCTATAATCCAACGGAATATTGGGATCCAGGTTAGGCAACGATCTTCTTAACTCAGAAATAACCTCAGCCACAACTTGAACCATATCGTTAAATACTTTTTTCGTGTTTCGATATACCAATTGTTTCATGGTAGCCTTTTCTGCAACCACAGTTTGCAGGGATATAAAAGATGAAGAGGGTTTCTTTGTCATTATCAGCTATTTATAATTGTATAAAATTAATAGGCTCGTGCAAAAACTACTTTTTTGTTCGATGGTTTACCTGAGTATATGCATACGCCTTTTTCTTCAAAAGAATCAAGCAAAATACAACGTATGGTTGCTTTGGTTTCTTCTTTTATTTTTTCTTCGGTTTCCGGCGTTCCATCCCAGTGCGCTAATACAAAGCCTCCTTTTTCATCTAAAGTTCGCTTAAACTCATCGTATGTGCTTACCTGATGGGTGTTTTCTTCACGAAACAGTTTGTTTTTATTCATTAAGTTATGCTGTATATCTTCCAACATATCTTTTACGGTATTTGAGAGCGATTCCATGGCAATACTTGTTTTTTCTAAGGTATCTCTACGCACCACTTCAACCGTATTATTCTCCAAGTCTTTTGGGCCAATAGCAATTCTAACAGGCACCCCTTTAAACTCGTACTCAGCAAATTTCCAACCGGGTTTTTGTGTATCTCGGTTATCGTATTTTACGCTTATTCCCAGGGCTTCTAATTGTTTTTTAATTTCGTTTGCTTTTTCTGAAATAGTCATTAATTGGTCCTCCCCCTTATAAATAGGAACTATGACTACTTGAATGGGCGCTAATTTTGGTGGTAAAACCAAGCCTAAATCATCGGAATGAGACATAATCAAGGCCCCCATTAAACGCGTAGAAACGCCCCACGAAGTTGCCCATACATATTCATTTTTCCCTTCTTTTGAGGCAAATTTTACATCAAATGCCTTGGCAAAATTTTGTCCCAAAAAGTGAGAAGTGCCTGCCTGTAAAGCTTTCCCGTCTTGCATTAATGCCTCAATGCAAAATGTTTCTAATGCGCCGGCAAAACGCTCATTGGGCGATTTTACTCCTTTTATAACCGACATGGCCATAAATTTTTCGGCAAACTCGGCATACACATATAGCATTTTTGTTGCTTCTTCAACGGCTTCCTGCTCACTGGCATGCGCCGTATGACCTTCTTGCCACAAAAACTCGGCCGTTCTTAAAAACAAGCGCGTTCTCATTTCCCAACGCACCACATTCGCCCATTGATTAATGAGTATAGGTAAATCGCGGTATGACTGTATCCAATTTTTATAAGTTTTCCATATAATAGCTTCCGAAGTAGGCCGAACAATTAATTCTTCTTCTAACTTGGCTTCCGGGTCAACCATTAATTTACCGGGCCGATCAGGGTCTGTTTTTAAACGATAATGCGTTACAACGGCACATTCTTTTGCAAAACCTGCCGCGTTTTTTTCTTCTGCTTCAAATAAACTTTTAGGGACAAAAAGAGGGAAATAAGCATTTACATGGCCCGTTTCTTTAAACATTTTATCGAGTTGCTGTTGCATTTTTTCCCATATTGCATACCCATACGGTTTAATAACCATACAACCTCGCACTTCCGAATTTTCAGCTAAATCTGCCCGTTTTACAATCTCATTATACCATTCAGAATAGTTCTCTTTTCTACTAGGAAAATCCTTTGCCATAATCTTCTTAAAATTTACTCAAACTTACATAAATATGAACAAAAAATTATGGAATACGGCCCGAAAATTAAACCCTATGTTAATTTTGCTTAAACTGGCCTTTTGTTGAGAAGAATTTCTGTTAAATGAATTTATTCATACAGTTTTTTAG
This sequence comes from uncultured Flavobacteriales bacterium, assembly GCA_964403835.1. Lineage (GTDB taxonomy): Bacteria > Bacteroidota > Bacteroidia > Flavobacteriales_G > JALEGO01 > CAYOHR01. The sequence continues at coordinate 18,982 of CAYOHR010000001.1, forward strand.
TATTTTTAGGTATCCATTGATTATTGCGTTATCTTATCGTTTAACTTATATATCACAAAATTTAGAAAACCCCTTGAAAATAAAGGGGTTTTCTGCTTTTTTATTTTATTGACCCTCGCTTTTCAGGCACGGGGACAAGAAAATGCAGGTTTAATTACAGATAATTACTTGCCCAGCAGTCAATTATACATTAATCCGGCTCTTATTGTTGATCAAAAACCATGGTTCGATCTACAATTGGTAGGAGTTTCGGCCTTTATTAAAAACAATTATCTTTTTGCCCCGGAAAGTAAGTTTATTAAACCGAATGAAATAAATACCTTAGGCTTAAATACCTCAATAAAACACGCTAAAGCCTATGCTAATGCACAAATTTACGGTCCTGCAGCCAGCATTTGTATCGGAAAAAACTCATTCGGGTTTCAAACCGCTGTTCGTGCCTATGGTAATGCCAATCGCATTCCGCCCCTATTAAGAGTGCTTGATAATAGCCTAGATCCGGAGTTTCAAAATCAAGTGTATGAAGTAAGCAATTTTAGGCTAAAAGCCTTGGCTTGGGCGCAATTTGGCTTAACGTATGGAAGAATTATTTTACATGAAAATGATGAAATGATTTCTGGCGGAATATCGGTTAATTATTTAAAAGGTTTAGGCAACCAAGCGCTCATTATTAAAAATGGAACTTATGATAATACCAGCGGCGATGGAGATTTATTGAATTTAGACGGTAAGTTTTCATACGCAAATCCTCAATGGTCCAATGGAAATGGCTTGAGCACCAGCATTGGGGTTACTTATAAACGTATGATTGGAAAAGCCAATAATTACGTCCCTCATTCTCCAAAATCGGGCTGTGTAGCTTCCGCTTATAAATTCCGATTAGGTGTTTCGTTAATTGATATTGGCAGAATTAAATTTAAAGAGTACTCATATGGAGATTTTGATGTAAACACTAAACTGTCGCTGGATAGTGCTTTGGACTTCCAAAATACCTCTGCCAGTCTTCTTAATTCAGGTAAGCAATCATCCAATTTACCTGCCGCACTTTCAGTTCAATTTGATTATAATTTAGGAGAAGGTTTTTATGCGAATGGTAGTTTAGTACAAAAACTTAGTTTGCCTCGTTCTTACAATGTGGAGCGACCTAATTTATTGCTTATGAGTATTCGGTATGAAAGAAAATGGCTAGGCGCCGGAATACCTCTTAGTTTTGTTGATTATCACCTTTATCAATTAGGGCTTTGGGTACGACTTGGACCTTTAGTAATTGGGACGGATCATATTGTTCCTATTTTTATGTATTCAAAAATATATGGAGCCAGTGTGTATGCAAGCCTCCATATACCTCTTTTTAAAAGTTTTGCTTGTTGGAAAAAAGCCCGAAATAATACCTATGATGGCGTGCCTTGCCCAAAATGGAGATATTAACCCGAATTATGCAATAATTTAGGATTAATTTTTTGATTTTACCCGTATGGCCCCTTTAAAATGGAGGGCTGTTTTAAAATGATTATTTTTCCAATGATATGAATTTTCTGATAGCTCGGCAGAGGTAAGAATGCCTGATTCCGGAAGGGGTTCTAAAATAATTTCTGCATCGTGTTGGTGTAATTTTACATATTCAATTCTTTGATCAAATTTTTTTGAATAGTTCAACAATATAGGATACTGAGAAAAAACAGAATACCCATTGCCGCATAACATAAGCAGTAAGGCGATGTATGGCATCTTAAAAGAATTTGTTTTTGAACTCATCAAAAATACAAATATGAATAGGCATAATAGCGTTATTGGCAAAGTAATTCGATCCGGCCCGGCATCATGCATGGTATATGCCACCGGGAAATGAAAAATTAAAACAAACGCTAAAATAGTGAAGAGTCCAACGATAAAAAGAGAAATATATGACCACGTTGAAATGCTTTGAATTAGAACATTTCGTTTCATTTTTAAGAGGGGGGCAAATAAGAATGCCGAAAAAAATAAAAAGATAATTTTTAATCCCCCTGTTTTCAGATAAAGATATGCTGCCAAAACATCCATTTTTAATACCGTTAAACCATTGGCTGCCGCATACGATAATTTCCTATCCTGCGTGCCTTCTCCCATATTGCTGAGTATAAATGACCCTGCTAAAAGTAAAAAAGCTAATATTAATTTATTTCTATACCGGGTTTTTCTTGCTAAAACACACATAATCAATAAAATACCCAAACATAAAATACAGAGTGGTTCGCTGGTTCCTCCTAAATAAATAAAAGAAAAAGCGAGTATTAAATAGGTGCCAGATGTAGCCTTTGGAGATAAAATTTTACTGATTCCAAGCATTAAAAAACCAAAACTCCATAAATACGTGGTAGAAGCACAATGCCAAAACCAAATTTCGCCAATATTAAACGTTCCTAAAAACAGGGTGTTTACAAACAAAACACTGTACAACCACACATGCATAGGCTTTTCGGCGGAAATTATTTCTTTTAAAAAAGAAAAACTAGCATATATTAAAAATAAAAGCCCAAACAGCTGAAACCCAAAAAAATTAGCAGGCGCTTGGTAAAATGATAAAACAAAATGGTTTAAAAATACAGAAGTCCAACGGCTGCAATGAATATAATATTCTTGAATAGTCGCTTCAACAGGTCCGAATTTTTGAGCAGCATTCCAAAAATAAAAATCATCAATGGCAAATCGATTGTAATAGGCAATAATCCCGTATAAAATTAAAAAACTGAAAGATGTAAAAATAGCCAGTGATACGAATAACTTTTCCGTTAACCCCGACTCATTCTTCAATTTTTTATCCACGCACAAACGGATTACTTCTTTTTTCTTTGCCAATGGTAGTGGGCTCGCCATGCCCTGTGTACACAACAACCTCATCGGGCAAGGTGTACAATTTTTTTTGAATACTATCTATTAAATCTTGGTGATTACAATTGGGTAAGTCCGTCCTTCCTATGCTGCCATTAAACAAAACATCTCCATTTATTAAAAATTGTTGTTCTTGGTTGTAAAACACCACATGACCAGGCGCATGACCAGGTGTAAAAATGACTGTTAATGCGCTTTTTCCAAAAGTGATCACCTCTCCTTCTGTCAAAAATTCTTTAGGCAAACTGGATGTTTCATAGGGTATTCCGTACATTTTTGAAGCCAAAGGCGTCATTTCTGTTAATGTAGGCAAATCTTTTTCATGAATGATAGGGTATAAACCAAACTCATTCGTAATAAATTTATTCCCTAAAACATGGTCGATATGGCAATGCGTATTTAATAATTTAACCGGTTTTAGCTCGTTTGAATATATAAATGCCTTTAAATCAGCTTTTTCATCCTCATCAAAACACCCGGGATCTATAATTACACACTCCCCTGTTTCGTCATATAAAACGTACGAATTTTCTTGGAATGGGTTAAACGTAAATGATTGAATTTGAATCATAATATTGATAATTATACAAAGTTATAGTAAAAGTATTTTATGATTATATAAATATTGCTATATTTAAAAATGCCTCAACCCAACCATGATTTATTATACAAAATTGGCTTAACGCTGTTGCCTAAAATTGGCCCCATAAATTCGAAGCGTTTGCTAGCATACATGGGAAGTGCAGAGGCCGTCTTTAACGACCCCAAATCAACCCTTTTAAAAGTCCCGGGCATTGGTGAAATATTGGTAAAAAGCATTTTAGATGAACGAACAGAGGCTTTAAAACGCGCCGAAAAAGAACTGCTTTTTATTGAAAAATATGCCATTGATGTTCTTTTTTATTTAGATAAACAATATCCGGAAAAATTAACCCATTGCGAAGATGGCCCCTTGTTATTATACAAAAAAGGCAATGGAAATTTTAATTCGTCGAAAATTTTAGCAGTGGTGGGAACCCGCAACGCCACTAAATATGGCAAAGAATATTGCGAAAAAATTATTTCAGACTTAGCTCATCATTCTGATTTATTAATTTTAAGCGGATTGGCTTCCGGCATAGATGTATGTGCGCACAAGGCTGCATTAGAGAACAATATCCCCACATCGGGTGTGTTAGGCCATGGCTTAGACCGAATTTATCCCCCTTCTCATCGAGAAACATCTTTAAAAATGTTAACCAGTGGTTGCTTAATTACCGAATTTATGAGTGAAACCAATCCGGATCGTGAAAATTTCCCGAAAAGAAACCGCATTGTAGCCGGTATTTGTGATGCTTTATTAGTGATTGAGTCTGATATAAAAGGAGGTTCCATGATCACCGCCAAACTGGCCAGTGCCTACAACAGAGATGTATTTGCGCTGCCCGGTCATGTAGACCATCAATACAGCAAAGGCTGCAACTATTTAATTAAAACAAATCAAGCTTCGTTAATAGTAGATGCGAGGGATATTGAGCATATTATGGGATGGAACAGTCCAAAAAATAAAACAAAAGGTAACCAAACTGCTTTATTTGTAGACTTATCGGATGAAGAACAAAAAATAGTAGATTTATTAAAAGAAAAAGGAGATTTAAAAGTGGATCAAATTTCTTTATTTTTGGAATTAAAAATGAGCGATGTGCTTGCTTATTTATTAAATTTAGAGATGAATATGATGGTTCGGGCACTGCCTGGTAAAATTTATAGTTTAGCTGTTTAAAAAAGATTGTATTTTTACGCACAAAGTTTTTAATATGCCACGAAAAAGAATTGCTTTTTTAGGAAACAAAGATATTGGTTACGAGTGTTTTTATTATTTATTAGAAAACCGCGATGTGTTAGGTATTGATATTGCAGCGGTCATTACCAACGATAAATCGCCTTTATTAAGCAAAGGAAAAAGCATTTTAAAACTAGCCAAAAAACATAATATTCCTACCTTAAAAAAATCGCATGATTTATTATCTATTACAGACATAGATATTTTACTGAGTGTACAATACCATGACATTTTAAAAGAACAACAAATTAAGGTTGCTAAACAAATTGCCGTTAATTTACACATGGCTCCCTTGCCCGATTACAGAGGCTGCAACCAATTTTCTTTTGCCATATTAGATAATGCGAAAGAGTTTGGATCTACCCTGCACCGGATAGAAAAAGGAATTGATACCGGCGATATTTTGTTTGAACACCGATTTATGATAGAACCCAATTCGACCGTGACCGAATTATACGAAAAAACCTATAAATCGGCTGTGTACCTTTTTAAATCTTCCATTAAGCGCATTGTGGATGGAGATTATGTACTGGTTCCTCAAAAAAGTTTAATAGCATTTAGGGGCAGTGCTTTTCATCAAAGAAAAGAGATAGATAAAATAAAAGAAATAGACTTAAGTTGGCCTACTGAAAAAATTAAAAAACAGGTTCGGGCTACGTACTTCCCCCCTTTTTCGCCCCCTTTTGCTTTGGTTGATGGAAAAAAAATTGATATTACTCCCGAATGGATCTTAGATAACCTGGATTAATGGCGCATATTATTTTTGCCATCACCAACGATATTCCGTTCGACCAGCGAATGAAAAAAATCTGCACCTCCCTTTCGGGTGCGGGTTTTGAAGTAACCTTGGTTGGGCGTGCTAAAAAAACAGAAGTTGCTTTACCCCAAGCCACCTATCACCAAAAAAGGATTTATTGCTTTTTTACAAAAGGAAAACTTTTTTATATAGAGTTCAATATCCGATTGTTCTTTTTTCTTCTGTTTGCAAGGAATTATACTGTTATAAGCGCCGTTGATACGGATACCCTTTTAGCCTGTTGGGCTGCAGCTAAAATAAAAAGAAAGAAATTTGTTTTTGATGCGCACGAGTATTTTACTCAAATGGAAGAAGTGATTCACCGCCCCATTACTAAAAAAATATGGACCTGGGTCGAAAATATTTGTATTCCCTCCGTGCATGCCGCATATACCATTTCGCAAGGATATGCCGACCTTTTTGAAAAGCGATTTCATCAACATTTTTCCATTGTAAGAAACGCTACTGTTTTAAAAGATAAAGAGGTTTTGACTAGTCAAGAACGAAAATTTATTTTGTACCAAGGTTCCGTAAATGTAGGTCGGGGTTTAGAAGAATTAATTGAGGCCATGCCTCTTATTGATTTTCCTTTAGTTATTTGCGGCGAAGGTGATTTATACCTCCCGCTTCAACAAAAGGTAAAGGAACTTCAACTGCAAGACAAGGTAAGCTTTACAGGGTATCTTACGCCGGAAGTCCTGCTCACCTACACGTACCAGGCAAAAATTGGAATTACCTTGTTTTCTAATGATGGGTTAAGTAACCATCACTCCTTATGCAACCGGTTTTTCGATTATATGCATGCAGGGGTTCCTCAAATTTGCACTAATTACCCGGAATATGAAGAGTTCAATAAAGAATTTAAAGTATCTGTTTTAATTGACACCATTACACCTGCCCAAATAGCGACTGTAATCAATCAATTACTCGCAAAGGAGCATGAGTATAACTTCATGCTAGAAGAGTGCTTAAAAGCCCGGAAAACAAACACCTGGCAGCAAGAGGAGAGCAAATTGATTAATATTTATAAAGAAGTCATTTCATTATCATGAATAAATTAAAGGAACTTATACAGGAACTAGAGGCAGCTATTCCGCACCAAGAATTAGTCAATACGGCTGTTTCAAAAGCCTCCGTTGGATGGCACATAGAACACACGCTGTTAACCATGCACATGATTATTAAGACTTTAAAAAATTCGGACTCAGCCACGTATAAGCGAAAATTTAACTGGAGTAGGACGCTCGTATTCACCATCAATAAAATTCCGAGAGGAAAGGCAAAAGCGCCAAGTCGGGTTCAGCCAAGAGATGAATTTACAGCGGAAACCCTTCACAGGCATATTCAATCAGTAAGAGAAAAACTTCAGGAATTAGATGCGTTGGAACCCAATAATTATTTTGAACATCCTTTTTTTGGGCATTTAAATTTAAAACCAACCCGAAAATTTCTTAAAATTCATACGGCACATCACCTTCATATAATAAGGGATATTATTAAAAGCCAAGGGAAATCGTTATAAATTTAAGAAGAAAGAATCTGATTCGTTTAGGTGTAAAACCAAGAGATGCATAGTTGGGGGAGAATCAATTAGATGAATATTGTTACCAAATTATCTAAATTCTAAATTCTATTTATCTAATATCTATTTGTCTAACATCTAAAAATCTAACATCTAAAAATCTAACACAACTCTCCAAGCACTAAACACCCCAATCAATCGGTTTTTCTCCCACAGATTTCAAAATTTCATTGGTTTTAGAAAAATGTTTACATCCTAAAAACCCGGTATGTGCTGAAAACGGAGATGGGTGAGGCGCTTTTAAAATATAGTGTTTCGTAGTATCAATTAAACTCACTTTGTTTTGAGCAAAGCGGCCCCACAATAAAAAAACAACCCCTGTTTTTTTATTGGATATGGTTTTAATAACAGCATCGGTAAAGGTTTCCCAACCATGATTTTGATGCGATGCCGGTTGGTTTGCGCGCACCGTTAAAATGGCATTTAATAAGAAAACTCCTTGTTTTGCCCATTTTTCTAAGTTTCCGTGTTTGGGAATAGGCAAGCCTAAGTCGGCATGTATTTCTTTAAAAATATTTTGAAGCGAAGGGGGTTGCTTTATCCCCGGTGGGACTGAAAAAGACAGTCCGTGTGCTTGGCCATCTCCATGATATGGATCTTGCCCCAGGATAACTACTTTTACCTCCTCAAAGGGAGTTAAATTAAAAGCCTCAAAAATCTTCGGTCCGGGAGGATATATCTGGTAATTGCCCTTTTCTGCCAGCAAAAACCTTTTTAAATCTAAAAAATAGTTCGATTGAAATTCATGTTCTAAAACATCCTTCCAACTCTTATGAATACTAGGATTAATAGACAATTTTTATAGCTTTGCAACAAAGTTAAATTAATAACGTTATAATAGTATATTTTTATTATTAAATCGAAATATCTAGATTTGTAAACTTTTATTATATTTATTAAATGAAAAAAGCAGCAATTATACGTTTTGGGTTAGTTTTTCTTTCCTTGGTTATTTTTTCGTCTTGCAAAACACATGAACGTTGCCCTGCTTATGGAAAAGCGGTTACGCATACGGCTGAAAAAAACGGATAATCCTGCGTGCTCCAACGGGTAGGATTTCTTAATTTCTAAGCCTATTAAATCGAGCACCCGGTCAACTGCGGTTGATGCCATATCTTCAAAAGTAGAAGGTTTACTATAAAATGAAGGAGTAGCCGGGCAAATAATACCCCCAGCTTCTGTAACAATTTTCATATTGTTTATGTGAATTAAATTGTACAGAGTATCTCGCAAAACCATTACCAGCTTTTGTTCCTTTAACTGCGCGTGTCATTAAGTCGTTTGAAATTCCTTGCGCTACACGTCCTAAAGTGCCCATAGAACACAGGCAAATAATCATGCTGCTAAATTGTGCCGAACCGGAAACAAAAGGGGCTGAAAAATCTTGCGTTTATTCCCCTGTATTTGATTTACTTTTAAATGTATATTGAAAAGTAACACTCATATATTGGTTATAGGCTCCTCCAAAAAGTCCCAAAAAAAGCTTATCGAAAACAACCCGGTTTGCTATCGGTAAAATACTAACCGAACTTTGCCAGCATACCGCCCATCGATCGGTTAAATTATAATCAACCCCAATTAAAGTCGCTATTTCCGTTTTTTTAAAGGGCCCAATAAATGGCGCAGGTAAAAGACCATTAATATCATACTGTTTTTGGCTTGTTAATATCCCAAAAGAAGCCCCTGCATTAAAATTCACTTTTTTAAACTGGTATTTAAAAATCAGCGGAATTTCAATATAGCTCAATTTAATTCTCTTTAAGGTGTATTTGCCAATCAGATAATTAGGCGGATCATAACTGCCTTTGGTAATATAGGTTAGTTCACCCTGAAATGTTACTTTATCGGATAATTTGGTTTTTAAAATAAACCCACCTACTATGCCTGCTTTATCAAACCCTGAGTATCCATCGCCATTTATTTGAGATGTATTTAACCCCAAAATGATTCCCCCTTTAAAAACATTTTTGTTTTGAGTAAAAGCCGGTAACCCTGCAAATATTAAAACAAACACAAAATAAAACCTCATCCGAATCAATTATTATTGAGTAACACCATTTGCTTCGAAAATATTTTGTTACCGGAAGTAACCCGAAGTAAATAGATCCCATTTACCTGGGAAGGAAATTGCATTTTTAAGGTTTCATTGCTTATAAAAACTGATTTTTCGAAAACTTTTTTTCCGTAAACATCATATAATTCTAACACCCCTGTATTGGATGGATTTGCCTTAATTTGTATGTTTATATCGCCGTTGGATGGATTTGGAAAAACAACTATATCGCCCGTATTTAAAGGCATCTCTTCCACTTCTAATGGCCAAAAAGACCCATTTACCTGAGTTATTTCTTTTGTTAAGGTATCTTGTAAAAATGCCATCACAAAAACATTGTGTTCATTAACAGATGTAAAGCTACCTGAACCAAATAAAACCGGTTTTTCAATGGTTATTTTTTTAGTAAAGGCAAAAGCATATACCGAATCTTGCTTTAAAACCGGGGGCATCGCATCCCCTTCTTCTTGTGACAAGAATTGCCTAACCACCGCTTTAAAAGAAGTATCTTGGGCTGACATACCATTTAAAAACATCCAGTTTTCTATGGCTATAACCCATAATTTACATCTGTTTGATGAAAGATTTATTTGAGACTTTACCTGCACATTTACCCGTAAAGAATCATTTAAAAGGCTATGCCCTAATTGAACATAAAACGGAGTTTGGGTTTGAATGTTTCGAATAGCCGAGTTTTGTTGAATAAAACCTAAATTTTGAGGATCATCTTGACCATTCACTATATAATAAGGATCTTCTAAACTACCATACAAGCCTTTTCTAAAGGTATTTTCGGTAATATAGGCATCATCATTCGATAAAATGGAGTTAAAGTGATACTGAGCCAGAAAAAACCGACCCTCAAAGGCATTTACGGCCAAATTTTCAAAATACAGGTCCGATATTTCTTTTATTTCGTAACAATTTGCACATCTATTACTGGTAAAGGTTTCTATTAAAGTATTTTGAATGTTTTTTACCGGCAGCAATAATACAGCGTGACTAAGACTATCGTTTAGTTTGTTTTGATCGAGGTTCAAGCTGTCCGAAACCCATGTTTGAAGCAATGTATCCGACCCATGATAAATTGGATAATTAATAGCAATTTGAACACTTGAAAACGGGTTTATGGTATTGATTACCTTTTGCTGAATAAATGTATCAGCAGTTTGAATGTTAAAATAAATATTTTGAAGGGTATCTGCCGATAAATTAGAAATTTCTCCCTTCAAGGGCAAGGTAGAACCCAAAGAGTAATAATGATCATCTGTATTTAATGATAGTTTTATATCATGCGATATAGGTGTGTATAACTCAATATTATCTAAGGCTAAGCCAAATAACCAACCACCATTATCAGCATATTTAAACCCTATTTTAATGCTGTCAAAAGAGGTAAATGCGGATACGTTCCAAAAATAGGTTTGCCAATCATTTTTCCCTTTTAGCGTATCTATAAAAACGGTATCTGTTTGATGTATAATAAACACAAAGGCTTCTTCAATATCATTTTGGTATGCGCCTCCATTAAAAAAAACATCTGCCTTTAAAATGAGTGAAGCGGGATTGTTTAAGTGAATATTGCCTGAAACTAATTGAGTGTTTAAACTATTACAATTACATTGGTCGTCATTAATTGCTATAAAACGGCTATGACTGGGTATTTTCCAATTTTCACTTTGTTGAGTATAAGATTCTCCAACAAGCCAATGATTTACGTTATCGCTTGAATAATACTGCCAATTTTGAAACGTGTTTTCAAAATCTTCTTTAAAAACGGCCTGCGCAGTTAATAAATTTGTAAATAAACCACAAATTAAAAAAATCCAAACCGTTTTAAAAGAAAGCTGTTTAATCATTAGAATTTAAAAGAAAACTGTAACGCAAATGTTCTTGGTCTTTCCACTAACAATGGACGTAACATATATTCTTTATTAAAAAGATTATCAGACAACAAAGATATTTTAAAGTTGCTGTTAACTTCATAAATAAGACGAAGATCAACTACTACTATACCCTCGTTTAAGTGTTTTTGTCTGTAATCTACAATTCCGGTAGGTAATAAATTAGTGGTATCTAAAACATTAAATACAACATCGTAATTCTTCATAAATGATAAATATCGGTAACTTAAACCCACGGTCCATTTTTCGTAAGAAAACTGGATATCTCCTTTAAACATATGTTCAAATCGGTATTTTAATATACCGGATGTATCAACGCTAGCACTTTTGTATGATATTTTTTGATTATTTGAGGTATCAATGTAAGCACTTGGGTCTAAGTTAAAAGGCTCAATGTAGGTGTATCCGGCTAATACCCCAATATCAAGCTTACCAATTTTACCCATTCCTGCAATAGAAGTTTCATATCCTTGTATTCTTGATTCTTTAATATTAATGGATTTAAATCCTAATTTTTGAGAAACGTTTGAAACCGTAATGGGTGGAGCGCCAAATAATCCAAAATTGAATTCAATAGCATCTTTCACCTGCTGACGGAAACCTGCCACGTCAATAAATCCTTTGAAATTTCCAATTTTAAATCCTTGTTTTACACCAAGCTCCATATTCCAGCTTTCTTCCGGTTTTAAATCATAGTTTGGAAAAATACGAACTGGTCCAACTTGCGTAGCAATATACTTTTCAGCAATGGTTGGAAAACGGAAACCTTGCCCCCATGAAGCTCGTGCATAAGTGGCTTTTAAAACTCTTAGATTGGCTCCGGCTCTAAAAACCGGCTTCACGATCTCATTATCGTTAATTTTAAAACGCTCTACCCTTCCTCCTCCTGAAACACTTAATCTATCAAAAAACTTTTTATCTAACTGTACATAAACGGCATTATTCATAGCAGTACTTAAACCATCTCCACTTTCATTCCCTGCAAAAAGTTGCGACGTCGATTTGGTAAAGCTGCTCATAAGTCCAGCGGTAAAATTTAAGTCAATAACTTTAATTTTTTGATAGTATTGATACTCCCCAAAAAACCAATCAGAAAGATTTGATTGATTGTTGTTATTATTTAAATCATTGTGATACCAGCGACCACGAAGAGTTTGTTTTCGGTCTCTTTTGGCATATGTAATAAATGGATCAACATACCAATTGTTATTTCTTCCATAACTTTGCGTTCCGGGATAATTTTTATATATACCGCTATCCGCATCTAACATCATTAAAGAACTGACTTCGGTTTTTACCATGGCGTTTGAATTAACACCAAAAGTTAGACCCTCTATGCTTTTTGAACGATAACGCAAGTTTACATTCATTCTAGCTCTTTTCTCAAAATTTCTAGGTTTGGTTGAATTGCTGTAATACGTAGTATCAGCAAGAGCTCCAGATAAAGTATCTTGGTTTAATATTCCTACACCATTAATCGCAATTCTATTGCCTGATATTTTTTTTACACTTATTTTATCAGGTTCAGGGCCAATATATCCTTCATCAGAAAATAAATTACCTCCCACAACTAAATCCAAATTTCCGAATTTTTGTGAGTGAAAGAAATTTAAGTTTGTATATGTAGGATTTCCTCCTGCATTCCAATATTTAGCACTACTTGATCTAGGGTTATCATATATTCCCGTGTTCAAATTTATTTTTGTTAAAGGTTTATCGGTTGGATATGCGGTTCTGATATTAATAACACCACTTAAGGCCGAAGAACCATAAAGTACCGATGCTGCTCCTTTTAAAACCTCAATTTGCTCTAAATTTTCCATCGGAAGAAAAGACCAGGATGGTCGACCGGCATCACCCGATAAAACCGGAATATCATCTACCAATATCATTACCCGGCTTCCGGCCCCAAAGTTATATCCACTACCCCCTCTAATTTGTGGCTCACCATCTACTATTTGCACCCCGGGAGACTGATTAATAGCGGTTTGAATATTAGTAGCTGCCTTGTCTTGCGTTAAATTGGGTCTTATAATATCAATAGACATCGTAACTTCTTCTATTTTTTGATCGTATTTGCTGCCCGTTACAACAACCTGACCTAAAAGTTTAGACATTTCAACCAGTGAAACATTTAAGGTTTTAATTTCATCTGCTACCAGGGTAACACTTTTTGTTAATGAATCATATCCTAAAAAACGATAAGATAAATTATAAGTTCCGGGATCTACCTGAAATTTATAATTTCCATCAATGTCGCTATTAACGGCGGTATTATTATAAATCACATTTACAGAAGGGATTCCCTCTTTTGTATTTGCATCAATTATTCTTCCTTGAATAGTAGCTTTTTGAGCTGATAAATTTGTTACCGTAAAGCCTAAAAAACCAATAAAATAAAATAGTATCTTTTTCATAAATATTTAAAAAGCAATTTGCAATTTTACAAAAATTTATTTCAGACAAACACATTCTTATATATTAAATTGTTAAATGGTAGATAATTTGAGGGTTTCAGTAATACAAACCGAATTGTTTTGGGAAGATAAAAAGCAAAACTTGAATCATTTTAGTACGTTAATCTCTACTATTAACGATACTGATCTTATTGTCTTGCCTGAAATGTTTACTACCGGGTTTTCGATGAATTGTTCTGCTTTGTTTGATGAACATCCCGGAAAAACATTGGCATGGATGCAAGAAATAGCCCAGAAAAAGAAGGTGGCCATCACCGGAAGTGCTATTATTAAAGAAAATAACAGTTATTACAACCGATTGTACTTTGTTTTTCCCAATGGAGAATTTAAAACGTATGATAAGCGACATTTATTTCGCATGGCCGATGAAACTAGCTATTATACCGCCGGTAAAGAAAAAATTATTGTGGAATATAAAGGGTGGAAAATTTGTCCTTTAATATGTTTTGACCTTCGGTTTCCGGTGTTTAGCAGAAATAAGTACCATGCCGACACAAACCAATTTGATTATGACTGCCTTATTTATGTTGCAAACTGGCCGGCTGCCCGCAGAAAAGCATGGAATTGTTTGCTGGAAGCCCGTGCCCATGAAAACTTATGTTATGTGGTTGGGGTAAATAGAATTGGCCTGGATGGAACCAATAAGAACTATGCCGGTGATACACATGTATTTGATTTTAAAGGAACCGATTGCATTGCTATTGAACCCGAAAAGGAGGCCATAGCTACGATTGAACTAGATAAGCCTTCCCTCACCGAATACAGAAGTAAATTTAATACGGGTTTGGATGCAGATATTTTTAGCTTAAAATAAATCCAAATTATTCTAGATTTCTGTTAATTATTTTCCTTTAATTTGTTAAAAATTCATTCCGCATGTTTAAAAAATGCTCTACCCTCCTCTTTGTAGCTGTTTTTATTTTTAGTTGCAGCAATAAAAAATTTGATAGAAAAACAAGTATTAATCCTGAGTTTGCAAAGTATATAAGCGCTTTTACTTCAGGTATGGTTTCTACGCATACTCCTATTCGGGTTCGCTTAACCAGCCCCGCCCAAGGAAAACTAGATGCCGAATCTGCAAAAAGTCTTTTTGAATTTGAGCCGGCCATAAATGGTACAGCCCGTTGGACTGATGAATATACTGTTGAATTTTTACCGGCAGGGCCCCTTCCCCAGAATGAATTTTACCAGGCCCGTTTTCATTTAAACAAATTAATTAGTCCTTTAGCGAAAAATTTAGGCGTGTTTGAGTTCGATTTTAAAACCTTTAAACAACATATTAGCATAGAAGTCGATGATATTAAAACGTACGACAAAAATGATCTCACACATTTAAAACTTACTTGCAAAATTCTTTTAGCAGATCAGCCTCTTATAGAGGATTTACAAAAAACAATTACTGTTTTACACGAAGGCAAAACCATGCAAATTGAATGGTTGCAAAATGAAGGAGCCAATGTTTATTATTTTCAGATAGATAGCATTCAACGCAGAAAAACGCCCTCTTCCTTAATCATCAATTTCGATGGAAAGCCTATTAAAGCTAAAGAAACCGGATCTCAATCAGTAAAAATTCCTGCCCTGGGCCAATTTCAGATCCTAAACACCAAAGTACATGAAGAACCTAATCAATATATCTCCATCCAGTTTTCTGATCCACTTGAAGAAAATCAAGATTTATCAGGCCTTTTAGAGTTAGAAGGATTTTCAAAATACCGAAACACTTTATCTAAAAATTCTCAAAACGATAACGAATACTATTACAACAATTACAACACAATTGATGTCTCTATAGAAGACAATCAAATTAAGCTTTTTCCTCCTTCTCATATTTCGGGAACCAAACAATTGATTATTCATGCCGGCATTAAAAATAGCCTAAATCAATCCTTGTTAAATGAAGAGAAAATTAGCGTGCAGTTCGAAGACTTAAAACCCGCTGCCAGACTGTTAGGAGACGGAGTCATTATCCCTAATTCGGAAGGACTTATTTTTCCTTTTGAAGCCGTTAATTTAAATGCTGTTGATGTAAAAATATATGAAATATATGAAAACAACATGAAACAGTTTTTGCAAGTCAATAATATGAATGGCGAAAATCAATTGCAACGTGTTGGAAAAGCTGTTTACAAGGGGCGGCTAAATTTAATTTCGGATAAATCCCTGGATTATAGCCGCTGGAATTCCTTTAAATTAGATATTTCTAAATTAATTACTCCCACTGCTGGTGCTTTGTACCGGGTCGAACTTTCGTTCCGGAAAAAATATTCTTTGTACCCCTGTGCAAATGATGAAAAAGCAGAAGATAAAAGCATGGCCGAAATAGAAGATTCCAAATTAGATGAGGATGATCAAAACCATGAATATGATATGTATGATGGAGATTATTATGAGGAAGATTATTACGAAGACTATGATTATCAGCAAAGAGATAACCCTTGCCATCAAACATACTATACACAATACAATAAAAAAATTGCACGAAATATTTTCTCTTCAAACTTGGGTATTATTGCCAAACGAGGCGATAACGGAAAAATGACCGTAGCTATCAGCAATTTAATTAATACAAAACCCGAATCGTCTGTTTTGGTTGAAGTTTATAATTATCAAAATCAATTATTGGGTAGTTCTTCAACCGGCCCAAGCGGTATTGCCGAAATAAACATTACCGGTAAACCTTATATGCTGGTAGCCAAAAAAGAAGCACAACGCGGCTACCTTCGCGTCGATGATGGCTCATCTTTATCATTAAGTATGTTTGAAGTAGGCGGAGGAGAAACCCAAAAGGGCCTAAAGGGCTTTTTATATGGCGAACGAGGGGTTTGGAGACCTGGCGATTCCTTGCATTTAACCTTTATTTTACAAGATAAAGAGCATACGCTGCCCCCGCAATACCCGGTTTTGTTGGAATTATATAATCCACAAGGACAATTATACAAACGTGTAATGAATAATAAACCGGTTGATTATTTTTATCATTTTGCTATGAGTACTGATGCCAATGCGCCCACCGGTGCATGGACAGCTAAAGTAAAAGCGGGCGGCGCAAGCTTTGAACAAGCTATTCGCATCGAAACCATTAAACCTAATCGGCTCAAAATTCAATTTACTCCAAACAGCCATTTTGTGAAAGCAAATGAGCCTTTTAGCGGTAAATTACAAGTCAATTGGATGCACGGTGCCATTGCTAAAAACTTAAATACGACCATTAATGCTTCTTTAAGCCCCACCAAAACGGCATTTAAACCTTTTAAAGACTACATTTTTGATTATCCGGCCAGTGATTATAGCCCCGAAGATATCGAGGTTTTTGATGGTTCTGTGGATGAAAATGGCCTTGCCGATATTAATGCAGACTTTAGCATTAGTGACAACGCTCCTGGTATGATGAAAGCTAATTTTTTAATTCGCGTGTTCGAAAACGGAGGCGATTTTAGCATCGACCAGTTTTCGACTACTATTTCGCCCTATTCGCATTACGTAGGTTTAAAAATGCCCGAACCCAAAACCAAAAGTTATTATTTAGAAACCGATTCCACCCATAAAATACAAATTGCTACGGTCGATCAAATGGGAAATCCCGTTGCCCGGCAAAACCTAGAAGTAACCATTTACAAAATTGATTGGCGCTGGTGGTGGGAAAACTCAAATAACAATGGCCTATCAAGCTATCGGAATAATTCCTCCTATAAAAAAGTGAGTGAAGGTACTGCGTATACCAATTCAAAAGGAATGGGCACCTTCCCCTTTAAAATTAATAGCCCCGAATATGGCCGGTATATGGTTGTAATTACAGATCCTGAATCGAAACACGTGACAGGCTCAACCTTTTATTGCGATTGGCCGGGCTGGATGGACCGTTCAAATAGAAAAGAACAAACCGGAGCTACACAATTATCTTTTTCACTCGACAAAACCACCTATAAAACTGGTGAAACAGCCAAGGTAAGCATCCCAAGTAGTTCAGGGGCAAGAGCCTTTGTATCGATAGAAACAGGTTCAAAAATATTAAAAGCGGAATACATTGAAACACAAGATAATACAACCGATTATGCGTTTGCGATTACCAAAGAAATGACTCCGAATATTTTTGTGCATGTAACCCTAGTACAGCCTCATAATTTCACACGTAACGACCAACCCATTCGGTTGTATGGAGTAGTGCCTGTGATGGTAGAAGACCCGGCAACCCGGCTGACTCCGGTTATTACCATGCCGAAAGAATTGCGTCCTCAAGAAAAATTTACCGTACAAGTAAAAGAGAAAGATGCAAAAGAAATGACTTATACCTTAGCCATTGTTGATGAGGGTTTGCTGGATATTACCCATTTTAAAACGCCTGATCCGTATAATTATTTCTACGCCAAAGAAGCCCTAGGTATTAAAACCTTTGATATGTATGATTTAGTGATGGGTGCTTTTGGTGGCGAGTTAAGCAGCTTATTAGCAGCCGGTGGTAGCGACGAGGCCGAAGGTAAAAAAGGACGAAAAGCGCAGCGATTTAAACCCGTTGTAAAATTTATGGGCCCTTTTCACCTAAAAGCAGGTACGGCACAAAACCACACCATTACTTTGCCCGAATACATTGGCTCGGTACGTACCATGGTTATTGCAGGGCATGATAATGCCTATGGTTCAGCCGAGAAATCGACTCCGGTTAAAAAACCATTGATGATATTAGCCACCGCTCCGCGCGTAATTGGCCCCGACGAAACATTTAAAGTCCCGGTCACCGTTTTTGTGTCCGATGCCAGCATTAAAAATACACAAGTTAGCATTTCGGTAAATGGAATGCTCCAGGTGCAAGGCGAAAAAACAAAACAAGTCAGTTTCAAAAAACCCGGCGAAGAAACCATTCCTTTCGAAATAACATCAAACAAGGGGATTGGTATAGCCAATATTGAAGTGGTAGCTACCAGCGGTAAAGAAACCACTAAATACACCATTGAAATGGATGTACGCGCTTCTAACCCTGTGACTACCCAAACCATAGAACAAATAGTTCAAGCGGGCGAAACCAAAGAAATAGCGTACGAATTATTTGGATATGATGGCACCAATAAAGCGAGCATTGAATTATCTGCTATTCCGGCCATTGATTTGGAACGCAGATTGAATTATTTGCTTCAATATCCGCATGGATGTGTCGAACAAACCACTTCATCTGTATTTCCGCAATTATTTGTGGGCAACTTTGTAGATTTACCGGAGGTTCGAAAAAAAGAGATTGCCCGTAATATTAAAGCTGGAATTACTCGTTTGCAATCATTTCAAACCTACGACGGCGGCTTTGCTTATTGGCCCGGCAATAGCGATGCCGATAGCTGGGGAAGTAATTATGCCATTCATTTCTTGTTAGAAGCTGAAAAACAAGGCTATTCTTTGCCCGGAAATTTGAAAAACAAAATGATGGAATTTCAGAAAAAACGAGCTCAAAACTGGAGTGGCGGAAAAACCTATTATGATGAAGATGCCATACAATCGTATCGCTTATATACATTAGCTTTAGCCGGTAAGTCAGAATTAGGCGCTATGAACCGTTTGCGAGAGAAAAAGAATTTAAGCAACAATGCCAAGTGGAGATTGGCAGCCAGTTATTTATTAGCCGGACAAACCGAAGTAGCTAAAAAATTAACTACCACAGCCACTACAGCGGTTCCTAAATATCAAGAATTGTCCTACACATACGGCTCTGATACACGCGATCAAGCGATGATTTTAGAAACCATGGTTTTAATGGGCGATATATCTAAAACCAAATCATTGGTTGATGATATTTCTGCGAGTCTGCGGTCGCAAAATTGGATGAGTACCCAATCTACGGCATATTCTTTGCTTGGTTTATCTAAATTTATGGAGAAAAACAAGTTCGATAAATCTTTAAATGCAACTGTACAAGCCAATGCGCAGGCGGCTATTAAAATAATAAGCCGTAAAGCCATGGCTAGTCAAAAATTAGATATTCAAAAGACCAAAACAGGTAAAATAAAAATTAGCAATGCCGGAGGCGGAATGATTTACGCTCGTTTGATTATGGAAGGTGTCCCGGCACAAGGTCAGGAACAAGCCGCTAACAACCATCTTTCTATGCAAATTACTTACCAAGATTTAGATGGAAACCCAATAGATGTAAGTGCTTTACAACAGGGCACCGATTTTGTGGCGGAAGTGGTGATCTCAAACCCCGGAAGCAGGGGAAATTTGCAAGAATTGGCCTTGACACAAATATTTCCATCCGGTTGGGAAATTATGAATACCCGCTTTTTAGAGGGGTCTTTTGCTAAACAAAAAGGAGCTTCTTCCTATGATTATCAAGATGTGCGTGATGATCGGGTATATACTTATTTTGATTTGAATTCGAATAAGAAAGTATCTTATAAGGTGGTATTAAATGCCTCGTATATTGGCAAGTATTATTTGCCGGCCACTTATTGCGAAGCCATGTACGATCATAGCATTAATGCCAGCAACACCGGTAAATGGGTGCAAGTGGTAGAAACAGGTAAGTTGAGTATGAAATAAAGGAAAGAGGATGATTTCTTCTTTTAATTCATGAAACAAAAACTGGTTAATATTATCAATCGAAAAAGTGTTCGATTAGCAATAGGAATCGTGCTTGTTTTCTTGTGTATTAAAATTTTCTTTCCAAAAACCCTTTTTGAAGCGAGTTATTGCACGGTTTTGTTGGATAAAGAAGGAAATGTTTTATCGGCTCGTATAGCCAAAGATGCCCAGTGGCGTTTCCCGGAGCGCGATTCCGTGCCAGAAAAATACAAAAAATGCCTCCTGTATTTCGAAGATGAATATTTCTATTATCATCCGGGGATTAATATAGGGTCCATTGGCCGGGCTATCCAGCAAAATATTTCTAAAAAGCGGGTATTTAGTGGGGGCAGCACCATTACCATGCAATTGGCGCGTATCTCGGGCAATCATGCAAAGCGAGGTTTTTTGATCAAATGCTGGGAAGCCATTCAGGCTATTGGCATAGAAATTGCCTATCCAAAAGAAAAAATACTCAATCTATATGTCAGTCATGCTCCTTTTGGAAGTAATGTTGTTGGTTTAGATGCTGCTTCGTGGCGATATTTTGGTTTAGCTCCCGAAAAACTATCCTGGGCCGAAAGCGCTACCCTGGCTGTATTACCCAATGCTCCTTCTTTAATTTATCCGGGAAAAAACCAGGATAAATTGCGCTTAAAACGGAATAGACTGCTTTTAAAAATGCTAAACAAACAAGTATTTGATTCCACCACCTATCTTTTGGCTATATCAGAACCCTTGCCACAAGGTAGTTTTCCAATTCCTAAATTTGCACCGCACTTGCTCGATCGGGCTGTACAAGAGGGTATGGATGAAGCTATTACTAAAACTACTCTGGATGCCAATCTTCAAAAAAATGTGATGGATATTTGTCGTATTCATCATCAAACCTTAAAAGGAAATCACATTTACAATATTGCTGCCCTGGTCATCAATGTTGAAACAGGGAATGCCTTGGCTTATGTAGGAAATACACCCTTTGATTACAGCAAAAAACATGGGGCCGAAGTAGATATTATTAAAGCCCAAAGAAGTACAGGAAGCATCTTAAAACCCTTTTTATATGCCGCTTGCATAGAAGAAGGCACTACCCTGCCCGACATGTTAGTGCCGGATGTACCCAGCTATTTTGAAGGTTATTCTCCAAAAAACTATGCCGAAACGTTTGATGGAGCCGTGCCCGCCCATAAAAGCTTAGCGCGCTCACTCAATATCCCCTCGGTATTAATGCTTAAAAAACAGGGTATTCCCAAGTTTTTAAATACCCTAAATAAAGTAGGATTAAATTCCATCAAAGAATCGGCCGATCATTATGGTTTATCGCTTATTTTAGGAGGTGCCGAATCAAATTTATGGGAGTTATGTGGTGCTTACGCCAGCATGACGCGTACGTTGAATCATTATACCTTGTACAATGGGAAATATAATGCCTCCGACCTGCATCCATTGAATTATTTATATGCATGGAATGCACCTACTCCGCTCTTAAAAGAAAATTCGTCCTTGCCCTTTAGTGCCGCCAGCATTTGGTTTACGTATGATGCATTATTAAAAGTAAACCGACCCGAAGAAGAAGCCAGTTGGGATTTATTTTCATCCTCCCAAAAAATTGCTTGGAAAACCGGCACCAGCTTTGGCATGCGCGATGCATGGGCCATTGGAAGTACGCCCAAATATTTGGTGGGTGTTTGGGTCGGGAATGCAGATGGAGAAGGTCGTCCGGGATTAACCGGGACCGCCGTGGCAGCACCTGTTATGTTTCATATTTTTAATGCTTTGCCTAAACAATATGAGTGGTTTAATAAACCTTTTGATGAGATGACACAAGTACCCATTTGCCACGAGAGTGGACATAGAAATTCACCTTTGTGTGAGCATATAGATACTTGTTGGATACCTAAAACTGCCTTGCGAAGCCAGGCTTGCCCGTATCATAAACTCATTCACCTCGATCAACAAAGTATATATCGAGTAAATGAAAGCTGCGAAGAACCGGAAAAAATGAAGCATGTGCCCTGGTTTATTTTACCCCCTTCCATGGCGTATTATTATCAGCAAAAACATGCCGATTATAAACCTTTACCCCCATATAGAGCCGATTGCGAAGGTTTTGAAAAAAGAGCGATGGAAATTGTTTACCCCCTTGCAAATTCTAAACTCTTTATTCCCCGCGATTTTGATCAAAAACCCACCCAAATTATTTTTGAAGCGGTTCACCAGCACCCAAAAACACAGGTATTCTGGCATATAGATGGTCAGTATATAGGAGCCACAACCCATATTCATCAACAAGCGCTGCAACCCAAGGTAGGAAAACATACCTTGGTTTTAGTAGATCAGCAAGGCGAGGAAGTTTCGGTTAAGTTTGAGGTGGTTGAGAAGAATTAAATGAATATCATAGAATATTACCTGAGTGGTTTATAATCTATTATGATGTATCGCTAATTGTTTATTATATTTGCTAAAATTTTCGGTTTAAAACCTATGGAATTATTAAAATCTAAGCCGTTTTCTCTTCCTAGTTCAAGAGTTGATCAAGTCTCCGTAGAAGAACGCGTTGCTCGTTTTCAATCAAGAAGTATCAAAAAAGAATCGAAGTTGCAAGGACTAAAATTAGCCCTAAACATGATTGATTTGACCACTTTAGAAGGGAAAGACACCATTCATAAAGTACAGCAATTGTGTTATAAAGCGCAACATTTGCATGATGCCTATGAGGGTTTACCCACGGTAGCCGCCATTTGCGTATACCCATCGATGGTTAAAACCGCAAAAGCAGCCCTTAAAAATTCAGGCATTAAAGTCGCCTCCGTTTCTACCGCTTTTCCAAGCGGACAAGCCCCTTTAAACATTAAAATTGAAGATACCCAATTTGCAGTATCAGAAGGAGCCGATGAAATTGATATGGTTATTTCGAGAGGGAAATTTTTAACGGGCGATTATCAATATGTTTTTGATGAAATTGCAGCCATTAAAGAGGCTTGCGGAAAAGCACGCTTAAAAGTGATTTTAGAAACCGGTGAAATTGGTTCATTAGATAAAATAAGAAAGGCGAGCGATATCGCCATTTTAGCCGGTGCTGATTTTATTAAAACCTCTACCGGAAAAATAGCTCCTGCAGCTACCATGCCTGTTACCTTGGTTATGTTAGAAGCCATTAAAGATCATTTTTATAAAACCGGTAAAATGGTGGGTATGAAGCCTGCCGGGGGAATTTCAACCTCTAAATTAGCGCTTCAATATTTAGTCATGCTGCACGAAACATTAGGTGCCGCTTGGATGAGCAATACTTGGTTCCGATTTGGAGCCAGTAGCTTAGCAAACGATTTACTGATGCAAATTGGCAAGGAAAAAACAGGGGTTTATCAATCAAAAGACTATTTTTCAATCGATTAAGAACATTTAAGACTTCAAATAATTTTTAATTTAACATAGAATATAATTAAACATGAAATCAAAATTTTTTTTCTCAATATCATCTCTTATTATTTTGTTAATGAATGATATAAAATCACAAACAACTACAACTGAGAGTAAAAAAAGTATTGGGATTTCACTGGGAAGTGGTGTGATATTTCAAAAAAATCAGACTAATCAGGCTAATTTTTTTATTTTTGCACCTAGCTTTTTTATAAGCAAAAACAAGCATTCTATTGAAATAGCACCTATTTTCATAAATAATAATCCCCGGGAATACCAGGATAAAGGAAAATACTATGGATTAACTGGATCTTATTCTTGGTTTCCAAATGGCAATGAAAATAGATTTAATTTGCTCTTAAAATATCAATTTGCAGCCACTTTTAATATTTATTCAGGAGGTCCGTGGACCTCTTACGATTTAAAATATGGGATACCAACTTATGAACTAAAACGACAAGTATTAAATCAGAATTATATTAATTCTCTCCTTACTGGGTTTTCTTTTAATATTAATAAAAAATTCTTTGCACAATATGAAGTTGGTATTGGAAATCTTATTTACGTGCAAAAAAGCAAAGACAACACTAAGGACTATAGACTAAACTCTCAATATGAAGATACATACAAATATCATGGTCAAATTTTTCCTGTAATTCTTACTAAAGTATCAATTGGGATAAGATTATAGATAAAAATCGGCCTTCATAAAACATTTCATCAATATGATCAAAGAACCTACCTTAGAATTCAATACAGCCTGGGCCTATGCGCCTTCGCCTGAAAGCACTTCGCATATCAATATTCAAAAAAAATACGACCTATTTATTGATGGAAAATGGGTAAAGCCCAGTTCCGGTAAGTATTTCGATACCATTAACCCGGCTACCGAAGAAAAATTGGCTGAAATTGCTTTGGGCAGTGAAAAAGATGTGGATAAGGCTGTAAAAGCGGCTCGCAAAGCCTATGAAAACGTGTGGAGTAAAATATCGGCCAGTGAACGAAGCAAATATCTATATAGAATTGCTCGCTTAATACAAGAACGGGCTCGCGAATTTGCTGTTATTGAAACTTTAGATGGCGGAAAACCCATTCGCGAATCACGCGATATTGATATTCCTTTGGTTGCGGCACATTTCTTTTATTATGCAGGTTGGGCCGATAAATTAGAATATGCTTTTCCGGGTAAAAAAGTTTCTTCTATTGGAGTTGCAGGACAAATTATTCCCTGGAATTTCCCATTGTTAATGGCCGCCTGGAAAATAGCGCCCGCCTTAGCTGCAGGAAATACCGTAGTTTTAAAACCAGCCGAAACTACCTCTTTAACAGCTTTAAAATTAGCCGAATTATTACAAGATGCCGGTTTACCTGATGGTGTGGTAAATATTGTTACCGGCGCCGGCGAAACAGGTGCAGCCTTGGTTAACCACCCGGACATCAATAAAATAGCCTTTACCGGTTCCACCAATGTGGGCAAATTAATTCAAAAAAGCATTGCAAATACCTCTAAAAAATTAACACTTGAATTAGGCGGAAAAGCAGCGAATATCATTTTTGAAGATGCCCCTATCAACCAAGCTATTGAAGGGGTTATTAACGGAATATATTTCAATCAAGGGCATGTTTGTTGTGCCGGATCTCGCTTATTTGTTGAAGAATCGGTGTACGATGAAGTAATTAGAAAGCTGAAAGACCGCATGAGTACTTTGGTGGTAGGTAATCCTTTAGATAAAAACACCGATGTAGGTGCCATTAACTCAAAAGAACAATTAAATACCATTAACAAATACTTAAAAATTGGTAAAGAAGAAGGCTCTGAAATGTTTCAAGCCGCTTGTGAATTGCCAAAAAAAGGATTTTGGTGTAAACCTACCTTGTTTTTAAACACCAGTCAATCGAACCGCATTGTGCAGGAAGAAATTTTTGGACCCGTTTTAGCAGTGCAAACTTTTAGAACCATCGATGAAGTCTTAGAAAAAGCAAATAACACGCCTTACGGCTTATCTGCTGGTGTTTGGACAGACAAAGGCTCGAAGATATTTAATTTAACCAATAAATTGCGCGCAGGGGTTATTTGGGCCAATACCTATAACAAATTTGATCCTACTTCTCCTTTTGGAGGGTATAAAGAAAGCGGATTTGGTCGCGAAGGAGGCTTGCATGGCTTATTACCTTATGTTTCGTTGAGTTAAGATGAAGTCGAAAGTTAAAAGTCAAAAGTTGAAAGTCTTTTTCAGTTGGGGATTGGGATTGCTAATTTTCTTTATTTCAGCCTGTTCATCCAATGGAGGGGGTAAAATACCTGCTTTTAGCACAAAAACGATAGACGAAAAATCTATTAGTAACGAATCGCTCAAAGGAAAAATAGTTGTTTTAAATATTTGGGCAAGCTGGTGCGGGCCTTGCCTAAAGGAAATTCCGGAATTAAATGAATTGGTTGATTTATATGCCACCGATACCAATGTTGTTTTTATAGCCATGACCGATGATAAACCCGAAACGGTAAAAGCTTTTTTAGAAACACATCCTTTTAAATATCAACACATTTCCGAAACCAAATCTTTCTTAAAACAATTTAGCAAAACCTTAATTTTCTCATATCCACAAAGCTTTGTCATTGACAAACAAGGGAATATTATTTTTGAATCAGCAGGAACATCCAACACCTTAAAAACAGAATTGCAACAAAAAATTGAATCAGCAAAATAACTATGAAAACAATTACTGAACGTTTAGAAATACTAAAAACATACAAATTATATATTGATGGGCAATTTCCCCGAACAGAATCGGGTCGGTATTATTCTCCCAAAAATAAAGAAGGGGTTGCTTTAGGAAACATCTGTCTTTCATCGCGCAAAGATTTTAGAAATGCCGTAGTGGCTGCTCGCAAAGCGCAAGGTTCGTGGGCAAGTAAAACCGCCTATAACCGCAGTCAAATTATTTATCGCATAGCGGAAATGCTCGAAACCCGAAAAGCCCAGTTTATTGAAGAGTTAACTCTTATGGGATTTTCTAAAAAAGAAGCCGAGCAAGAAGTTATTAAAACCATTGATTTAATTGTGTATTACTCAGGCTGGGCCGATAAATATCAGCAAGTATTTAGCTCCGTAAACCCCGTAGCAGGTTCTTTTTTCAATTTCTCGGTATATGAACCAACCGGAGTGGTTGCAGCGATATCAACCGAAGAGTCTCCTTTATTTGATTTAATATCTATCATTATACCCTGCATATTAGGCGGAAATTCCATCATTATCCTTGCTTCTGAAAGCCTTCCTTTATGCGCTGTTACCTTTGGTGAAGTTTTAAATTCATCTGATTTACCAGGCGGCGTAGTTAATATTTTAACGGGTAATCGCAAAGAATTACTAGAACATTTTTCGAACCACATGGATGTAAACGCTATTGTGTATGCGGGAAATGAAATTGATGAGATTACAAAAATAAAAGAAGTAGCGGGCATGAATTTAAAAAGAGTCATTAATTATTACAAAAAGTTTAAAGAAGGCTCTCCCTATTTTATTTTAGATACTCAAGAGGTTAAAACAACCTGGCATCCGATTGAAAACATAGGTACTTCCGGAGGAAAGTATTAATTGTAAACATGCGTAATTACGTAATTCTTATATGCCTAATTTTACTTGCATCCAGTTGCCGGGTGAAAAAAGATGGTGGCATTTTTGGAGCGAAGCAAGAAAATTTTGATGAATTTAATGCTCGTTTTCACAAAGATTTGGCTTTTCAGTTGGAACGTATTGCTTTTCCAATAGGCGGAAAATCCATTGACGGAGCTAAACAACACGACTGGAACGCAAAAAACTGGAAAATGCTAAAAACTCCGGTGCTCGAAAAAAGCGAAATGAAAGAATATAAACACAGCCTTCAAAAAACCGATGATTTAGTGGTTGAAAAATACTGGATTGACAACAGCGAATTTAAGGTAGAAAGGCAGTTCAAGCGCATAAAACGCAAATGGTTTTTGACCTATTATAACGATGTAAATTAATTGGTTTTAAATCCCAAAAGAAAATGATTAGAAGTCTCGTTTTTCGGTCCTTTTTATCAAGTTTATTAATTTTTGAATAATCTTAACGGTATGAATCGGCATTATTTCTTTTTCATCTAGGAAAAAGATAAAATGTCATTTTTTAAAACATTGATTTACAATTATTTAAATTCTATTTACTTAAGAGAAAAAAGGACAGAAGCCAATTCAGAAATGTGCTCTTCCCATGCGGCTTGAAGCACTTACTTAATTCCTTTTATCCGCACCCCAATTCAGCTTATTTCTTAGGGTTGTGAGGTAAGAATGACCGGGTAAACGCACCAAATACACTTGATGCGGATGTTTTTTTACAATAAGCTCCGTATTTGGTTTTATAATGGATGTTCGCGAATCGAGAGTAGCTAAAAATGAATCGGCCCGGCCTTCCACTTTTATCCGCAAAACTCCGGTATCCGCAATTACTAACGGGCGAACATTTAAATTATGCGGAGCAATAGGGGTTATAATTAAATTGTTTGAATCAGGCATTACGATAGGCCCTCCTCCACTTAAAGAATATGCCGTAGAACCTGTTGGGGTCGAAACAATTAATCCATCGGACCAATAAGTATTTAAATACTCATCATTTAAATACACCGTGGTCATAATCATGGAAGAAGTATCGCGCTTTGAGACCGCCAGTTCATTTAATGCAAAATTTTCATTCCCAAACAATTTATCCTTGGTTTTTAACTCTAATAAAGACCGTTTATCAATCACATAATCAATATTTATGATATCATCAATACTTTCCTCTACTTCATCAATAGAAATGCTCGAAAGAAACCCTAAACGCCCCGTATTAATCCCTAAAATGGGTATTTTACTGCCCATAACCATAGCGGCAGCCTGTAATATGGTCCCATCGCCCCCAATACTTACTACAACTTTCGGATTTAAATCCTTTAATTCTTGTGATGTATTAAAAATAGTTACTTCCGGAATTTGAATATTACAAGTTTTAAAAAACTCGGCAAAAGGTTCAAATATTGAAATTTGGACGTTTAATTCAACTAATTTTTCAATGAGTAAGCGAATTCGATCAATGTACTCGTCCGAAAAATTTTTTCCAAATAAGGCTATTTTCATAAATTCAAATAATTCATAAATTCACCAAACCGATTTTTCATATTCTCTTCGTATTGTTTGTTATCAAACGTGGCAGAAATTGAATACCCATATCGCTCAAAGGTTTGTATAATAGCTCCTAAATCATATTTATTTACCTTAATAGTAACCTCCATTTGGCTTGAATTGTCGTCAGCAATAATATATGAACCCAATATTTGAGCCCCATCTGATTCAATAATATTTGCAATTTGAGTCATGGAATACTTGTGTTGATTCATTTGCAAGCTAATAATTCCGCCATAATCTTTAAAGAAAGAAATTTCCATTAGCCCCTTAAAAAGCGAAATATAACTTACACATCCTTTATACTGTTCTTCCCCATCAACAATAGGAATTACGGAAAGATTCGATTGAGAAAAAATGCGAATAACATCTAAAAAATGTTGATCTGTCTTAAAAGAAGTAAGATCTGATGCAATAGCTAGCTCACTAATCAACGCAGAAGCATTGTTAGAATCAATTAAATCGGTTTCGGACACATTTCCCAAAAACTTACCTTGCTCATTGACCAAAGGCAAATGATAGACCTTAAATTCATCCATCCAGTCAATGCCACGTTGAACCGTATCGGTTGTTTTTAAAGGGGGAATATCCGTATTTATAATAGATAAAGGCACGTCTTTATTAATAAATTGCTTAACTTGGTAAATGTAGAAAAATAATGTGTTCATGCCAAAATTAAGTGTTAATATCAATAAAATTGCTACTATTCGAAATGCACGCGGAGGAAATATCCCTAACGTACAAAAAGCAGCTATAGATATACAAAAATTTGGTGCTGAGGGAATTACAGTACATCCACGCCCAGATCAGCGCCATATTACCTATCAAGATGTGCGTTTGTTAAAACCATTAGTATATACCGAATTTAATATAGAAGGGTATCCCAACGAAGATTTTTTAAATTTAGTTTTTGAAGTACAGCCCCAGCAAGTAACCTTTGTACCCGATCCGCCAAATGTATTAACATCCAATGCAGGTTGGGACACCATTGCTCATTTTCAGCTCTTAAAAGAAGTAACCGATGAATGCAAAAAAAGAAATATCCGAGTTTCCTTTTTTATAGAAAATAATTTGAAATTTATCGAATCAGCCAAAAAAGCAGGCGCTGATCGAATTGAATTATACACCGAAGAATACGCAAAAAAATATACCGAAGATAAAAAAGCAGCCATACATCCTTACTTAGAATCGGCTAATTACGCCAAAAAAATCGGTTTAGGCGTGAATGCCGGCCACGATTTAAATTTAGAAAATTTGAGGTTTTTTATTGAAACCATTCCCTTTATTGACGAGGTTTCTATAGGACATGCTTTAATTTCTGATGCCTTGTATTATGGCTTGCAAAACATTGTGCCCATGTACAAAGGAAAAATGATCCTGTAAAATGAAAAAGAATCCATGATTGCCATTCCAACTTTAGGAGGAATCTAATTTCTCCTAAAGTCGAGATAACCTATTTATTAGTGGGAGTTTTATGTTATTGGCATCCACATTTTTCGCACTCTTCTATGGTATTGAACGGAACTGCACCATCACAACCACCCCAAATAAATTCTTTACACTTTTTTTCTGTTTGATCGAAATAAAACTTCGGAAAAGCAGCATTACAATCTCCCGCATCCGGCCTTAAATCACATCTTTTATCATTTGGTTTTGTTTCTTCAGTCATTGGCTCGGCACCAGCTTGTTCTTCTGTTTTTGAGCTACTACAACTAACTAAAAAAAGCCCCATTCCGCATATAAGTAGTAAACTTTTTTTCATAATATATATTTATAATAACGAACATAGTGATTTTTCTTCAATAAAATAATTTATCTTACGCATTACTTGATTTTTAAAAAAATTAATCATTTATTCGCTTGATGAATTACTCATTCTTTGATATATCTAAAAATATTGCTTGTAAAAATGTGCATGTTTTTGATAAATCACATGCTATCACCAGTGTTTTTATTGATAGTCGCCAAAAAACCGATTTAAGCAATGCACTTTTTTTCGCCATTAAAGGCGTTCGAAACGATGGGCATCAATTTATACATGAATTATACAAGAAAGGCTGTAGAAACTTTGTAGTAGAAGAAAAATTAACCCTTAAAAACGCAAATTTTATAGTGGTTCAAAATTCCTTGGCCGCATTACAAGAATTTGCCACATTTCATCGCAAAAAATTTAAATACCCCGTTATTGCAATAGCCGGAAGTAACGGAAAAACCATAGTAAAAGAGTGGTTACATGAACTGTTATGGAAAGATTATTACATTGTACGCAGTCCAAAAAGTTATAATTCACAAGTAGGTGTTCCACTTTCTGTTTTGCAAATGGAACCCTCTCATCAATTGGCTTTCATCGAAGCAGGCATATCAAAGCCGGATGAAATGAAAAAATTAAACAAAATTATTGCCCCTACTGTTGGCATTTTTACCAATATTGGCCAGGCTCATGACGAGGGATTTTTAGACTTAACACAAAAAATACATGAAAAAGTATTGCTTTTTAAAAACTGTGAAACCGTCCTTTTTTGTGAAGATCATCAAGCCATTAAAAAGGAACTCTCTCAACTAAAAGCAAAAAAAATAAGCTGGTCCAAAACCAATAAAAAAGCCCATTTATGGGTATCTAATATAAAAAGTGAAAACAATAAAACCCATTTATCTGGCGTGTTTAATGGTAAAAATCAAGAAATCATCATTCCGTTTACCGACCTAGCTTCTATTGAAAATTCCATTCATTGCTGGTTGTTTTTACTTTGGATGGAATGCCCTGAAAATGACATTAAGGCTCGAATGCTGGAGTTACACCCCATCGAAATGAGACTACAACTCAAAGAGGGGGTAAACAATTGCCTATTAATTAACGACACATACAACTCCGATATTCATTCGCTTCGCATTGCGCTTGATTTTTTGAGTCAAATGCAAAACAATAAAAAGAAAAAAATAGTCATCCTTTCCGAAATTCTTCAAAGTGGCAAAACCGAAAAAGAATTAAATACAGAAATTTTAAGCCTGTTAAAGCAACATAAAATTGATCAGTTTATAGGCGTAGGTTCAAAATTTAAAAGCAGCCAATTTCGTTTTAAAAAAACCGATTTATTATTTAAAACCACCGCTGATTTACTTCAACATTTAAAAGCTGCAAACCTTGAAAATGCAGCTGTTTTAATAAAAGGAGCGCGTTTATTTGAATTTGAAAAAATTCTCAAAAAATTAGAAATCCATACCCACGAAACTCGCCTCGAAATTGATTTAAAAGCATTGGAGCACAATTATAATTTTTATAAATCGCTGCTTCAACCTAAAACCAAAATGATGGTTATGCTAAAAGCATTTTCATACGGAAATGGTTCCCACGAAATTGCTCGCATGATGGAATATAACCGGGTCGATTATATTGGAGTTGCTTATACCGACGAAGGAATAGAACTTCGCCGGTTTGGCATTAAAACTCCCATCATGATTATGAATCCGGAAAGCTATCAATACGATGTTTTATGCGAATTTCAATTAGAACCCGTTATTTATTCTAAAAGAATTCTGGATGAAATACATGATTATTTGGCAAATCATCCAAAACAAACCCTAAATGCCCACATAGAATTAGATACAGGCATGCATCGGCTAGGTTTTGGCATCAATGAAGCCAATTTGGTAGTTAAGACCTTAAAACCCTTAAAACGAGTAAAAATAAAAACCATTTTTTCGCATTTAGCTTCTAGCGAAATGCCAAAAGATGACGCTTTTACCAAAAAACAAATCAGTGAATTTAAAAAAGCTGCCAAAAAAATAAATGAAGGTTTAAAAGCAAATGCCTTATTGCACATTTTAAACTCGTCAGGGATTGAACGTTTTCCGGAAGCACATTTAGATATGGTTCGCTTAGGTATTGGCTTATATGGTGTGAGTACTAATCCCACTATTCAAAACAAACTCCGGTTAATTGGAAAACTAAAAACATCCATTTCTCAAATAAATAAAATAAAAAAAGGCACCACCGTAGGATATAGCACTCAAAATAAAGTGAATAAAAACTCAGTAATAGCAACCATTCCGGTTGGATACGCCGATGGAATAAACAGAAAAATGGGGAACGGAGCCGTTTCCTTTTATATTAATGGCATGTTTGCCAAAACCGTCGGAAACATCTGCATGGATATGTGCATGCTCGATATTACAGACATTCCGGATGCCCAGGAAGGGGATGAAGTCATTATTTTTGGAGAACAAAACTCACCCCACAATTTAGCAAAAGGCATTGAAACTATTTCGTATGAAATATTTACTTCTATATCTAATCGGGTAAAACGCGTGTATTTTAACGAATGAAAAATATTTAAAGCTCACAAAATTTTGGTTTCATTAATAATTATATTTTTGTCAAAAAAACGATGGATACTTTACTTTCTTTAGACGGCTTAATTGCTCTTTTAACCTTGGTTGTCATGGAAGTGGTACTAGGCATTGATAATATCATATTCATATCCATTTTTGCAGGAAAATTACCGAAAGAACAACAACCCAAAGCACGCTTTATTGGCCTAATGTTAGCTTTACTTTTTCGAATTATTTTACTTATAAGTATCACATGGATTATTAGCATGAAAGAACCCCTCATTAATATCGATTTAACAAGATATCATTTTAAAGATGTTGAAGCCCTAAAATTAAGCGTGCGCGACTTAATTTTATTAGCCGGAGGAATTTTCTTAATCGTTAAAACAGTTACCGAAATACACCATAAAATTGAAGATAAACCCGAAAAAGAAAAAATAGGCAAAGCGGTGAAAAGTCTTACTCAGGTAGTCATACAAATTGGTTTAATTGATATTGTTTTTTCATTCGATTCTATTTTAACCGCTATTGGTTTAGTAAATGAAGTTGCCATTATGATTCTTGCAGTTGTTATCTCTATGATTATTATGCTTCTTTTCTCCAAATACGTAAGCGATTTTATCGAAAAACACCCGACCATAAAAATGTTGGCACTTTCCTTCCTGATTATGATCGGATTTATGTTGGTTGCCGAGGCGTTTTCAGCATCTTTTAACATCCATTTCCCAAAAGGAACTGTGTACTTTGGAATGGCATTTGCCTTCTTTGTGGAGCTTTTAAATATGCGCGCACGAAAAAAACAATAAGATCTTTGATGATTTAATGCAACAAAAAGTTAATTTCTGCGTATCACCATTGCTTATAAGATCACTTTGATTTACAAATACGCGCTATACCTGGCATTCCTTATGTTTTTTATGGGTTGTAAAAACAGCAGCCCAAAAAAGGATGTTCCTGCATTACAAACTCAAAAACTAGGCCAGCCCATTACTAGCGCTAAAAAAGTTGTTCCAGCTCAAAAACCCGAAATAAATTACGCTGCCAAAAAAAACTTTAAACTCTACACCGTCGATCAGGGTCTTTCATCCAATGTTATTCGCAATATAAAGGAAGATTTTTCAGGAAACATTTGGTTTGCTACAGAAATTGGGGTAAATAAATTTGACGGGATTGAATACACCCAATACCTTACCAATCATGAAATTATGTCAATTGAACAAGGCAATGATTCAAGCTTATGGTTTGCCACGTATAAATCGGGTTTGATAAATTTTGACGGAAAAAACTTCATTCAATACACCCAAAAAGATGGCTTACCCGACATCTCTTTTCGAGTAGTTTATAAAGATAAAAAAGGTAGAATTTGGGCTGGAGGAATGGATCGTGGAGGCTTAGTTTGTTATGAAAATGGGAAATTTACTTCCTTTGCCCTCCATCAAAGAAGTTATGGAAATACAGTCTCAAAAATTTACGAAGATAAACGTGGAATTATTTGGGTGTGTACCTTTGGAGGCGGCTTATTTTCTTATGATGGACAAACGTTTAAAAATTATAAGCTAAAGAAATTACAGCCCCAATGGTTAATTGATGACGATTTACATCAAAATAAATTCATGGCCATAACCGAAGATATAAACGGCAATTTATGGATTGGCACGCGTTTTTCCGGGATTTATTTTTTCAAAAACGGAGCGTTTATAGAAAAATTTAGCCCCAAATTAAATAACTTTCCTGCAACGTGTGTGCGCGATTTAAAAAGCGATCCATCAGGTGCAGTTTGGATTTCAACCGATGATGGTTTATTTAAATACGATCATAACAAAATGACTCCTTTTAGTCAAAAAGATGGATTAAATACTTCTAAACTTGGCCGCTTATTTTTTGATTCAGGCAAAAACCTTTGGGTCACCAGTGGAAGTGGCGCCAACAAATACAGAGAGGGAGGTTTTGAATACCATAGTTTTGAATCAGCCAAAACCAATAAAATTACCGCTATTAAAGATCTCAAAATCAATAAATCTCATCTCAATATTTTAACTGAAGACCGTATTATTATTTGTGATTCTGCCTTTAATATCATAAAAAAAACACCCATCCCCCTCAAACCTGCCAATTCATTGCTTATTGATGCTTTAGGAAATACATGGGTCTCAACATTTGGAGCAGGTATTTTTAAATTTGAGAAACACGATTCCCTCCCTACTATTTATAAAAATTTCGGAGAAGAAGGAAGAAATACCTTTTTTACTTCAAGCGTTAAAAATAAAGCAGGAAAATTGTTTTTTGGAGCTTTAGAAGGGCTGGTAATATACGACGGAAAAACATTTAAAAACTTCAACGAAAGAGATAACTTAAAAAATTACGAAATACTTTGTTTGGGAATTGATGAAAATGAGCAATTATGGATTGGTTCAGAAACAGGAATTAGTATTTTAGATCACGATTCTTTTATAAATCCTGCTATCCTTCAAAAGGTAGCTATAACATCCATTCAAAAAGGCTTAAACAAAGGTGAAATGTTAATTGGCACAAAGTATTTTGGAATATGGAAATATTCTACAAAAAATAATACCATTGAAAAATTTACCGAAGAAAATGGATTAGCAAGCAATTTCATAAAAAGCATTCAGCTCGATGCCCAATCTAATATATGGATTGGCACCGACAATGGAGTAAGCCTTTGGAAAAAAGAAAATTACACAAAGATTCCTGCACACAAAAACATCTTTTTAAATTTTGGATCCGAAGAAGGTTTTATATCTAAAGATTGTTCAATCAATGCTGTAAGCATTTATAAAAATGAAATTATTTGGGGAACTTCTAAAAATATTACCCGGCTAAAGTATTCAAATGATGCTCAAAAAAATATTAAACCTCGGGTTTTACTTAAATCTGTAAAAATATTTTTTAAAGAAATAAATTGGAATGATGAGAAAGAGCTTCAGGGCATTTCGTTTTCAAAGGTTGATAAATGGAAAAACCTGCCTGCAAATCTCGAACTTTCTCATACTCAAAACCATGTTACCTTTAGCTTTGTTGGTATTGATTGGCGCTACCCAAGTACTATTAAATATTCTTTTATTCTCGAAAATGTAGATAAAACCTGGAGCGATCCTTCATATAAAAATGAGGTGACCTATTCAAGCCTAGCCCCCGGACATTATACATTTAAGGTAGTAGCCATCAATAAAAATAATTTAAAAAGTAAAAATATTGAAACCATTGAATTTACCGTAAACCCGCCGTTTTGGAGAACCTGGTGGTTTTATGGAGGTACTTTCGGACTGCTTTTAATAAGCATTTTCTCCTATATTAAAAACCGTGAAAATGTTTTGAAAGAACGTCAAAAATTTCTAGAAAGTGAAGTAGCAAACAGAACCCACGATTTGCAACTAGAAAAAAATAAGGTTGAGCAGCAAAATAAAAAAATTACCGAAAGTATTGAATATGCCAAAAGAATTCAAGATGCTATTCTCCCTCCCCCAAAGGTTTTTCAAAATTATTTTAAAGATTCGTTCATATTTTTTAAACCTAAAGATATTGTTAGTGGCGATTTTTATTGGATATACGAACAAGATGATAAAGTATTTATTGCCGTAGTAGATTGTACAGGACATGGCGTGCCAGGCGCATTTATGTCCATCATTGGGAAAAATTTATTAGATAAAATTGTGAAAGAATTGGGCATTACCCAACCCGATCTTATTTTAGAAGAATTAAACAGCGAACTATTGGCTTTTTTACAACAAGAAGGTCAATATTACGAAGTAAAAGATGGAATGAACATAGCTATTTGCGTTATTCATAAAGAATCGCTGATGCTTGATTTTTCAGGCTCATACAACCCCATGTATTTACTGCGAAATAATGATATACAAGTATTTAAAGGCGACCGGATACCCATTGGAAAACCCAAGTATTTACGAGAGAATACCTTTGTATGTATACACCAACAACTGCAAAAAAATGATCTTATTTATTTGTTTACCGATGGCTTTCCCGATCAAAAAGGCGGTCCTGAAAGCCGAAAGTTTTTTTACCAGCAATTCAGAGAATTACTTTTATCTTTCAGCTCAAAACCGATGCTTGAACAAGCTCGTTTGTTAGATATTGAATTGCAAAACTGGAAAGGCAATAACGAACAAACCGATGATGTATGTGTTATTGGAATTAAAATATAAAACCCGTTAACCCATTCAAAATCCGCAAAAAATATCAGCCCTTATTATTACCTTCAACGAAGAGAGAAACATTGCTCGTTGCGTTCACTCTGTGCTGCCCTTAGCCGATGAAGTAATTGTGCTGGATTCGTTTTCGACCGATAAAACCAAAGAGATTTGTGAACAATTGGGGGTTACTTTTATACAAAAAGAATGGATGGGTTATGGCCCAACTAAAAATTATGGGCATTCTATTTGCAAACACGATTATATTTTATCGATTGATGCGGATGAAGAAATCTCTAAAGAGCTCCAAAAATCCATTTTACAGGAGCAACAAATGGGTTTAACCGGCGCTTACGAATTTAATCGTTTAAATAATTATGCCGGTAAATGGATAAAATATGCCGGTTGGTATCCCGATAAAAAAATACGGCTATTTTTAAAAACTCAGGTTTCGTGGAATGAGCGAGAAGTGCATGAAACTCCCGTTTTATCAAAGAATACAAAGGTTAAATGGCTGTCGGGTAACTTATTGCATTATTCATTTAATACCTATGCCGATCATCAAAAAAAAATCGGGAAATACGCTCAATTAGCTTCGCAAAACTTAGCCTCTCAACCTAAAATACTTCTGCTTTTTAAAATGCTTTTTAATCCGATTATTCGGTTTTTTAAAATGTACTTTATAAAACTTGGCTTTCTATCGGGCATACAAGGCCTTATTTTATGCTACTACACCAGCAAAGAAGTGTTTCTAAAGTATTTTTTCGCCCTTCAAAAAACTACTTCCCGTAAACCGTAATGGTTCCCTGAAATTCTTCATCAATACCTTGTTCAGACTTCACATAGGCCATCCAAATATAGGTTTCTCCTACTTTTGCTTGTACCCCTTGCGGACGAATAATTCCGTCCCATTTAATATCTTTATTTTTAGTCGTAAAAACCAGCCCTTTATTGCGATCGTAAATATTTAATACAAACTCGTATTTGCCACTTTCCAGGGCTTTGGGCATCCAATTATCATCAATCCCATCTGCATTTGGACTAAAAGCCGTAGGGGCCATTAAATTGTTGATTTGGGTTTGATCCACATACAATTCTTTGGTTTCTTCTTTCATACAACCTTTATTGCTAGTTGTTTTAATGGTGTAAGAATAATTCCCTTTGACTTTAAACGATCTTTTAAAATTTGCTTTATCGTATTCTTGCCCATCAGAAAACCGAATGTTTAAGGCCGATAAATTTTCTCCAGTTTCATAACTTGAAAACTCAAAATACGGAATGTATTCTTCAATATTAAACTTGCTCGATAAATCAATATATGGCAAAGGATAAACCGTTACATTTTTGCTCACTTCTTTTTGTGCTCCAGGATGGCTTACTTTTAATGATACATCAAAGGTTCCTTCATTATTAAATACATAATTAATGGATTTTCCTTTACGGGTTTGTCCTTGTCCAAAATCCCACTCATACTCACAATCAGAACATTTAGATTGAGCAGTAAAAAGAATTTCTTTTTCAGCACAAGTTAAAGGCCCAAAAGAGAAATCTGTTTCTTCCAATAATTTATTAATCAGATTTGTTTTTGGTTTCTCTTCTTGTGTTGTTGGATTTGACACTTGTTTAGCCAACACTGCCGGCGCTTCTTCTTTCTTTGGAGCTGTTTCTGGATGCTCCATAACAATAGCAGGCACATCCTTTTTGGCTGGGGCTACAGGAGGTAGAGTGGCAATTTCCGGTGTTTTATTGACCGGTTTTTCCATATTTTGTGGACTAACTATATTCTCTGGTTTTGTACTTTCAACCATGGCTACGGGTTGCTCTTCAATAGCAATCGCTTTTTGTTCTGGTTCATTGTTCAAATACAAATACCCTAATATTGTTACAACAGCTGCTCCTAAGCCTATAAATTTAAGCCAAGAAGAATAGTTTTTGGGCGATTTATTTTTAGAAGCACCCGCTTGTTGATCAAGCTTTTTTTCAAGCTCATTCCAATCACTTGGATTATACTCGACCGAGTATTGATCCAACGATTCTTTTATGGTTTCTTCAAATGTTTTATTCATAACCTTATTTTGAAACGTATTTCGTTAATTTCTTTTTTAAATTCATTTTTGCTTTTGCCAAATTCGATTTGGAAGTCCCTTCATTAATCCCTAACGTTTCTGCAATTTGTTTATGGGTATATCCCTCCATTACATACATGTTAAACACCATTCTGTAAGCCGGCGACAATTCTTGTATTTCTGCCATAACTACTTTTGGATCAATTTGGTACAGAAAACCCTCCTCTTCTTCCTCCTCTTTCATAGAGCCATCCTCAGCCATATCAAACAAATAATCAGAATTGGTGCTAATAAAATTCTCTCGTTTCTTTTTTCTATAATAATCAATGGCTGTATTTACTATAATTCTCTTCATCCAACCTTCAAAAGAACCCGTATCGGTATATACTTTAATGCTTGCAAAAATTTTTAAAAATCCTTCTTGTAATACATCTTTTGCATCATCAGCATCATGAGAATATCTTAAACAAATGGTCATTAGTCTACTATAATATTTTTCATAAATCAGCTTTTGGCTTTTCCTGTCATCCACTTTACAGCCAGAAATGGCGGTTTCTATTTCTTTTGGTAATAAGCTCATTACTAATTATATATTATAAACGACAACAAATTAAAAGGTTGCCTTCAATTTAGATGTTTTTAGCAAGAAAAGAATGTTTTTTTGAAAAAATAAAAAGAGTGTGCCGAATTATTTATTCAACACACTCTTTTGACCTTCTTAGAAATGCTTTTTTTACCTCATTATAGGATTAAGGAGGGTAAAGTACCCTTCTAGGGTTTGGGGTTGTCCCTTAAAGTCTTTATATTTTACATGATATACATACACAGCCTCTGGGCTAACAGAGCCGGTATTATTATATTTTCCATTCCATTTATCGCCCAATTTATTGGTACTAAAAATAGTATTTCCCCATCTGTCCAACACCGAAAATTCATATCCATCATTCTTCAATCCTTCACCAACCGGTCCAAATTCGTTATTAATATAATCTCGATTAGGAGTAAACGCATTGGGAATAAAAATAACCGTTTCGTATTCAACT
Source organism: uncultured Flavobacteriales bacterium (assembly GCA_964403835.1). GTDB lineage: Bacteria > Bacteroidota > Bacteroidia > Flavobacteriales_G > JALEGO01 > CAYOHR01. The sequence goes on from CAYOHR010000001.1 coordinate 59,236, forward strand.
TTAACTATAGCTTGGCCCGTATCGGCACACCCCTTTTTATTTTCAACAATTAATTTTATGGGATGTTCGCCTACTTCTTCAAATTTATGATGAAATTCCTGTTCAGTAAAAAGATCAGTGCCATCAATACTCCACAACCAACTAACAGCCCCTGGTGTTCTATCCTGAAATGTTACATTTGGCGATAAATTGGTCGGATTTAGTGGGGAAAACGAAAACTTAATCTCGGGCTTTTCATAAATATTAATCATACAAGGCTTGGTAAAAGTAGATACACAGCCCGAATCAGAAGTTACTCGTAAAGAAACATCTTTACAGCCTGAATTTTGATAATTGAAAGTTGAGTTAGCTCCTGATGTTTGTTGACTTCCCTCCCCATAACTCCACAAGTATTGATATTTTGAATTGTAGTTAGGTATTGAGAATGTTATTTCAGCATTCGGACAACCATCTTTTTTATCTGATGTAAATAGCACGACAGGATTTTTAATAACGCCAATTACTATAGAATCGACTTTGGGTGTATTAGCACAATCCCCTCCATTAGAAACCGTTACATAGTATTTTTGTGTTTGTGTGGGCGTTAAAACTATAGAAGATGTATTTCCTCCTGTACTCCACTGATAATTAAAAATCTCATTTCCACCGGTTGCATTGGCAACCAAAGTAGCGCTGTGACCCTCACAAACAGAGGTAACTAAAGGAACTGCGAGAGAAATATCCGGAAAAAGATTTACTGTAACACTTATTACATTGGTGGATACACATCCATTTACATCGGTAGCCGTTACTGAATAAACAGTTTGACTTGTTGGTGATACTTGTATACTTTGAGCATTTATGTTGTTTGACCAAGAGTAAGAAAAACCTCCATTTCCACCACTTGCATTCGCTTGTAAAGTAGCCGTTCCGAAGTTACATATAGACGTATCCTTGATATCACTCAGCTCAACAGGCGGAGGAGATGTAATGGTAACAGATAAATTCGCTTGACATCCATTGGCATCGGTTGTGGTTACAGAATAATTTCCGGCGCTCAAAGAGGTTAAATTATCATCGGTTATGGTATTTGACCATAAAAAGGTATAAGGGGATGTTCCGGAAGATGCCGCAACTTTCACACTTCCATCGTTTGATGCATTACATGTTGTATTATTTACATAAACGGTTGATAAAGCAGGTGCCGGTTGCGTTGTATGTGCAACAGTTACATTGGTATTAGCAGTACACCCATTGGCATCTGTAATAGAAACCGAATAAGTATTGTTTGCCAAAGAAGTAACGGTATTTACATTGGAGGCTGATCCGTTTATAGTAGCAGGGATACTCCATTGATAATCAAAAGGACCGGTTCCATTACTTACAGTTACTGTAGCTGTTCCATTTGCATTTGTACATATAGATGGGGTAGATGCTGTAGTCAAGGTTATATTTCCATTGTCTTGCAAAACAGTTGCGCTAGCATTTGCCGAACAACCATTTGCATCAGTGACTGTTACTGATTGAGGGCCTGCCGTTAAGCCGATTATTTGGTCGGTAGTAGCCGCGCTTGGATGCACAGGCCCAAAACTCCATGTATAGGTATAAGGTCCTACTCCGTTACTTACTGTTGCTGTTACTGTACCAGAATGATTAGTACATAAAGCATCATCATTAGAAACCGCATTTAAACTTATATTTCCGTTGCTTTGCGTGACTGTAATATTATTGTCAGTGCCAGTACAGCCATTGGCATCCGTAATGGTAACAGTAACTGTGCCCGGGCTTAAATTAGTGATGGTATTTGAGTTAGAAGCTGAATTATTAGTAGAGGCAGTAGTGCTCCACAAATAATCAAAAGGGCCGGTTCCATTAGTTACGGTAACCGTAGCTGTTCCATTATTAGAGGCACACAGGGAAGGAGTGGTATTGTCGGTTGTATTTAAATTGGTTACTGTATTTGGTACTGTAATATTAACAATGGCGGGGCATCCGCCTGCATCTGTAACGGTTACCGTGTAAGGACCTGATGATAAACCACTTATAGTGTTGCTTGTTGCATTGATATTGTAAAAGGTGGCTCCGGTACTCCACTCATAGGAATATGGGGCTGTGCCCAATCCCACATTTACAGTAGCAGTTCCGTTAGAGCCGGTACAAATTTCGGCGGTAGAACTATTTGTTAAAGTATTGGATGAAGTTAAATTAAAAGTGATGGTTTCTCCTAATGCGGAGTTTCCACACAAATCTACTAATAGCCCATTTACTGTTATGGTGTAGGTTCCGGCTACATTTAACGGCGGACTAAAAACAAAATTAAACTCGTTATCTTTATTTGAAAAACCATTTACACAATTGGTTGAAACAACGCTTGCTAAAGCAACAATATTATTTCCGGCATCTCTTACTTCAAATTTATTTGGAGTAACTGTGCTGCAGTCTAGGGGTTCAGAGAAGGTAACTTTCACCGTGTCTTCACCACAAGCAACCGGTGACTGTGCAGATTCTAAAATTGGGCTTATATTGTCAAATAAAGAAGCTGTACTGGTTGGCTCTACCTGAATGGTTAAGCTGCTTGGCACAGTGCTATACTGACCAACATACAGCATAAATTCTTGCCCCGCAACAACGTTTAAACAAGGATTGTTTTCTTTAGGGCCTCCGGGGTTAGGCAGTCCATTTGGACCGGTTGTATTTACTGCATTGTTGCTTAAAAAATTACAATCAATAATAAGGCTTTGGTCTGTTTTAATATCAGCACAAGTTTTATTGGTTACATCAAAAATAATCCAATCATAATCTTGTGGAGAGACAATACTTAAACAAATAGTTCCGGGGGTTTGAGCCTGAAAATAATACCAAGCTTCGGCGTTTTGAGTAACGGTAGTCCAATTAGCCTGATTAGTTGTTCCTTGATTATTGTAACATTCATTTCCGTTTTTATTTATTATACCAATGGTATTATACTCCCAATTTGGCGGTAAGGGCCATTTGTTTTCAATTAATCCGGTGGTAGATAAACCAGTGGGATAAACAAAGGTATTTTGACAAATAGTTTGAGCACCAATACAATCAGCTATAGATTGAGCAAAAAATGGGGTATGGAACGAAAATAAAAAGAAGCATACTAAGACACTTGCTATATTTTTAATTTTCATAAACTAGAATTTATTAACTTAACGTTGTATTTCAAAATCGGTTGCCTCTTTATTTTAAATAGATACGCAAAAAACACGTTTTTTATAACATCATCAAACATTTTAACGATATATTAAGAAATAAGGTTTCGAAATAATCTATTTATGATATTAAATCTGCGCTGTGACTCATTTGAAATTTTTAAGATTAATAAATATTCATATTTCGGAAGAAGATTTTTGATTTACTAGCAAAAGCTAGTTTGTTTTTAATAATTTTGTTTCCATAAAATAATTCATTAAAATTTTTACCATGAAAGTTACGGTTATAGGAGCAGGAAATGTTGGAGCCACCTGCGCTGATGTGTTAGCTCACAGAGAAATTGCCAACGAAATAGTTCTTTTAGATATTAAAGAAGGTTTTGCCGAGGGAAAAGCCCTTGATATTTGGCAAACATCGCCTGTAAATTTATATGATAGTAAAACGATTGGAGTAACCAATGATTACGAAAAAACAAAAGATTCGGAAGTAATTGTGATAACATCAGGTATTCCAAGAAAACCGGGCATGACCAGAGATGATTTAATTGCTACCAATGCAAATATTGTAAAAGGAGTGACAGAAAATGCTGTAAAGTATTCTCCAAATGCAAAAATTATTGTGGTTTCAAATCCTTTAGATGTAATGACTTATTGCGCTTTTTTAGCTGCAAAAGTAGATCATAAAAAAGTATTTGGAATGGCTGGTATTTTAGATACTGCGAGATACAGAGCTTTTTTAGCGACTGAATTAAATGTTTCTCCAAAAGATATACAAGCGGTGTTAATGGGCGGACATGGTGATACTATGGTTCCACTTCCTAGATATACTACTGTGGGTGGAATTCCTGTAACAGAACTTATTTCTGCCGAAAAATTAAATGCTATTGTTGAAAGAACAAAAGTAGGTGGGGGAGAAATTGTTCAATTGTTAGGTACTTCTGCTTGGTATGCACCGGGTGCTGCTGCAGCGCAAATGGTTGAAGCTATTGTAAAAGATCAGCGTAAAGTAGTTCCTGTATGTGCTTGGTTACAAGGCGAATATGGATTAAAAGACATTTATTTGGGAACTCCTGTAATTTTAGGTAAAAACGGAATTGAAAAAATTATTGAACTAAAATTAAATAATGATGAAATGGCGCTGTTAAATAATTCGGCCAGTGCTGTTAAATCAGTGATGGATGTATTAGATAATATGAGTATTATGGCGTAATTTAATTACGAATTACGAATTAGTTATTTTTAGTTAAGATTCTTAATGGAAAATCATTCACAAAAGCCCTTGGTTAAAAAACCAGGGCTTTTTTTTATTTAAAACCATCCATTGGTAGGGATTTGCCCATCTTTTAGCATGTCTATTATTTTTATTGCTTTATCAATGCGTAACTGCGATGATTTGATGGAAATTATTTTTTGAAGGATATACCGCTGTTTACTTAAAGATAGTTGAGAAAATTTTCTTTCTCCTTCAACATCTTGCTGCAAAACTTCTGTAAACTCAATGGGAACTTCCACTCCGTATTTGCTTTCATCTTTTTTAAGAGTAACCTCCACCTCATCCCCTAATTTTAAACCGGAAGCTTTCATTCTTTGATTGTTTATGCTAACATACGCGCATCCCTTCCCTAAAGCTACTAAACCTGCTTGAAATGTAATCAACTTATTTAAAGTACACCACACACGTTGATTTATTTTTCCGCCTAAACCCTGAACCATTTCATGCGGAACATCAATATAGTGCGTATTTATTAGATGAGATAAAAGACCTATGCGGGTTTTGTATTGCACTTCCATTGACTCAGTTTTAAACAAAATTAAAGAAACTACCTTTTACTTATTCTTTTGAGTTAAATTTGAGTTTATTTTTTAAAAAACTTTGAGGTGGCTATAAACTCAACTGAAAAAGATATTATTTCTTTATTTACGAATAATACATTAGATTCTGAATCGAAAGAATACTTGCATACGCATGCCAAACGCTATGCTTTTAATATAAATACGATTGAATCACTTAAAACCGCTTTTCCTGAAAACGCAAAAATTTTAGATATTGGACCTTCTTTTTTTATTGAAATATTACGGCATTATTTTCCTAAAAACGAAGTTTATACCATAGGCTTTAAAGCAGAGGAAAGCAGAGGAGGTCATTTTCCTGCTTTTATTGAAGTATTAGATGATCATTATTATGTTTTTAACTTAAATGATACCCAGGTAAAAGAAAAATGGATTCAAACGCAGGCGCATGATTTAATCATTTTTTCGGAGGTGATTGAACATTTATATACTTCTCCGAATTTAGTTTTAGCCTTTTTATCGACTTGCTTAAAGAAAAATGGATATATTCTTATTCAAACGCCCAATGCAGTTTCTTTAATCAAACGCATTAAAATGTTATTTGGAGTGCATCCTTACGAACAAATTCGTGAAAATCATTTAAATCCGGGTCATTATCGTGAATATACTCAAAAAGAATTGCGAACAATGTTGGAAAAAAATGGTTTTACTGTAAAAGAGGTATTTTATAAAAGCTATTTTTCAAAATCGTCTTTAAAAGGCAAACTGTACAATAAAATTCAATCTTTTATGCCAGGTTCTTGGCGAGATGCCATTACGCTGGTTGCTCAAAAAAATTAGTGGATATGAGTTTAAAAATGAAATTACTCATTGCTTTAATACTTGCAGTAACCATCCTAGTCTTTATTGGTGGTATTTTTTATTTTAAAAATTTCGTTGTTTCTAATGTGGATACCCATGGTAAGGAAACTTTTTTATTTATTCCCCGGGGCGCTACCCAAGAGACTGTTGTTGAACAAATTATTCAAGCGGGCTTTATAAAAAACGAATCTACCTTTAAGTGGATGGTCAAAAAGAAAAATTACCGAGGTCGAAATATTGTTCCTGGCAAATACAAAATAACCAATGGGTGGTCAAATAACGCTTTAATTAACCATTTGCGAGCCGGAAATGGCCGTATTGATGTATATGTTCGGTTTAATCAAGTTCGAACGTTAAAAGATTTATCGGTTCGGTTAACCAAAGAAATCCCATTAGACTCAAATGAAGTATATAATTGGCTTTTAAACCCGGATTCGGTAAAACAATTCGGGTTTAACGAAAACAACATCATTTGTATGTTTATTCCGAATACCTATTTTGTTGATTGGGATATTACAACCCCTGAATTAATGAGAAAAATGTACAAGGAATATATTAAGTTTTGGAATACCGAACGGTTAGAGAAAGCGAAGCAATGTGGCCTTAGCCCTGCAGAAGTAAGTACTTTAGCGTCTATTGTTTATTGGGAAACCAAAGTCCCTGAGGATATGCCTGTTGTTGCGGGGGTTTATATGAACCGGCTCCGAATAGGAATGGCTTTACAAGCTGATCCCACCATTATTTTTGCTTTAAATGATTATACTATTCGCCGGGTTTTAAAGGGCCATAAAGAGGTTGATTCGCCTTACAATACATATAAATACCCCGGATTACCTCCCGGACCTATCTTAATTCCCCCTATTTCATACATTGATGCCGTATTAAATTATAGTAAGCACAATTATTTGTATTTTGTTGCTAAAGAAGATCTTTCGGGATACAGCTATTTCTCAACCAATTATAATCAACACATGATTTATGCTGAAAAGTACCACAAAGCATTAAATGAACAGAAGATTTTGAAATAGATCGCTACAAATATTTTAAAAAATGAATCAAAAATTATCGCTTCTAAATATTGCTGCTCTCTTTATTGTTATAGCCCTGAGCCTATATTTGATATACGTAGCAAATAACTTAATTACACCTTTATTTTTTGCATTTCTATTTTCAATACTGCTACTCCCTTTAGTTGGTCTTTTACAGAAAAAATTAAAATTCCCACGAATAATTGCCATTATTACTAGCATTTTGGCGGCAGGAATTGTTTTACTGAGTATTCTTCTGTTTTTGGGTATTGAAATAAATTTATTTACTCAGCAATGGCCGGCTATTAAGAGTAATGTGTTTTTGCATTTGCAAAACCTACAACATTGGATTGAAGTCCATTTTAATATAAGTTATAAAAATCAGCAAAGCTACATAAGTCAAATAAGCGAAAGAGCCGTGCAAGAAGGGACAGGGCTTATTGGGGATGTTTTAGGTGCATTTACAGGTACATTCTTAAATTTTATTTTAATTCCCATTTACACTTTTCTCTTAATGCTTTATCAAGATTTGTTTTTAAATGCGATACAAGCTTTTATTAAACCGCTTCATCATATTAAATTAAATGAGATATTAAAAAGCATTAAATCGGCCATTCAAAATTATATTGTTGGATTGTTAATAGAAATGGTTGTTGTAGCGTTTTTAAATGCAATTGGTTTATGGATCATTGGGGTTGATTATATTATTTTATTAGCGGTTATCACAGGCATTTTAAATATTATTCCGTACATAGGCATTATTATAGCAACTTTTTTCTCGGTTATAGTTACTCTATCCGGATCGCCTGAAATCTCTGATATTATGGGGGTAATTATAGTGAATATAATTGTACAGGTGATTGATAATAATTTTTTGGTTCCGAAAATTATTGGCTCAAAGGTTAGCATTAATGCTTTATTCTCGATGGTAGGAGTTATTGTTGGCGGGGCTCTTGCCGGAATAGCAGGCATGTTTTTAGCCATCCCGGCTTTAGCTATATTAAAAGTAATATCGGATCATGTTTCTGCGTTAAAACCTTTAGGTATGTTGTTGGGAGATATAAAAAAGGTAAAAAATCCAATTCCTGTGCCCATACCTAATCAAGAAAATACCGATCCCCCTATTTCAAAAAAAGTATAGCATATAATGGAGGCAGATTCACAAATATTGGTGCAATTAGTAAAAATGCAAATGCCTTTTGGCAAATACAAAGGCACTGTATTATGTAATTTACCGGTAACGTATTTAGAGTGGTTTCAAAGAAAGGGCTTTCCGGAAGGAAAATTAGGGATGTTATTAAACACTTTGTACGAAATAAGGTTAAATGGATTAGAGTATTTATTGGAGCCTATCAAAAAAATGAATTACCAAGGGCGAATATGAAAGCGGCCAGTTTACACGAAATAAAAAAAGAGCTGGAACACCTCACTCCTAAAGAGGTTTTTGATTTATGTATTCGGCTTGCAAAATACAAAAAGGAGAATAAAGAATTACTCAATTATCTTTTGTTTGAAGCCCATGATGAGGCTAAATACATAGAAAATATTAAAAAAGAGGTCGATGTACAATTTGAAGATGTAAATACCTCCCAAGTATTTTTCGCAAAAAAAACCATTCGGAAAATATTGCGAAACGTTAATAAACACATTAAATATTCAGGTCAAAAACAAACCGAAGTAGAATTATTGATTTATTTCTGCAAAAAAATGAAGCAATGTCCCATTCCATTTAAGAAATATTTAATCTTATTAAATTTATACGAGCGACAAATTACTAAAATTGAAAAGGCGCTTGTTACCCTACATGAAGACTTACAGTTTGATTACCGGAAAGATTTTGAGGATTTACAGGTATAAAATTACTCAAACGTAATTAAAACCTGGCTTTTTTCAACGGCATTGCCCTTTATAACATGAATTTTCTTAACAATTCCATCTCCTGCTGCTTTTATCATGTTTTCCATTTTCATGGCCTCTAAAATAATAAGCGCATCTCCTTTTTTTACTTCCAATCCCTCTTTTGCAATCACCTCCAACACCAAACCCGGCATAGGAGCTTTTAATTCTTTTATCTTTTTAGAAGCGAGCGCATCAAAACCCATTTCTTTCAATAACAAATCTAACGAGGTGTTTAATTCACATTCGTATTTATTGCCATTTACCCGTATAGTGACCTTTTTTTCCTCTTTATTCACTTTTAAAACCTCCACGCTATAGTTTACATGATCCTTGGTAACATGAAAGCTCAGTTCGCTTGTTTTATAAACATCAAACATCTTTTCTGTTCCATTTACTAATACTTTAGAGGTATCTGAATTAGCAAACTCTATGCTAAAAGTAGCGTCTTGTATTTTTACCTGATAATTTTTCATTTTATTACATTCAATTCTTTTCCAACTTTTTCAAAGGCTTCCAGGGCTTTATCTAAATGCCATTTTTCATGTCCGGCCGATATTTGCACACGAATACGCGCTTGTTCTTTAGGTACAACCGGAAAGAAAAACCCTACCGCATATACGCCTTCTTGTAATAAGCGATCGGCAAATTTTTGAGCTAATTTGGCGTCGTACAACATAATGGGAACAATGGGTGAATCGCCCGGTTTAATATCAAACCCTAAGGTTTTAATTTTTTCTTTAAAATAGGTAGTATTTTGTTCTAATTTATCCCGTAATTGGGTTGTTTCATTCAACATGTTTAAAACTTCGATAGAAGCTCCAACAATAATGGGCGACAAAGAATTAGAAAACAAATAAGGCCGCGATCGCTGGCGCAACATTTCAATTATTTCTTTTTTTCCGCTGGTAAAGCCTCCCATAGCGCCGCCTAGGGCTTTCCCTAAGGTTCCGGTAATAATATCTATTTTGCCGGTTACTCCATGGTATTCCGGAGTTCCTTTGCCTGTTTTACCAATAAACCCGGTCGAATGACTCTCATCGACCATAATCATGGCTTTATATTTTTCGGCTAAAGCGCATATTTCAGGTAATTTAGCAATGTCGCCATCCATCGAAAAAACGCCATCGGTTACAATAATTCTATTTTTTTGAGCTTGCGATTCAATTAATTTTTGTTCTAAATCGGCCATATTACTGTGATCATAGCGATATCTAACGGCCTTACACAAGCGCACTCCATCAATAATAGAGGCATGATTTAATGCATCGGAAATAATCGCATCTTCTTCTCCAAATAAAGGTTCGAAAACACCGCCGTTGGCATCGAAACAAGCCGCATATAAGATGGTATCTTCCATTCCTAAAAAAGAGGATAACTTTTCTTCTAATTGTTTATGAATATCTTGTGTACCGCAAATAAAACGCACCGAAGACATTCCGTATCCGTGTGTATCTAAGCTTTTTTTTGCTGCTTCTACTACTCGCGGGTGCGATGATAAACCCAGGTAATTATTGGCACACATGACTATTACTTCTTCGTTAGCAGTAGTTTTAACTACCGCTCCCTGCGGAGTTTTAATAATGCGTTCTTTTTTAAATAAGCCTGCTTCCTGTATGTTTTCGAGTTCTTTTTTGTATGTTGTTTGTGCAGTATACATGAGCAATAAATAAAAAATATGCTTGTAAAAGTACAAAATACTTCTTTTGATTTATATATCATCTTTATACACGAAACTATTCTTTTAAAAAATCGTTTAAGTACTAAGCTTAACTCTTATGAGTTTAAATAAACATATTATCCTACTTATTGCTTTAACCAGCTCATTATCTGTGTTTTCTCAAGATTGCCCCATTCAAAAAAGTTATTTTAAAGGGGGCGAAAAAATTTCGTATCAGGTGTATTACCATTGGGGTTTAGTATGGGCCAGCGCGGGAGAAGCTAGTTTTTCGGTCGAAAAAAAATTATTCGGAAATCGCATACCCAGTTACCATTTGGTAGGTGAAGGCAAATCTTTACCAAAATGGGATTGGATGTATAAAGTGCGCGATAGATATGAATCGTTTGTGGATACAAATACCCTGTTTCCTATTTATTTTAAACGCAATGTAGAAGAAGGAAGTACCAAATTGACCGAAGAATACGTTTTCAACAAGCGAAATAAAAGTATTTACACCACTCAAAAAAAACTAAATGAAAAGGAAGTAAAAGACACCTTACGTTTTATGACTTGTTTATATGATGCGGTTTCCTTGGTGTATTATGCGCGATGTATCGACTTTTCGAAATATAAAAAAGGAGATAAAATACCCTTGACTTTAGTGGTGGATAATGGCATTTATGATATTTTTCTTCGGTATCATGGCAAGGAAGTGTTGGAGTTAAAAAATGGAAAAAAATATAATACGCAAAAATTTTCGGCTCTATTGGTAGAGGGCACTATTTTTAAAGGCGGAGAAGGCATGAACGTATGGGTAACCGATGATAATAACCGAATGCCTATTAAAATTAGCTCAGAAATTTTAGTGGGAAATATTGAAGTTTATTTACAAAACTTTGAGGGTTTAAAGCACCCTGTTTCTTCGGAAATTGTTACTAAATAGCTTGTTAGATATTTTATGTTCTATTTGTTGGTGCCGGCTTTTATCCTGGTCGATAACGTTTTGCAGCTACACGCAGGCAGGGGTTTTTACCACTGAATTTCCTACGAAGTACCGAACTTTAAATTTACTACTTTCCTTTCCTACGAAGCACGAACCCCCTGCTTGCGTGTAGGTGCTGTTGTGAGCAGATTTTTTAACTCTTCGTCTACTATTTTATCTCTAACAAAGTCAAGAATTGGCCAGGAAAGCATGTAATAAATTCCATCTTTTTCATGTACTTTTTTAAGCAACTTTTCTACTTCTTCCACATTATCTAATAATGATAAACTTCCGATTCGAGTATTTATATCGCCCTTATCGGCTAAATTTTCTAGTGCCTTTATTTGGTCTGGCCTAAAAGCTTCTCCTTTATGTTTCAGTAACTGCATTTTATTTAGAAAATAAAATGGTTGACTAAATTCACCTCCATATGATTCAGCGAGATTCTTACCAAACTCCAAAATTTTGTCCGCTGTTTCAAAATCTTTATTTGAAATAAAGACAAGTGATGCATCGAAAGTTGACATTGGTTGTTTAGCGACCAGCTCTGCTTTTGCAAAGTACTTTTTTAATAAGTCATCCTTACATTCATTCTCTCTTTTTGCCAAATACATGAGTTTAAAAGCTTCTGAGAATGCTTTTGGCGATGGGTCAGTTTCTATTTCCTTTAATCTGAATTTAAAGGCCTTGTCAAATTCTCTATCTCTAAAACTCAAATTGGATAGAAGTCCATAGGGAATAGGCAAATTTTCGTTTATACCTGCTATATCTACTATTTCACTACCATTGGAGTCATTAGACATTTCTTTAATCTGTCTGCCCAACCGTCTAATATCATTTTCAATAATCGGATGCGGTTCAGTTTCTTCAGGCAAATTTATCTTCTCAATGAGCCTATTCAGCTTCATAGCGAGCGATGCATAAGGATTTGTCATTTCTTGTTGAAGTGGTAATGATAATTCATTATTAAGTTCAGCAAAAAATTCATCAAACCCCTCAATTTCAACAATTTTAAACTTAGGGAATCTAGAAAGTAATTCAACGCTTTTAGAGAGCACAGTTCCTTTACGTATGCACCAATAAATACCATGAGGGAAATACTGATCAAATCTCAGAAGTGTATTGAATGTGTCCATAATGGATCTGTCATTTCCAGAATATCCAATTACAATAAAGCCAAATTCTGATGCATACTGTTTAAACTTATCTTGAGTATTTTGTTCTAAAGTTTCTAATTCGCGTACAGTATTTTTAATGTTGTCAAACAAGAAATCACCGTGTAATTTTATAATCTTCGGTCGATTTGATGTTATTCTAATAGAGCTTATACTACTGTCGTGTGAACAAACGATTGGTCTAACCTCACTAGAAAACTGATAACACGATTCATTTAAAAGGTCATCAAAGTTTGTTGTAAAAACTGTGTTAAACACCTTTTTGCGTAACAGATTTACAAGGTATATATAACCCCAAGATGGAGATGCGGTGTTTATACAAGATTCAATAAACTCCCTTCGTTGACTTGGTTCATCATACAATTTTTCAAACAGTACTGAGTACTCTTCTGGAGAATTAAACCAATAGTGTCTGTCAAGGTGTTGCTCTTTTGTTTCATCACCTTTTTTGTACATCTTGTAATGATTAGCTCGCCATTCAGATATTAGTTCACCTGCTAATTTAACTCCACTGCTTTTACTTGCCCCAGCGCCAAGTAAAACCACAAAATTAGGGTGGTGGTCAGAAGTTGACTTTATAATATTCAGTAAATGACTTTGTGGTTTTCTTTCTGTCATAGGGTGTTATTTAAATTTGCTCACAACATTTCAGTAGACGCAACCAGTTGCGCCTATTTCCGAATTGGATGAACCTAAAATAAATTGCAAATAGCCTGATAAACAAGTAATTACGGTTTTATTCTTTGTTTTCATCTAATTGCGGTTATTTTTTTTATTAAATTTTTATTGATTTTCCTTATCAATAAACAAACCCAAAAATAATCTATTTTTTTGAGTCCGCTCTTCTAATCATTAAAAAGCAGGATAGTTCAATTTAACCCAAATTATGCATTTTCTAATGCATAATCGACTAATTGTTTCATCCATTAAATTCGGGTTAAAAATAATTGATGAAACCAAAATGAACTTTCCCTGCTCTTACTGAAAAACCTGAGTCCTTTTTTGCCCCATTTTCATAGAACGTATTTCTTCCTAGAGCATAGGTAAAGGTAAAAATGCCTGGTTTTGTTTCAAAACTAATACCTGCTCCAAAGCCAAACGGATAGCCTTCTATCTTCTTTCCTTTTGTATTGTTTTGATAATATGCCCCATCAAAAAACACATATAAATAGGAGTTTTTTTCGAGTATAAAACGAGGTTCAAAGGTAGCAATGGAAAAAGAAGAGGCATAAATACTTTCTTCATCAAACCCACGCAATGTAAACAATCCGCCAATTCTGAAAAACTCATTTTCAAACAGGTTTTCATTGATAATTCTTTGATCTTGCACCCCTGTTTTTATGACAAAACGTTCAGTAACGGGAATAAATACCTGCACCACTATTTTGGTATTGATATCCAAGGTTTTCAGCTTTAAGGAATCATATACTTCACTGCGAACACGGGGGTTCTTTTTAATTACTTTATTTCCCACCGAACCCGAACAATCTATAAAAATCCCTTTTCGGGGGTTTAATTTATAATCAAGCTTATCCTCTACAAATCCGATTCCGTATGAGGTTAATGAAATATCTAAAAACTGGCTGGCAATGGTGCTTACGTTTTGCGTTGATAAAAGGGAAGATGTTTTTTGATTAATAAAAACCTGAAAATAGTCTTTACTGGTAAAAAGATATTGTAAGGCTAAACGAGCCTGTAAATTGCTAAAGGTGGTGTCTTTTCTAAAAAGATCAAACTCAGAAGCTACTCCAATTCGGGTATTAAGCAAATAAGGATAAGCAAATTTTAAATTTAAATTTTGGGTGTTGTTTTGTATGCGTTTCCACTGCATGTTAAACGATTCTCCTTTAAAAAAGGTGTTCTCTAAACGAATGCGGGCATCTCCGGTTATGGTTATTTTACCATCGCTATTGGGTAATACGCCCAAAATTCCTTGAAAATTACTCGATTTTTTCTTTGCCAATTCCAGTTCAAGCGTTGCGGTATTTTTAGTAAAAATAACAAAAGGCGATTTTTTTAAAGAGGCAAAAGTCCATTCATCCAACTTGGTTTTTATGTTTTTAATTTTCTGTTCCTGGTAAGCATCTCCCGGTTTTAATTCAATGTAATTATATAAATAAATAGGGTTCACTTTTACATCTCCAGTAATTTTAATGCTATCAATGGTCACTTTCGATTTTTTTTGAAGATGCATAGCCGATTCAATATAGGAATCTCGCCAAACAATGCTATCGAGCTGAATACCGGCAAATGGAAATCCGTTATTCTCGTAAAACGTAATTATTTTTTCGAATATGGCATTTATTCTGGTAATATTGATGGGGACTTCATTAAAATTGGATAGGTGAATATTTAATGATTTTAATAAATTTTCATCTACATTTCCCGCTCTAATCTTAGCCCAGGCGTATTTTTTACCTTCATTTATAAATATATCTAAATATTTATCTGAAGCGCAAATAGTATCTATCTGGCACGTTAGGTAGCCTTCCTTTTGAAGTTCACTAAAAATTAGGTTGATGCGTTGTTCAATGCATAAAGTGTCCTTACAAATGACTTCTTGCGTTTGAAATTGTTGTTTCAGTGTGGAATCTTTAAATACAAAATTGAGTTTTAGGTTTTTTTGAGCTGAAACAGATGAGTAAAATATAAGGAGTAAAAACACACCCCTAACCCCTCTCAAGAGGGGAGTTTTGTGATGAAACGCTTTCTTATAAATCATAATTATTTCAGACCACTTCCGCGACTACAAAAGTGCTTCCACCCACAAAGATAAGATCATTTTTTGAAGCACTCTTTTTTGCAGCCAATAATGCCTCTTGTACCGAATCATACGTATTTCCATGCAATTCAAATGCAGCGGCTTCTTGTTGTAGCAAATCTGCCTCTTTCCCTCGTACAATATTGGGTTTACAGAAATAATAACTCGCTTTTTTGGGCAACATTTTTAAAATTTTTGAACCATCTTTATCATTTACCATCCCAAAAACAATATGTAAATGTTTAAAAGGCAATGCTTGTATCCCTTTTAAAACTTCTCTTATACCATCCTCGTTATGGCCGGTATCGCAAATAATTTTAGGATTTTCGCCCAATGTTTGCCATCTGCCTAGTATTTGGGTATTGGTAACTACTTTTTTTATCCCTTGTCGGATATCCTGTTCTTCTATTTTATAACCCAAATCTTTTAAAATTGTAAAACTCTGCAAAACAGTTTTTATATTTTTTTGCTGATATATGCCCTTTAACTCGCATTCATAGGGCGCATTAGCAATTAACTGGTCAGCAAAATAAAGAGGTGCATGTTGTTCTTTTGCTTTTTGATTAAAAACCGGGGTGCTTTCTGCATGAGTTTCACCTATAATTACAGGTATGTTCGCTTTTATGATTCCTGCTTTTTCTTCGGCTATTTTTGCAATGGTATCTCCCAAAAACTGGGTATGATCTAAGCCAATATTTGTAATAACAGATATTAAAGGCGTAATCACATTAGTGGAATCTAATCGGCCTCCCATGCCGGTTTCAATAACAGCAATATCCACTTTTTCTTTTTCAAAATACCAAAAAGCCATAACAGCTGTTACTTCAAAAAAAGAAGGATTTATTTCTTCAAAGAAAGGCCGGTTTTTTTCTACAAAATCCACTACATCACACTCCTCAATCATATGCCCATTTATTTTAATCCGCTCGCGAAAATCTTTTAAATGGGGAGATGTATATAATCCGGTTTTATAACCCGCTTCTTGCAATACAGAAGCCAGCATATGCGAGGTAGAGCCTTTTCCGTTGGTGCCCGCAACATGTATGGTTTTAATTTTATTTTGAGGATTGCCTAGTTGTTTACAGAGATCCAAAGTCCTTTCTAAACCCGGCTTATAGGCTGGTGCACCAATTCTTTGAAAGATGGGCAAGCGAGAAAACAAATAATCTAATGTTTGTGAATAATTGAGTTGTTTCAATTTAAAAAGAATGACAAAGCCTTAATTTCTAATTTTAAATATAAATTCTATCAGCCCAATTTGTTCTTCCTGCGCATCCGGATTGGCTGAAAACTTTGCTTCATAAGCAGCTTGTTGCGCTTTTTTAAAGAGAGTGCTGCTGTTTGCGGTAGTGCCTTTTACCCCTGGGGTTGCCTTTATTACATTTCCTTTTCTGTCTACAATAATTTCTACCACCACTTTTCCTTCGTCTTGCGAATCATCTTTTAAAGTGGGCATTTTTAAAAGATTTCTGCCTTTTAATTTGTATGATCCTCCGCCGGGTATGCCTCCACCTCCATTCCCTAAATCATTTCCTGCTCGGTTGCCATCTCCCTTCCCTTTTCCGTTTCCACCTTCATTACTGTTTCCTGACCCCTGACCCCCATTCCCGTTTGCACTAGAGAAATTTTTAAATTTCTTATCCAGTTCTTTTTTCAAAGCTTCTTCTTCCTTTCTCTTTTTTTCGGCAGCTTCGGCGGCCAAATCTACTTTGGGTTTTTCTTCTTTAATGGGTTCGATTTTTTCTTTTACAATAGGTTTAGTAGACTCATTTGTATTTGTTGTTGATTTATTTACTACAACCGGCTTTATATTCTCTGTTAGTTGGCTTTCTGAAGCAATATCTTCTTCCTTCGGACCTGATCCTTCTGCTGATCCACCGCCGGAAGCAGGCATCATTTCCTCCATCGGTGGCGGACTTAAATCAACCTCCGTAATAACATATTCGGGTATAATTACGTTTTCGCTTTTAAAAAATAATTTTCCAATCAGGAACAAAATAAGGAACAAAACCACCGCCACACTTAGGGATATAGCTAATGTTTTATTGTAATTGCGACGGATTTCGAAGGCTCCGTAATGTTGGTTTTTACCTTCAAATACAATATCATTCCTGCCTTCAGAGGTTTCATCTGTCCAGTCGTTAAACGATATTTCAAATATTATTTGAGGCATAATTTTTTAAATGCTTTGATAAATTAACTATTTAGCAAGTATTTAAGTTCTAATTTAATGTAAATTTTACAGGAAATATAGCTATTTAAAAAGAGTTCCTAAATGATCGATGTTGAAAACTTAGTAAAAATGAGGCAAATCAAGGAGATTGGTTTTATGCTTTAATAACGTTTTTATGCAGCTAATATTATATTTTTGTAATAAATTAAGGGCTATGATTGATTTTGCAAAGAATTTTGATGAAGATTCTAAAATTTGGATTTACCAATCAAATAGAGACTTCACCCCTATTGAAACGGCTGAAATAAGACAAAAGTTAAAAACGTTTGCTAGTCAGTGGACTTCTCACGACACTCCTTTAATGGCAGATGCAGATGTTTTTTTGAATCGATTTATTGTATTTACTGTAAATACTGATCATTCCAATGCTTCCGGCTGCTCTATTGATAAATCAGTGGCCATTGTACGACAATTAGAAAATGAATATAATATTCAATTATTTGATCGTTTAAATTTGGCTTGGAAAGTAAAAGATGAAATTCACTCGGCACATTACATGCAATTTATTAAACTTATTGAAGAAGGCGCCTTAAATAGTGATACCATCATTTTTAATAATACCATAACGCACCTAAAAGAATTAAAAACACATTGGCAAATTCCGGCCAAAGAAAGTTGGTTAATGATCGCAAAAAATTAATCTTTATGCCGAATAAAAGGTTGATTTATCTAACTTTTAACGATGCTCCTTCGGGTATATACAGCAGTCAGGTTATTGATGTTGTAAAGTTTATTAATTCAAATTTTTGCAAAATTCAGTTAATCTCGTTTATTTCTATTCGGAATTTTTTAAAAAACAGGGCCGCCATTAAATCTGAATACCCTAATTCTTTTGTGATACCTATGTTTCCCGGCTTAGGCCGATGGGAAAAAAATAAATTTATTTTCCGAATTTTACTTTTGTTTATCAACCCAAAAGCCATTATTGCTCGAGGTCCGTTTGCAGCTTCTTTAGCATTAATAAGCCGATCAAAAAGAATGAAAATATGTTATGATGGAAGAGGAGCTGTACGCGCTGAAATTGAAGAATACAAAGTGGTAACAGATGAAACGCTGGCAGATGAAATTAAAGAAATGGAAAAAAAATCGGTTTTGGAAAGTGATTTTAGAATTGCGGTAACTGAAAAATTAATTAAATACTGGAAATTATCTTTTGATTATAGATCTGCTAAGCATATCGTTATTCCGTGTACCTTAAATTCTAATTTTAAGGTTGTTTCTTCTGCCCTCAGCAGAAAAGATTTAGGTTGGAATTCAGATGATATTATTTTGGTATACTCGGGTTCTAATCAGGGTTGGCAATCGTTCGAATTATTGAGTTCATTTCTAAAAAACACCCTCTCCCAAAATAAAAACATCAACGTTTTATTTTTAACCCAAAGCAACCCCCATATTCAGTCTATATTAGACTTATTTCCAACCCAATCCAAGTGTATTTGGGTCAACCATGCCGATGTTTTTTCCTATTTACAGCTGGCCGATTATGGCTTGTTACTAAGAGAACAGTCGGTTACCAACCAGGTTGCATCGCCAACCAAGTTTGCTGAATATTTGGCTGCCGGATTAAAAATAATTTGTTCTGAAAATTTAGGCGATTACAGCGATTTTGTGGTGAATTATGATTGTGGACATGTAGTAAGCAATATTAATGCAGTATTGCCCCTTAAAGTAATAGAGCGGGAAGAGAAAAAACGATTACAAGAATTAACCGAAGTTCATTTTTATAAAAATTCAAATGCCATAAAAACGAAGTATCAGGAACTTATTTCGGAGCTTACTTCATAAATCAGGCATTAAAAACTGCTTTTACTACATTTTCAAGCTTCATCGATCGCGATCCTTTCACTAAAACAAGCGCATTTGAAATATTTAAAGATTTTAAATAGTTTATTGCGTTTTCCGAATCAGGGAAGAATTGAAATGGAAACTGGTCTTTAAATTCATAAAACTCTTTCCCTATCAATACTACATTTTTAAAACTTGCCCGGTGCGTGTTTGCAAAACCTAACATTTCATGATGCTCGGTATGTGCGTATTCCCCCATTTCAGCCATGGAACCTAATATTAATATTTTGTTTGGATGATCAATTTTAAGTATATTTTCTATGGCCAAACGCATACTACTGGGATTGGCATTATAAGCATCCATAATAATTTGATTGGTGCCCGCGTTTACTAATTGGGACCGGTTGTTGGAAGGAATATATTCTTCTATGGCCTTATTAATGGTTGTTGGTTCTATACCAAACTTTATTCCCACGGCAATAGCACATAAAATATTGGGTAAATTGTAGGTTCCAATCATAGAGGTTTTAATAGAATATAGATCTGCCCCACCCTTTAAGGACCATTCAACAGAAATAAATGGATCTACTTTGGTGATTTTTCCATATACGTCCCATTGTTGGGTGTTTCCGTATGTAAAAACACTCAGGTTGCCTATGTTAGTGGTTAAAGAATCATCTTCGGCGTGCAAAAAAACATGTCCGTTTACTTTTCCTAAATAATCATACAATTCTTTGTTTGCTTTAATTACCCCTTCTTCGCTTCCAAAGCCCTCTAAGTGGTCTTTTCCATTATTGGTAATGATTCCAAAATTAGGGTTAGATATTTGGCAAACTTCCCAATTATCGCCAGCCTTATTAGCTCCTAGTTCAATAATGGCTATTTCGGTATCGCCGGGCATAGATAAAAGCGTGATGGGTACCCCAATGTGATTATTTAAGTTTCCTTTGGTAGCATGGCACTTATATTTTTTTGAAAGTACTCGGACCATTAATTCTTTGGTAGTCGTTTTGCCATTGCTTCCGGTAATTCCAATCACCGGAATATTAAACGAATCTCGGTAGGTTCGAGCCAAATTTTGCATGGCTTTTAGAACATCATCTACTAAAATGGTTTTTCCTTCTATTGCAAATTGGGGGTTATCAATTACGGCATAGGCAGCGCCCTTTTCAATGGCTTGTTTAGCAAATAAATTCCCATCAAAATTGGCCCCTTTTAAAGCAAAAAACATACTCCCTTCTTCAATAAAACGAGTATCTGTGCTAATTTTTTTTACGCTATTAAATAATTGAATTAACGTTTCCATATGCCTTAAACAAAAAAGCCTCTCTGAAATTTCAGAGAGGCTTTAAATAGGTTTGATTTAATTATTTTTCAAACTTCACGTAATCTTTTGGAATATCAAATACACTTTGTTCTACTTTTTTCTCTTCCATTTCAATTACTTCTAATTCGGTTCTTTTACTTCCGTCTTTTGCTTTTTCAGTTCCAACCATGGTAAATTTATTTTTAATACCTGGAACTTCTAACCAATATTTAGATAATCTATCTTTTCTATTTAAGGTTTTTAATAAAGGCTCAAAAAACGAGAATTTGCTCTCATCAATAACCCAATAAGAAATTGTTGTTTCTTCTGCATCGCTAGAAACAACCCATTCTGTACAGTCATATCCTTTAATCTTTTTCTTATTGCTTGTTTTGGTCACTTTAGGCATCACCTTGGTGCCTGGTTTGTTGTTAGAAGCGTCCATGTAAAGCTTTCTATCGGGACTTAATGCCGTTACAACACTTTTTTCATTATCAATCAACATAATTCCTTTAATGGTTGTTCCATCCGGACCAAATTCATCAATTCTTACATTATTTCCTTTAATAAAATAGGTGTATTTGGTTACTTCTTCCCCTTTTGTTTTTTGAAATTTAATAATTCCTTCGAACTGAGTTTGTCCTGTCAATACCAAAGAAGGCAGTGTAATCATGCCTATTAGGAGGTATTTAATCATGTTTAACTTTTTCATAATTACATTTTTTAAATTAGTATACGCTACAATAACAACTATCTTGCCAAAATTTACAACGCATTTTTTTTAATATTACAATGTTATAAAAGAATATTAAATAATGGTAGAGCATTGTGAAAAAAAATACAAAAAATATTTAAGTTGGTTCTTAAAATGAAGAAGACTATTTCAATTTAATTGTTTTTATGTAAGTTTGCATAAGGCTTAAAGCATGGATTTTATAAAACTGCATGATAAGGAATTTAAAATTTATATTCCTTGTGAAAAAATAATTTCAAGAGTTTCTGAACTATCCAATGAGATTAATTCTGTTTACCAGAAAAAAACACCTGTTATATTAGTCGTTTTAAATGGTGCATTCTTATTCGCATCAGAATTAATGAAAAACTTCACCTTTAACAATTATTTAAGTTTTATTAAAATTTCTTCCTACGAAGCCATGAATAGTAGTGGAAATATTAAAACTACCATTGGCTTGCCCGAAAATTTAAAAGGAAAAGACATTCTGATCATTGAAGACATTGTAGATACCGGCTTAACCGTTGAATATTTGTATGCTGAACTTGCTAAAGTTGAACCTAATTCAATTAAAATTGCGAGTTTGCTGTTAAAGCCTGATGCATATAAAAAAACGATCCCCATAGATTATGTTGGTTTTGAAATACCTAATGAATTTGTAGTTGGTTTTGGTTTAGATTATAATGAATTTGGAAGAAATTTACCCAATATTTACTCGCTTCATATTTAGCATATCCTAAAAAAAATTATCTTTATATTACTATATTAAAAAATATTTTTTTACTCTTATTTAAATTCAAAAGTTGAAAAAACCAATTATCATCATACTTTCCATCCTTTTAGTCCTTGGAATTTGCATATACGCTTATAAAAGCATGAATAAACACAAGGATATAGAAGCTGCAAACCCTGATTTTGTTACTTCCGCGGAAGAAATCGCTACAGAATTTGAAACAAATAAAGACTCTGCCAACGAAAAATATAATGCAAAAGTGATTGAGTTTAGTGGTGTTGTACAAGAAGTATTATTAGATGACTCAGTAAGTTCCGTTGTTTTAAAAGCCAATGAAAACTATACCATTACTGCTGAAGTTCTTGCTAATCACAACGACAAAACCAAAACCATAAAAATAAATGATTTGGTAACGGTAAAAGGATTATACATAGGTTTTATGGCGGCTGACCCTGACATGGGTTTGCCCGGTGATATTAAATTTAAAAAATGTTCTTTCAATCCTGAAAAAAAATGAGATTAATTCTTTGTTTGCTGTGTGGTTTTGTTCTTACAATTCAAGCTTGTAAGCATGATCCTATTTACCCGCATGGACTAGGGGCTGACAGCAAAGATACCACTAAAACTTTTTCGTCAAATTGTAATAGCGATACCGTTTATTTCAGAAACACGATTCAACCTTTGATAACTTCTAGTTGCGCCAGTCAAGGTTGTCATAGTGCGGCTTCTCGTGAAAAAGGGATAGATTTATCTTCCTATTCAGCTATTATGAATAGTGATATTATTGATGTTAATAAACCAGAAAAAAGTGAATTATATGATGTAATAACTAAAACCAATTCTGAAGATGCAATGCCCCCAAATGCGCCACTTTCATTAGAACAAACCGAAAGCATTTTAAAATGGATACAACAAGGAGCCAGAAATAATGGATGTAAAGGAGCGTGTGATACTTTAGATGTAACTTTTGCAAATTCAATTATGCCCATTATAAATACCAATTGTAAAAGTTGTCATTCAGGCAGCTCTCCAAATGGAGGGATTTTATTAACAAATTATACCGAAATTAAAGCCAGTGTTGATGCAAATCAACTTTACCAATCATTAACCGGCGCAAATGGTCTAACCCTAATGCCATACGGAAGCGATACCTTATCAAAATGCGACATTAGAACCTTCAAAATTTGGATTGATCAAGGGGCTCCTAATAATTAGGCATTAAAATTGTAAATTAAACCTTTAAAATAACTTATTATGAAATCATTATTTATTGTTACCGCTTTATGCCTAGGAAGTATTATAAATACGCAAGCACAAAAGAAATTTTTTACCAAAACAGGTTCTATTTCTTTCTTTTCCGATGCCCCGCTTGAGAAAATTGAAGCCCAAAACAAACAAGTTGCAGCTATTTTACAACCCGAAACAGGCGATCTGGTGTTTAAAGTTTTAATAAAATCGTTCGAGTTTAAACAAGCTTTAATGCAAGAACATTTTAATGAAAACTATATGGAATCAGATAAATTTCCAGAATCGAATTTTAAGGGTAAAATACTTAATTTAAGTGCCGTTAACTTTACAAAAGACGGGACGTACGATGTTGAAGTGGAAGGAAAACTGACTATTCATGGTACTACTAATGACATTAAAACAAAGGGAACCATCATCGTAAAAGAAGGTGGAGTCAAATTAGAGGCGAAATCAAAATTTTCAATTAAACTGAAGGATTATAATATTAAAAACGATAAATTACAAGCTCAAACTCTATCTGAGAATATTGATTTGACAATTAATTGTATTTTATCTGAATTAAAGAAATAAAAGAATGAAATTATTTGCCAAGTGTATTGTTTTATTTTGGGTAACAACATGGTTTTCATCATGTTATAAAGACAATGAAGAAGAGTTATATCCAGCAATTATTACCTGTGATACTGTTAGTGTAAAAGGGTATGCTGCGGTTGTTGCCCCCATCATACAGGGCGCTTGCTATTCTTGTCACGGAAATACCGTTGCGGGCCTTTCAGGGGGAGGAATTAGTTTAGAAGGATATGCAAATTTTAACACCTATATAACTGGCAATAAAGCTCGATTTTTGGGATCTATTGAACATACTGGCGGGTATTCATTGATGCCAAAAGGAGGAAATAAACTATCGGATTGTAATATTTTAAAAATTAAATCTTGGATTAATGCAGGTCAACAAAATAATTAGTGTTTTAGCAATTTTATTAGCTACTCAGTTCGCTCATAAAGCATATTCTCAAGATTTGTTAGATGATTTAGATAATCTAACGGCCGATTCTACAAAAATCGACTATACTATAGCTACTTTTAAATCGACCCGAATTATTAATGGGCAAAGCATTGAAATACCGGCCAAAAATGAATTGCTTTTTATTATTGCTCACCGTTTTGGAAGTTTTGAAAAAGGAGGGTATGATTTATTTGGTTTAGACCAGGCATCGATTCGCTTAGGTTTTGAATATACCTTACCTACTGATTTTGTATGTCTATCTGTTGGTAGAAGCACGTATAACAAAACGTTTGATGGCGGCTTAAAAGCTAAACTTCTTCGTCAAAAAAAGGGCTATAAAAATTCTCCTGTAAGTATTACCTATTATTCAGGCATGGCTTTAAATTCATTAACATGGGCAGATCCGAGCCGGGTAAATTATTTTACTTCTCGTCTTTCTTTTGCGCATCAATTATTAATAGCCCGTAAATTTTCTGATCGCCTTTCGCTGCAATTAACCCCGACTGTGATCCATAAAAATATAGTAGCAAAAAAAACAGAGTTAAATACTTTTTATTCTCTTGGAATAGGTGGCCGATATAAGCTAAGCAAAAGAGTATCACTGAATTTTGAATATTTTCATTTTATTACACCTGCCGATCAATTACCCCAGGTTAATAATATAACTCCGGTTAATAATTTATCTATTGGATTTGATATTGAAACAGGAGGCCATGTTTTTTCTTTAAACTTTACCAATGCTGTTGCTATGTTTGATCCCGGGTTTATTAGTGAAACCACCGAAAAATGGGAAAACAAAGGGGTGCACTTTGGGTTTAATGTAAACAGAACCTTCGGACTTAAAAAACACTAAGTTCAATTAAATTGCTTTAAATTTTTATTTTTCTATAAAAGTGGCACAATCATTGCCTCTAAAAGGATATGAAAAATAATTTACTTATCCTTTTTACCCTTATTTCCAGCAATTTATACAGTCAGTACGATTGTTTAAATGGATATTACAATGATTTTACTTTAGCGCTAAATCAACCAGAAAAAGTACTAATTTTAGATCTTAGAAATAAAAATTTAACCGCTATTCCTTATCAAATTCAGCGTTTCACCAATTTACAAGAGCTTTATTTAGAAGGAAATGCGTTAAAAGAACTGCCTTATCAGATTCAGGCCCTAAAAAAATTGAAAATATTAGACGTAAGCTGGAATAAGCTAGAAACGCTTCCTTATCAAATTCAATATTTAGAGAATTTAGAAGAATTATATGTCAACGGAAATTATTTAACTGAGTTACCCTATCAAATTCAGTATTTAAAAAAATTAAAAAGATTGCATGCCAGTAATAATAATTTAAAGACTATTCCTTATCAAATCCAATTCCTTGAACAACTGGAAAGGCTTTATTTAAAAGAAAATCAACTGGAAGTTTTACCATATCAAATTCAATATTTAAAAAATTTAAGAGTGCTTGATTTTAGAAATAACAACATTACTTCTATCCCTTCATTTATATATCAGTTAAAAACCTTGCAAGCCATTTATTACTAGCATTTGGCTTATAAAAGTGATTTCCATATACAGAAATATCCTTTCTTAACAATAATCCATTATTTTTGCTCAAAATTATTTTATGAGTAAAAAGATTTTAATTACAGGTGGAGCTGGTTTTATTGGTTCACATGTAGTGCGTTTATTCGTTAATAAATATCCTGAATATACTATATACAACCTCGATAAACTAACGTATGCCGGTAATTTAGAAAACTTAAAAGATATTGAAGATAAGCCCAATTATAACTTCATTTTAGGAGATATTACCAACAAAGAATTTATTGATCAATTATTTATTGAAACTCATTTTGATGGAGTCATTCACTTAGCAGCCGAATCGCATGTAGACCGATCCATCACCAACCCACTGGAATTTATTCAAACCAATGTGATAGGTACAGTAAATTTATTGCATGCTGCTAAAACGGCATGGAAAGATAATTATACAAATAAGCGTTTTTATCACATATCAACCGATGAGGTATATGGTTCGCTGGAGCATGAACATGAATTTTTTACAGAAACCACACCTTACGACCCACGAAGCCCTTATTCAGCATCAAAAGCTTCATCAGACCATATGGTTCGGGCGTATGGAAACACCTATGGATTGCCCTTTGTTATTACCAATTGTTCAAATAATTATGGCCCCAATCATTTTCCTGAAAAATTAATCCCCCTTTGCATTCACAATATAAAAAATGGAAAAGCATTGCCCATATACGGAGCAGGCACCAATGTTCGCGATTGGTTATATGTGATCGATCATGCGCGAGCAATTGATGTAGTTTTTCATACCGGAAAAAATGGAGAAACTTATAATATAGGCGGAAACAATGAGTGGAAAAACATTGATTTAGTGAAATTTTTATGCGATACCATGGATTCAAAAACAGGAAAACCAAAGGGTACTTCGCAGCAATTAATTACCTATGTAAAAGACCGCGCCGGGCACGATATGAGATATGCCATTGATGCTTCAAAAATTAAAAAAGAACTCGGCTGGGAACCCTCTGTTACATTTGAAGAAGGTTTATCTAAAACCGTTGATTGGTATTTAGCAAATGATGCCTGGTTAAAAAATGTAACCAGCGGAGAATATCTGAAGTATTATGAACACCAATATGGTGCTTAATTTCAACAAAACCATATAAGGCATGTAAGGACAAATAAGTTAGTCCAATATTGAACTATTTTTCTATCCCCCACTATGAAAAAAATATACTCATTAATAGTTTTAAGTTTTTTAGTTTTCCAAACTCAATCTCAAACCCTTACACAAATCATTCGTGGTAAGGTAGTTGATAAAGAATCGAAATCGCCTTTATTTAGCGTAAATGTAATGATTGATGATAGTTTAAAGCCCATTGGAACTACAACAGATGACCAAGGAAACTATGTATTGAGAGACATCCCTATTGGAAAGCAAAAACTAAAAGTTTCCATTATTGGATATACTACCCAAATTATTCCGGTAGTATTAACTTCAGGAAAACAATTGATAAAAGATATTGAGCTGGAAGAATCTGCGGTTTTAATGAAAGAAGCACAAGTAACCGCCAGTGTAAAAGGCCAGGTAGGAAACGATATGGCATTAATTAGCGCCAAACAGTTTTCGGTAGCAGAAACCGAACGATACGCGGGAAGCCGTGGAGACCCGGCTCGTATGGCCTCTAATTTTGCCGGAGTACAAGGCTCCAATGATTCTCGGAATGATATTGTGGTTAGAGGAAACTCACCGCTTGGTATTTTATGGCAGGTAGAAGGAATTAATATCCCAAATCCGAATCACTTTGCCGTTTCTGGCTCGCAGGGCGGTCCGGTAAGTATTATCAACAATAAAGTCATGGGCAATTCCGATTTTTTTACCGGAGCTTTCCCTGCTGAATACGGAAATAGCATAGCAGGTGTATTTGATTTAAAATTGAGAAATGGCAATAACCAAAAACACGAATTTAGTGGTCAATTTGGTTTTTTAGGAACAGAATTAATGGCCGAAGGGCCTTTATCGAAAAAAAAGGGTTCTTCTTATTTGTTTGTATATCGTTATTCAACTGTTCGTTTGTTTGATATAATGGGCATTAGTATTGGTACCAGCGCGGTTCCTAAATACCAAGATGTATCTTTTAAATTAAACTTCCCTATCCGGAAGGGATCTGTTTCTTTATGGGCCATTGGCGGAAAAAGTGATATAGATATTTTAATCAGCAATCAGAAAAAACCGGCGGTTGATTTGTATGGCGAGAATGACCGCGATCAGTATTTTAATACCGACATGGGAATTACGGGAATTACTTTGACAAAATCGCTGAACGAAAAAACGTATATTAAAACAACTTTTGCAGCTTCTGTGGAAAATCAAAAATCTACGCATAATTATATTTTAAGACATATCAATGCGGCTGGAGACTACCAGGTAGACAGTATTTATCGCATTTTAGATTATTTTTTTACGCAAAGTAAAAATTCATTCTCCGGTTTTATAAATCATAAATTTGGAGCCAAAGGAACTTTAAAAGCAGGCGTAAATGCAGATTATTATGGATTTAATATGCACGATAGCATTTTTAATGATGTGTCGGTGCGGTGGATTAACCGTTGGAATTACACAGGAGGAGCCGCTTTAATACAGCCTTATGTGCAATACAAACATAAATTTACCGATCAATTGGTGGCAAATGTTGGTTTGCATGCGCAGTATTTCAGTTTAAATAATACTTCGTCGTGGATAGAACCCCGAGCAAGTTTAAAATGGCAAATATCGAAAAGGCAAAGCTTGAGTGCCGGGTACGGCAAACACAGCCAAATACAACCCGGATACACCTATTTTTATCATAAATTTAAAGATACGAACGGTAATGATGTGCTTCATAATAAAAACATGGGTTTTTCAAAAAGTCATCATGCTGTAATAGGATATGATTTATTTCTAACATCAAACTGGCATATTAAATCAGAGATATATTACCAGTCTTTGTATGAAATTCCTGTAGAAATTAAATCATCGGGGTTTTCTATGATTAATCAGGGTTCCGGATTTTCAAGATTCTTTCCTGATTCGTTAGTGAACAAAGGAAGCGGAACAAATTACGGGGTGGAATTAACCATTGAGAAGTTTTTCGATAATTCTTTCTTTTTCTTAATCACAGGTTCTTTATATGAATCAAAATACAAAGGCAGCGATGGAATTGAACGAAATACTGTTTATAATGGACGCTATGCCACTAATTTTTTAGCGGGAAAAGAGTTTAAAATTAATGCAAAAAACACTTTTTCAATAGGCACCAAAATTACCCGTGCAGGTGGCCAAAGATATGGCATTGTAGATACTACAGCCTCTAATTTAGCGCGAGAAGTAATCTTTTTAGATTCGTTGCGAAACCAGTTGCAGTTTAAAGACTATTTCAGGCTCGATTTTAAAGTGAATTATGTGATTAATACAGGTAAATTAACCCATGAAATTGCTGTTGATTTTGTAAACATATTAAACACTAAAAATATTTTAAATTTAACCTATGCACCGGTGCCCGGAAACCCTTCGGCTGTGCCTTATCAATTAAACTATCAGCTTGGGTTTTTGCCCATTTTTTATTACCGGATCGATTTTTAAGCGGTGCTTTGTCCTCAGGAGTGGTATTGATGTATATTTTAATGATAGCAGCCAATTGTATCTATTTTGTATGGATGGAAACATCTTCAAGCCAAGCAACACTAGGAAATAGCCGTGGGAATATTAGTGGTTGATGAAAACAGCGAGAAAATTAGCAAAGGAAAGGCAGCAGGCCCTTTTTTTGGAAAAATAGTTTCGGCAATTATTTTATATGTTGGTTTTATGATGGCAGGTTGGGATCCAAAAAAAACAAGCCCTGCACGATAAAATGGCGGGTACGTTTGTGGTTTATAAGTAACCACGAAAATCCATTATCTCACCAAAGTAACCGTTCCGTAGCTTTGTTTTGTTTGTTTATGAATGTTGAATTTATACCTCAATTGATAGTTATAAACTCCTAAGTCTGCTTTGGTATTTCCAAAAGTTCCATCCCATTTGTCATTGAGGTTCACACTTTCAAAAACGAGTTGTCCCCAGCGGTTAAATATTTTTAGGTTGTATTCTAAAATATTTTCTCCTACGGCACCAAATTCATCATCAATTCCATCTCCGTTTGGGGTAAAAGAATTGGGAATAAACAAACTACATCCTTCTACGGTGATTTGTACTGTATCAGAAGCTTGACAGTGGTTTTCATCGGTAATGGTAACAGCGTATTCCCCTGATTTATTAACGTGTATAATGGGGTTGGTTTCTTCCGTGCTCCAATGGTAACTAATAAACTCTTCTTTGCGTGTATTATAGATTAAATTTTCGCTCAAGCAAATAGTTCTGTCTTCGCCTAAAGACACCTGGGGCGTATTAAATGTAACATATACACTATCATATTGCACGCAATTATTTAAATCAACCATCGATAACCAGTATAAACCGGTTGGTTTTACTTCGAGGAATGGTTTAACGCTTCCATCGCTCCACAAATAGCTAATTCCGGGGGGACTTGAGTAAATGGTATACAGGGAAGTATCAAAACATAAAATAGTATCCCGACCTATATCCAAAATTCCCTGAAAATAATTAATGGTAACGCTATCGCGCACGGGACATTGATTTACGATAACATCTACCCAATAAATACCGCTTTGTTTTACTAAAAAGGTTGGTGAGGTGCTATTGTCTTGCCATTGATAGCTGGCATTGGGATATGTAGCATTTAATAATAGTGTTTGTTTAGGACAAAGGGTGGTGTCATTTACCCCAACATCGGCAGTGAACGGAGGGGTAATAGAAATATTTACTTTGTGGGTATCTGAATTAAGGCAAATCGGAGCAGTAATGCTTAGGGTAATTTGGTAGACACCCGTATCTCCATATATATGAATAAAGGATAAACTATCCTGATAAATGGTTCCATCGCCCATATTCCAAATGTGTGGTAAAGTACTATCGCTGCTGCTTTTTATATATACCTCGTTTATTTCGCAAGATTTAGTCGCGGAAAAATTGGCATTGACCGAAGAACTAACACAGTTATTGAGAGCTGTAAAGTTTATGTTTTGAGGTGTAATATTAGATGCTACGTTTGTGGAGTCAAAATAATTGGCTCGGTTCCAGCTTCTTACTGTGGGCACAGGACTCCTGATAATTACTGAATCGCTAGCTACACAGCAAGAGTCCATAGATCCATTGGCATCCATTTTAATCACCATAATGTCATATCCACCGTGTCCAAAACTGTTGGTTTGTCCCACCGAAACATAATGATTATCGCTGGTAGGAATAGTATACTGTAATAGATCATTTCCTACATCTGAAAAAGAGCGGTTCCATTCCACATTTCCAACACTGTCAATTTTAATGATGGCTGTTGTATTGTTACCTCCTTGTATGGTTAATATAAATCCGTTGTCAAGAGCTCGTTCAGCTAATCCGAAATACTCTAATCCACTGTTTGCCAAAACATAATCTCTAGTCCAAATCACATCTCCACTTAAATTCATTTTTGCTATAATTAACCGGAAATTTGTGCTATTTGATAGCCGGCCAGCTCCATGGCTTAATAGATTCCCATCATGGGTATTCATAATACCAAAAAAGGCATCTTCACCCATGTTCCCGTATGATTTTAACCAATTGGTATCTCCCGTGGCACTATCCAAGCTCAATAAGGTACCATCATGCAATCCTACGGATGTGGAATAAGAAAATCCTGCAACTAAAATACTTCCGTCTGTGGCTAAAACACTTTGCCTGCTCACATCCGTTTGAGAACTACCATAATCATTTTCCCATATTGGAGTGCCATCTTCGCGTATTTTTACCACGTAATGATTGGCTAATTGCTCCATGGGGTTACCATCTTTACATCCGGTTAATAGAAGTTGGTTATTAGGAAGGCTTATCACTTTATAAAAAGCATCGTAGGTTCCGCCGCCATAATTATCCTGCCAAATAACATTTCCGGCATTATCCATTTTAACCACCCAAGCATCGTAACTGCCATGTATCGAATTGAGGGTTCTTCCTACAAGGTAATAATTATTATTTAACTCTGCGCATCCATAAAAACGATCCTCTAAGGCACCCCCCATTTGTTTTGTCCATAAAATATTTCCATTTTGGTCCATTTTTACGGCTAAACCATCTTCATTTGTTTGACCGCCGGCAGCTATAGAAATATATCCCACAATTAAATAACCTCCATCAGACGTTTCCATTACCTGAAGAGGGTACTCGTTATTAACACCTCCTACGGCTAATTTAAACGTAGCCGCTTTTAAAAAAGGAGATACGCAAAGGCATATAAACAAAGAGAGGAATAATGATTTTATTTTCATAAAATATGGTTTATAAATAACCAAAAGGCAGATCCATTATCTCACCAAAGTAACCGTTCCGTAGCTTTGTTTTGTTTGTTTATGAATGTTGAATTTATACCTCAATTGATAGTTATAAACTCCTAAGTCTGCTTTGGTATTTCCAAAAGTTCCATCCCATTTGTCATTGAGGTTCACACTTTCAAAAACGAGTTGTCCCCAGCGGTTAAATATTTTTAGGTTGTATTCTAAAATATTTTCTCCTACGGCACCAAATTCATCATCAATTCCATCTCCGTTTGGGGTAAAAGAATTGGGAATAAACAAACTACATCCTTCTACGGTGATTTGTACTGTATCAGAAGCTTGACAGTGGTTTTCATCGGTAATGGTAACAGCGTATTCCCCTGATTTATTAACGTGTATAATGGGGTTGGTTTCTTCCGTGCTCCAATGGTAACTAATAAACTCTTCTTTGCGTGTATTATAGATTAAATTTTCGCTCAAGCAAATAGTTCTGTCTTCGCCTAAAGACACCTGGGGCGTATTAAATGTAACATATACACTATCATATTGCACGCAATTATTTAAATCAACCATCGATAACCAGTATAAACCGGTTGGTTTTACTTCGAGGAATGGTTTAACGCTTCCATCGCTCCACAAATAGCTAATTCCGGGGGGACTTGAGTAAATGGTATACAGGGAAGTATCAAAACATAAAATAGTATCCCGACCTATATCCAAAATTCCCTGAAAATAATTAATGGTAACGCTATCGCGCATGGTGCATTGATTTACTGTAACATCGACCCAATAAATACCGCTTTGTTTTACTAAAAAGGTTGGAGAGGTACTATTGTCGTGCCATTGATAACCGGCATTGAGGTAGGTAGCGTTTAATAATAGTGTTTGTTTTGGGCAAAGGCTAGTATCGTTGCCTAATGAAAAAGCAAATGGATTATATTTCACTTCAATGCTATCACGCAAGGTACATCCATTAAAAGTAACATCGACCCAAACAGTAGAGGCTGTACTAACAGTTAAAGAATCGTTGGTACTTCCATTGCTCCATAAAAAAGTGGCTTGGGTTGGCGTTTCAAACAGCACAACATTTGCTCCATTACAAATAACAGTATCGGGGAAAGGAGTCAAAAATTTACCACTGATATGAACTACTTCAGTTGCTGTATCGGGTACGTTTGCCAACCATGAATAAAGGGTTACGGTATAGTTTCCGGTATCCGGATAAAGGTAACTAGGATTAAGCAATGTGCTGCTATCGGCAGTTGTGCCTGCAATGCCAAAATCCCATAAAACGGAATCGGCAGGAGGAGTAATAGTAGAAGTGAAAAAAGTTGTATCGTTAAAGCACTCTCCTACAAAACTTATACTGGATTCAATGCTCACAGGATAACTTGCAAAATCCTCTGACTGAGCTAAAAGTGTTAAAGAACCTGCATAAGTTATAGTGTTTCCTGTAATGGTTCCCCATACATCTGTACTTCCAATACTTGCATAAAACTTCCCATCTAAAAAAGCAAAACCGCCACCATAACTATCTGAGGGAAAACCAACCAAGGTATATACTGATAAAACAGCTCCTGTGGGACTATATTTTGTCAAAGTTGGAGCATAGGTGTCTAAAATAAAAAAGTTGCCGGCATTGTCCCCAACTACATCAAAGGGCCCTTGTGCAGAGCCTAATGACATAACAAATACATCATTGGATGCTCCGTCATATCTATATACATTTCCCGACATTCCCACATAACCATACATATATATATTAGACCCTCCAATATTAACGGTTTGTGCAGTATGGCCTGTATTTACCCAATTAGTACCATCATAATACCAATAATTATTATTTACCGTTGTATAAAACGTTGTTAGCGGAGTAGTACTATAAAAATTTTTATTGATTGCTAAACCACCCGCTCCGGCAGGCAAAGTAATTGTATTTATTGTACTTACATTATTAAGTGTATTTAAGTTGTAAATTATATTACCATCTTTATAATAAATAAAATCCGGGGCTGGTAATTGCGCTTTTAGGCATATTACCATAAACAAATGGACAATAATGCATATTATTTTTCTCATCATACTTAATTATATAATTCAAACGGGCATATTAAAAAAAGGTTGCCAGTAGTCTTAAAAAAACATGCAAATTTACTAATATTTCTCCAAATACTTTCCGTTCATTATTTTGGGTAACTTAAAAAGTACTTATGCACTGGTTTTGCCAGGGCCGAAATATTTAATAAATCAGCTGCAGCTGCAATATCTTGCACAGAACCATCGGGAAATAATATTTTTATATTATCTAAATTCATATTGTAGGCATTGTTAGATATTACGCCGGTATTTACGATATAGTTTAAATCTTGCTCCGCAACGCCAAACTGTGGACTAAATTGGTTTCTTAATTTTTTTATTCGAGCTTCGGAAAATGCTTCGTTTTGCAGTTCAACTTTAAATAATTTTCGTTCGATGATGCTTTTGCACATAAACGCTAAAACGCTGTCTTCAGCGTCCATCCATACTTTTACAGAGGCTAAAATATCGACATCATCTAAATTTGTAAAATGATGGATAACTTCTTTGTTATTTGCAAAATCGGCATAAGATACATGGTTTTGTAAGAAAAAACGAAAGGAAGGAGTGCTAAAAAGCGCTACCCCTTGATCGGTTAACTCTTTGGCTCTTTTTAAAATATTCGAAATAAGATTATCAGCGCCTACGGTAGTTTTATGAAGATATACCTGCCAGTACATTAAACGGCGGGCAGTAATAAATTTTTCAACTGAATAAATTCCTTTAATTTCAACAACTAATTGATTATCAACTACATTCAATTTTTTAATAATGCGGTCGTAACTCACAATTCCTTCTGAAACTCCGGTAAAAAAGCTATCGCGGTTTAAGTAATCCATCCGATCCATATCTAACTGACTGGATACCAATTGATGCAGAAAAGATTTATGGTACTGATCGCGGAAAATTTGCAGGGTTAAATTGAGTTTACCATTCATTTCTGAATTTAATTGATCCATCAACAAACTTGATATTTGCTCGTGGTGAACCTCCTCAATTAAGGTTTTTTCTAAGGTATGAGAAAAAGGTCCGTGGCCAATATCATGCAATAAAATAGCCATCATAGCGGCTTCCGCTTCTTCATCCGAAATATTTACTTCTTTTGATTTTAAAGCATCTAAAGATAGTTGCATTAAATGCATGGCGCCAATAGCATGATCGAAACGGCTGTGGCGAGCTCCTGGATAAATTAGATGCGTTAATCCCAATTGAGAAATTCGGCGAAGTCTTTGAAAATAAGGATGATTAATTAATTCAAAAATAGTTTCACTGGGTATGGCAATAAAACCATAGATGGGATCGTTTATAACAGAGTGCTTTTTATAATTCAACTTCATGCGAAATAAAAATATGCCCGAAGTTACATTAGTTTTGAAACAAAGAATAATTAAAAGCAGTAAAATTGTATCGTTTAATAGTATATCTCGCCTACCGCGGGATTATTTCGGCTATCAAATTTTGAACATAAAATTTGGGCCTCATTAACAAAAAATATGTAGTTTAGAAATATATTTAAAGCAAAATAAGAAATGGATAAAATACAGATACTTTGGGCGGATGATGAAATTGATTTATTAAAACCTCACGTTTTATTTTTAAAAGAAAAGGGATATGATGTAGAAACCGTTAGTAACGGCTATGATGCTATTGAAAAAGTAAAGCAAACACATTTTGATATTGTTTTTTTAGATGAAAATATGCCTGGTTATTCAGGACTGGAAACCCTATCTGTGATTAAAGAAATTAATCCGTCTTTACCCGTTATTATGATTACCAAAAGCGAGGAAGAACGAATTATGGAAGATGCGATTGGATCTAAAATTTCGGATTATTTGATAAAACCCGTAAATCCGAATCAAATTTTACTTTCATTAAAGAAAAATTTAAACGAAAAACGTTTGGTATCGGAAAAATCTACTTCGCGATACCAGCAAGAGTTTCGGAATATTTCTATGACCTTAAACGGCCGTTTAGATTTAAATGAGTGGAAAGAGATTTATAAAAAACTGGTATTTTGGGAGCTAGAATTGGCTCAAGCCAAGGAAGAAAGCATGATGGAGATTTTAAAATCTCAAAAAAAAGAGGCCAATTTATTATTTGCCAAATATGTTGAGAAAAACTATTTAGATTGGCTAGGCGCCAGTAAAGATGATCAAACCCCGATTATGTCGCATCGTTTGCTCAAGGAAAAATTGTTTCCGCAAGTAAGCGCGAATGATTCGACCTTTTTAATTGTGGTAGATAATTTACGTTTAGACCAGTGGTTAATTTTAAAACCGCTTATTTCGGAGTATTTCAAATTTGAAGACGAAGGCCTGTATTTTAGTATTTTACCTACTGCTACACATTATTGCCGAAACTCCCTGTTTGCTGGTTTAATGCCTTCTGAAATAGAAAAAGTATATCCTGAATTATGGATGAATGAAGAAGATGAAGGCAATAAAAACGACCATGAGCACGATTTGCTGCAAACTTCTTTAAAACGAAATAACAAAAACGTTAAAACCAGTTATTTTAAGGTTTTAAATGTCGATTTTGGAAAAAAAGTGAACGATCAGTTCCACAATATGCTCAATAATCAACTAAACGTAATTGTGTACAATTTTGTGGATATGCTTTCGCATGCCCGTACCGATACCCGTTTGGTGAAAGAATTAGCGGAAGATGAAGCAGCCTATCGTTCGGTTACTTTATCGTGGTTTCAGCATTCTCCTTTGCTCGATTTATTAAAGAAAATTGCGACCGCCGGAAAAAAAGTATTTATTACTACCGATCACGGGACTATATATGTAACTACACCATCTAAAGTAATTGGAGATAAAAACACTAATACTAACCTGCGTTATAAAGTGGGTAAAAACATGCAGTATAACGAAAAAGAAGTGTTTGAAATACGCGACCCATCTAAGGCTTATTTACCTAAAACCAACATCAGTTCGAAGTACATTTTCGCCAAAGATTCGCTGTTTTTTGCATACCCTAATAACTTTAATCATTATGTGAGTTATTACAAAGAAACATTTCAGCATGGCGGAATTTCTTTAGAAGAAATGATGATTCCTTATTGCTTATTAACCGCTAAATAAGCTCTTTATAAAATGAATACAAATGGTATTTTCTTTTTTCTGTTTGTATTTATTCTTTTTATGGGTGGGGCATGTACTACAAAACAAGCCCCGGTTGATCAAACTTCGGACGATACTCTTTTGGTGATGGTTCCGGTAGAGCTTATCAATCCTTTAGAAATGGGGGTTGTGGTCACTTTTTTTAATTTAAATGGCATTGAATTAAAGACAGAAATACCTTCTAAAACATCAAAAATAGTGGAACTTCACCAAAATGTATATAGCATGCTGGTGAGCACCCCGGATAATTCGATTTTAAGCCAGTTTCCGCCTGAAAATATTACAGAAGATGCCTTACCCGATACTATTAATTATGCCTTAGAAAAAGACACCTTGAATGCGCGTGATTTTGTACGGTATTCCTTCCGGAATATCCGATATAATAAAGAAAATCCAAAAGGCAGAGTGTGTATGGATGTCAGTTTTGATAGCACGCATTTTTATGCCATTACGCAATTGCGTTGGTTGTTTCAAAACAAGGATAGTTTAACGATTGATGAAATTTTTGCGGCTTCCGAAAAAGAAGGATATCCTTTTATTGATGCTATTTTTAGAGGGAACAAGCCTTTTTTCTGTCCACAAAAAAGTTTAACCGCATACGATTCAATCCCAGAAACTATAGATACTTATTATGGAGTAAGCCCCTCTTTATATAAAGTTTACCAGATACCAAGCGCTACGAAACCCGATAAAATTAAAAAGGTTTTGTTTCAACAGGTTATTAAAGAGGCGATGAGTAGGTAAACTTTAAGGCAATAATTCTTTCATTTCGACCCCTAAACCATCGGCTATTTCCTTTAATTGACTTATGCTGGTGTTTATTTCGCCGCGTTCAATGCGGCCTATTTGATTTCTGCTAATATTGGTTTGGTATGAAAGTTCGTATTGAGATAGACCTTTTAATTCTCTTAGCTCTTTTACTTTCTTACCTATTTCAATAATTAATTGTTGATGTTTCAAATATGACACATCTCAAAACTCCTTTATTATAAGATATATATCAGACACAAATTTGTGTCTTTTTAATATTTATTTTATATTTGCGAGCATGAATCAGGGTAAATAAAGCCGAGAGTATATTACAAGAATTCATGGGTGTTTATGCTTAAAATCTATTCAGTAATCATATCTATTTTGTTTATTGCTGTTTTATTAAAGGGCAAAATTCGCAAAATAGCCTATGCCAAGCCTGTTATAAGTACCACTGATTATGCGTATGATGCCAGTTATTGGAAGCAAAAAAATTCTCTATTTGAAAACCTAGCCTGTAAAGATAAAATTGTTTTTATCGGGAATTCTATCACGGATAATTGCGAGTGGGCCGAATTATTTCAACGAAACGACATTGTTAACCGCGCTATTGGCGGAGAACGAGCCATAGGGGTTTTAATGCGAATTGAAAGTATACTTAAATACCAACCAAAAGCTATATTTATGATGATTGGCATTAATGATATTTGTCAATTTAGAGCCGAGGAAGAGTATACAGATCATATTAAATTGATTCTTTTAAAGACTGTAGAGGCCAAGATTCCCGTTTACTTTCAATCCGTTTTATTTGTCTCAAAAAAATATAAGGATTACGCAAAAATAAACGACCGGGTTGAACGTCTAAATACCGAACTGGCTGACTTTTGCTGCAAAAACAACATCCCCTTTATAGATTTAAATATCCATTTAAGCAAAAACCATTTGTTGGAAGATCAATTTACCAATGATGGCATACATCCGCTTTATGGTGGGTATGAGGTGGTAAGGGATAAATTATTGCCGTTTATCAATAAATTGTGAAGAACCCAGAATAATACACCTGTTTATACTAATCACTGCGTTAATTAAAAATTAAGATAGTTAAGTTTTTATATTAAAAACTTAACTAATAATAACGTTAATTAAGTTTTTTGCATATTTTATTAATTAATGTTATTTTTGCTTAAGTGATATAAAAATGGATTCATTTAAATCAGGCATATATGTTAATCAAGGCTATCACAAAAGTTTTGAGCCTAACCAAATTAACAAAAATTGGAAAATAACCAATATGGAAATTATTCACTTGCTTAGCCAAGCGGATAGGTATTTGGGTAAGTTAGATACGTATTCCGAATATGTAAATATTGATTTATTTATAAGAATGCATATTGCAAAAGAAGCAACACAATCCTCTAAAATTGAAGGTACACAAACCAATATAGAAGAAGCTTTTTTGAGTAAAATCGAAATAGGAAAAGAAAAGCGAGATGATTGGGAAGAAGTTCAAAACTATATAAATGCCATGAACGAAGCCGAAAAATTACTTCACCATCTTCCATTTTCTACCCGGTTAATAAAACAAATTCATAAAATACTTTTACAAGGTGTACGAGGCAAAAATAAGTTACCTGGAGATTTTCGCACAAGTCAAAATTGGATTGGGGGTGCATCTTTATCCGATGCCATGTTTATACCTCCACCACATACTATGATTCCGAATTTGATGTCGGATCTTGAGAAATTTGCCAACGATGATTCGCAGCCTTTACCTGATTTAATTAAAATTGCCATCATACATTATCAATTTGAAACCATTCATCCCTTTTTAGATGGCAATGGAAGGGTCGGCCGATTGTTAATTACATTATACTTAGTTAGTAAGGGTATTTTAAAGCAACCCATTTTATATTTATCCGATTTTTTTGAAAAAAACCGACTCTTATATTACGATAATTTAATGCGGGTTAGAAACAATAATGACATAAATCAGTGGTTAAAGTTTTTCTTAACCGGAATTATTGAAACATCAAAAAAAGGGGTAACCACTTTTGATGGTATCATGCAATTACAAAAAAATCTAGAAACAAAAATTAAAGATTTAGGCACTCGCAGTGGTGATGCTCAAAAAGTAGTGAATTATTTATACACACAACCAGTTATTGAAGTTTCGAGGGTCAAAAAAATAATAAAAAAATCGAATGTAACATCTTATAAACTAATAGCTAGCTTAGAAGAACTTGGTATATTGAAAGAAATTTCTGAAGGAAAAAGAAACAGACTTTATGCTTTTAAAGACTATTTAAATTTATTTAGCAATGCGTAATTCTACTTTTAGACTTCAATCACCTAAAAACAACAAAGCCCTACATTTCTGTAAGGCTTATGTTTGTTGGCTCTCCCTCTTGGACTTGAACCAAGGACCCTCTGATTAACAGTCAGATGCTCTAACCAGCTGAGCTAAGGAAGAATTTCTTATTTCAGGGTACAAAATTAGCAATATTAAACAAATTAGCAATATATTTGCAGAAAAAATAATATGAGTTTATTAGTTGTTGGTACAGTAGCCTTTGATGCTATTGAAACTCCGTTCGGAAAAACAGATAAAATTATTGGCGGAGCAGCTACTTATATCTCATTATCGGCATCTAACCACGCCAAAGATATTTCGTTGGTTTCTGTGGTGGGCGATGATTACCCGCAAGAGGTGTTAGATATGTTTAAAAGCAAAGGCATTAACATTGATGGTTTGCAAATTAAACAAGGTGAGAAATCGTTTTTTTGGTCGGGTAAGTACCACAATGACATGAATACCCGCGATACTATTGATACACAATTAAACGTGCTATTGAATTTTGATCCCGTAGTACCGGAACACGCCAAACAACCTGATTTTTTAATGTTAGGCAATTTAGATCCGGAAGTTCAGCAAAAAGTTTTAAATCAATTAACCAAAAGACCAAAATTAGTGGTTATGGATACCATGAATTTTTGGATGGAAATTAAATTAGAAGCCTTATTAAACGTAATTAAACAAGTAGATGTTTTAAGCATTAACGATGAAGAAGCCCGTTTACTTACCGGCGAATATTCCTTAGTAAAAGCAGCTCAAAAAATACTAAGTATGGGGCCCCGATTCTTAATTATTAAAAAAGGCGAACATGGTGCTTTGTTATTTAAAAATAAAACAGAAATTTTTTACGCTCCTGCCCTTCCCTTAGAGGAAGTATTTGATCCAACAGGTGCCGGAGACAGCTTTGCCGGTGGCTTTATTGGACACATTGCCTCTACAGGCGATATTTCTTTTGATAACCTTAAAAGAGGAGTTATTGTAGGTTCAGCTATGGCTTCGTTTACCGTTGAAAAATTTGGTATCGAGCGCTTAAAAGATTTGAAACCGAATGAAATTGAAGACCGAATTCAGGAATTTGTTGATTTGGTTCAGTTTGATATTTCTTTGGTCAATAACTAATCTTCTTAAATC
The DNA here is from genome assembly GCA_964403835.1 of uncultured Flavobacteriales bacterium. Classification (GTDB taxonomy): domain Bacteria; phylum Bacteroidota; class Bacteroidia; order Flavobacteriales_G; family JALEGO01; genus CAYOHR01. Next base: position 100,965 of record CAYOHR010000001.1, read on the forward strand.
CTTTTCCTTTGTCTAAAAAAGTACTCATTATTGGTGCTTCGGAAAATCCTGAGCGATATTCATATATAGCAGCCAAAATGCTGACAGAATATGGTCATGAAATTACCTTATTAGGTTTAAGAAAGGGAAAAATTGATGATCATGTTATTTTTTCGAGCACAGACGAAATTTCAGGAACATTTGATGTAGTAACCTTGTACATCAATAAAGAAATTCAGAAAAAGTACTACAATTTTATCCTTGCTTTGCACCCAAAACGGGTCATTTTTAATCCGGGAACAGAAAATCCGGAGTTAGAAAATTTGTTAGCTCAAAATAATACGGAACCCTTAGAGGCCTGTACTTTGGTCATGCTGCGATCGAATTTGTTCGATTTTTAATCCCGCTTGGGGTATTTGGGCATAAATCTTTTCAACCAAAGGGTATAAAACACTTTCCGACTGCGTTTTTTCTGCTATAAAAGGAAAACTTTGGTTTATTTTAAGGGTGAAATAAAACAACACCAAAAACACGGCGAAATATTGCAGGGCACCTAACATACCCCCGGCTATTTTATTTACACTGGTTAAGGAAGCGGCCTTTAAAGAAGATTCTAATAACTTTTTAATTAAAAAAAATAAGAGGGCAATAATTAAAAAAATAAGTATGAATGAAATGATGGATGCCAGTTTTTCTGACACCATATTCTCCCGTACTAAATACCTTGAAAGCGAGCCGGTAAGCTTAACCGAAGCATATATGCCCACAGCCATAGATACAAAAAAAAGCAACTGGTGCACTAGGCCCTTTATAAACCCCAGAACAAAACCAATAATAATGGGTATTAATATAATGATATCCAAGGTGTTCATGCTTTCTTTTAAAATTAATTTTGTTCGTTTTTCGAAAAATAAACAATTTTTTATAATAAAATCTTGAAACAAAGGACTAAGACTAACTATTTAATCAATCTAAACACTTTACTTTTAATAAAGGCACATTCCTCTTATGGGGCTTAAAACAGCTTTATTCCTACCTGCTTTTCTAACTGATTGATTTGGAGCTGCGTTTTTTCTAAGAAAGCCTGGTGATTTTTAGCGTTTTCGTAAAAGGGTTTATGCTCCTTATTTCTATTTATTTTTTCAATTTCGGTCATCCATTCTTTGGTTTTATCCTCCATGCAGGCATCTACCAGCTTTTCCCACACATAATCAATGGCTAACTGATTGGGGTGAAGTAAATCCTTTTCATAAAAACGATAATCGCGCAAATCGTCCATTACCAACTCGTACGCAGGGAAATAATAGGTGTTATTTGGAAATTTTTGTACCAATTTATGAATGGCCACACATAACAAAGCTTTACTGTATTGATTTTCTTCCACGCCATCTTTCCAATGTCGTACAGGGCTTATGGTTAATACAATTTGTATTTCTTTATTTAAACTTATTAAATCATGAATGATAGATACTAAACTTTGTGTAATTTCTTCTTCGCTTAAACATCTTTTTTTAAACTGATTCGCCTCTATTTTATGGCAATTCGCCACAATTTCATTGGATTTCAAATATTCATAAACCCAGCTGGTGCCTAGCGTTATAAAAGCATACTTCGCTTGCTTTAAAAAAGTATTTGATTTTTTTTGGCGCTCATTTATTTTAAGTAAACACGCGTTTGCATCGGGCGATGAAAAGGAGGAATGATGATGCAAACTGCACCATATTTCTTCGTGTTGAAGAAGATTTTGCTGCGTATATACTTTTTGCTCTGTTATTTCCCGAATAGCCCTTGCCATAGCCACCGGGTGAAATAAAATTCCGTAAGGATTAATGCACGTTTGAAACTTATTTTGTTGAAATTTTTGGCCTACATGCTCGCTGAAACAAGATCCTATTAAAAAAACAGGATCTTTTAAATGGATTTTATGTGCGTAAGGCTTGGGAAAAACTTCGGTTCTAAAAAGCATCTATGTTCAATGATTAGCTATGCAAAAGGCTATATCTACGCGCATACGATTCATACATGCTTTTAATAATGCCATCGGCCAAACCAATTCGGGGGACTAAAATATCTTTCGATTTGGTCCATTTCATTATTTGAACAAAAATTTTCAAAGCCGGCACAATAACATCGGCCCGATCGGGGTTTAAATCGAATTTTTTCATTCGATCTTCAAAACTCAATTTGGATAGTTCTTTATAAATCTTTTCAATTTGATTTTGTGTGATTTCATTATCTTCCCGTTTTGGATTTACAATTTTAATAAGTTTATTAATATTACCTCCTGAGCCCACTAATTGAACATCTTTGATGTTTTCAGATTCGATCCAATTTTGCATATTTTTCCATTCAGAATCTTGTACTTTGTTTTTAAGCATACGAACCGTGCCTATTTGAAATGATTCTGATTTTAATAGTTTACCGTGATATAAATAAGAAAGTTCAGTGCTTCCGCCGCCTACATCAATATATAAACAAGGTTTGTTTAATGCCCGTAATTCGTCGGATTGGTATGAATGGATAACCTCTGCTTCTTTACTTCCAGAAATAATTTCTATGTCTAAATCGACCTCTTTTTTTATTTCTTTTAAAATTTCATTCGCATTTTTTGCTTCCCGAAAGGCTGATGTGGCGCAAGCTTTAATCTCTATTACATCATGTACTTTCGATAAATACACAAAACTTTTTAAGGCCCAAATGAGTTTTTTTCTTTTATCATCTGAAATGAAGCCTTGATCAAACACATCTTCGCCTAGGCGAATAGGCACTCGCAACAAAGTGTGTTTGTGATATTTCGCCGGGTATTCGTCATTATCAACATCCATAATCAATAACCGAAGCGCATTTGAGCCTATATCAATGGCAGAAAATTTAAGCATATTGTAAAAATATTATTTTCTGCTCAATTAGATGTAATTTTTTATCATTCTTATCCTTTTTACATGAATTAAATCAATACATGTAATACCCGGTCCGTTTCTTTTTACCGAGAATAATGCTCATTCCACAACGAGGTCCAACTAAAATATCCAGTCGTTTGGCTCCATCATGTTGCATGGTATTAAAGTCATAGGCCCTCCTGTTTTCAGTCAAGGCTTCAATGGCATCCAAGCCTACATAAAACCCGACAGACCGATCTTTTGGATAAAACCGATAGGTAATGCTTTGCTGAAAAGCGATTCCGTTGGTTAACCGGTCATAGCCTTTTATGTAATCTCCGGATAATTGCGGAATTGGGTTTTGGCGAAAAAAAAGCTGAATTTTATGTTGTAAAAATCCAACTCCTGCTTGTACACAAATGCCCGAACGAGAAGTTTCAGGATTTAAAGAAAAAAGTTTTCCCACTTTAATGCCTGCATGCATACCTCTTTCCCACATAAAAACATCCGCTAACTCGCCATTCCCATCAATTACCAGGCCGGCAGAACTGGTTATATTATCTAAAATGCTGGTTTCTTTTACTCCATCACGAAATAACAAACTAAATTCTGCTGTATATATCCAGTTTTTTGAAGTAATATAATCATACGAGCCCCCTACATTTGCATTATTCAAAAACCGCTTCGCCATATCTCCCATAGGAGCTTGGTATGTGAAATGAAAAGAAAAAGTACTTAAATGCGACAAACTATCACGTTGATTTTCTTGAGAAAGAACCTGATTTGCAATAGGAATTTGAAGGATAAAAAGACTAAATAAAAGAACAAATTTTGTCATTATATTTTGATTAAGATTATTCAAATTTAGCTATCTTCGCGCAATTCTTTTGTTCTTGATAAAAATAAACCTATGAAAATAGAACTTGTCGATTTAAAAAATCAATACTTAAAAATAGAAAAAGATATAAACGAAGCTGTTTTAAACGTTATAAAATCGGCTGCATTTATTAATGGACCGGAAGTTTCTACGTTTCAAAAAGCGTTAGAAAATTATTTAGGCGTTAAGCATGTAATCCCTTGTGCAAACGGGACAGATGCTTTACAAATTGCTATGATGGCCCTTGATTTAAAGCCCGGAGATGAAGTTATTACCCCAAGTTTTACATACATTGCCACGGCAGAAGTCATTGCTTTATTGGGTTTAACCGCCGTTTTTGTAGATGTTGATCCAGAAACCTTTACTATTTCGCCGGAAGCCATTGAAAAAGTTGTTTCTCCAAAAACAAAAGCTGTTATTCCCGTTCACTTATATGGCCAATGTGCAAACATGGATGAAATATTAGCCATTGCAAAAAAACACAACTTATATGTTATTGAAGACAATGCCCAGGCTATTGGATCGACCTATACTTTTAAAAACGGTGAGAAGAAAAAAGCAGGCACTATGGGTACTGTTGGAACTACTTCTTTTTTTCCCTCAAAAAATTTAGGTTGTTACGGAGATGGCGGTGCCATTATGACGAATGATGATGCATTGGCAAAAAAATTGCGCATGGTTGCTAATCATGGACAAGAGAAAAAATATTTTCATGATGTAATTGGCGTAAATTCTCGCTTAGACACCCTTCAAGCTGCTATTTTAAATGTTAAATTAAAATATTTAGACCAATATTGCCAGGCAAGACAAAAAGTGGCTGCTTATTACAACGATAAATTTAAAACTACACTCGAAATTACTACTCCCGTTGAAGCTTCTTATAGCACACACGTATATCATCAATATACCATCAAATTAAATGGTATTAACCGCGACGAATTTCAGAACACCATGACTGAAAAAGGAATTCCGGTAAATATTTATTACCCTTTGCCTATTCATCTTCAAAAAGGGTTTCAAGATGTTGCCCGCCGACAAGGTGATTTATCGGTGACCGAATCGTTGATGAAAAATGTAATTTCATTGCCTATACACACCGAAATGACCCCAGATCAGCTGCAATATATTACTGAAAATATTCTTTCATTTGTTCATTCTTCTAAAAAAGTAAGCGTATCATGAAAATTTCAGTTATTGGAACCGGATATGTTGGTTTAGTTACAGGTACTTGTTTTGCAGAAACCGGAAACGACGTTATTTGTGTAGATATTGATACCTCTAAGGTAGAAAAACTAAAAGCAGGGGTTGTTCCTATTTTTGAACCCCAACTGGATGTTTTATTTGAACGAAACCTAAAACAAGGTCGCTTAAAATTTACCACTGATTTAGCCAGTGCCATTGAAAACACGGATATTGTATTTTTAGCCCTTCCAACACCCTCGGGTGAAGACGGAAGTGCTGATTTATCGTATGTTTTAGGGGTGGCAGAAAAAATTGGACCACTTTTAAACGGATATAAAGTAATTATTGATAAAAGTACCGTTCCGGTAGGCACTGCCGAAAAAGTGCATGCTGCTATTAAACCAGGCGCTAAACATGCGTTTGATGTGGTTTCAAACCCAGAATTTTTAAGAGAAGGCTATGCTGTTGAAGATTTTTTAAAGCCCGAACGTGTTGTAATAGGAACTTCATCAGAACGTGCTAAAAAAATGATGGAGCAACTGTATTCTCCGTTTGTGCGACAAGGGAACCCCATTATTTTTATGGATGAACGTTCAGCCGAATTAACCAAATATGCAGCTAATTCTTTTTTAGCAACTAAAATTTCGTTCATGAATGAAATTGCCAATTTGTGTGAATTGGTAGGGGCTGATGTAGATATGGTTCGCATTGGAATTGGCTCAGATTCGCGCATTGGTAAACGATTTTTATTCCCGGGCATTGGTTACGGCGGAAGCTGCTTTCCAAAGGATGTAAAAGCACTCATTAAAACATCGGAAGAAAATAAATACGATTTTAAAATACTAAAATCGGTTATTCACGTAAATGATATTCAGAAAGAAATAATTATTGATAAAATTTCTGATTTTTATAACCAAAATTTGCAAGGAAAAACCTTTGGAATATGGGGTTTGGCGTTTAAACCCAATACCGATGATATTCGGGAAGCTCCTGCTTTACAAATTATAGATCAATTATTGCAAAAGGGTGCCTCCATACGTACGTATGACCCGGAAGCCATGGGTAATGTGCAAAAATTGTATGGTGATAAAATTTATTTTGCCATAGATATGTATGATGCCATTGAAAAGGTTGATGCACTTATTATTTGTACCGAGTGGCCTTTATTTAGAACACCCGATTTTGAAAAAATGCAGCAAAAAATGAATGCAAAAATTATCTTTGATGGTCGAAATTTGTATTCGAAAGAGCAAATGCAAAGCGCAGGATATTATTATAATAGTATTGGCAGAGAAATAGTAAAGAATTAAAACTTAATATAGCCTTCGAACCCTGAGGCACTCGAAGGGTGAGAGCACAAAAATAAATAAATGTCAAAAAAAACAATTTTAATAACAGGAGCAGCCGGATTTTTAGGTTCTCACCTATGCGATCGATTTATCCATGAAGGATATCGTGTTATTGGAATGGACAATTTAATTACCGGAGACCTTAAAAATATTGAACACCTATTTTCGTTAAAAGATTTTGAATTCTATCATCACGATGTAAGTAAGTTTGTTCATGTACCCGGCAATTTAGATTATATCTTGCATTTTGCGTCACCTGCCAGCCCTATTGACTATTTAAAAATCCCAATCCAGACTTTAAAAGTAAGTTCTTTAGGAACCCACAATTTATTAGGTTTGGCTCGTGTAAAAAATGCCCGAATATTGGTCGCATCTACTTCCGAAGTATATGGTGATCCTTTAGTACATCCACAAACAGAAGAATATTGGGGAAATGTAAATCCGGTTGGGCCACGCGGAGTGTACGACGAGGCAAAACGCTTTATGGAAGCAATCACTATGGCCTATCATACCTACCATGGAGTAGAAACCCGCATCATTCGTATTTTTAATACCTATGGCCCGCGTATGCGTTTAAATGACGGACGAGTTTTGCCGGCCTTTATAGGTCAGGCCCTTCGCGGAGAAGATTTAACCATGTTTGGTGATGGTTCACAAACCCGTTCATTTTGTTACGTTTCCGATTTAGTAGAAGGCATTTATCGCTTATTGATGAGTAAATATACGCAACCTATTAATATTGGTAACCCCAGTGAAATTAGCATTAAAGAATTTGGCGAAGAAATTATAAAACTAACAGGTACACAACAAAAATTAATCTCGAAACCCCTGCCTCAGGATGACCCCAAACAGCGCAAACCGGATATTACAAAAGCAAGAGAATTATTAGGATGGGAGCCAAAGGTAAGCCGTTCGGAAGGATTAAAAATAACGTACGAATATTTTAAGTCATTATCAACAGAAGAATTAAAAAAAACGGAACACAGGAAGTTTTGAGTTTCTGGTTTGTAGTTTTGAGTTAATTTTGTTTTGAGTTTCAAGTTGGTTAATACCGGCAATGACAAAATTAAAGAAGAGATTAAAAGAAAAAAATTATAAAGAGCACAAACAAAAGAAACTGTAAACTAAAAACTGTAAACTCTAAACCAGAAACAGCAAACTGTAAACCGAAACTAACCAATGGCAACGTTAAAAAAGTTTGAAGATATAAATGCTTGGCAACAAGCCAGAATTCTTTCAAAGAATATTTATGCTATTACGAATATAAAACCATTTACTAATGATGTGGATTTAAAAAGTCAAATTAGGAGGGCAAGCGGTTCTGTCATGGATAACATCGCAGAAGGATTTGATAGAGGAGGCAGAATAGAATTTATCCAATTTTTAGGAATTTCAAAAGCTTCTGCTGCAGAGGTAAGATCACAACTTTACAGGGCGCACGATCAAAATTATATAACAAAAGAAATATTTGAAGAACTATATAAATTGTCGGATGATATTGGTAAAATGATAGGAGCATTAATGACTTATTTAAACAAATCTGATATTAAAGGAGAAAAGTATAAAGATCGTGTTAAGGTATAAAAATAAACAGGAACCCAACCCCTTAAACTAAAAACTCGAAACTGTAAACTAAAAAACTAAAAACTGTAAACTCTATACCAAACAATGGATTACTACGCACACGAAACCGCTGTTATTGACCAAGGTTGTAATATAGCCAAAGGAGTAAAAGTTTGGCATTTTACCCACATTATGCCCAATTGCACCATTGGCGAAAACTGCAATATTGGTCAAAATTGTGTAATATCTCCCGATGTAATTTTAGGAAAAAATGTAAAAATCCAGAATAATGTTTCAATATATACCGGTGTCATTTGCGAAGATGACGTATTTTTAGGCCCTTCTATGGTTTTTACCAATGTTATGAACCCTAGAAGTGCTGTAAACAGACGGGGGCAATATGAAAAAACCATTGTAAAAAGAGGCGCATCTATTGGAGCCAATGCAACTATTGTGTGTGGGCATAATATTGGCGAGTTTGCCTTTATTGGCGCGGGCGCAGTAGTCACCAAAGAAGTTCCGGCTTATGCCCTGGTAGTAGGAAACCCGGCTAAACAAATTGGTTGGATGAGTGAATACGGACATCGATTAAATTTTGATGAAAATGGAGTGGCTGTTTGCCCTGAAAGCAAAGAAAAATATCAATTAAAAAACAATAAAGTAACTAAAATAGCATAATTCATATGGTAAATGAAAAAGTAAAATTTGCTGTTATTGGCGCTGGCCACATAGGAAAGCGACATGCCCAAATGATATTAAATAACCCAGATGCTGAGTTAATAGCCATGTGCGATAATCGTCCGGCATCAGAATTGGGATTGGATGATTTTAAAGTCCCGTTTTTTAATACAATGGATGATCTTTTGGCATCTAATTTATCTTTTGATGTGGTTAATATTTGCACTCCCAATGGTTTGCATGCCGAACAAAGTTTAAAGGCATTAAACGCTAAAAAACATGTGGTTTGTGAAAAACCCATGGGCCTTACCAAAGCAAGCTGCGAAGAAATTATTTACAAATCGTTGCAAGTATCCAAGCAAGTATTTTGTGTGATGCAAAACAGGTATTCACCTCCTTCCGTTTGGATGAAAGAAATCATCGAAAATAACACCTTGGGTAAGATTTTTATGGTTCAAATAAATTGTTATTGGAACCGCGATGATCGCTATTATAAAAAAGGTAGCTGGAAAGGGTCGCTAGATTTAGATGGAGGTACTTTATTTACCCAGTTCTCCCATTTTATCGATATTATGTATTGGCTGTTTGGTGATATTAAAAATATACAGGCTAAGTTTGAAGATTTTACCCATAAAGACTCGACCGAATTTGAAGATAGCGGCGCTGTTTCGTTCGAATTTGTGAATGGGGGTATAGGTATTTTAAATTATTCTACTGCCGTGTGGGACACCAATTTAGAAAGCAGCTTGCTTGTTATTGGTGAAAAAGGAAGTATAAAAGTAGGAGGCCAATATATGAATGAGGTTGAATATTGCCATGTAAAAGATTATACCATGCCAACTTTAGCAGAAGCAGGGCCGGCAAATGATTATGGTCATTACAAAGGATCGGCAGCCAATCATCATTTGGTGATTAAAAACGTAGTTGATACTATAAAAGGGCAAACTGTAGTGAGTACAAACGCCCTCGAAGGATTAAAAGTTGTAGACATTATTGAACGAATTTACGCATTAAAAAAATAAAAAATGAACGATAAATTACTAAAGAAAAAAGCAAAATTAGCCGTTGTTGGTTTAGGTTACGTAGGTTTACCCATTGCTTTAGAATTCGCAAAAAAAGTAAAAGTAATTGGTTTTGATATTAATAAAGAGCGCGTAGCTTTAATGAAAAAACATATCGACCCAAGCAATGAACTTGAAAAAAAGGACTTTGATGGATGTGATATTGAATTCACGTGCAGCCTCGACGATTTAAAAAAAGCAAATTTCTTTGTCGTTGCCGTTCCAACCCCTATTGATGAGTTTACCAAGCCTGATTTAAGACCTTTGTTAGCAGCTTCTAAAACGGTAGGCAAATGCCTTAAAAAGGGTGATTATGTTGTGTTTGAATCTACGGTTTACCCAGGTTGCACCGAAGATGATTGTATTCCGGTATTAGAAAAAGAATCAGGCTTAAAATTCATGAAAGATTTTAAAGTAGGATATTCGCCGGAACGTATTAATCCGGGCGATAAAGAGCGAAAAATAACGACTATCAAAAAAGTAGTATCGGGTTGTGATACGGAATCGTTAGAAGCCATTGCAAAAACGTATGAAATCATTATTAAAGCAGGTGTACACCGGGCTCCGACTATTAAAGTAGCTGAGGCAGCTAAAATTATTGAAAATACGCAACGCGATGTAAACATTGCCTTAATGAATGAGCTTTCTATCATTTTTAATAGAATGGGTGTAAATACCTATGATGTATTAGAAGCTGCCGGAACCAAATGGAATTTCTTGGGCTTTAAACCCGGCTTGGTTGGCGGACATTGTATAGGCGTAGATCCTTATTATTTAACTCACAAAGCAGAACAATTCGGGTATCATGCACGAATTATTAATTCGGGCCGATTTGTAAATGATAGCATGGGCTTTTATGTAGCCAAACAAACCGTAAAAAAGATGTTGGCTGCCGGCAAAAACCTAAAAGAATCACATGTATTAGTGATGGGTGCAACTTTTAAAGAAGATGTGAGCGATATCAGAAACTCGAAAGTGGCTGATGTTATTAAAGAACTAAAATCATACCAGGTAAATGTAGAAGTAGTGGATCCACATGCTGATTCAAAGGAACTAAAGCATGAATATGGCTTTGAATTAACCAAAAAAATGCGCAAAGATTACGATGCTGTTATTTTAGCGGTTAATCATAAAGAATATATGGCTTTAGATGAAAAATACTTTAAAACCATTATGAAAAAAGACTCTGTTTTTGTAGATATTAAAGGTATATTCAAAAATAAAGTCAACTCTTTAAACTACTGGAGTTTATAATTTATTTCTTGCTTTTTAACTTAAAATAAATTTGATTTAGAAAATAATCATCCTATATTTGCAAAACTTTTTAACGATCTCGTAGCTCAGTTGGTAGAGCATTTCACTTTTAATGAAGGGGTCATGGGTTCGAATCCCATCGAGATCACTCCAAGGGAAGAATTTGAATTTTCAAGTTTCTTCCCTTTTTTATTTCCTCCAAAATCCTTACCCATAGCGAGAATTAGATCAAACACATCGTTTGTTTTTGTGGTTCGATATTTATTATCTTGAAAAATCAATTTTTCAGGAAATATCGAACCAATGATCTTTTGTTTAACGACTGTTTCTCTTGAAACATAGTATTCATCGATATTCAAGAGCAAATCTAAGCAATCATCAATTTTTGAATCATAGTTTTGAATTCCTTGGCGAAATTGCATTTCTTCCCTATTTAATTTATCCAATTCAAGCTCAATTTCGGTTTTCATCTCCTTATATTCGCCTGCTGAAAATTCGCCATCTAGCATCATCTCACGGGCATTTTTTAATCTCCGTTTTAATTTGTTAATGGATGTTGCAACCGATTCTATTTCTTTTTTAGAAGCAGTATTATTATCTTTAAATTGTTGTTTCAATACAGTTGAAAATAAAGTCATTACTTGCTGATTGACCTTATACTCAGCTAAAAAGGAAATAATGGTATCATTCACAATACTTGCTTTTTGTCGTTCTTTACAACCACTAGTGCAATGGTAATAGAAAAAACGTCCACCGGCCCTGCCTCTTGATGCTGATCCCGTGAGTGTTTTGTTACATTGAGGACAAGCTAAGTATCCTCGCAAGGGAAATTCATCACGAGTAGTCTTGTTCTTATTAGGAAGTCTTTTTTTTCGGCCATCTAAAATGTCCTGTACAGCATAAAAAGTATCTTCATCTATTATTGCTTTATGAATACCATCAACCCAATATGCATGCTCATCCTTATGTGCAGGTATAAATACCTTGCCTATGTATCCTTTGTTTCTTAATAGAACCCAAAATGCATTTCGACTACTATTTAATCCTTCTTTATTTAACTTACGTCGTAACTCTTCAATATTATATGTGCCGGTTGCATATTCACTAAAAGCCCGCTTAATCAATTCTTCTTTTTGGCCTCCTTCTGGTGCAATGATGGGTCTATTATTTTCATCGCGGGTATTGATATAGCCTTTTAAGCAAGCGCCTAGCCACCGACCCTCTTTTTTCCCTCTTCGCATCCCATGAAAAATATTTAAAGACCGGCGATCATTATCTACTTCGGGAGCAGCCAGATAAATAGCCAGCATTATTTTGCTTTCTGGAATTTCGAAATCTAAGGGTTGTTCAATGGATTGGGGCTCTACGCCCATTTTCTTCAAATCTCGAATGGTAATGTATGCCTCTGCTACATTGCGAGAAAATCTATCCCATTTTAAGAATAAAATATTATTAACATATCCATTATTCTTCTTAATGAATTTCATTATTTTAATCCATTCGGGACGATTGAATGATTTACCGCTTTCATCATCATGATAAAAACCAACCACTTCAATATTATTGTGTTCGCAATACTTATAGAGCTTATCTTTTTGATCTGAGGGACTGTATCCGTTATTTTGTTCGTCGGTCGATACACGAGTATAAATGATAGCTCTTCTTTGCATATGTATTAGTCTTAAGGTGTTCCTTTGTTTTTTGTTTCTTTTGTGTCTATTTTTTTATCTATTGCATCAATGGCAATATCTGCCATGTGATATAACCAATCTCGTATTTTTAATACTTCTTCATCCGTATAACATAAACCATCTGTGTTGAGTATTTTTTTACACTCAACCAATGAAAGTTTTCTATTTTCAGTATTGAATCTCATCACGTACTGAAAATATTTATTGAAAAAAAGAACGGATCTTGAGGTTTATTTAAACCACGAGAATAAAATACAATTATAATGATAATCAACCAGTTATGAAAAAATAAAGCAAAAATATCATCGAAAATTAACTGATGGAGAATCAGAATTTGTATTGATTTTTTGAGATGATATTTTAATAATTTGCTCATTTAAGAGCAAATATGAGGTAGGACTAAAAACTTCTTTTTAGAAAGGTAGAAATACTATGATACCTATGTTTAAATAGCGAAAATCATGGAATAAAATGCTAAATTACGATATTAAATGCTCCAAGAATTTAACGGCATAAATATTAAATCTTTTGTCGATAATATTGGATTAGGTATATTTGCAAATCATCAATGAGAAAAGCATTTACCCTCATACTATTATTATTTTATTTCCTCACAAGCTGTGGCGTTTTAATCACTCAGCGATTTTGTGGTGATACATTTAAAGATATATCTTTTTTGTTAGAACCGAGTTCAGACGCATGTTGTAAGGATGTGAAAGAAAATAGTTGTTGTGATGAGGAATCTTTCATTGTTAAAATTAAAGAGGCACATACTCAACAAGAAAAAATTAAAGCATCAAAAGATGTTTATCTTTTAGATATTCCAAAAAGTTTTTTTCAGTATGCCGGAGTTCCTTTACTTACAAACACCATTTCTGAAAATTATGCTCCGCCAAATGGTACGGGACTAATTTACCTTTTTATTCGGGTTTTTCTAATATAGAATTTTCTATATGCTCTTTCATTTTCTATTTTAAAAATTAATGGAAGAACTATTTCTATTCAATTAACCCAAAAATCAATTTTATGTCCTACTTTATAAAAATATCCTTTATACTATTTTTCCTATTTGCGTATTTAAAAAGCCATTCCCAAACAGTAACAGGCAAAGTTTACAATGAAGAAAAAGAAGCGATGCCAGGAGCCTCTATTTATTGGCTAAATACAAATTTAGGAACCACAACTAACGAAACGGGGGAATTCCAAATTACCAAACCTGAATTATCAGATAAACTTGTTATAAGTTTTGTAGGATATCAGAGTGATACGTTGTCTATAAAAAATCAACCCTTCTTAGAAATCATTTTACAAAAATCAACTCAGTTAAACGAGGTTGTTGTTGAATCAAACCAACAAGATGCTTACATTTCTCATATTAGCCCCATGAAAACAGAAGTTATAACAGCACATGAGCTTACAAAAGCTGCTTGTTGTGATCTTTCAGGCTGTTTTGAGACACAGGTTTCTGTGCAGCCTCAAACTACCAATGTTATCACTAATTCAAAGGAGTTAAGAATTTTAGGATTATCAGGTACGTATAATCAGATTTTAATAGATGGTATGCCATTAATTCAAGGCTTATCTTATACATACGGAATTAGTAGCTTCCCCGGGATTTTAGTACAAAATATTTTTATTTCTAAAGGTGCCAATTCTGTTTTACAAGGGTATGAAAGTATCAGTGGTCAAATTAATGTTATTCCAAAATCTGGATCAACCAAGGAAAAGCTTCTTGTAAATCTATATATGAATAGTTTTGCTGAAAAACATGCTAATGTAAATTACTCCTTTAATGGGAAGAAATGGAATAATATTACTTCGGTTCATACTGTATTTCCGGCTCAAAAATTTGATCGAGATAAGGATCAGTTTTTAGATTTACCTCTATTAAACAGACAAGCTATTTATAATAAATTCACTTGGAAAAGTGAGTCTGAACAAGGTTTTAGTTCTACTATAGGGATACGACTTTTACATGAAAAACGACAAGGAGGCCAAACCTTTTTTGATGAAACAAAAGATTTAGGAACAACGAATACTTATGGACAATTAGTAGAAATAAATCAACCCGAAATATACACCAAAAGTGGTTATAGATGGAATGATGACCATAAGGTAACTTTGATTGCATCCGCATTTAGTCAAAACCAAGATTCTTGGTTTGGATCTTTGCATTATAAAGCCAAACAATTCAATGCATATGCAAATTTACAGTATGAGTTAAAATGGAAAGAGAAACACGAACTAAAGACGGGTTTTAGTTACCGTCATATGGAATTATTTGAAAATATACAATTTGCAGATACTTTATTAGATAGAAATTATGCTGGAAATTATAGTAAAAATGAAAATATCCCAGGTGTTTTTGCTGAAAACACCTTTAAATTAATGGATAATCGAATGAATTTAATTACAGGCGTGAGAGCAGACTGGCATCCAACATTTGGATTAATTACAACGCCTCGAATTCTCATCAAATATAATATAAATGATGAAAATACCATTAGAATCTCAGCAGGAACGGGATGGAGAACAGTTAATTTATTCAGCGAAAACATAAACCTATTAGCAAGCTCAAGAAACGTAGTTTTCGTTGAGACATTAAATCCTGAAAAAGCGACTAATTGGGGTCTAAATTATACATACGATTATGAAGCCAACCACATAAGTGGCTACATTACAGCTGATTTTTACCAAACTTTGTTTCAAAATCAGTTTTTCCCAGATTATGATAAAGACCCAGCACAAGCCTATATTTATAATTATACCGGACAATCTATTTCAAACGGTTTTCAGATAGAAGCAAATGCAAAATTATATAAATGGGTAGATGTGAAATTAGCTTATAATTATTTAGATGTTTATCGAATGAATAATGCTACGAAATATGTTTTGCCCTTTAATCCGAAACATAAAATATTATCTACTTTTTCTGTTAAGCCAAAATCTGAAAAATGGCATCTAGATATTAATATACATTGGTATGGAAAACAAAATCTTCCTGTAAATGCAGAAAGTGTTACCCCCGGGCAATCTAAGCCTTATCAATTATATAATATTCAATATACTCAAAAAATAAAACGTTTCGAGGTCTATGCCGGTTGTGAAAATATTTTTGATTTTCGTCAAAGACAGCCTATTATTTCCTGGCAAAATCCGTTTAGTAAAAGTTTTGATACTTCCTCGGTATGGGGGCCAACGAGAGGAAGAGAATTATATATTGGATTGCGATTCTTATTGCTTAAAAAATGATTTTTCAAAAACAAGAATACTTTTGCTATATTTGTTTTTCATGAAGTACCTAAGCATTATATTAAGTTTTTATATTTTGATGTTACAGGTTATTCCTTGTGCAGATGCGCAAGACTGTGGAAATGAAACGGAAGTAGCCAGTTCATTAAATCATTCTGATCACGAACATGAAACCGAATCATGCACACCTTTTTGTGTTTGTGCCTGCTGTGGTACTAGTGGAATTGTAAAGCTTAATGGATATCAATCTATTAAAAGACAAGCATACAAACAAAGCCATACTTTATTAAATACCCCTCCTATTCAGGAGATGACCATTGCCATCTGGCAACCTCCTAAAATAAGTTAATGAAATTTCTGAGTATTCTGTTTTTACAGGATAAATAATAGCTTTTAGTACTATAAAAGGTGCTTTAAGCATATGTTTCATTTCATTAACAAAAATCATGTTAGATAAAATAATTGCATTCAGCATAAAAAATAAGTTCATAATTGGGCTTATGACTCTGGCTCTTGTAATATGGGGTGTGTGGAGTGCTACCAAACTACCCATAGATGCCCTTCCCGATATTACCAACAACCAAGTTCAAATAATTACTTTATGTCCAACTCTTGCAGGTCAAGAGGTAGAACAATTGGTTACATACCCCATTGAACAAAGCATTGCCAATCTTCCCGATTTAGAAGAGTTGCGAAGTATTTCCCGTTTTGGACTTTCTGTTATTACGGTTGTTTTTGATGATAAAGTAGACATTTACTTTGCAAGACAACTAATTAATGAGCGATTAAAGGAAGCCGAAAGTAAAATTCCTCAAGGAATTGGAACACCTGAATTAGCCCCTGTTAGTACAGGTTTAGGAGAAGTATATCAATATATCATTCATCCAAAAAAAGGAAGTGAAAGTAAATATACTGCGATGGATCTTCGCACCATGCAAGACTGGATTGTAGCCAGACAACTGTATGGTACCCCAGGCATTGCAGAGATAAACAGTTTTGGCGGCCAAATGAAACAATATGAAGTAGCCATTAATCCTGATCGCCTTATTGCGATGGGAATCAGTATCCCAGAAATATTTACTGCATTAGAAAAGAATAATGAAAATACCGGTGGAGCTTATATTGATAAAAAACCCAATGCCTATTTTATAAGAGGTGTAGGTTTAATTAAATCCTTTGATGATATCAAAAATATTGTTGTAAAAGCAAATCCAAATGGTATTCCTATTCTTATTAAAGATGTGGCAGAGGTGGGTTTTGGAAGTGCTGTTCGCTACGGAGCACTTACGTACAATGGTGAAGTAGATGCTGTGGGTGGAGTGGTTATGATGTTGAAAGGTGCAAATAGTGCGGAAGTAGTAAATCGTGTGAAAGATAAAATGAGTACGATTCAAAAATCCTTACCGAAAGATATCGTAATAGAACCCTATTTAGACCGGACTGATTTAGTAAATAGAGCCATTTCAACCGTAGAAAAAAACCTGATTGAAGGAGCTCTTATTGTGATTTTTGTCTTGGTTATATTTCTTGGAAATTTAAGGGCAGGTCTCATTGTTGCTTCTGCCATTCCCTTATCCATGTTATTTGCATTGGCGATGATGAATTTGTTTGGAGTTAGTGCCAATTTAATGAGTTTAGGAGCCATCGATTTTGGCTTAATTGTAGATGGTGCAGTTATTATTGTAGAGGCAACCCTACATCATTTAGGACTCAGAAAAACTGTAGGCCGACTTACGCAAAAAGAAATGGATAAAGAGGTTTTTGTATCTGCATCTAAAATAAGGAGTAGTGCTGCTTTTGGCGAAATTATCATCCTAATCGTTTATATTCCTATTCTTACGCTCATTGGAATTGAGGGTAAAATGTTTGGTCCCATGGCTCAAACGGTAGGTTTTGCTATTTTCGGTGCATTAATATTATCGCTTACATACATTCCTATGATGTGTGCTAAGTTTTTACCTAAAACCATTTCACACAAAGAAACTATTAGTGATAAACTGATGAATTTCTTTAAACGTGTGTATGCACCCCTTTTAGACAAAGCAATTCGTGTTAAAAAATTAATAGTAATGGGTACTATTTCACTTTTTTTAATTTCACTTTTTGTTTTTTCAAGAATGGGAGGCGAGTTTATACCAACTTTACAAGAAGGCGATTTTGCTTTTCATTGTATTCTATCGCAGGGAACGTCATTATCACAAAGTATAGAAACATCCATGCAGGCATCGCGCGTTATTAAAGAGTTTGATGAGGTAAAAATGGTGGTTGGCAAAACAGGAGCAGCTGAAGTGCCAACGGATCCTATGCCACCAG
>CAYOHR010000001.1:119052-132201 GCA_964403835.1 uncultured Flavobacteriales bacterium
ACAGAAGCAACGGATATGATGATTATTCTAAAACCACAAAGCGAATGGAAAAGAGAAATCTCGTATGATGATTTAGCCGATGAAATAATGGAAAAATTAGAATCTATTCCAGGTGTTTTCTTCGAGAAAAATCAACCTATACAAATGCGTTTTAATGAATTAATGACAGGTATTAGACAAGATGTGGCAGTGAAAATTTTTGGTGAAAATATGGATACATTATTAAATTATGCCAACAAGGTAAATACTGTGGTACAAAGTGTAGAGGGCGCAACAGAGCCAAGTGTAGAACGTGTAGCAGGACTTCCGCAAATAGTTATTAATTACAACCGATCTCAAATTGCTAATTATGGAATAAATATTGAAGATGTTAACCATATTGTGAGCACTGCATTTGCTGGTGGTGGCGCAGGAGTTGTTTTTGAAAACGAACGCAAGTTTGATTTGGTAGTTAGGTTAGATAGCTCTCACAGAAATAACATTGAAGATGTTAGCCATTTATATATCCCAGCTGCCAATGGAGCACAAATTCCCTTATCGCAAATAGCTGATGTAAAAATGGAATTAGGTCCTGCGCAGATAAGCCGTGAGGCTGGTAAACGGAGAATTGTGATAGGTTTTAATGTAAAAGGGAGAGATGTGTCAAGTGTTGTTACAGACATTCAAAAACAACTGGGTGAAAAAGTGAAACTACCTGAAGGATATTATTATACCTATGGAGGTACTTTTGAAAACTTGCAAGCAGCATCTAAACGCTTAATGATTGCTGTTCCTGTTGCCTTAGCCCTTATTTTTATGCTACTTTACTTTACATTCAATTCTGTAAAACAGGCAACCCTTATTTTTTCAGCCATTCCTATGTCTGCTATTGGTGGTGTATTTGCTCTACTTATTCGCGATATGCCTTTCAGTATTTCTGCTGGTATAGGTTTTATCGCATTATTTGGTGTAGCCGTATTAAATGGCATTGTGCTTATCGGAACGTTTAATCAATTGGAAAAGGATGGTGAAACGGATATTTTAAAGAGAGTTAAAGAAGGGACTAAAATTCGCTTACGACCTGTTTTGATGACAGCTGTAGTGGCGTCTTTAGGATTTTTACCAATGGCTCTATCCCATGGCGCAGGAGCAGAAGTACAAAAGCCTTTGGCAACAGTAGTAATTGGAGGGTTAATTACGGCTACTTTTCTAACCTTATTTGTATTGCCTTTACTTTATTTATTATTTTATAAATCAGGAAAACTTAAGGTAGGTATTTCTACAGCGATTGTTTTGCTACTAATATCATTTAGTAATAATTCATATACTCAATCAAATGCCAAAACAATTACACTAGACAATGCTATTTTATCAGCCTTAAAAAACAATTTCGAGTTGCAATCAAAACAACTTAAGGTCGAATCATCTAGTATATTGAAAAAGTCGACATTTGAACTCCCAAAGACGAGTTTAAATTTTCAAATTGGGCAGTATAATAGTATTAATAGGGATAAAGCATTTCAGGTTTCTCAAAACATTCCATTCCCTACTTATTATTCAGCTAAATCAAGTTTGTATAAAGCAGAGTTGAAAGCCAGTGAGTTTTCGCAAGAGGCAAGTGTAAATGAAATAAAAGCTCAGGTAAAATCTTATTATTATCAGATAGAATATTTGCAAAATGCTAAAATACAATTACTGCGATTGGATAGCTTGTATATAAGTTTTGTTGAAGCTTCTGCTATTCGTTATAAAACAGGCGAAACTAATTTGTTAGAAAAAGTAACAGCTGAAACGCAGCGAGGACAAATCATTCAATTAATAAAGCAAAATGAAGCAGATTTATTAATGGCTTATGCTACCTTAAAATCCTTTATAAATAGTGGTGATGATTTTGTAATTGCTGAGAATTTGACCTTTCAGCCAATTAAATTAAGTAGCTCATTAGATACTTCTCTTATTTCAAATAATCCTTCTCTCAAATATTTGTATCAACAAGCAATTATCGCTGAGCAAAATAAAAAAGTAGAAACAGCTTCAACTCTACCAGACCTTACGGTAGGCTATTTTAATCAATCATTAATAGGGACACAAGTCATTAATGGAAGCGAAGTTTATTTCGATGGTAGTAAACGATTTCAAGGAGTTAATATAGGAATTGGAATTCCTTTAACTTTTTTTAGCAACTCGGCCAAAATAAAATCGCTTAGCTATCAACAGCAATCCTTGCAAAAAGAGGCTGATAATAATAAGTTGATTTTAAAAACACAAATGGAAAATGCTTTTCAGCAATACAATCAAAACTTATCTCAATATAATTATTATAAGTCAATAGCATTGCCAAATGTAGATGTAATAATAAGCACAGCAAATGTTGGTTATAAAAGCGGTGAGATTGGCTATGTTGAATACTTACAAGCCTTAAAAACAGCTACCGATGTGCAGTTAAATTATATACAATCCGTAAACGAACTCAATCAATCTATTATCAATATTCATTACTTAATAAATAAATAGATGATGAAAAAAATAATAATAATTATCATGTGTTATTTCAGTATAGATTGGAATAATTCAGTATCGGCACAAAATCCTATAGTACAAAGTATTTTGAACGATGTAAAATTAGATTCATTAATACACTTTGTAAAACAACTTACTGGGGAAAGCCCTATAAGTTTAAATGGAGTAACAGATACTATTAAATCGCGATATGCTTTTCATCCCGATAACGAACTGGCCTTTCAATATATGAAACAAGTCTTGTCAGGATATGGATTGCAAATTGATTCATTTGTATTTGGATCTACAGGCAAAAATTTAATTGCATCAAAAATCGGGTATGCACATCCCAATACATATTATATACTTGGGGCGCATTACGATAATCTACCAACATCACTCACTGCTCCAGGAGCCGATGACAATGCCAGTGGTACAGCTGCGGTGTTAGAATGTGCACGTGTTTTTTCTAATTATAATTTTCCCTATACCATACAATTTGCTTTTTGGGACGAGGAAGAATTAGGTTTACTCGGGAGTGCTGATTATGTGCCTAATATAATAAGTATGGATGATACTTTATTAGGATATGTAAACTTAGACATGCTCGGATGGGATGGAAACAATGATACAGTGGCTGATTTAAATGTAAGACCAGTGGGCAATTCCCTGCAATTAGCTGATAAAGCAATCTGGTGTGATTCAGTATATAATATTCAACTTAAGTTGCATGTTGTAAATCCTGGTCATGGAGGAACAGATCACACATCCTTTTGGAACAATGGTTTAACGGCTATTGGTATTGATGAAGAATATGATAATGATTTTAATCCTTACTGGCACACTATAGCTGATTCTTTAGGGCAGTTTAATCTAAATTTTTATGAACGTTGTACCAAATTGGCTTTCGCTACCATTGCAGATGGGGCTTTAAGTGATACCACAGGAACTAACACATCTATTGAATATGAGTATGAAAGATTTCCTACAAAAATTTACCCTATACCAACATACTCTACCCTAAATATTCATTTTCCATTTCCATTAAAAAAAGAAGCGAATATAGTACTTACTAATTTTTCTGGTCAGGTGCTTTTTCAGAAATCTGTTATAGATCAAACTTTTGTTATATCTACAGATGCTTTTACCGATGGCATGTATAACCTAACTATTTCTGTTAATGAAATTATTACACATAAAAAAATTGTTGTCTCACATTAAAATTTAATTAAAATGAAAAACTTAATCTTAATATTATTCGTTCTTTTTGCAAGTTTAACTTCTTGCGATTCATCTAAAAAACAAGAAGAACATGGCCATGGTGCAGAAGAATCCGAACATCATGATGAGCATGAAAATGCTAATACTGCAATGCTTACTAATGAGCAAATAAAATCTATTAAAATTGAACTCGGAGGCATTGAAAAGAAGCAGCTAACCTCTTCCCTAAAAGCAAATGGTATTTTAAAAGTCCCCAATCAAAATAAGGCTAGTGTAACCGCTTTGCTCGGTGGAGTTGTGAAATCAATTTTAGTTTCAACGGGGAACAATGTAACCAAGGGACAGGTAGTGGCTACCATTGCCAATACCACATTTATTGCTATGCAAGAAGAGTTTTTGAGTATTTCTTCAAAAGTAGCCTTATCCGAATTAGAAGTTTCAAGACAAAAAGAATTACAGGAAGGTAAAGCTGGAGCATTAAAAAACTTTCAAACAGTTGAATCTGAATTAAAAATCTTGAAAGCACGGAAGGCTAGTTTACAAAAACAATTGGAACTAGTTGGAATTAGTACCACCTCCCTTACTTCAGAAAATATTCAGTCTGCTGTAAATATAACTAGTCCAATAAATGGCATCGTAAGTGATGTGTTGGTAAACATAGGAAGTTTTGTGGATGCTAATAATCCAATTGCTGAAATAATAGATAACAGCCAATTACATTTAGACTTATATGTGTATGAAAAAGATTTGCAAAAAATAAAAGTAGGCCAAACTATCCATTTTACCTTAACCAACAATGCAGGTAAAGAATATGATGCCGATGTATATGCAATAAGTAATTCGTTTGAGCAAAGTACCAAAGCAATTGCTGTACATGCTATGGTAAAAGGAGACAAACGAGGGTTGATTGATGGAATGAGTATTTCTGCCTTGGTAAGTTTAGAAAATGCCACCGTAGATGCAGTACCTACGAATGCAATAGTTAATCACGAAGGACAAGATTTCATTTTTGTTGTGACAGATGCACATGATGAAGAAGAACACCATGAAGCAGGAGACGAACACACAAATCATGATGAACATGGCCACCAACATGAAGAAAAAGCACATGGCGAAGAAGGGCACGAACATGCTGAAAAAGAAGAAGATCATCACGAAGAAGGAACAACTTTTGAAAAAATTCCTGTTCGCAAAGGCACTACCGATGTGGGTTATAGCGAAATAACATTATTGAAAGATATTCCTGCAAACAGCAAAGTAGTGGTAAATGGAGCGTTTTTTGTTTTAGCTAAGATGAATAACAAAGGAGAAGGGCATGCGCATTAAAATTAATGGAATTTAGTTTAACATATTTTAAAAATTAAAAATTAAAACAAAAGGAAAAAAAACCATTGGTACAAATGCCATGAGTGCCACATTGATTATACTGATACTTTAAATAATATAAACAATGACCAAACAAAATATGAAAAGAATAAAATGTATAATAATGACTGGAATAGCAACCCTAATGGTAATATCATGTTCGACAAATAAAAACATGACTACGAAAACCAAAAAAATAAAAATCGATTACGAAGGAAAACAAGTTACCGCTCGTAAACTAACTGTATCTTCTGAAATTATAATTGATATTGATACCGCTTGGAGTAAAGTTAAAACAAGTGGCTTATTAAATTTTGTAGCGGATGGCAAAGTCAAATTTAAACCAACAAGCGGTCAATTTCCTAAGCTTTGGAAAGAAAACGACACTGTTTCCACAAAAATGCTTGTTTATGGTTTTGTCCCTTTTGGCGGAATTCATTTACTATATTTTGATAAAATAGATGAGGAAAATAAAATTTTGAAAACCCTAGAATGGGACAATTCAGCGAAAGTTTGGAACCATAAAATATCTTTAAAAAAACTCACTGATGAGACAATAACTTATGAAGACGAAATAGTTATTTATGGTGGATTACTGACTGGTTTTATAACGTATTGGGCAAAATCATTTTATAAGCACAGACAAAAAAGATGGCAATTAGTAGCATCAAACCCAACACTGAAAAAAAAATAAACTTATGCAGATCGAACAAAAATAATTCCTGCAAACAGTAAAGTAGTTGTAAATGGAGCTTTTTTTGTTTTAGCTAAGATGAATAACAAAGGAGAAGGGCATCAACATTAAATAATTTTTGAGCAGAGACTTGGTTTCTTTTTCCTTTTAATGAAGGATTTTTCATACCAAGTTCTCTTGCTCAAATTTGAATATGCAGACATGAAAAAAATCATATATAATATTCTTCTTGTGGTATTTATTTCAATAAAAGGTATCTCTCAAAATACTGATTGCATTGGAGCAGGAGTGTATTTAACTTATGAGGATTTTATGAGTAACAAATTATCACATACTATAGATTTTAATAGGCTTGGCCATCAGTTTAAAACAGTTCCTAAAATTAAAATTATAACACCTGATTCAACAAAATTTTGGTTGAGAAATAAGGAAGTATTTAAAGGAGGAAGTATTTATGGGTATTACGAGTATGGTAAAAAATATCGTTATTTTTCCTATTCTGGATTTTGGTCTTTTATGGGAGGATTTTATTTGGAAATAGTTAAAGAGATGAATGGAAAAATCCTCTATCGAAGTTATCATAGTACAAGGCATGGGGGAAGTCATTATGACTATTACTACAGTAATGATTATAAATCGGAGATTAAATCGTTACGAAGAAGTAAACTTTTTAAAGATATAAACTACAAAGAATAGTAATTTGGAAACACTCATCATAGGTATAATCATTATTAGTTTACTTCATGCTATTATTCCTAGCCATTGGTTACCTGTATTAACATTAAGCAAAACACAGAAGTGGTCCGATAAAGAAACGCTGAAGATAACATTTTTATTGGGTTTAGCTCATGTAATTAGTACAGTTATATTAGGAGCTATAATAAGTTTATTAAGCTTTCAATTAGATAAATTTTTTGAGCATGTTTTCAATATAGTTGCGCCTGTATCATTAATTATTTTAGGAATCATTTTTATTCATCGCCATCATAAACACCAACATTTTCATATTGATCAAAATCAAATCAAACAAAAAACTAAAAAACAAATCATCATCTCACTCATGCTTGTTATGTTCTTCTCACCTTGTTTAGAAGTGGAAGGATATTTTTTATTAGGAGGTAAACATGGGCTTGCTATGGTACTTTTACTTTCTTCTATTTACATTGTTTTTTCAATTATAGGAATGGTGTTATGGATGAAAATTGCCTTAGCAGGAACAGGGAAATTAAATTGGCACAAAATAGAGCATAATGCTGGTTTAATTACAGGTATAGTATTAATTATTACAGGAATCTTATCGTTTTTTATAAATTAAAATTAAATTATTATGTCAGAAACATGTTGCAGCACGGAAGAAGAAAAAACACATAATCATACTGAAGATCATGGGGAGCATAACCATGAAAATGAAGAGGGAAATCCAATAAGAGAATGGATACCCGCCATTATTAGTTTTGTCTTATTAATGACAGGTATTGTCTTTGATAATTTTATTAAACCAACTTTCTTTCAAAATTACGTTCGGCTAATATGGTATGTTGCGGCATATATTCCAGTTGGTTTACCAGTAATGAAAGAGGCAGTAAAGTCTATTTCAAAAGGTGCTTTCTTTTCTGAATTTTTCTTAATGTCTATAGCTACCTTAGGTGCATTTTTTATTAAAGAATATTCGGAAGGTGTAGCCGTTATGTTATTTTATGCAGTTGGGGAGTTATTTCAAACAATGGCTGTTAACCGAGCTAAAAGAAGTATTAAAGCATTATTGGATATCCGGCCTGATACGGTTAACGTAATCAGAAATGGTGTAATATCAACCTTATCTCCTTCTGAAATTTTAGTTGGGGAAACGATACAAGTAAAACCTGGAGAAAAAGTAGCCTTAGATGGAGAATTAATTTCTGATTCGGCGTCCTTTAATACTGCTGCTTTAACAGGAGAAAGCAAGCCCGATACTAAAAGCAAAGGCGAAAAAGTATTTGCTGGGATGATTAACCTAAATTCTGTTTCAGATATAAAAGTTACGTCTTTATTTAAAGATAGTAAACTATCTAAAATATTAGAGATGGTTCAGGATGCCACAGCTCGTAAATCACAAACGCAATTATTTATTTCAAAATTCGCAAAAATTTACACTCCAATAGTAGTGTTTTTAGCCATAGGTATTTGTCTTTTACCTTATTTGTTTGTCTCTAATTATGTCTTTAATGATTGGTTGTATAAAGCATTGGTTTTCTTGGTAATCTCTTGTCCTTGTGCTTTGGTAATCTCCATTCCTTTGGGATATTTTGGAGGCATTGGTTTAGCATCACGCAATGGAATTTTATTCAAGGGATCTAATTATTTAGATGTAATGACAAAAATTGATACGGTGGTGATGGATAAAACAGGCACACTTACAAAAGGTGTATTCAATGTTCAGCAAGTAGTATCAGTAGGCATAGATGAAAAAGAATTATTAAAGCTAACAGCTGCAATCGAAAGTAAATCAACTCATCCTATTGCTATGGCTGTTGTGCAACATGCTGGAGATGTAATAAAAGGGGTTGGTATTGAAAATGTAGAAGAAATTTCTGGCCATGGTTTAAAAGGTTCTATTGAGGGAAAAGAAATATTAGCCGGAAATTTGAAACTTTTAAAAAAATTCAATATTTCTTATCCGAAGGAAATCGAAACCATTATCGAAACCATTGTTGTTATAGCTATTAATAATAAATATGCAGGTTATATAACCATTGCAGATGAAATAAAAGAAGATGCTGAACAAGCCATTAAGGATATGCACAGCCTTAATATTAAGACAGTAATGCTATCTGGAGACAAACAATCGGTTGTAGATAAAGTAGCTAAAACACTAAAAATCGACAATGCTTTTGGTGATTTATTACCCGAAAATAAGGTAGAAAAAGTACAAAATTTAAAAAATGAACATAGAATAATTGCATTTGTAGGTGACGGAGTAAATGATGCCCCAGTAGTTGCTTTGGCAGATGCTGGAATTGCTATGGGTGGTCTAGGAAGTGATGCGACTATTGAAACAGCAGATATTGTTATTCAAAACGATCAACCATCTAAAATTGTGGCAGCTATTAGAATTGGTAAAATCACAAAAAAAATTGTTTGGCAAAATATTATTCTAGCCATGTCAGTGAAAGTTATTGTTTTAATAATGGGTGCTGGTGGCATAGCCACCCTTTGGGAAGCCGTATTTGCAGATGTGGGGGTGGCTTTGTTGGCAATTTTAAATGCAGTTAGAATACAAAAAATAAAATTTTAATTTATGGGAATAGCAAATAAAATTTATTTTTTACTATTTGTAGCTTTTGTAATGATTTTCACTTCATGTAAATCTCTTGAAAAATCAGAAACAAAAGAATGTTGTGAAAAAAAAGTAGAAACTGCATTATATTCGGAAATCACCTGTCCCAAATGTGAGTATAAAAAAATAGAAAAACTACCTACAGATGTCTGTTTGATATCCTATACCTGTGAAAAATGTAAAACAGTTTTGAACCCTAAAATTAGCGATTGTTGTGTTTTTTGCACTTATGGTGACCATAAATGTCCATCAAAACAATAAACTTTAAATAATGAACCTATGAAAAAAAAACCATCCATTATCATTTTCGCGCTCCTTTTTACATTATCAGTGATCATATTAGGGTATAAAATGCTTGGTATACTCCCAATGTTCCTTTTCGCTTTTGGATTTCTTGGAGGCTTTATACTTTGGCTTACAGTTCCAACTAACGTAACATTTTCAACTATTAAAATTCCCTTTTTTCTAACACTTGCATTTTTCGTAGTGCATAAGTTTGAGGAGCGTTACATGGACTTTTTTATAAGTCTTTCAGAAATTACCGGAGTTCCTGTGCCTGAAACAGATTCCTTTCTTGTTTATCTACTTTATGCTTTTGCAGGAGCATGGCTTCTTATTCCTTACCTGGTTAAACATAATTATAGCTTTGGTTACTATCTTGCCTGGACTTTTTTTACTTCTATGGGAGTCACTGAACTTGCACATTTTTTCTTACCGTTTTTTACTCCAAAATCATATGGCTATTTTCCAGGAATGGCAAGTGTTGTAATCCTTGCTCCGATGGCATGGTGGGGCATGTATCGCCTTTTTAAGAATAAATCAATTTAAATTAAAACTACATAAGAATGACTAGAATATTTATAACACTACTTTTAAATACATTTGTTTTATTTGTTCATGGACAGCAACATAACCATGGAGGTATGGTGCCAAAAACTGATACTCCACATCGCAAAGAACCACCACATGGAGGCGAAATAACGAATGTTGGCAGATATTGCTTTGAAATTCTCTTGAATCCTTTTTATAAGGAAGGAAAAGTCAATGTTTATATTCTTCACAAAAATTTTAAACCAGTAAAAACCAAAACTATTAGTGGTAAAGCACTGGTAAAATATGAAGACGGTAAAGAAGAAACAATTGATTTACTATATGACTTAGATAAATTATCATGTAATCCTTCGGATATGACGAAACCATTTTCCTTGCTCTTAACCATTTTCATTAAAGAAAAAGAATTCAACTTGGTATATGGTCATGAAGGTATCTAACAAGAAATAAATAGTTTTATAAGCCTATAATTAATAAACGTGATTTGATGAAATTTTTATATTTTCATTTTAACATTAACCGATATTATATTTGAAGAAAGTCATTTCAATATTACTTATCCTGCTTTTATTATGGCAAACTATATTTAAGATAGGTATAATTACTTATTGGAAAGTAAATCAAACAAGTATTACTAATATGCTTTGTGAAAACCAGGATAAGCCTGAAATGCATTGTAATGGTAAATGTTACTTAACTAAACAACTCAAACAGGCAGAAGAAAACAATGATATAAGTGGTTTCCCAATGGAGTTATTAAAACTCAAGTATAGTGAAGATTTTTTAATTCAGAATATTAAAGTTTATAAAAAATATACTGAAAGTAATTTAAAACCATACACTTCTTTTTATTATACACTCTTTTTATCTATTGGGTATTTAACATCCTTCTTTCAACCTCCTGAATTTTAGGCGTATCAACAATTCAGAAGTTCAAAAAACAACTTCTTTTTCTATTTTATATTGCTTATCTAAATTTGCTATTTAAGAGTAATGGTAATCAATTATACTATTATTCATTTTTAATTTATTAAATATTAAACTATTTATATGAAAAAAACATTCGTTTTCTCCCTTCTTTTTGGAGTACTTATTTTATCATTATTGGATGCATGTAAAAAAGAAGAAAAATGCTCCGACACAATATCATACAATAATACCATGAAAAGCATTATTGATGCAAAATGTACTAGTTGCCATAAGGACGGTGGGATTGGAGTAGGCCATGGAAAATTTACTTCTTACCAGGATATGACTCCTCACTTTGAACATTCTTATGAAGCAGCTATCGAAAAAAAAGAAATGCCACAAGCAGGCGCACCTCAATTAACCGAGGATGAGATTAAACAATGGAAATGCTGGAAAGAGAACGGTTTTAAAGAGTAATTGCTATTCATATACTTGGAAGCATCTAGTTTCCAAGTATATTTTTAAATTACTTTCCTATTTTTGCTCTATTTACTTGATAAACTTCTTTTGTAGTTGAATCCCAAATAAATATAATAACTTCACAATTTTTATAATTCCAAGTTTCTAATAAATTACTCGAATAATTAAATTCAGCAACACTAGAACCCTGAAAATTGATTTCTTCTCCCCAGGCTCCATTTATTACTTTACGTAACACATGATTGTGTTCATAATTAGGAACTATAGTTGAACCATTTATTTGCCAATCAATAATTTTACTTTCAATAATGTAAACCGAAATTTTTGAGGTAATATTTTCTGAATGTAGTTTTTCTATCTGAGTATTTATTTTTAATAATTTAAGTGAATCACTATATAAATTTGTAATATCAATCTTAAATTTTGCGGCTTCGTTTTTTAAGGTATTTATTTTAACTTCCCAATCATCCATACTAGCGACATAAGTACCTGCTTCTTGCAATCGGCTAATTACACCTGCGGGAAAAGCTTGTATGCCAAAAGCAGACTCGTATATTGCGCCTTCAGGAGTTCTAAAATCAGTTTTAAAAGACCCATCTGCATTATTTTGTGGTTTGGCAAAAAAACCGGTATGGACAGCGACTGCAATTAATTCATTGGGAAAAATGTTTGATAATCTTTTAATTTCAGTAGCAGCAGCAGGACAATTAGGGCAAGTATGTCCGGTATAATCTTCTATTAAAGTAATTCTTTGGTTATTATTATACTCTGCATATGTTGTATCATAATATTCAGCTTGTAAAGTATCGGGTTGATTTCTTTTTTCAAGAGGTACTTCTATTTTGTCACAACTGGTAAAAAACCATATACAAATCTGGATCAGCAATATAAATTTATAAGGTTTAAATGATGTCCAATTGCTCATATTATTATATTTGATTTTAGGAAGTTTACTACCTAATGTTTATATTTATACAAATAAATATACATGAAATCAACAATATTCTCTGTTCTATTTGGATTAATTTTTTCATTAACCATAAATTCTCAAACATTTACTATTCCACATGATACTATTATAGCAACGATAGAAACCTCTGATAAATTGCATAATGACATGGCAAATATCGATAGCGTTTCTATTAAAGTTGTTTGGAAAATTGTTAGTCATGATTTTCCTTCTGATTGGGGTTCTTCCTTAGCAATTTGTGATAATAACGTTTGTTATACCAATGGAGGAAATTTTTTGCTAAATGGTAGTGCGAAAACGACTGGATTTATAAATGTAGGTGATACAGGAATATTTTATATATGGCCAGATTTAACCAGTGCCTCTGCCGGAACACATTACTTGCAAGTTAACATGACCCATAATTCTTACAGTAAGGATTCATGGTATATTATTACTAAATCTACCACTGGCATAACTACGTTTAAACAATCATCTGCTTTAGTAAGTACTTTCCCAAATCCTACCTCAGATCAATTGAATGTTTTATTTGATGAAAGCCTAGGTGTAAAAAATATTGAAATTTCAAATATGAATGGTCAATTAGTTTACTCAAATCCAATTTCCATTAATTCTAAAATTGATGTGAGTCAGATTCCGGCAGGTTCCTATTTTGTGCATTTATTTAATGAAAACAGGCATATTGTTGGCGTATCTAAATTTAATAAGCAATAGGGTCCTTTATTGATAGTTGATAGTTTAGGATTTTCTATACTTTAATTAAGTATCAATTAAAAAATCATGGAAATCAATTGAGAATAATTAAAAAACATTAAAAGATCATCACCTTCTGATTATCAATTTGCTCATTGGCAAACCGAATTAATTTCCGAAGAGAATCTTCTT
>CAYOHR010000002.1:0-60627 GCA_964403835.1 uncultured Flavobacteriales bacterium
CCGTTACGTTGGTAATGACAGATTGAACAATGGGATTACTATCTCCAATAACTTGATATACGCGTTTTTCGATGGTTTTAGCCACAGAATCGGTATGGTGTTGACTGGTTCCTTCGGGTAAGGTTAAATAAACATATACAAAGTTGGGTTCTGCTTTTGGAAAGAAAACCACATTTGGTGAACGAACAATGGTTACAAAAAAGCTTAAAAATAATAATGCTATAACACTTAAAAAAGTTGTTTTTGGGTATGTTAAGGCCCGGGTTAAAAAGCGCGCATATCTTGCCTGTACAGCGGGCCATAGTTTTTCTTGAAATACTTTGATTGCTTTTTCTATCCAAAATTTATAAACTAAGTATAAACCAATGGCCAAAATCATAAAATTACCTACTCCAAAGAAGCCGATTACGTAAAAGAAAATAGCGATAACCAGCATAATTAAACTGGTTTTCATCAATTTTCTTCGTTTTACACGAGGCTCTAATTCATGATCTGAGTGCGGTTTCATAAAATCTACCGCAAAAACGGGATTGATGATGTACGCCACCAATAAAGATGCGGTAAGCGTAATAATTAAGGTGATGGGTAAGAAGTGAATAAATTTACCCATAATTCCCCCCCAGAAGGTAAGTGGAAAAAAGGGAGCCAGTGTGGTTGCAGTACCTGATAAAACGGGCAAAAACACTTCGCCCGCCGCCCGTTTGGCCGCTACTTTTATGGGTATTTTACCGTTCTGGTATAGCCGGTGCGTGTTTTCGATGACCACAATGGCATCATCGACCACAATGCCTAAGCCTAATAAAAAGGCAAATAACACAATCATGTTTAGGGTAAAACCAATGCCTGGCAATATTAAGAAGGCAATAAACATGGATAAAGGAACCGAAAGACCAACAAACATGGCGTTGGTAGCTCCCATAAAAAACATCAAAATAATGGTTACCAATATAAACCCGATGATAATGGTGTTAATCATATCATGCAGGGTAACCCGGGTTTGATCGGATTGATCGCCGGTGATGGTAATTTTTATATTTTCAGGAAAATGGGTTGCTTTTAATTCGTCGATAATTTCGCGGATTTTATCGGAAGATGCAATGAGGTTTTCGCCCCCACGTTTAATAACATTGAGGGTAATAACATTTTTGCCATTTAAACGACCAAAACTTTCTTGTTCTTTAAATCCATCTTTTACTTCGGCCACATTTTTTAAATAAAGTGAAGCGCCTGCTGCCGACTTGATGATTAGGTTTTTAATAACTTCTACATCTTTAAATTCGCCCACGACACTAATGGAACGGTTCATGCCATCCATTTCAACCACACCGCCTGAAATAATTCTGTTTTCAGCACCTACTGCCCGTTCAATATCGCCCATAGTTAAATTGGCGGCTACCATTTTGTACATATCTACATTGATCTGAATTTCTCGTTCTAATGCGCCTACCATATCAACGCGGGTAATTTCTTTCATGGCTTCAATGCGATCCTGAAGTTCATCGGCATATTTCTTTAATTGTGATAATTCATAATCTCCGTAAATATTTACGTTCATGATGGGCATTTCAGAGAATTCGACCTCCATCACGCTTGGCTCAGCAGGTAAATCGTTTGGAAGGTCTTTTTTTGCCTTATCAACGGCATCTTTTACTTTTTGTTTAGCTACGGCAACATCTACATTGGTATTAAATTCGACAATAACACTTGAAAAATCCTGAATAGAATTACTCTTAATTTTTTTAACGCCGGAGATTGATTTTACTTGTTTTTCAATTTGTTTAGTGACCAAGTTTTCAATGTCTTTAGGAGAAGTTCCGGGGTAAACTGTGCTAACATAAATAGTAGGAATAACAATATCCGGAAATTTTTCTTTGGGTAAACTGTTATAAGACATAATCCCCATCAGGGTTATGAAAACAGTAATAATATAAATACTTGTTTTATTATCGATGGCCCAACTTGAGGCAAAAAACTCTTTAAATTTTCCTTTCATTTCTTTTATGTATTACGTAGTAAGTATCAGGTATTAAGTATCAAATATTTTATATTAGAGCAGTCTTTTTTTGCTTAATACATAATACTTAAGACTTAATACAGTCTACTAATTAAAATTTAATATATTCTCCGTCGTTTAAGTTTTGGAAACCGGTAGTAATTAAAAAATCTTTATTTTTTAAGCCGGAGATAATTTCAGCTTTGCCGTTGTAAATATTGCCTGTTTTAACAGGTACTTTTTTGGCGATAAAATTCTCGCCTTTTTTTTCTGCAACATATACAAATTGACCTGCTTCGGTAGTCTGTACAATGTTGATAGGAATGCTAATAGCGGAATCATTTTGATAATCAACAATTTTTAATATAGCTATCATATTTGCCTGATAATCAGATGTATTACTTAATTCAACTTCCACAGAAAACGCTCTAGAAACATTGTTAATTACTTTAGCGGAGTAACTTACTTTTCCGGGAATTTCTTTTTGTAAATCAGGGAAATAGATGGTTACATCTTTCCCGATTTTTATTTTTGAAGCGTATGATTCGGCTACTTCTGCTTTCACTTTTAATTTTCCGAGGTTAATAATCCGGATAGCGGGCATGCCGGGCATAATCATTTGTCCAACTTTAATATCAACCGCATCAACAGTACCGCTTATAGGGGCTTTTAGCTTAGACATATCTGATTGTTCGTTTAAGGTAATTAATTTTTTCTCTAAAGCTTCTTTGTTATTTTTAGCTGATAAAAACTGAACTTCTGAGCCAATTTTTTGATCCCAAAGGTGTTTTTGTTTTTCATACAAATTAGTAGCGAATTCGAGTTGGCTTTTTAACTCCTGAATACCTTGTGCCATTACTTTGTTATCTGTTTCTGCAATCAATTGACCTTCATGCACTTGCGTGCCTGGCTTTACATATATTTTAGTAACTTCACCTGCCATTTTGGCACTTACATTTACATTTTCTTCCGCATCCACTTTTCCCTGAACCTCTACAAAATGTTTAAAGCCATTGGTGCTTAATTCTGTTACCACAACAGACTTTAATTTAAGATCTTCTTGTTTTCCTTCTGAGGCCAAACGAGCTTCCAGTTTTTTAATTGAATCGCCTAAGATTGCATATTCTTCTTTATATCTTTTAAGTGTTTCTGTCTTATCTTCAGGTTTACAAGCGCCTAAAATCGATAATAAAAAAAGCGGGGTTATGAGTTTTTTCATAGATATGTTGTTAGTTGAAATCATATTATTTGGTAAGTTTTTGCAAGTTGGCTTTTGCATTTAGTAGTTTAAATAAAGAATTGATATAATTGCCCTGAGCTGATAAATATTGATTTTGAGCTTGGGTTAAATCCATGCTAGATGATACCCCTTCTGAAAATTTAATGTCTGTTTTGTTTTTTATTTTCTCGGCTAGTTCGAGGTTCTTTTTAGAAATAGTTTGTTCATTATAAGCTGCATTAAACTCTGTTTTGGCTGATGCATATTGAAGTTGCAAACCTTGTTCGGAGTAAAGTTTAGCCTCTTTAATACGTGTTAATTCGATGTTTACTTTTTTCATGGTTGCTTGATGTCCACCTCCATTAAAAATTGGAACTTGTAATTTTAAGCCCCACAGTGTTGTTGGAAACCATGGATTGTCTTTTAAGCTTAATTTATTCATAAATGTGTTTTCTGTGTGCGAAATGTAGCCTACTAAACGGGGATAAATTTTAGATTTTTCAGATTTTTTATTAAGCGTAAGTAATTTTTCGCGATAGTCTAATAATTTAAAATCGGTAAGGCCTTGTGGGTTAAAATCGGTTTTAAGTAGAAAAGAAGACGCATCAGACATTAAGGCTTCGATGTTATCTGTTATGGTTATTGATTTAGCCATATCATACCCCATCTGAAATTTAAGCATATTCAGTGCTAATTCTTGCTGCAACTTAGCTGTATTTATGGTATTGTCGAACGTAGAAAGATTCAATTGAATTTGTTCAACATCTTGTGCTTCAACAAACCCTGCTTTATTAAATTCTTTGGTTTGATTAAAAATATTATCCAATGATTTTTTTGAAGTTTCGAGCAATTGGATATTTTCAGCAGCAATAATGGCCATATAATAAGCCTTTTCGACTGCTAAAACAACGTCTTCAGCGGTTTTTTGCTCTTGTATTTTATACATTTCGGCATACACTTTAGCTGCTTGCAAGCCATAAAAATACGAACCATCAAAAAGTAACTGATTTAGGGTTATTCCACCGTTGATATTGTAGTTAGTTCCAAATTTTAGCTGAGTAAACTCGCTTGGATTAGGTGCGGGTGCATTTAAAGGCACTCCTGTAGCTTGTGAAAGACCTACTAAAAATTTGATTAAATAATCTGGAAAACCAAAAGCATTTGAGGGTATCAACGAAACGGGTAAATTAATGAAATTTTGAAAATTTCCCTCGGCATTAATTTGGGGTAAACCCATAGCCCGTACATCTTTAATGGTTTGAGTTGCAATTTGGCTATCGTAGCTGCTGCTTTTAGTTAGAAAACTATTTTGTACCGCAAATTCCTTCGCTTCTTTTAATGAGAAAGAATTTTTATCTGCCTGAGCAAAAGAATGTAGATGTAGGGTGATTGCCAGAATGCAGATGCCTATTGTTTTACTTTTATTCATGATTAGATAACATTATTTAATTTTTCATAGAGGTAGCTTCTTCCCTTTTCACTTGAAATGCCCAAAATATGATATTTAATCATTTCTTGATAAACCATGTCAGGCTGATAGAGATCAAATGGGAATATTTCGGAACTAAAAACAACATCAATTCGATGGATATAAATTTTTGCGATGATAGAAGCATTTAAATCCTCCCGGTATAAACCCTCTTTTATACCATTTTCGATATTTTTACAGATGCAGTTATAAATATAACTGGTTTTAAACTTGGTAAATTGTTCCCACGCTTCGGGATAGTATTTTTCCAGATCGTAATGGATAGAGGGATGCATTTGTGTTAAATTTTTGCTCACATGCACGCTAATAGCTAACAATTCATCAATGGCATTTAAATGACTCTCTGTAATCTGGCATGTGTTCAATTCCTCATTTTGAATATACGTTTGCATTACTTTTAAGACTAAATCTTGTTTATCGTCTACAAATTCATACAGCGTTTTTTTAGAAACTTTAAGCTCCCGGGCAATATCATCCATGGTCAAGCTTTTTATGCCAAAACGCATAAATAAAGCATAAACTTTGACAACTAATTGAGCTAAATTTTCAATCACAAAACAAATGTAGTAAACTTTTTACACACCGGAAACATTTTTTACAATAAACGTTTCCGGTGTAATCTAAGGATACAAAAATATGCTTGAGATTAACGATCTTTGCGGCAAGAACCAGAATA
Source organism: uncultured Flavobacteriales bacterium (assembly GCA_964403835.1). Lineage (GTDB taxonomy): Bacteria > Bacteroidota > Bacteroidia > Flavobacteriales_G > JALEGO01 > CAYOHR01. The sequence goes on from CAYOHR010000002.1 coordinate 5,378, forward strand.
AACGTGCGAATATTTTTTAACATTTTAATCATCATTTTTATTTCTTTTGCTACCCTAGAGGTGGGAATTAGGTGTATAGGCAAACAAGATGAAAACGGGAATTTTTGGGTTGGCAAACGAGTTTTAAAGCCCTATCATATTCCATTAAAATCGACGGAAGAAAAAATATTAGCCTACCAAAATAATCGCCAATCGTTTATTAAATACGATTCGCTTTTAGGTTGGAACTTACGTCCTCTTTTTTGCACACAAGATTCGATGTATTGCCATAATTCTGAGGGGCTTAGGGACTTAAAAGAGCATCCCTATACCCACACACAGGATACCTTACGCATTGCCCTTTTTGGAGATTCATATATATATGGTTCGGAGATTGATTTTCCTTCTACGATGGGATATCAATTAGAAAAAACACTAAATAAACAGGGTATTCCATGTGAGGTAATTAATTTTGGAGTAGGCGGATTTGGGATTGATCAGGCGTATTTAAAGTGGAAATTAGAGGGGCAAAAATATAAACCAGACTTGGTTATTGCCGGATTTCAGATTGAAAATTTATTGCGAAACACGAATGTTTTTAGGGGATTTTATCATTTACAAGATGGGGTTCCCTTTTTTAAACCCCGATTTATTTTAGAAAATCAAGACTCATTAAAACTGATTAATTATCCTACTCCCCAGCTACCCGAAGCCTTACAGATATTGAAGTATTTTGAAAAAACGGATATAAAACACTATGAATCGTTTTACCACCCGGAAGACTTTTCACCCTCCTTCTTGTATTACTCAAAAGGTATTTCTTATTTAAGGGATGTGATAAAATATAATCGTTTTACTATTCATCGTTGGGAACAAGAAAAATACCAATTATCGTCTCAAGAATCTAAACTAGGCAAGGTTATTATGAATAAATTTCAGCAAGAGGTTACCCAAACAGGCGCTGCCTTTTTATGGCTGCATATTCCACGGAAAGAGGATATTAAAGCAAAAATGAAAGATAAAGAAGTAAGTTACGAAGCTTGGCTGCAAGATTTAGCCTCAACCAAAGAATTTGTTTCGCCCTTACAAAACCTAAGCAGAAAAGCACAAACAGAAGGATTGGAACCGCTTTTTAAACCCGGGTTTCATTACAGTGCTATTTCGGCAAAAGTTTGTGCGGATGTTGTGGCTCAAAAAATACTTTTTCTCAAAAAGCGAAAGGATTAACGTATAATATATATTTCGGATCTCCTGTTTTTCTTGGCGGCTTCTGGGTCTTCTATACCATCTGCAGAGAAGTCCTTGATTACCGGTTTTAGCTCACCCAGGGCCTCGTAAGATATTCGTGCTTCTTTTACCCGGTTTCGCATAAAATAATTTTTTATGTACAAGGCCCGGTGCATAGAAAGGATCTTGTTATAGGACTCTTCGCCTTTGGAATCGGTATGCGATGAAATTTTGACTTTAACCAATGGATTTTGCCGTAAAAACTGAATTAAGGAATCAACCGCAGAAGAATCTTGCATTCTGAATTCGCGTTTATTAAAATCGTAATAAATGATGGTATACAATTTTGCCTTAGAGGTTGATCCATCATCCATTTCAGGAGAGATTGTTTCATTCAATTCGCGTAAAACTAATTTTTGAGAAGCACGCTGTAAGGTTTTATACAAGAAGTATTTTGATTTATCCAACACTATCTCTTCTCCTTCCACCGTATATTCTATAAAGGTTAGTACATCGGTATCAGTATATTTTAAGGATAGTTTAAAATTTCGATCGGCAGGTAGTTTTTCGAAGGTAAATTTACCTTTGGCATCGATGTATGTACTATCTAAATATAGTTGATCAGAGTTTAATAGATACACTTTTAAGCCCGCCGGTAAATCGCCCCGCAATTTTTTAAATACATAGCCTGAAAAAGAGGGATGAACCGTTTTTGCATAGCTGCCATCTTCATTTAACTCCATTTTTTGGGAAATATGATTTTCATCAATCAAAAACATTTGAATATCCGAATTATCGCTTTCTATTTTTATGAGATAACTTTTATCTTTTGGCAATTTTTTAAAGCTAAAGTTCCCAAATTCGTCTATTTTGGTTTGTTCTATCACATTCCCAAATTCATCCGTCAAATAAACCGATGTGCCTGGGGTTAAATCGCCCGAAACTTTATAAAAAGCTTTACCATGTAAGGTGTTTTCATCACCCAAGGGGGGTAATAATTCGTAATCGTTTTGGTGTAAGGTATAAAAATGGAACTCGTTTTTTCCGCGTTTTAAAAGCTGGGAGACTTTTTGTCCGGTAGAATTTAAAATAAATAAGGATGTGTTTTTTAAACCTTCTGTTGTGCTATCTATCACCACTTTATATTCTTGATATGGTTTAATATTTGAAACCAGAAACTTGTTGTCGGAAACAGACTGTATATGCTGAATAAAATGATTATCGCGATCAAATAATGCCAGTTTTACTACTTTTGTATGATTAGAAGATTCTAATGAAATATAAATGCTACTTGTTTCATCGCTTAATTTAAGGTCAATTTGGGTTTTATCCTTAGATAAAAGCTGGAATGTAAATGTATTTTGAGCATTTCGCTGAAGCAGCTTTTCGTTACCCTCTTCATCCATCATGACTAATTGGATATTTGGATCTTGATCCAAAATTTGCAACTGATAATTCTTGTCCTGGTCCAATTTTTTAAATGAAAAATTGCCAAATGCATCTATTAAGCTGGAATCTATTCTATTGCCCTCATCATCCAACAAAAAAACTTTTAATCCCGGAGGTAAATCACCGGGCAGCTTGTTATATACGCGTCCAAAAACCGTAGATAAGTCCAATTTTTCATCTTCTAAAGGCAATAACATTAAGTGATTGCTTTTTTCACGAGCCAAGGCTTTAAAAGCAAAATAGCCTTTTTTATTCGGATGAATCGCTAAAATAACCTCATCGTTTTTATTGGTTAGTAAAATCTCACTTTCGGCATTTAGCCTCGTATTATCTTCCTCCAATAATCTTATATAATAATTTTTATCGGCGCTTAATTTTTTAAATTCAAACTTACCTTCATTATCTGTTAAAACATTGGCTATGACGTTATTATTTTCATCTAATAACTGCAATTTAGCTCCTTTGGCCACCTCCAGTTTAGAGTATTGGAATATACCCTTAATAAGAATAGTTCTTTCGCTTATTTCCATGCTTAAAAAACGATAAATATCATCGCTTCCCTCTCCTTCAGTGCGATTAGAAGAGAAATATCCTTCATTTTCATGCGTATATACCATCCCAAAATCATCCGCTCCGCTGTTTATAGGTTTTCTTAAATTTTCAGGTTTCCCCCAACCCTCTTTTATTTTGGGAGATAAAAAAAGATCCAAGCCCCCATATCCATTATGTCCGTTAGAAGAAAAATATAAATCGTTATACATGTCTAAATAAGGAAAAACCTCATCCTGATCAGTATTTATTGTATTACCTAAATTTTTGGGTGTGCTCCAATGTTCTCCTTCTTTTTGGGTGATATACAAATCTTTTCCACCCAGTCCGCCGGGCATATCCGAAACAAAAATGAGTGTTTTTCCATCGATGCTAAGGGCAGGATGCGCAAAAGAAGAATTAACATCATTATATATAAAAGGAATGGCCTGCTGCCATTTTTTATCTTTAAATGAACTGACATACAGTTGTAGTTTATTTTCGAAACTGGCGCCTTTTTTCAGATTATTCACCCTTGTAAAATACGCCTGTTGATAAGAAGTATCAAACACAATAGGACCATTGTGATAATCGGTATTGATGGCGTGATCAAATAATTTAGGTTTTTTAAAATGTAATGAATCCTGATCAAATTCGGCGTAAAATACAGACAGATATGGGGTGTTTGTCCAGCCAAATTTAGAACCTTCGACCTGATCGGCTTTTTGATCGGAAACAAAGACTATTCCGTTTTTATAAGGCACGGGGCTAAATTCGGAGTACTTTGTATTTATGCCTTGCACTTGGCTAATTTCGAATTTTGGGGTTTCGGTGTTCCACTGATCAATTTCATCAAAAAAACTTTCAAAATCAGCCTTTGAAAGAAGTTTAGTGGAATAAATCATGTACGCATCTTTGGCTTCCTCCAGCTTTTTATTGTTTTTTAAAACTTCGGCATAACGGAGTGCTAATTTTTCTTCAATGGCCGGTTGTTCAATCAATATTTTATACTGTTTTTCGGCTTCTACGTAATTTTTGGTATTCCAATAACAATCGGCTAGTTTTTCGATGATCACATAATCAGCAGGATTTTTTTGAAGCGCTTTTTCATATAGGGGAATGGCTTTGCTGTATTCTTTTAAGGCATAAAAACGATCGGCTTTTTTACTTTGAGAGAAAGTAGCACAAAAAAGAGCCAGAAATAGGAATGTGAGGGAGATTTTATGTAGCAAGGCTTTCATTCCTCATCAAAACTAATTTAAAAGTACCGAGGAGACAAAATTTTTGATTTTTTAAATTCGAATTCGTGCCGAATAAATACTTCGTGCGAGCCGGAATTATAATTTCTCAGTGTATTGATGGACATATCATAGGAATAGCCAAAACTTAGTGCATTTGAAACATCATATTGCGCTATGGCAACCACGGTTTGATTGGTACGATAGGTAATTCCGCACCAAAATACCGAATTTAAAAGAAAACTTGCATTGATATCAGAAATACTTGTGCCCGTATAAGCTGTATTGATTAAAAAAGAAGGTTTAAAAACGACTTTTTCGTTTATTTCAAAAGCATATCCTCCCATTAATTTTAACTGGGGAATTAATTGAAAAGCCGCATTGGTGGGAGCAATAATATCCCCGCTTATACTTTGTTTGCCTATCTGGTTAATGTGAGAAAGGGTCAATCCCACAAACTTATTTTTATCGTTATAGCGCAAACCAAAGTCGAAACTGGGTTTCCAGTAATTTTGGGGATAATAAATGGACGAAGGATCTTCGGCTTCTTTATAGGTGATTTTATTGTACTGAAAGGTATAATTATAGGCCGCAACCCTTAATCCGAAGGCTAATTTACCGGTCCATAAAGGAATGCGGTAGGCATAATTTGCCATAATTCCGAAATTAGTGCTTGGCCCTATTTGATCACGAATAAAACTAAACCCGATACCCATCTTTTTTTGTGCCAGCGGAGCGTGTATAGTAAAGGTTTGCGTAATGGGAGCCCCATCAAACCCTACCCATTGCGAGCGATGCATTAAAACGGAGCTCACCGCATCTCGGCTGCCGGCGTATGCCGGATTAATAAACAAGGGATTAAACATGTATTTATTAAAGAGGGGATCTTGCTGAGAGAAAGTTGAAAGTGAAAAGTTAAAAGTTAAAAGTAAGGTAGTCACGAGTTGTGAGTATAAGGTCGCGAGTCGTGGGTCGCGGGTCACGTGTCTTGGGGTTGTAATATATTTTAATTTAAAAAAACTCATAACTCATCCTTCATAACTTATAACTAACGGGAGACTTGAATCCACCCTTTGTTTTTTTCGGAGGTATATCCATCTGCTTCAAAAACAAAAAAGTATGTCCCTATAGGCAAAAGGGTGTTTGCTTGACTTTTACCTTCCCAAACAACCGATGTATTATTGTAATTAGCCCCTTGCCACACCAATATTCCCCATCGATCATAAATAGAAACCTGATTGGTTGGATAATTTTGGATACCATCAATCACCCATGCATCATTTTTACCATCGTTATTGGGGGTTATACCGCTGTAAAATATCAGTTTATAGCAATTTTCGAGGGAATCGGATTGGATAGTAAACTCTTTAGATATAATTCGTCCGGAGGCTAATTCGACCTGTACCGAATATTTCCCGGGTAAAAGGGAGGCATTGGTATCAGAAGTGATTTCGTTGCTCCACTTTATAATATGTCCTTTGGTATATTTTAGTTTTAAGGTAGCCATGCCATCTTGAGAATAATCGCAAGAAGCATTTTTAGTGGTAACAAGAATATCCTCTAAAGGCTGATGAAACCCTTGTGTAAAAAGGATAGAAGAATTTTCGGCCTGATGCACGATGGGTTCGCCTACCGTATAGGAAAGCTGAAGATGATCATTGTTAACATGCCCTCCTACACTGCCAATGACAGATTGCTCAAAATTTATTTGAGCATGCATAGCAAAGCACAAAACCGTAAAGTTTAAAGAAAGTATGTAGGATGTAAAACTCATGTCATTATTCGGGTTATACTCTTTTTTTCGAAAAAAGTTTCAGGGGTTATACTCCAAAATCAAGTCTTATTTTGAAAAAATTACCACAAAATCCCACTTATGAACATAGTGTTAAAAACTTGACTCATGTGTAATGTTTTCGTAATATAGGGGATTATTTATCATTCAATTGAAGTAAAGTTTTAAACATTTGTGTTTACTAGTGGTAAAAAGTGGTAAACAAGATATACTTTTACTTCATTCTTTGAAATGGCTGGATTAATAGGCGAATATGATTGTAAGTTAGACGAGAAAGGAAGGTTTTTACTGCCCTCCAATCTCCGAAAACAGCTAGATCCCTCGGATCAAGACAAGTTTGTTTTGAATCGTGGGTTTGAAGGCTGTGTAGTACTTTATCCGCAAAGCGAATGGGACAAGGAAACGGCTCTAATCTCAAAACTAAACCTGTATGTTGCAAAAAACAGGATGTTTTTTAGACAGTTTCACAATGGTGCCACCGCAATTTCTGTAGATAATACAGGAAGGATTTTAGTACCTAAATCATTAAAAACCTTTGCCAGCATTAAAAAGGAAGTAGTGCTATTTGCCTATGCCAACCGAATTGAGATTTGGGCAAAAGATAAGTACGAACAAATCATGAACGATGGTTTGGACGGCTTTGAAAATTTGGCGGAGGATGTAATGGGCTCGTTGAAAAAGAAAGATGATGAATAATGTTTACCACGTACCGGTTTTATTAAAAAGAAGCATAGAAGAGCTCAACATCAACCCTGATGGAGTCTATGTTGATTTAACCTTTGGCGGGGGCGGGCATACACGTGAAATCTTAAAACATCTTACCAACGGCCGATTAATAGCATTTGATCAGGACAAAGACGCATTAAAAAATGCCATTGATGATAAAAGATTTATGCTAATAAACGAGAATTTCAGATACGCTAAAAACTTCCTAAAGCTATACAGCGCTTTACCGGTGGATGGTGTGTTGGCTGACTTCGGAATTTCTTCTCATCAAATTGATGATAAACAACGCGGCTTTTCATACAAAGAAAGTGCTGATTTAGATATGCGCATGAATCAAACCAACGATTTAAGCGCCAAACAATTAATTAATGAATATTCTGAATTTGATTTAACCCGATTGTTCAGGGATTTAGGAGAATTGCCCAATGCGCGCAGAATTGCTTCTTGTATTGTTGAGGCTCGAAATCAACAAGAAATTGAAACCACGGCCGAACTAGTTGCTGCCGTTGATAATGCTATTGATAAGCGGCACTATTTCAAGCAATTATCTCAACTTTTTCAAGCCATTAGAATAGTAGTAAACGATGAAATTGAGGTCATTAAAGACTTATTAAATCAATGTGCTGATATCGTTAAACCCGGTGGAAGAATGGTATTTATATCCTATCACTCTTTAGAAGATGGTTTGGTAAAAAATTACCTGCGTTATGGTGATGCTTTAGCCGAAGACCCTAAAAAAGATTTTTATGGAAATATTATTCGTCCGTTTGACCCCAAATACAGCAAAGTGGTTATTCCGGATGAGGAGGAAATAAAAGAAAACCCACGGGCCAGAAGTGCAAAAATGAGAGTAGGAATTAAAAGATAACATGAGCGAAGAAAAAGAAGAAAATAAAGTAAAACAGTCGCCATTCTTGATTCACTTATTAAGTGGAAATTTTTTGAGCAACCCTTCTATTCGTAAAAACCTTCCATACTTAGGGTTTTTATACGTCCTGGTGCTGGTATATATCGGAATTGGCTATTACGCTGAGGGGCAAGTAAAAAAAATTAATAAAGCCGAGGGAGAAATTAAAGAGTTAAGATCCGAATTTATTTCGGTTAAATCGGAGTTAATGCAAAAAAGCAAACAATCGGAAGTCGCATTAATGCTAGAAAAAAATGCCAGTGATGTAAAAGAAACCATTATTCCACCTAAAAAAATTGTGATCCCGAAACAATGAGCCAAAGGCCAGCAAATATCGAAAAAACCATTCTGTGGAGAAGCTATTTTATCTTCTTACTGATATTGCTATTTGGCGTTTCCATTGTAGCTAAAACCTTTATTATTCAATATTATGAAGGAGATGCGCTGCGGAAAAAATTCCAAGAATTAACGGTTGATATTAAAAACATTGAAGCCGTACGAGGTAACATTTATGCCAATGACGGCAGTCTTTTAGCTACTTCCGTTCCTATTTATGATATTTATTTAGATACAAAAACCAAGGGGTTTGAAAATAAAATATTCAATAAAAACATTGATTCCCTCTCTATTTGTTTAGCCAATCTATTTAAAGACAAACTCCCAAGCGAATACAAAAAAGAAATTATAAAGGCTAAAAAAAATGGAGAAAGATACTGGCCTTTAAAACGAAATATTCGCTATCAAGAATTGAGAAAAATGAAGTCATTTCCCATCTTTAGAATGGGAAAATACAAAGCAGGCTTCATTTATATTCAACAAAACAAACGAGAAAAACCCTTTTATTCATTGGCCGCCCGAACCATTGGGTATTATATCCCTACACAAAAAGTGGGTTTAGAGGCCGGGTATGATGAGGACTTAAAAGGAGCCGGCGGAAAACGCTTGATGAAAAAAATAAGCGGTGGAGTATGGATGCCTATTAATGATAATAATGAGGTTGATCCGAAAGACGGAAATGACTTATATACTTCTATTGACATCAATTTACAGGATGTTGCTCAACATGCCTTATTAAAACAATTAACTGAGCACAATGCAGATCATGGTTGTGTGGTTTTAATGGAAGTGGAAACCGGCGATATTAAAGCTATTTCTAATTTATCAAGAAATACTGATGGGTCTTATTCAGAAAACTATAACTACGCCATTGGCGAAAGTACTGAGCCCGGCTCTACATTTAAGCTGGCTTCTTTAATGGCGGCTATGGAAGATGGGTTTATAGACTTAGATGATTCTATTCAAACAGGCAAAGGCATTGCCTTTTTTCATGGACAACAAATGAAAGATTCGCATGAGGGCGGTCATGGTAAAATTACCGTAAAACGCGTGCTCGAACTCTCTTCCAATATTGGTGTTGCTAAAGTTATTACGCAAAATTATGGGGCAAATCCTCAAAAATTTATCGATAGGATTAAAAAAATGGGCTTAGGTACACCGCTTAAGCTTGAAATACCGGGTGAAGGAAGACCTTACATTAAAGACGTAAAAGATAAAAGCTGGTCGGCTTTATCCTTACCCTGGATTTCGCATGGATACGAAATTAGCTTAACCCCCCTTCAAATACTCACTTTTTATAATGCAGTAGCGAATAACGGAGTAATGGTACGTCCGCGCTTTGTAAAAATGATAAAAAGCAAGGGTCAAATGATAAAAGAAATACCCGTAACGGTTTTAAATGAAGCCATTTGTTCTGCCCCGACCATCGAAAAAGCGAAAAAAATGTTAGAAGGAGTTGTAAGCAGCGGAACAGCCAAAAACCTTTCTAATTCTACCTATAAAATTGCAGGCAAAACAGGCACGGCACAAATCGCCAATTCTAGATATGGTTATAAATACGAATCACAAGTTTCGTACCAAGCTTCATTTGTAGGCTATTTCCCGGCTGATAAGCCAAAATACTCGTGTATTGTAGTTGTAAACGCACCATCTAACAATGTGTATTACGGAAATTTAGTTGCGGGCCCTATTTTTAAAGAAGTGGCTGATAAAATTTATGCAACCAGCATAGAAATACATGAGCCCCTGGCTCTTAAATCAAAATCATTTTCTCCAAAAAACGGCATGGCGACTAAAGGAAACATGGAAGATATTCAAACCATTAGCACTTTTATGAATATTCCATATCAAGCGGAAGCTAAAGAAGGCTGGTTTTCTTTACAAGCAGACAGCGCTTCTAACAACATTAAAACAAAAGCATGGAAAATCCCTCAAAATATAGTACCAAATGTTGTAGGCATGACTTTAAAAGATGCCATATACCTGCTTGAAAATATGGGTGTACATGTAGTATTTGAAGGAAAAGGAAAAATACAAACCCAATCCATTTTACCGGGCACTAAAATAACAAAAGGTCAAACCATTGTATTGTCATTAAATATATAAAGTGAAACTACTGAGCGAAATATTATATAAAGCGGGAATTGATGAGATTTTTGGATCGACCAGAATGGCCATCGAAAACCTTCATTTCGATTCAAGGAATATAAAAACCTTTGGTTTATTTATAGCTGTTAAAGGACTGGAAAGTGATGGTCATCAATTTATTGATAAAGCCATTGAAAATGGGGCTATTGCGGTGGTGTGTGAAACATTACCCAAAATATTAAAAAAAGGAATTACATATGTAAAAGTACTGAATAGCCGATTGGCATTGTCTGAAATTGCAGCCAATTATTATGACCATCCTTCTTCTAAAATTCATTTAATAGGAATAACCGGTACCAACGGAAAAACCACCACGGCTACCTTGCTTTACCAATTATTTAAACGTTTGGGTTATAAAACAGGGTTAATTTCAACCGTTGTTAACCGGGTTGATACGCAGGAAATTCCTTCTACCCATACCACTCCGGACCCTATTGCATTAAATCAACTCCTTCAAAAAATGGTAGACAAAAAATGTACCTATTGTTTTATGGAAGTAAGTTCTCACTCCCTGGATCAATTTAGAGTGCATGCTTTGCAATTTAGAGGAGCCGTATTTACCAATATTACGCATGATCATTTAGATTATCATAAAACCTTTGATAATTATATAAAAGCGAAAAAAGTATTTTTTGATATCCTCTCGGATGAAGCTTTTGCGCTGGTAAATAAAGATGATAAACACTGGAATATTTTAGTTCAAAACTCTAATGCTAAAGTATATACCTACGCGGTAAGTTCTTTGGCTGAATACCGTGCAAAAATTATCGAAAACACCCTAAATGGCCTCAATTTAATTATGGATGGCAAAGAAATTTGGCTCCGATTAACCGGAAAATTCAATACCTATAATGCTTTAGCAGTATATGCCACAGCCGATTTATTAGGAATTGACCGCGAGGAAATTTTGGTGAACCTAAGTATGTTAGAAGGTGCCGAAGGCCGTTTTCAAATGATTAAGAACAAGAGTGGAAAAACAGTAATTGTTGATTATGCGCATACACCAGATGCTCTAGAAAAAATACTGTTAACGATCAACGATTCCAGAAATCCCGATCAAAAACTATATACCGTGGTGGGTTGTGGAGGCAACAGAGACGCATTTAAACGTCCAAAAATGGGGAAAATAGCGGCTCAATTAAGCGATAAAGTTATTCTTACCTCTGATAACCCGCGAAACGAAAAGGCCGAAGATATTGTGGAGCAAATGAAAACGGAAATTCCATCAGATAAAAAAATGGAGGTCATTAGCATCCTTGACCGGAAAGAAGCCATTAAAACCGCGATTGAATATGCCGGAAACAAAGATATTGTGCTAATTGCTGGCAAAGGGCATGAAAAATATCAAGAAATAAATGGGGTTAAGCACCCATTTGATGATGTAGAAATGAGTAAACAATTTTTAAAAGACTAAGTATGTTATATTATCTATTCGAATATTTAAACGAGCTCGATTTTCCAGGCGCAGGGGTATTTAAATACCTTACGTTCCGGGCCTCTTTAGCTGTTATTGTTTCGCTTTTAATATCCATGGTTTTTGGAAGAAAATTAATTGATCGATTGCGAAAAAAATTAATTGGCGAAACGATTCGTAACCTGGGTTTAGATGGAGAAAACAAAAAACAAGGCACGCCAACCATGGGCGGATTAATCATTTTAGCCAGCATTCTTATTCCTACGTTATTATTTGCAAGGTTGGATAACATTTATGTTATTCTTATGCTTATTACCACCGTGTGGTTAGGAATGATTGGTTTTGCAGATGATTATATTAAAGTTTTTAAAAAGGATAAAAAGGGCTTAGCCGGAAAGTTTAAAATTGTGGGTCAGCTGGGTATTGGCCTAATTGTTGGCTTTACCCTGTATTTTCATTCTGATGTAAAAGTAAAAACGGAGAAATATGAATCGTCTTATTCTATTGTAGAAGGAGAAACAAAAGAATCGAATTTAGCCAACTGGGAAGAAAGTAAAGAATTAATTACTACCATTCCTTTTATCAAAAACAACGAGTTTAATTATCGATGGTTAATTGCCTGGATGGGAGATGATGCCTACAAGTATGCTTGGCTCATTTTTATTCCCATTGTCACTTTTATTATTATCGCGGTTTCTAATGGCGCAAATTTAACCGATGGATTAGATGGATTAGCCACCGGGACTTCGGCCATTGCAGGGGTTACCTTAGTCGTTTTAGCTTATGTATCAGGTAATTATGTTTTTGCCGACTACCTCAACATCATGTACATTCCGCACATCAGCGAGCTGGTTATTTTTATGGCTGCTTTTGTGGGAGCCTGTATCGGATTTTTATGGTACAATGCCTATCCTGCCCAGGTATTTATGGGTGATACAGGTAGTTTATCCTTAGGAGGTATTATCGCGGTGTTCGCCATTGCTATTCGCAAAGAATTACTCATTCCTATTTTATGTGGAGTTTTCTTGATTGAAAACCTATCGGTTGTTTTACAGGTAGCCTATTTCAAATACACCAAGAAAAGAAACGGCGAAGGAAAACGAATTTTCTTGATGTCGCCTTTACATCATCACTACCAAAAAAAGGGAATGCACGAATCTAAGATTGTTGCCCGGTTTTGGATTATCGGCATTATGCTAGCAGTAATAACCATTGTAACCTTAAAATTACGATGAGTACAACACAAAAATACATTGTCATACTAGGGGCCGCAGAAAGTGGCGTAGGAGCCGCCATTTTAGCTAAAAAGAAGGGCTTTAAAGTATTTGTTTCTGATTTTGGAAAAATAAAGGAGGAGTATAAACTAGAACTCATTAAAAACGACATTGAGTTTGAAGAAGAAAAACACACGGAGGCACTCATTTTTAGCGCCGATGAAATTATTAAAAGTCCTGGAGTAGCTGAAAAAGTAGCTATTGTAAAAGAAAGCAGAAAAAGAAATATACCCATTATTTCTGAAATAGAATTTGCGGCCAGATACACCCAGGCAAAAATAATAGCTATTACCGGGGCGAATGGGAAAACCACGACAACCCTATTAACCTATCACATTTTTAAAAATGCCGGCTTAAATGTAGGCCTGGGCGGAAATGTAGGTACCAGTTTAGCTAAACTTATTGCCGAAGCAGAAACGGATTTCGATTATTTGGTGGTCGAATTAAGCAGTTTTCAACTAGATGATATTGTTGATTTTAAGCCTTTTATAGCCATTTTAACCAACATTACACCAGACCATCTAGATCGTTACGAATATCAATTACAAAATTATGTCAATTCAAAATTTAAAATCACCCAAAACCAAGATGAACACGACTTTTTCATCTACAACATCGATGACCAAATTACCATGGAAAACATGGAGAAGTACAGCATTAGATCAACAAAAATTCCAATCAGCATCAAACAAACACTCCCATATGGGGCCTATCTCGAACACGAAAATTTATGTCTAAACCTTAAAACTATTTTTACTATGTCAATACACGACCTGGCCTTACAAGGCAAACACAATATTTATAATTCGATGGCTGCAGCAGTAGCATCAAGAATAGTAGATATCAGAAAAGAATCGATCAGAGAAAGCATGAGCGATTTTAAAAATGAACCCCACCGGATGGAATTTATTGCAAAAATACAGGGGGTTGAATATGTCAATGATTCAAAAGCTACCAATATTAACTCGGCTTGGTATGCCTTAGAATCGATTAATAAACCTGTTATATGGATTGCAGGTGGACAAGATAAAGGAAATGATTATTCGGAATTAACCGACTTAATCAAAGCAAAAGTAAAAGCCATTATTTGTTTGGGAGTGGATAACACAAAAATCCACAATGCTTTTCGTCACTTGGTTTCAGAAATACACGACGTGAAATCAGCTTACGAAGCAGCTCAAAAATCGTATGAATTGGCTAAAGAAGGAGATGTAGTGTTGCTTTCGCCAGCTTGTGCCAGTTTTGACTTGTTCGAAAACTATAAAGATCGCGGAGATCAGTTTAAAGAAGCGGTAAAGGCTTTGTAAAAACAATTTTAAAAAGACATAGTATTGAAAAAGGGAGCAATTTAAGATTCAACACTTAAATTGCTTCATTCTTTCTTTAGGATAAAATTTTAAAAAACTCGTTCTCTATTATTTTTTGCGTGCTGTTTTTATTCTCTAAAATGTAATTTCTACAAGCCTCTTGTGCTGTTTGGTAGTAATTTGTATCTGACAGTAATTTTTCGACTATTCCGTTTAATTCGGGCTGATTTTCAAACGAAAAAGCCCCTTTAAGTTTGATTAGTTCTATAGCTTCATTAAACTTCTTATAATTCGGGCCAAACAATACAGGTATCTCATATACTGAGGGCTCTAAAATATTGTGAATTCCTTTTCCAAAACCGCCTCCAATATAGGCTATAGCTGCAAAGCGATATAACTTAGACAGCAACCCTATTTGATCAATAACAATAATATTCTTCCCTTTTATATCTTCCACCGTTTTAATGCCTGACCATAAAACACACGTGTCGGGATATGATTTCAACCAGCTTTTGAGGGTGTTTTCGTGAATTTCGTGCGGAACAATAATATATTTTAAGGGCAAATTTTGTTTTATTAATTCCTTCAAAAAATCATCATCTTCGGGCCAGGTACTGCCTGCTATTAATACCTTAGATGAATGACAAAATTGCTCCATCATTTCATTTTGGAAGGGGCTTTCTTTAATACGAATAACCTGATCGAGCCGGGTATCACCCACCACACTTACATTGCTTATGTTAATTAAACTTAACAGGTTTTTTGAAGACGAGGTTTGTACAAAAAAATGCGTTACAAAACGGAGTGTTTTTCTAAAAAAAGATCCGTACCGTTTAAAAAATAGCTGGTCTGGCCTAAAATTTGCAGAAACAATATATAAGGGGATATTTTGGGCATGGAGTTCTTTAAAATAATAGTACCAAAACTCGTATTTTACAAATACGGCTGCTTTGGGTTTCATTTGAGCAATGAACATGCTTGCATTTGTTTTTCCATCGAGGGGTAAATACAAGGCTAAATCAATTGCTGAATCGTTTTTTTTAGCTTCATAACCCGATGGAGAAAAGAAGGTTACTAAAATGAAATAATCTGTATTTTTTTTTCGGAGGGCTTCCATTAAGGGTTTCCCTTGTTCAAACTCGCCGGTAGAAGCACAATGAAACCAAATAATAGGCTTTTTTATTAGGCTTAATTCTGCAATTTTTGATGTTTGATTTTTTCTTCCTTCTACCCATTGCTTGGCTTTTTTGTTGAATAACGAATATCCTACAATTCCGCAATAAAAGGCTCTAAGAAAAAAATTATATAAAAACATGAAAATGAAAAATAACATGTGTTACAACTCTCCAATGTTGGTTCCGATGGTGAAATGGATTTGAGATTTTGGCATGGTTGGATTTGTTTCAATATCATCAAAGCGGTAACCCCAATCTAAGCCCAACATACCAAACATAGGTAAAAAGGCTCGAATACCTACTCCTGCTGATCGTTTCACATTAAACGGATCATAATCTTTAAAATTATACCAGGTATTTCCGGCTTCTAAAAAACTTAAAAAGAAAATAGTTGCCTGCGGATTTAAACTCACCGGATACCGCATTTCCATGGTATATTTTGTAATAATAGGTTGCCCTACCTGGGTAAAGGAGTTTTCTGCTTGTGGATTAAGAGGGAATACCGAATTATCATTATACCCCCGAAGTGCAATAATTTCTCGGGCATCTAAGGCAAAATTGGTTAATCCACTACCCCCTAAATAAAAGCGCTCAAAAGGTGCGGTGCCAATATTTTTGTTGTAATAACTTAAGAAACCAAATCCAACTTTGGTTCTTAAAACCAATTTATTAGCTAACTCCGTATACCAATCAGCCGAAAATTTAATTTTATAGTATTCTACCCACTTATACTTTTCTTGTGGTTCAAGTGTGCTATAATCTTTATCTATCCCTCTAAATTCAGAATTTATATAGGAATAAGGCAATGTTGTTTGAATAGAACTTACCAAATTAGATCCTTTTCTAGGATAAATAGGCTGATCGACTGAATTGCGCGATAAAGTCATTTTATAAAAAAAGTTATTGGCAGTTCCATTGCTAAATGTAAACTGCGCCCATTGGTTCATATCATAATGCTGAAAAGTAAATTCGTGTAAAAGTGAAAAATAATTATCCGGTTTTTGTAATCGTTTTCCTAAGGCAATAGAAGCACTCCAAATAGCCAAAGACGTTCTGTTTGGATTTGGCACATCATTTCCACTCGCGTCTTCTACATATTTTGCAGCCCCATTACTTTGTAAATTATGCCAAGCCGTTACGCTAAATGAGTTTGGTTTTTTCCCTCCCAACCAGGGTTCGGTAAAAGAAAGAGTGTACCCTTGATACGCAGGACCATTGGATTGCGCCCTTAAACTTAAACGCTGTCCATCCCCTGCGGGTAGCGGAGCCCATGCGTTTTTCTTGAAGAAATTACGGGTCGAAAAATTATTAAAAGTCACTCCTAAGGTTCCAAATAAAGGAATTCCCGCCCCTTGAGATATTTGCGCACCTCCCCAACTTGCCGACATTTCCAGCTGATCCGATGGTTTTTCTTGCACCACATACTCAATATCAACCGTTCCATTGGATGGATTTGGTTTAGGAATAACATTTAATTTTTCCGGATCAAAATAGCCTAATTGCGCTAATTCTCGCTGGGTTCGGATAATATCGGCGCGACTAAATAACTGACCGGGTTTGGTTCGCAACTCGCGCATAACCACATGATCGTTTGTTTTTGTATTTCCGGTTACAGTTATTTTATTAATGCGCGCTTGTTTTCCTTCGTAAATATGCATTTCTAGGTCAATAGAATCGTTTTCGACCAAAACCTCAACCGGGTTTACCTGAAAAAACAAGTAGCCATTATCCATGTATAACGAGCTTACGTCGGTTCCATTTGGATTCATGCTTAATCTGCGGTCCAATAAATCTTGATTATAAATATCTCCCTTTTCTATCCCCAATACACCGCTTAACAAAGAAGTAGGGTATTTAGAATTTCCTAACCAGGTGATATTTCTGAAATAATAGCGATTTCCCTCTTGCACCTGAATTTTAATAGTGATTCCATCCGTGCTGCTTGCATAAATCGTATCCGAAACAATTTTTGCATCGCGGTAACCTAATGAATTATATTTAGCAAGGACCGCATCTTTATCCTTTATAAAATTCTTTTCTAAAAATTTCGAGCTTTTAAATATGTTAACTCGAATTCTTTCCGAGGCGTATTCCATTACTTTTTGGTTAAATGTGGTGGAATCACCTTTAAAGTAGCCCTTTAAACTTCGTGAAACAAGACTTCCAAAGCCATGAAATGGCGCAAAAACTAACCTTTCTTTGGTTTCTTTCAATTGTTTTTTAATGGTAAAATCGCTCAGCTTCGTGTTGTTTACAATTTCTATTTGATCCACCTTCACTTTCGGATTCTTTTTAATGGTGATATCTAAAATATCGTGCTTTTTAATGATGGTATCTTTTCTTTGTTTAATAAAGACTTCGCAATTAAAATACCCCTTATCAATATAATAATTTCGAATTTTGTTTTTAGTCGATGAAATTAAGTGATCGGTAATAAACATTTCTTTAAATAAATCAATGGCTTCACGAATATCATCTGCTTCTGAGCCTTTGATTCCATCTCCTTTTTCATCCAATAAAGTAAAACGAGATAAACGACTTAGCTCGGTTACTTCGATGCGCAAATAAATGGATTGATCTACTTCCTTTTCCTTAATAATTTTAACATCAGAAAATAGTTGTTGTTTCCACAATTGTTTAATGGCATTTGCTAATTGTTCCCCCGGAATGGTGATATCATCGCCCACATTTAAGCCTGAAATTAAAATAAGAGCCTGTTCATCTACATTGTTTATTCCGGTAACATGAATACCTGCCAGTTTATATGTTCTGTAAATAGGTTTAGAATAGCTAGGATCAGCTACTAATTGAGCAAACACAGAATAGGAAAAAAAGCATCCCAATATCGCTAAAAAACATATTCTCATTTTGCTTTCTCCTTCATTTGTTCAGAGGTTAGACCAAATCTGCGTTCCCGGTTTTGAAAGTTTAAAATGGCTTCAAATAAGTCATTTTTTGTAAAATCGGGCCATAATTTATCCGTAAAATACAACTCGGCATAGGCTAGTTGCCACAATAAAAAATTGCTAATTCTATGTTCGCCGCTGGTACGTATCATTAATTCAGGATCGGGCATACCTGCCGTAGATAGCGAATTTGATATGAGGTTTTCGTTAATATCAGACGAAGTAATTTTTTTGTCGAGTGCTAATTCAGTAATTTTTTTAACAGCTTCAATCATTTCCCATTTAGCGCTATAGCTCAAGGCCAAAACTAGGGTCATGTGATCATTTTTAGCTGTTTCGGCGATGCATTGATTCAGTTTTTTTCGGCAATTATCGGGTAGTTGTTCTTGATTACCAATACTTTGCAATCGAATTTTATTTTTTTGCAGCGTTGGTAATTCTTTGGTTAACGAATCGACCAATAAATTCATCAAAGCATTTACTTCTATTTTGGGGCGATTCCAATTTTCGGTTGAAAACGCATATAACGTAAGATATTTTATGCCTATTTCTGCACACCCTTCTACGGTGTCTCGCACCGCGGTAATGGCATTTTGATGGCCAAAAACACGAAATTTACCTTTTTGCTTAGCCCATCTTCCATTGCCATCCATAATTATGGCCACATGTTGGGGTAATTTGGCAGGGTTTATTTTATTTTTAAGGAGATCCATTTTGCAGGGGCATGCAAATGTAGTTAGTTAATAGCGAATAGTCAAACCGTAAAATAAATACCGCTCAACAATTACTCAAAAGTTCTTCCCTTTGTATCATTTTATTCAAACTAACTATTTGACTTCTAACTCATTACTAAATAAAACCAAGAGCTTAAAAATATCCTTAAATTTTGTTAAAGGAAGCGTTTCACTTTTATCAAAAACATCATGGTAATAACTCACTCCGCCCAAAGTGTATATAAAAAAAGCATGAACACCTTTCTCGCTGAACCAATGATGATCGCTATTGGCGGCTTTTCCGCGTGTTTTTAATTCTTTTAATAATTGTTCCTGATCATTTATTTTTTTGAGCAGATCAAACTCTTTGGTAAAAACGGTCGAATTCACAATTTGTATTCCTTCATCCCCTGTTCCCATAATATCCATATTTACTAAAAAGGAGATGTTTTGAAGCGGAAATAAAGGATTTTTAGTGTAATATTCTGATCCCAATAAACCCACTTCTTCGGCGCCAAAAGCCATAAAAACAATGCTGTATTTAGATGGATTATTTTTATAATATTGGGCCAGGCTTAATAACATAGCCACACCGCTGGCATTGTCATTAGCCCCTGGAAAATAAACTCCTTCGCGACCTAATCGACCCAAATGATCGTAATGCGCTGAAAAAACAATAAAAGAATCAGGGTATTGAGTACCCGGGATATAACCAATGATATTTTGTGTTTGGGTTGGATTTTGTAAAATACCATCAATATCTATTCTTATTTTTTTAAGATCTTCAGAAACAACACTATCCTGCACATCTATGACGGTAAAGGAAGTTTGTGTTTGCGAAAAACGATGGGTCAATTTATCGTTCCGAACAATGATCAAAACCTTTGCCCCAAGCCCAGTAGCATAAACATCTTTTAATATTTTTTTATCCTCGGCATTTAGTTTTGTGGCATCAATCAAATACGCTGTGTTATCTGTTTCTTTTAAGCGGACTTTTCCTTTCTTCACTTTTTTCCAATTGAGCTTTTGAACAACAAATTCTTGATGCAAAGTTTTAGACGAAGCAGAAGCCAAAAAGTGCTTAGAGGGCTCTAATTTTCTCCCATCAACTGCTACTTCATACTTCATCGGGAAAGTATTGATAGAAATATTAAAATATTGCTGATAATTCGGCTTAAATTTTTGCAGCCCTATTTTTTCGAACTGACCGTTAATATAATCAGCAGCCTTTTTATGCCCCTCTAAAATATACCCCCGACCATGGTATTGCGGAGAACAAAGCGTATCCAACACTCGACGGGCATAGGATGTATCGGTGGTTTGGGAGGATAAGTACAAAGTACAAAGTACGAAGTACAAAGTGAGTAACCCTCGACCCGTCATCCTCGACTTGTGACTCATTTAAAATATTTTTTCATGGGTTTAAAATAAAAATCTTTCCACCCTTGGGTATATGATTCTGCTTGTCCGGCGGGGATATTGGTATGAATCAGGGTCAGTTTTGTTCCTTCTTTTACTTTTTCAAAAAGAATTTCCAGCAACGAATCTTTATCCTTTTTTGCAAACTCGCTGGTTCTCCAGCTTTGCACAATTTTTTTATTGGAAATGAGTTCTATATTTTTCCCTTCAATATACCCATCCCAGGCAGTAAAAGATCCGCCCACTTCTGGGTCGATTTCTGCATCTGCCCCTGTAAATTCGCTATGTTCATCGGTATCTAACCAGGCTTTGTAAAGTGTTTTCACATCCACAGGCAAGGTGATAGATAACTCAATATTTTCCAACATATTCCGTTATTTTAAAAATAAAAATACAAAACATTTATCCTTTTTTCTATTTTCGATATAAATTGTAGGTGTGGAGATATTTAAACAAACCAAAGACCTTTCTTTTACGGAAGAATCATTTTCTATCCTTATTCCAACCTGGAATAATCTGCCCTATCTTCAACTTTTGATAGAAAGTCTGCGAAAAAACAGCTTTTACAAACACCAATTTATTTTACATATCAACGACGGATCCGATGGTACCTTAGCATGGGCTAAAAAGCAAGAAGACATCGAGTATACGCATTCGAAAGAAAATATTGGTATTTGTTATGCTTTAAATGCTGCCCGATCGTTGATAAAAACCCAGTATTTATGCTATTTTAACGATGATATGTATGCTTGTCCAAATTGGGACAAAGCTTTGTTAGATGAAATAAATATCATTGGCCATCAACAATTCTTTCTTTCTGCCACCCTTATTGAGCCCATAAATACAGGCAATAAATGCGTTTGCGTGGGTGATTATGGAACAGATTTGGCATCGTTTAAAGAAACGGAATTATTAAACACCTATGAAAACATACAAAAACCGGATTGGTCGGGCGCTACGTGGCCACCTAATGTAGTTCATATTAATACCTGGGATATTGTGGAGGGATATAGTGTTGAGTTTTCTCCAGGAATGTACTCCGATCCCGATTTTTCTATGAAACTATGGCAGGCAGGTGCGCGCATTTTTAAAGGGGTAGGAAAAAGTAAGGTATATCATTTTGGAACAAAATCGACCACTCGCATTAAGAAAAACAATGGTTATAAAACCTTTTTATCCAAATGGGGATATACTGCCAGCGATTTTTATAAATATTACTTAAAAATGGGAGATTTGTTTGCAAATAACAACGATTTTGTACCTCAAATTCCTTTAAAACGAAGAATTAAAAATACCTTGAAAAGATTGTTTTAACTTTGTACTATGGAAAACTTCACCAAGCTCGGATTTTTACAAAGCAAAATTCAAGAAGGGAAAACCTTGGAGCGGACGCTTGAACTATGGCGTTTTAAGCTGGAAAAAACTGTTTTTACCAATGGTTGTTTCGATTTATTGCACCGCGGACATGTTGAATATTTAACGGCTGCAGCTAGTTTAGGTGATAAATTAATTATTGGTTTAAATTCGGATGATTCGGTAAAACGATTAAACAAAGGATCTAGCAGACCTTTACAGGATCAAAATTCGCGCGCCATTATTTTGGCAGCCCTACATTATGTAGATTTAGTTGTCATTTTTGATGAAGATACCCCTTACGAATTAATAAAATTGATTCAACCCAACGTCTTAGTAAAAGGCGGAGACTGGAAACCCGAGCAAATTGTAGGTTCAGATATTGTAAAAGCGAATGGTGGAGAAGTTTTAAGTTTGCCCTATTTAGAGGGGTTTTCGACGACTAATATTGAGAAGAAGATAAAAGGGTTATGAGTTATAAGGGATGAATTATGAGTTGTTTTTGTTAATCTTTGTACTTCGGACTTTGTACTTTTATACTTAAATAATTGAATGGCTAAAATAAAAACATCTTTTTTCTGTCAAAATTGTGGCGCTCAGTCGCCCAAATGGGTGGGGAAATGCAATTCGTGTGGCGAGTGGAATACCTATGTAGAAGAAGTCATTGAAAAAAAGGAAAAAGGAATAGAAACCTACATCTCTAAAACCAAAAGAACTTCTTCTCCTAAATTGGTGCAAACCATTGAATCGCAACAAGAAAAAAGAATTGTTTTACAGGATAATGAATTAAACCGCGTATTAGGCGGGGGGCTTGTACCGGGCTCCTTAATATTATTTGGTGGCGAACCCGGTATTGGCAAATCAACCTTGATGTTGCAGGCGGCCCTACAAAATAAACAGCTCAAAATTTTATATGTATCGGGCGAAGAAAGCGAAGAACAAATAAAAATGAGGGCGGAGCGTATTGGATTTGAAAACAGCCAGTGTTATGTTTTAACAGAAACCTTCACTCCTACTATTTTTCATCACATTAATGATATTCAGCCTGAAATATTAATCATCGATTCTATTCAAACCCTGCATACCAATAGCATTGATTCATCTCCGGGAAGTATTTCGCAGATTAAAGAATGTGCATCTGAATTATTAAAATATGCCAAGGAATCGTCGACCCCTGTTTTTTTGATCGGACATATCACTAAAGACGGGCAAATTGCCGGTCCAAAACTGTTGGAACATATGGTAGATACGGTTTTGCAGTTTGAAGGAGACCGAAATTACATATATCGCTTATTAAGAACCACCAAAAACCGCTTTGGATCGACCAACGAATTGGGTATATATGAAATGTTTGGGGCCGGATTAAAAGAAGTAGAAAATCCATCAGAAATACTTATTTCGTCGAAAGATGAGCCTTTAAGCGGCATAGCCATTGCGGCCACTTTAGAGGGCATGCGGCCCTTTTTATTAGAAATACAGGCCTTGGTAAGCACAGCAGCGTACGGCACGCCTCAGCGCTCTGCTACGGGCTTTGACGCCAAGCGATTAAATATGTTGCTGGCTGTTTTAGAAAAACGCTGTGGTTTTAGATTGGGAATAAAAGATGTTTTTATCAATATAACCGGCGGTATGAAAAGCGATGATCCGGCCATGGATTTAGCTTTGGTATGCGCAGTTTTATCTTCCTCCGAAGATTTACCTCTAAAATCAGATATTTGCTTTGCTGCAGAAGTAGGGCTCTCTGGCGAAATACGTGCGGTAAACCGCATAGATCAACGCATTAGCGAAGCCGAAAAATTAGGTTTTAAAAAGATTTTAATTTCGAAATACAACGATAAAAACTTATCTATTCAACCCAAAAACATCGAAATCCTCAAATTCAGAAAAATAGAAGAGGTATTTGGCTATTTGTTTGGGTAACGCGTATATTTTAAGAAATATTCGCCCCTTTCATCACCCCTTTTTCAGAATCTTTGATGAAATTCATGATTTTTAGCTTCGATTCACTATAAGGAATCTCTTCTTCAGCTTCCATCATACCTTTTGAGAGATTATTGTTTTTAATATACAATATGCGGTAAGTATCTTCAATTTGGCGAATTAATTCATCTTTAAACCCTCTTCGTTTTAAGCCAATGCTATTCACTCCTAAATAAGAAAGAGGCTCTCGACCCGCTTTTACATATGGAGGTACGTTTTTACGTACTAAAGAGGCTCCGGTAACAAAAGAGTGCTCACCAATGGTCAAAAATTGCTGTACAGCTACCAATCCTTCTAAAATAGAATAATCCTGAACGGTAACATGCCCTGCCAGGTTTACACAATTTGCAAAAATGCAATTGTCTCCCACCAAACAGTCATGCGCAATGTGTACATATGCCATTAATAAACAATGACTCCCCACTACGGTTTTAAATCGGTCCTTCGTTCCGCGATTAATGGTTACACACTCGCGAATGGTTGTATAATCACCAATTTCGACCGTAGTTTCTTCTCCGGTAAATTTTAAATCTTGCGGAATTCCAGAAATAACAGCGCCTGGAAATATTTTACAATTTTGACCAATACGTGATCCTTCAAAAACAGTAACATTGGGGCCAATCCATGTGTTATCACCAATGGTAACATTTTTATCGATGTATGCAAAGGGACTGATGGTAACATTTTTACCAATTTTTGCATCGGGATGTATAAAAGCTTGCATCTTAATTTTTTTCTTTTACAATTTGAGCCATTAATTCGCCTTCGGTCACTAAAACATCATTCACGTAGGCAGTCGCCTTCATATGCACAATACCATGTCGAACCGGAAGCATTAATTCTAAACACATAACCAGCGTATCACCGGGCACTACTTTCTTCTTAAATTTAACCTTGTCAATTTTCATAAAATAAGTCAGGTAATTTTCGGGATCCGAAACCTGGCTTAAGGCTAAAATACCACCGGTTTGTGCCATGGCCTCAATAATTAAAACTCCTGGCATAACGGGATATTCAGGAAAATGGCCCTGAAAAAAGCTCTCAGTATTGGTTACATTTTTAACACCAATCACCCTTTCCGAGGTAAGTTCAATAATGCGATCGACCAATAAAAACGGGTAACGGTGCGGTATTATTCTTTTTATTTCATTAATGTCTTTTACGGTATTGCTTAAATCGTAGTAAGGACCTGATTTTTTTTGCTTCCGGATCATTTCCTTTAACATTTTAGCAAATTCCACATTAGTTTTGTGGCCTGGTCGAGCCGCTAAAATATGTCCTTTTAAAGGCACACCGATTAAAGCGATATCTCCTACAATATCCAATAGTTTATGACGAGCAGGTTCGTTTTCGTAACGCAACTGTACGTTGTTTAACATGCCTATTCCCTGAACATCAATATCGGGTTTGTTAAATAACAGCTTTAATTCGGCTAGTTTTTCATCCGACATTTTTTGATCCACCATCACAATAGCCGTATCAATATCTCCCCCTTTTATCAGCCCCTTTTTGAACAAATACTCTACTTCGCGCAAAAACACAAAGGTTCTACATGATGATATTTCGTTTTTAAAATTTTTAATATCATACATAGAAGCATGTTGCGTGCCTAACATGGGCGAATTATAATCAACCATCACAGTTACGCGCATTTCAGCATCCGGAACCGCTAATATTTCAGCCTGTTTCTCCTCATTTTCATACTTTAAATTATCTTTTAAATGAAAATAATTTTTTTCCAACGTTTGACTAACAATGCCCACTTTTTCAATTAAATCAACAAAAGGGCGGCAGCTACCATCTAAAATAGGAATTTCGGGCCCAGTTATTTCTATAATGGCATTATCTATTTCCATGCCGTATAAAGCAGCCAGAATATGCTCGGTGGTATATACACGAGCACCATTGCTTTCCAGGGTTGTTCCGCGTTCCGTTTCAACTACTAAGTCAACATCCGCCTTAATAATGGGGCTGTTTTCTAAATCGGTGCGAACAAACTTAAATCCGTGGTTATCCGGAGCAGGTTTTACCGTTAATTTTACTACTTGACCTGTATGTAAGCCTTTTCCTTCAATGGAAAAAGAATCTTTTACTGTTTTTTGTAAATCAATCATGCGTTTAGTTAGACGAAAGTAAATCTTTTTTTAATTGATCCAATTCCTTTTTGATGCTAGGTAAGTTTTTAAAAAGAACATACGATTTTTTATAATCCCCAATAGGAAGTGCAGGAGAGCCCTGAACAATGGCTCCTTTTATTTTTATATCATTGCCAATACCCGATTGAGCGGCAATTTTTACTTCATCTTCTATCTTAATATGGCCAATAATGCCTACTTGACCACCAATCATACAGTTTTTACCAATTTTAGTCGAGCCTGCGATGCCTGTTTGTGCTGCAATCACGGTGTTTTCGCCAACTTCGGTATTATGAGCAATTTGGATTAAATTATCTAATTTAACCCCTTTTCTGATAATGGTAGAACCCACGGTTGCCTTATCAATGGTAGCATTGGCGCCTACTTCTACATAGTCTTCAATAATAACATTACCAATATGAATAATTTTTTCATAATTGCTTTGTTCCGAGGGAATAAAACCAAACCCATCACTACCAATAACGGCCCCTGCCTGAATCACACAATTTTTACCTATTTGGGTGTAATCATATATTTTTACTCCGGCATAAATAACGGTATTTTCACCAATTTTTACATTTTCGCCAATATACGTATTGGGATAAATTTTAACGTTTTTACCTACGATTGAACCCTTCCCAATATAAGCAAATGCGCCAATATAAGCCGCTTCTGAAATAGTAGCTCCTTCTGCATATATAGGTTGTTCAATTCCCTTTTTTTCAGGAAAAAGCTGCTTGGCATAAAAATTAATGAGTGTTGAAAAAGTAGCCCGGGCATCATCGACCCGTATAAGGGTACATTTTTTTTGAATGGGCTTTTCTAAAATGAATTCTTTATTTAGAATAACAATACTTGCTTGCGTATCATAAATATATTGCAAATATTTTGGATGAGATAAAAACGATACAGCGCCTTCTATCCCCTCTTCAATTTTAGCCAGTGCGTTCACACGAATTGCAGGATCTCCTTCAATTTTACCCTGTATTAATTGTGCTAATTCTTCGGCCGAAATACTCAACATACCTTAAAAAATTGATTACAAATATAATCTTTCAGGGTTTTAAATGAAAGTTTATTTTTTGGGAGGTTACCTTATGGATATAAACCAGTAGTAAAATCACAAAACAATTTCGATATAATTTCATTAAATTTGATGACAACTATCTTTTTGAATGCAAAAAATACTAAACTATATAAACGGCAAATTGGTTGCCCCTGTTTCAGGGAACTATTTCGATAACTTTAACCCATCTCGGGGCGAGGTATACAGCCTCATTCCTGATTCTGACGAAAAAGATATTGAAGCCGCTGTTTCTGCCGCGCAGGAAGCTTTTAAAACCTGGTCGAAAACCAGCAAAGAAGAACGCTCTAAAATTTTATTAAAAATAGCATCTCTCATTGAAGAAAACCTACCTGCTTTGGCCCACGCCGAAACCCTGGATAATGGCAAGCCTTTGGGAATGAGCAAAAAAGTAGATATCCCGCGGGCGGCCGCTAATTTTCATTTTTATGCTACGGCGCTTTTGCATTTTTCGGGACATAGCTACGATATGGACGGCAAAGCCATCAATTACACCACCCATAAGCCTATTGGCTTAGCGGGTTGCATTTCACCGTGGAACTTACCCTTGTATTTATTTTCGTGGAAAATAGCCCCCGCTTTGGCTGCCGGCTGCACCGTTATTGCAAAACCCTCCGAAATAACCCCCATGACCGCCTTTTTGCTTTCAGAAATTTGCCAAAAAGCAGGTTTACCTAAGGGTGTATTAAATATTGTACACGGATATGGCCATAAGGCAGGTTCTGCCATGGTTTCACACCCGCATATTCCGGCCATTTCTTTTACCGGAGGCACAAAAACAGGCGCTGATATAGCCCGGGTAGCGGCTCCCATGTTTAAAAAATTATCTTTAGAATTAGGGGGGAAAAATCCCAACATTATTTTTGACGATTGCGACTTGGATAAAGCCATTGAAATGACGGTCCATTCTTCGTTCTCTAACCAAGGCCAGATATGCCTGTGCGGATCTCGTATTTTTATTCATCAAAGTATTTATAAAACTTTTCAGGAAAAATTTGTTGAACGGGTGAAAAAGCTCAACGTAGGCGATCCCTTACTTGCCGAAACGAATGTGGGTGCTGTCGTTTCAGAGGCACACATGGAGAAGATTTTAAGTTATGTGCAATTAGCTCAGGAAGAAGGGGGTACTATCCTTTTAGGCGGTAAACGCAAAATAGTAGAAGGCGAATGCAAAAACGGTTGGTTTGTTGAACCCACGATCATTGAAGGACTTCCGTACAACTGCAGAACCAATATGGAGGAGATTTTTGGACCGGTGGTAACCCTGACTCCTTTCGAAACCGAAGAAGAAGTGATTATGATGGCCAATAGCACTAAATATGGACTTTCAGCCAGTATCTGGAGCGAAAATTTATCCCGGGCACACCGGGTTGCCGAACAAATTGATGCAGGCATTGTTTGGGTAAATACCTGGTTGTTGCGCGATTTGCGCACACCTTTTGGCGGAATAAAACAATCGGGAGTAGGCCGCGAAGGCGGATTTCATGCTTTAGAGTTTTTTACCGAACCCAAAAATATTTGTATTAAACTTTAAAAAATTAATTTAAATAAACAGTAAACAATTTTTTATGCCCCTTTAATTCACCTTCCTCGGTAAAAACCTCGTGCATAAAACTGATCGATTTTACTTTTTTCTCCAGTTGTAATGCCTCTTCATTAAAAAACCAATCTTCCCGAAACTCAAATTTCGTAAGCATTACATTGCTAATTTCTTTTACTTCTAGTTTTTCCTGTGTGGCAGTCCCCGATTCATCAATAATGGAGGTATAAATACTATCTATAAATAAAGCATTAAAATCATCCGATTTTATGATGAATTCATCTTTCTGTACATCTTCTCCTAAATCGTTAGGCCGATAGGCTTTCAATTTGCCACTGAGTATAAAATCCTTTATTTTCTGGACAAATTTTACCCGGTCTTTTTCCTCAAAGTATTGATATTTATCGGCTTTGTACATAGTATCTCCTACAATTACATCATAGAAAATTCCGTCGGTTATTTTATCGAATCCGCCTTTTTCAGAAGGCTTTTCCGAGCAGGAAGAAAGAAAAATTACTCCACAAAAAATTAAAAAATTTAAACTAGTTTTCATATTTATATATGCTTTTTTAAAATTATCATCACTTAATAAAAATAGATTCTTTGCTGGTTCTTCTCCTAATCTATCGCAAACAGCAATCTGTAAAAATGATAGATTGCCACCTGCTTGGCCGGTAGGCCTACTTCAACTGCGCTGAGCACAGGTTTTGTGCGTAATGACGATTGAGTTTTGCTTATCAGCAGACAGGTTAGGAAAGAGGTCTAATAAAAAAAGCCAGTGCATGGCATTGACCTTTTTTTATTTTATTAAATCTTATTCTAGTTACATTTAGCTGCTTCAGGGCTAGCTAAAAATTTCTTTGCATTTTGATTTTCAGGATCCCACTCAGAAATTTTTTGGAATTGGGTTTTTGCGATACAGATCTCTTTATTATTGGTATAAAACACGCCCATATAGGTATAGGCCTCAATTAAATCCTTTTTATTTTTTCCTGTTTCTTCCGGGTCTATTTTTGAAATATATGCTTCATAAAAAGGTTTTGCTAACCATTTTTCATTTTTATCATCAATATTAGCAGATGAACGGGCTTGCCATAAATAACCTAAAGGAAGTTCGGGTTTTAATTTTGCTACTTTAGAAAAGGCAGAATCAGCATTTACGTAATCTTTTGAAAAATAATAGGCTCTACCTAGTCCAAAATAATCATTGACACTTGGCTTTGAAGCAGTATCCAAAATAGATTTATACAATTCAATTGCATCTGAGTGTTTTTTCATTTTGATATAAGAGGTAGCCATAGTTGAAGTTAGTTCTCCTATTTTTTCAGGTTTTAATTCAATTACTTTTTTAAAATCTTCAATAGCTAAAGAATCATTGCCTGTTTTTCCGTATAATCTTCCTCTGTATTCATAATCCATAGGAATAATTTTTACGTTTGGACCGGCATTGGCAAAAAAGGTAGAGATATTTGCTAATCCATTTGTATAATCTCCGATTTCAAATTGAGAATAAGCTAAATATCGATATAAATAAATATTGCCTGGATCGCATATAAGCGCTTCTTTTGATGTTTCAATAGAAGTTGCATGTTCTTTAGCCTCCATTAAAAACCCGGCATATCGGCCTTTTGCACTGCAATCATCATTTAAAGCAAGGTATTTTTTGTACTGCTCGGTAGCCTGACTATACATTCTTGCCAGGGCATAAATTTCCGCTTTTTCGCGGTAAGCAGGGGCAAAGGTTGAATCAATAGAATTGGCTGTTCTGTAATAATCTAAAGCTAAATTTACATTTTTTGCGCGTTTATATACTTGCCCTTGACGTAAAACCGCCCGAACCGATTTTTTATCTAAAATAAGCGCTTTCTCATAGTTTTCAACGGCTTTTGTTCCATTATTTTCTTCTAAATACACATCTCCCAATAACAAGAAAATTTCAGGATCCTGAGGTTGCAATTTTAAAGCCTGGTTCAATAAGTTTGTAGCTTCCGCTAAATTTTTATTGTCCGGGTAGATATAAGCCTCCGCAATTTTCATAAACACGGTTGGGTTCATATTGGCACCTAATTTTAAAGCCTGATCAAAATTTGTTTTAGCTTCGGCTTGT
This sequence comes from uncultured Flavobacteriales bacterium, assembly GCA_964403835.1. Classification (GTDB taxonomy): domain Bacteria; phylum Bacteroidota; class Bacteroidia; order Flavobacteriales_G; family JALEGO01; genus CAYOHR01. Next base: position 36,115 of record CAYOHR010000002.1, read on the forward strand.
TTTCCTTGGTTCCATAAAATTTTTCCTACACCTACATAATTTAATGGGTTAGTTGGATCTACCGCAATCCCCCTTTTATAAAGGCTGTCGGCTAAAGAAAGATGATCGTTTTTGAAATAGTTTTCACCATAATAAAAATAATTTTCGCCATTAGGCTGGGTAGTAACCAATGTTTTAAAAGATTGATCGGCTTTATCAAATTGTTCGTTAATGGTCAATTTAATAGCGTCTGATAATGTTTGAGAGAAAGCAAAATTGCTTAAACACAAGGAAGCGGTTACAAAAAACGTAGTCTTCATAATAATATTTTTTTTAATTTGTTTTAATTTTTACCATTCTAACAGGAGCAATGGCTGGAATTAACCCTGCCTTTAAAATCATAAGTTGCCCTTTTTCTCCGGCAACAAATGATACAAAACCCATGCCAAGTCCTGCCCGGGTTTGTCGGCTTATCATATATACATCTCTCGAAAATGCATAATCCTTTGTTTTAATATACGCTTGGTAAGGTTTGTATGCTTCTGATTGATCATCTTTTTTTATAGAAACAACCTTTATTTTGTTTAAAAAATTTAGGGCAGTGGTATCGTCATGGTCACTAATCCAATTCACACTTAAAAAACCAACCGCGTTTTTGTGCTGGCTTACATATTCAATTATTTCAGAATTTGATTTAACAGCAAAAACATTTTTGCCATAGGTTTGGCCTTTTAACAAACTGTCTCTCATATACCGTTCATTAGCAGATCCTTCATTATCAAAAACCACATTCAAATTGCCTAAACCAGAGGTAGCATTAATTTGTTTCCAGGTAGAATCTTGCCCTAATAAAATACTTCTTACCTGGGCAACAGATAAAACAGAATCGGGGTTATCCGGGTGAATAATAAGGGCGATAGCATCTTCTGCTATTTTTGTGGAGATGGGGAACAAATTTTTTGATTCAAAAACGGCGCGTTCTGTTTTGGTTAAATCGCGACTCATTACGGCTACTTTGCAGGAATCGTTCATCAAAAGTTGCAAGGCCTTATTTTCCGGCAAATATTGAGCATGTACATGTGCATGCACATACAGTTGGTGGAAAGTATAAATTTGGGTATCAAATAAAGATTGAAAAGATTCATCCACTACTATATTAACATCCCCTGAGGTAGGCGTATCCGTAGGTTCTTTTGTTTTGGAAGAGTTTGAACACGTGTATAGGAATGAAATGAGAATTAGAGCTAAAAAACCTGTTATTTTGAGTTTCATATTAAACTTCATTAAAAGAATCTTTTTGACGCTTCATTTTTGCTCTTGTTAAAACTATCCGTACAATAGCATAACAAATAACTACAAGGCCCATCTCTTTGCGATAGGTATGAAACGTTTCGACTCCTAAGTTTGTAAATAAAAAAACGGAACCTAAACCTAAATAAACTACAATCATCACAAAGGAAAAATAGTAGCTTATTGAATCAATATTCGAAGGTTTGCGCGTAGGCACTTATCTTAAAGTAAATTTAATTGGTAAATTAAATTGAACCCGAACAGCTCTTCCGTTATGATTACCTGGTTTCCATGCCGGCATCTTTTTTAATACCCGCAAAGCTTCCTGATCGCATCCAGATCCTTGGGGAACTCCTTTTAGAACCCGTATACCTGTTATGCTTCCGTCTTTTTCAACAACAAAGGTTAAATAACATGATCCGGAAATACCTGCTTCTTTTTCAAAAGCCGGATATTGCAAATTGCTGTACAAAAATTCCATCAATTTTGCTTCTCCGCCTGGAAATTCAGGCATTTTTTCAACTTGTAACATGGGCTCTTCATAGACCGGTGCTACAGGACCGTCTCCTGCGTTATCATCTGGTATTATAACATCTTCACTACCGTCTCCTTCATTGGTTTGGGTACTAATTTGTTTGTCAATTTCTTCAGCGACCGGAGGTGGATCTTCTACTACTTCTTCATCGGTTACTACCGGAGGGGTAAATTTGATCGTTGCTTGTACTGGTGGTGGCGGTGGTGGCGGTGGTGGCGGTGGTGTTGTTTCATCCAAAGGTGGAGGCGGTGTTAAATCTACCGCTGTAATATCCACTTTTGCAACCTCTTCTTCTATGCTGCCCTGAATTAAACTAATAATTTTTGGTATACTTACCAAAACTATAAATGCACTGACTGTTATGATAAGCGCTAGTGCTAGAATTTTATTGTAGTTTCTTCGTAATTGGTAAGCTCCAAAAAATTTGTTTCTGTTTTCAAAAACAAGCTCATTTCTGTCTTCAGCAACTACGTTGGTCCACTCATTAAATAATTTATTTTTGGGCATCGTATTAGGTATAAAATTATTTTGGATTATTTTCAGTAGCAACTACCCCACCTGTGGCTTCGGCAATTAGCTTCATTTCACCTGGCATCATATCTACGATGGCATAAATACCAATGTTGCAAATTTTAATTTCATCAATTAAATCTACTACATTTTTATAAACGGCTTTGTCATCGGTTTTAATTAAAACAGTTAAAGCAGCTTCTTTACCATTTTCGGCTCTTCGGCCTTGTTCTCTGATAGCCAATCGTTTAAATGTGGTATCAGCAATTTCTTTTCTTTTGTATCGTTCTTCTAAAGCTTTTATGGCATCAATGGTTGTTTTATTGCGTTCTAATAAAAGCTTATGCAAACCTTCTTTTGAGAAATCTGTTTTTTGCAAAGTAGTAGGTGGATTACCTTTTTCATTATTTTCCGGATAAAACTCTCCATTGTAATAATAAATACCATTGTTTTCAGTTAACAAAAAAGTGATTGCATTGTTTACTTTAGTAGGAGTCACGGTTTTATCATCCTTAGGAAACGGAATTTCCATTACTTTAGCCTTATTGAACGTAGATGTTAAAACGAAGAAGGTAAGTAGCAAAAATGCTAAATCTACCATCGGCGTCATATCTATTCGGGTTGATGATTTCTTGGCACGCTTTTTACCGTGCTTGCCATCACCACCACCGTCACCGGTATTTACTTCAGCCATTTTTAATTATTTTTTATTAATGAATATATTTTATTAAATCTTTTCAGCTTCTTCGAGATTGGTGATTAAGTTGAATAGGTAGATATCCTGATCTGTAAATGTTTTAATCACTTCTCTCACTTTGATAAAGTTTGCTCCGGCATCTGCTTTAATAGCAAAACGAACGGGTTCATACTTCGACTCACGTCCCAAACCTTTAGCCCTATCTTTTTCAGCTTTTTCTTTTGTTTTAGCTTCAATATGACCGAACCGAATCCAATAAGAAAGTTGATTATCCGTTGAATCCATAGGGATACCCGGAGAATTATACTTTGCTTTTTGTTCCTCAGGCATATTAATATAGTCTTTCAACTTACTTATAGGCACACCAATGCTGGTCATTTTAGCAAATTCCTTTTTTTCTTTATCAGTAAAAGTAATTGTGTATTGATCAGCCATTCTCTCTAATGTTCTTATTCTTACATCAGCGCTGGTGATATTATAAAATGCTTTCCCTTTTTTATCTACTGAAATTAAAATTACGTTATCAGGTAATATTTTTTCAGAAGTAGAAGCAGGAGCATCTACAATAACAGGTTCAGTAACACGCACTGAAGCTGTTAGCATAAAGAAGGTAACCAAAAGAAACGCCAAATCCACCATTGGAGTCATATCGAGCGATGGGTTTGCCTTAGGCATTTTAATTTTTGGCATATCGTTGTATTTTATTTAAATGATTATACAAAAAATGGAGGAGCAAATTATTCTCCTGCACTTACCGATTTTACGATGGTAAAACCAGCTTCATCCATGCTATAAGTAATTGCATCAACGCGGGTTGAGAAATAATTATACATGATGATACCAATAACTGAACCAGTAATACCTAAAGCGGTATTAATCAAAGCCTCAGAAATACCTGTTGCTAAAGCGGTAGTATCAGGAGCACCTGCATTTGATAAAGCGGCAAATGAACGAATCATTCCAATAACTGTACCAATTAACCCCCAAAGAGTAGCAATAGTAGCACAAGTAGAAATAATAACTAAGTTTTTAGATAACATAGGTAATTCTAAAGCGGTAGCTTCTTCAATTTCTTTTTGAATAGCTTCTACTTTGGTTTCTTTATCTAAACCACTTGTATTAAGAGTTTTTAATTTTTCAATACCAGAGAAAACTACATTTCCTAAAGAACCGCGCTGATCAACACATAATGCAATGGCTTGATCGTAGTTTTTGCTTGCAACTAAAGATTTAATAGTTTTAACAAATTCGGTAGTGTTTCCTTTTCCTTTTGCTTTTGAAAGGGTGATTAAGCGCTCAATAGAAAAAACAATAATAATAATTAAAATAGCCATTAAAATTGGCACGATAAAACCTCCTTGATACATCATCCCAAGAAAATCACCTGCTTTAGGATGTCCTTCGGCATCAAAATGCGCTGGATCTCCAAGCACAAATTTGAAAATTAAAATTCCAAGCACTAGTGATGCTACAATAGCAATGGCTGCAGACATAAAATTAAATCCGCCTGATGTTGTGTTTTTTTGATTTGTCATGTTGTTTTTTTTTAATTAAAATTAGTTTTAAAGTATTAATTTTTTAGTTTGGGTTTTTAAAACAAGTTTTCAAATGTAATAAAATTTTGATCTTTAAAAAAACTTTTTCGATAACTAAAGTGGTTAATAAAAGTGAATAAAATCTTTTAATGAGGGGGATAGTGATTTTTTTACTATTAACCTCCCAAAGTAAATCGGATGGGTAAGTTAAACTGAACGCGGACTGCCCTTCCGTTTATACTTCCAGGGTCCCAGTTGGGCATCATTTTTAATACGCGCAACGCTTCCTCATCACAACCTGAACCATGAGGCACCCCTTTTAAAATACGGATACCGGTTATTTTTCCATCTTTTTCTACCACAAAAGTTACAAAACAAGGTCCGGATATACCTGCACCTCTTTCATATTCGGGATACTGTAAGTTGGCATATAGAAATTCCATTAATTTAACTTCTCCACCGGGAAATTTGGGCATTTTATCAACAGATATCATTACTTCTTCTATTGTTTTAACTGGATTTTCTCCTTTTCCAATGGGTGTATTATCAATAATGGTGGTACTTCCATCATCTATTATATTTGTAACTATACCAATTGGTTTATCAATAGTCTCAATAGCTTTCGGCGATTCGATAATATCTTGATTGGTGGCCTGAAAGGGAGTAAATTTGAGGGTGGTTTTTACCGGCTTTTGAGCCGCTGGCGGAACAAACATTTTTATGGGCTCCACTTTGGGAGTTAAATTAATTAAAATAGATTCGGTGGGAATACCTGGCACAGCAATTTCTTCTATTTTATTACTCATTAAACTTATCACTTTAGGGATGCATGCCAATATTGAAAAAGCTGCAATAGTAGTTACCAGGGCAATAACCAAGGTTCTGTTATAATATCTTCGGATTTGATAGGCTCCATACACTTGGTTCCTGTTTTCAAAAACGACATTGTTTCGTGCTTCTGCAACTACATTGTCCCAATGATTAAACGCAATTTTTTCAGGCATAAAATAGGATTTAGGTAAGTGAATATTCTCTAAATTAGGGAATAAGTGGATAGGGAAAATGTGTACTTATTAAACGGTTAATTTTTATTCGGCAAAGGTGAAAATGACAAGGTGAAAGGAGTTATGAGTTATGAGGGATGAGTTAAAAGTTAAAAGTTAAAAGTGATAAGGTAGGATGATATAAAGGTTTTAGAATCTGCCCAGGGAATAGACTAAAGAATTCTTTTACAATAGAAAAAGCCTATATTTTCAAGTGAATACCTATTGAGTATTAGATAAACTGATAACCCATACCTTGATAACCCATACCTAAAGAGCATATTTTTTGCTATAAAACCGGCCGACATTCGATGACAAAAATATAGATGTGAAAATCAAATCAAATTTCTTTTGTAAACTTTTTATTCGAAATGATTTTAAAAAAGTTTATGTTAGCGCTACATTTATATAATTCAAAAAAATGAATCAATCCGAATTAAAATTTAACATTGGCTTAGATGAAAATAATGTCCCTGAAAAAATCAGTTGGCAATCGACCGAAATATCAGAAAAAGGAGATAGCGACGCCGTTTTAATTTCTATATGGGATAAAAAGGAACAAAACACGTTAAAAATTGACCTGTGGACAAAAGATATGTTGGTGGATGATATGAAATTATTCTTTTATCAAACTTTTTTGAGCTTGGCTGATACTTTTGAACGAGCTACTTCGGAGCCGGAAATGGCTCAAGATATTAAAGATTTTACCAAGTATTTGGGAGAAAAAATGGGCATCTCAAAATAAGTAACCCATGGGTCTATTTTAAAGAAAAAATTCTTTTAAAAGAATAGTCATGGATAGAATAAGTACAAAAATACCAAACATTTGTTTGAGGTAATCTGTTGATATTTTGTGCATGAGTTTTTGTCCAATGAATATGCCTATAATAGAGCATATTAAAAAGGGCATAAAAAAGGCAACATCCAAAACAATTTCGGAGGATAAATCACCCAATATGCCTATCAAGGAATTGAGTGCGATGATAAATAAAGAGGTTGAAACGGCTGATTTCATGGGTATTTGACATCGGTTTACCAAAGCGGGTACAATTAAAAACCCACCCCCGATTCCAATTATTCCGGTAATAACCCCGACTAAAATCCCTTGAAAAATTAAGTGAGAAGTGTGTCGTTGTTCGCCTGTTTGATTAACAGTAGTTTTTCGAATCATTTTTACGCCTACTAAAATCATAAAAAAGGTAAATAAAATGAGGGTTATTTTATCTTTAGAAAAAAGTGTTTGAAAAACATAGAAGTTTTCAGGAATTAATGGGAGAATACCCTTTCTGGTGATAAAAACAGCGATAGAAGAAGGGATTCCGAAATAAAAAAAGGCTCGTTTTTGAAATAATTTTTCGGTCAGTGATGGTAGAGCGCCCACCAAAGAACTGACCCCTACAATAATTAAGGAATAGCTGGTTGCTAAATGCGGACTAACATGCGCCACGTATACCAAAATTGGAATAATGAGTATAGAGCCACCACCACCCAATAAACCTAATGCGCAACCCGATATTAGGGATAAAAGATAAGATAGATAAATCATTTAAAACACCTCCCTGAATGTGATATAGAAATAGACTTATTAACTTCTAATTTTGCCATATAATTGTATTATTTAAGCCTTATCAAATCTTTTACTTCAGAAAAAATCTGAAAAGAAAAAAATGTAAATATAATGGCAAAAAATAGTTTCAAGGGACTACTTTGGGATTTCGGTATAATTAATGGATTCTGGAGCCTTAATAGGAGTTAGGGGGAAATCTTTTTCAAACTGAAATTTATAGGAGCTTTTACCTAAAACAGAAAGGCTTAATTCTTCGGGTTTAAAGCCATCGGCTTCAATTTTGAGGATATAATTACCCTCACTTAAAGCCATTAAAAAACGGTTATTTGCCGGGTTAGGCCTATATTCTCCTACTTTTTTGTTGCTTTCTTTTTCAAAAACTTTAATAAAAGCTTCTGAAAAGAAAATTCTAGTTTCTTTGGGCAAAGAAGAAGATTTAGGTTGATAATTTTTAATAGGCGATAATTTATGGTCAATATTAACAAATTCATACCCTTTGATATCTGTAGGGATTTTTTCTGTGCTAAAAACTTTAGTGGTCTCTCCTTTTTTTACCGTTACAAAACTTTTATATTCTGTACCCGGTTTTAACATTTCTTTTTCTTTTTTGATGAATTTCCACTGTAAGGTATCGGGTAAATATGTGGGCACAAACCTTTTTTTAACTCCATTTTTTTCATAGGTAATAAACTCCTGATAATCATTATAATCAATTGGAACAGAGTAATATAGTTTTCCGATAACCGAAGAAATTCGAGGTTCCACGTTTAAAAAAGTGACTTCAAAAATATCTAAATCGCCCACCGAATTTTCTTTTCTAAAGGTTGAAATATAACCTGTTCGGCCTGTTATATCCATAGATATATTATAGTCGTTGAAAACAGAATTGATAGGATATCCCATATTTTTTATGTTGATCCATTTTTTGGTAGCGGTATCCCATTGGCACTTATAAATATCATATCCTCCCATGCTTTCGTATCCCTCAGAAGCAAAAAACATAGTATTTCCATCGCTGCTTACATGCGGAAAGGCATCATCCCATTCGGTATTTAAGTAATCTAAATTAATGGGATCTGACCAATCGCCGGTGGGTAATTTTTTGCTCATCCAAATATCTATACCTCCTTTTCCTCCAGCTCTAGTAGAGCTAAAATAAAGGGTTTTTTTATCAGGTAAAAAACAACCGGATGTTTCTTTTGTGGCAGGATTATCGATAAGTAACGAGAATAATTCAGGTTTTTTATATTGTTTTCCTTGTTTTTCGGAAACCATGATATCATCTTTAATAATAAAATCGAAAAAATTAATAATTAAGTGGCTGGCATCCGGAGTTAATCCTACAATTTCTTCATCCTGAGGGGTTCCAACCGCTCCTCCAATAGTTCTGGGTTTACCCCATTTACCATCTTTTTCGTTAGATATAAAAATATCGGAAGAATAGAGTCCATCCCAGGCTAAATAACCGCTGTTTCCTTTGGATCTTTTGGTTGAAAAAAAGAGGGTAGATTGTACTTCATCAATAAATGGATAATAATCGGGTTCCGGAGAGTTAATATCAGGGCCTAAATTTTCAATTTTTATATTTTTGAGGGGATTTGCAACCATTTTTTTGCCATTTTCACACATTTGTACGTACAATTTGGCCCTATTTATTAAATTGGGGTCTACGGTTGTTTTAAGCGCCACTTTATATTTTTCAATGGCCATATCAAATTGCATATCTAAATGATATGCCTTGGCTAACATAAACGGAGCATCTTTTTCAGAAACTTTATATTTTATAGCTTTTTCGAGGTGTTCGATGGCTTTTTTACGATTGGTATAGGTTTGCAGGTAGCATATGCCAGCGCGATAATTATAAGTGGCGTTGGTAGAATCTTTTTTTAGCAATGTTTCATATTCGAGCATGGCTGCTTTCCAATCGCCATATAAGTAATTATCTTTTGCAGCAGCCTTATCACCCGGTTGCTGTTGAGGGTTTACCTGCGCATTTACTTTAAATATAGGCAGACTTAAAAAAACAGCAAAAATGAAAATGCCAAGAAAAGATGATATAAAAAAATGGTTTTTGAGGTTCATTAATGCTAATATACAAACATAAAATTAGACCGGAAACTAGACGTGCCTTTCTATAAATTTTATAATTTCTGTGGCAATATCTTTTTTTGTTGCTTTTTCAATTCCCTCTAAGCCGGGAGAAGAGTTAACTTCTAAAATTAAAGGGCCTTTTTTTGAAGGAAGCATATCTACCCCTGCAACGGCTAAGCCAAGGGTTTTGGCAGCTTTTAAAGCGGCAATTTCTTCTTCCGTAGTTAACTCCACTAATTCGGCAGAACCTCCTCTATGAAGATTTGATCTAAACTCACCTACTTTCGCTGTTCTTTTCATTGCTCCAACCACCCGGCCGTCAATAACAAAGGCGCGAATATCGGTTCCTTTTGCTTCTTCAATAAATTCTTGAATAATTACCCGGGTTTTTAATCCGTTAAACGCTTCTAAGATGGCGACGGCTGCTTTTTTGTTTTCGGCTAAAATAACTCCTATTCCTTGTGTACCCTCTAAAAATTTTATAACACAGGGGCCACCCCCTATAATATCTATAACACCTGAAACATCTTTTGAATAATTAGTAAAGACTGTTTTGGGCAAACCTAAACCGGCTCTCGATAATATTTGTAAGCTTCTTAATTTATCTCGAGAACGTACTAAAGCTTGAGATTCGACGGTAGAAAACACCCCTTTCATTTCAAACTGACGAACAACTGACGTGCCAAAAAAAGTTTGAGAGGCTCCAATACGAGGAATGATAGCATCTATATCCTCTAATTTATCGCCTTTATAATAGATAGAAGGTTTCTTTTTTTCAATAACAATATTGCATAAACCATAATTTACAATTTTGGTATTATGCCCTCTGTTTAAGCCAGCTTCTATCAAGCGCTGTGTAGAGTATAATTTCGAATTTCGGGAGAGAACAACAATGTTCATTTTGATAAATAAAACACGAATCTAGGAGTTTTTATTTGAAAATTAAACTTTAATTTACTCAAACCAATAAATTATTAAAAATAGAAGGGTTCAAGGGAAAAAGACTTGTTTTCGTATTTGAGGGCAGGAAATGGAATTTTTATATAATTGAAGCTGCCTACCAGGGTTTTTAAGAATTTATTCTTGATTTTCATTTGTTTTGGATTGATATCGAGGCTTAGATAATATTGGCGATGCCTTTGAAAAGCGGGATAGGGATTATTTTGTTCGTCGACGGTAGGATTTGCATCTCCCCCAATCATTCCTGTGGCTCCGTACCCAAAAGAAAGATCAATCCATGCCGGTATTTTTTTTGCCCCGGTCATTTTTTGAATATTTAAATTAAGCCAGTAGGTTTGGCCATTATAGTCTTTTATAAAGCGTTCCGCGGCATTGCTCCCTAACACATTGGGGCGGTATTGCGCAAAATGAGTGGGATGGTACGAGAATTTTACTTGCACGAAAGATTGGCGATGTTGATTTAATAAAAACATACCTACACCCATTACATTGGCCGAAATATCTCCCACGGAAGCGCCCCAGGAGTCAGAAAAACCGTCAAAAACCTCAATGGTGCTCATATACCCGAAAGATATTAAACTGGAATAAAGAAGGGATTTGTTGTTGTTTAAGCCTGCCCACTTTAAGCTTTGATACATGCCTTGCGAAAGTTGGTAGGTCGTATAAAAATGGCCCACTTTATCTATTTGCAGCCATTCGTTATTGTCATTAAAAAAATGAAATTTTGGGCCAAAATAGTTTTTGTACCAGGCATGATATAATCCGATGGATAAGCCTGTATATGCGGTGGCCGAAGAATACCAGAATATTTTCTGCCGGGTTTTATAGTTAATGGAATCTTTACCGGAAAATGGTTCTATTATAGTACTATTTAAAGATAATTTTGACTGAGTAACAGTAATTTTATCTTGACAAAAAGAGTTTGAGAGAATAAAAAAAAGGAATACAAAAAGGAACTGTTTTTTCAAGTAATTCATCTATATCTCCTTCAACTTATTTTTTAGGGGATAAACACACCCCTAACCCCTCTCAAGAGGGGAATTTTATTCTTGGCTTTTTCCGGTCATGGCCCTGGATATTGGCACTTTTTTGCCATTTTTTAATGCAATAACAAATGCACCCGGAATACCCATTTGTATGATTTGATCTTTGTAAACAGTGGCATCTTGGTATGTTGTAAACTTGCCGGAGGTTAATATAACCAGGTCATCCTGAGGCAATTCTGAAATATCATCCACTAATAAATACTTTGCTGCTAATTCATTGGGAATAGAATCTCTAAAAGCACCAATTTGAATTCGATAATCCATGCTTTCTATGACTTGTTCTTCTTTAAAAATGGATTTTTCATTAAAAATGATCAATTCGTCGGTAAATTTTCTTTCTTTATTCACATCCACAATAAAGGCATCGGTGTATCCCGCTTCTTTTATCACTTTTAATAAAGCTTCTGTCTGCGCTTTACTTGTAAAATGACCAATTACATATCTAATCATGCCATCATTATCCATGAAAGCTTCGATGTTTTTTAAATTTTTAAATTTATAAACAGGCAAAACCCGGTTATAGGCTCCAACCTGTACGCCATAAATGGAATTGGAAGTCGAATATTCGACCTTTTTGGTATTGTATGTTTTTTTATCAGACATTTCATTTTCTGGTTGAGGAACAGGCCTATAGTCGGATTGAAAAGCAGGTTTGCCATCCATGTGCGAATTTTTAATTTCTTCCGGAATTTCGCATTTGCGCAACCAATTTTTGGCATCCGCCACATAATAATCATTTTTCTGAACTCCGTATAGAGAATGGAACTGGTAAAAGGCATCTTCGGCTTTTCGGCACAATCGGTTTTGAGAATAGGCCACCACCAAAAAGTAATACAAAAAAATAGGTGCTTTTTTTTCTAAAAATGAGTTGGGTAAATAATCTAATGTAACATCTTTTTTAGCTTTTTCCAGGTAATAGATGGATAAATCATTTACCTCTTCTGATTCGGTATAACATACCCCCAACAAATAGTTCACATTTGAATTATTTGGATAATCCTGAATCAATTCCTCTAAAAAAGGAAGGGCTTTTTGGGTTTTGCCATCTAACAAAAGATTCCGGGCGAGATCAAATTTTGCTTTAAAATCCTCATTGGTCTCATTTTGTGCTTGTAATAACACAAAAGAAGGCGAAGCAAAAATTAACGTGAAGAATAAAAATAACCTCATCTTCTCAAATATAAAAGAAAAAAAATTACATTAATATATTAGGAAAGAAAAAAGAGGGAAACACACTCCCAACCTCCCGATATAAAATCGGAGACAAGCTCTCTTAATAGGGGAATTTTAAATTACTCTACCCAACTGTTCCAATACTTCCCATCATCAATTTGCAAAGCATAATCTGTGAGCATGAGGGGTTTAAATGTATCTACCATCACGGCTAATTCGTCCGTTTTAGTTTGCCCAATGCTTCGTTCCATGGCACCCGGGTGTGGACCATGCGGTATACCGGCCGGGTGTAAAGAAATATGTCCGGGACCTACATCGTTCCGACTCATAAAATCACCATCCACATAATACAAAACTTCATCAGAATCAATATTACTGTGGTTATAGGGAGCAGGGATGGATAAAGGATGATAATCATACAAGCGCGGACAAAATGAACACACTACAAAAGCGTTGGTTTCAAATGTTTGATGCACTGGTGGGGGTTGGTGTACGCGACCGGTGATGGGTTCAAAATCGTGAATAGAAAAGGCGTAGGGATAGTTATATCCATCCCATCCCACTACATCAAAGGGGTGCGAAGCATAGATATAGTCGTGAATCAACCCTTGTTTTTTAATTTTTATTAAAAAATCGCCTTTTTGGTCATAGGTTTCTAATTCGTACGGACGACGTATATCCCGCTCACAAAAAGGAGAATGCTCTAATAATTGACCAAAATAATTGCGATAATTTTTAGGGGTATAAATAGGATGAAACGATTCTACAATAAAAAATCGATTATCAGTGGTTTCAAAATCAATTTTATAAATCATTCCGCGCGGAATAAGCAGGTAATCACCATAAGAAAAATCGAGGTTGCCCATCATGGTTCTCAATTTGCCTTTTCCTTTGTGGACAAAAATAAGCTCATCGGCATCGGTATTTTTATAAAAATAATCTTTGGTTGATTCTTGCGGGGCGGCTAATACAATATGTAAATCGTTATTTACTAAAACAGCCTTTCGGCTTTTTAAAAAATCGGCTTCCGGGGCTATTTCAAACCCTTTTAAGCGGTACGATTTTAAGTTTTTTTCAATGGCAATTTTAGGTTCAACAGAGTAAGATCCCAAAATATTTTTAACCATAGTTGGTCGGTGGGTATGATAGAGTAAGGAAGACATGCCTACAAAACCAACGGTACCAAAAAGTTGCTCATAGTGATGGTTTCCGGCATCATTTTTAAAAATGGTATGTCGTTTGTGAGGTATTTTTCCGAGGGTATGATAAAGTGGCATGTTTTAGTTATGAGTTATGGGTTATGAGTTTGTCAGTTCGAGTGCGCAGCGTATCGAGAACGGTTTAATTAGTTGTTTTGGTTACAATACTATAAAATTAAGAAATATTTAGTTTCAACAACTTAAAATCTATTTAAAATAGATTACCAGCTACTGCTGCTGCCGCCGCCACCGGAAGAACCGCCACCGCCTCCGGAAAAATCACTGTCTGAAGAAGAATCATTAGATGAAAAACTTGAATCATTATCTCTAAATGAACTTGAATTATCAGATGATCTTATTTTACTTTTATCAAATAAGGCTAGTATTATTAGTGCTAAAAATAACAAAAATGTTCCAATGACTGGAATGAAGACAAAAATTAAAGAAATTAATATGGCAAAAGTCTTAAACCAATAATTGACTTTAAGTTTTATGAAATTAATGAGTATTGCTATGTATAAAAAAACATTAAAAAGAATACTTGGGGAATCAAAAATTCTATCCCAAAATGTTTTTCGTTTATAATCTGAATGAACAACTTCATTCAAGGTTTTATACTCATTCTGGCTATAATAAATCAATTGATCTACCCCATTATCAATCCCTTCAAAATATTGATTTTGTTTAAAATAAGGAACCATATTATTTTCTTGTATTTGCCTAGTTAAGGCATCGGGCAGAACCCCTTCCATTCCGTAACCTGTGTGGATTCGGAATTTACGGTCCTGTACAAAAATAGTTACTAAAACCCCATTATTTTTAGCGGCTTGCCCCACTTTCCAGGTTTGAAAAATTTGCTGACTTATATCAGCAATTTCTTGATTGTGTAAGGTGTTTGCAATGTAAACAAAGATTTGATTTGTGGTCTTTTGTTCGAAATCCGAGAGTTTTACATTTAAAGAATCTTCTTCAGAAGAAGTGAGAATATTTGCTTCGTCGGTTATATAATTACTAGGGTTTTGTGGAAAGGTTTGAGCAAAGGATATCGATTTTATGGTAAAGCATGCTATTAGAATAATAATAAGCTTTAAAAACACACCCCTAACCCCTCTCAAGAGGGGAATTTCTATTAATGCCATATTTTGAAATATTTGAGTATGTTCAATTTTATTGCTTTACAAAAGCTTTTTTTGTCGTTCAATTTCGCGCATTAATTGCTGGGGGTCCGACAAGCCTTTATGAAAGCGCTTTTTATTTTCTTTTCCTTTGCGCAATTCTTTTTGTTCTTCTTCGGGTAAAGCGTTTATTTTCATGCAACTGGGTGTACAGCAAAGGGCATATTTTTTGGCACAATCATCGCATTGTATAAACAATAAATTACAGGCAATATTAGCGCAATTTATATGGTGGTCGCAGGGTTTACCGCATTGGTGGCAGTTCGCAATGACATCTTCCGAAATGGCTTCGCTCAAGCGGTCATCAAATACAAAGTTTTTGCCAATAAATTTATTTTCGAGATTTTCTTCTTTTACCTGTTTGGCATAATCAATAATACCTCCCAATAACTGATTTACATCCTTAAAACCATGGTGTTTTAAATACGCACTGGCTTTTTCGCAGCGAATTCCGCCGGTACAATACAGTAACACCTTTTTATCTTTTTTATCCTTTAATAAATCAACCACAGCAGGCAATTCTTCTCTAAAAGATTCTACCGGGGGCAAAATAGCGCCTTTAAAATGGCCAATTTCGCTTTCGTAATGGTTCCGGATGTCCACTACCACCGTATCAGGCTCATTTAAGGCCTCGTTAAACTCTTTTGCGCTCAAATGGGTGCCCACATTGGTAAAGTCAAAAGCATCATCGGGCAAGCCATCAGCAACAATTTTTGCTCTAACTTTTATTTTTAATTTCAGAAACGACTCTTTTTCCTCTAAAGCCCATTTAAAGGGCATGTTTTTAAATTCTTCGCGACTTTCTAAATTTTGTTTAAAGGCTTCTACGTTATGCTCGGGCACATTTATTTGTGCATTAATACCTTCGGTGGCTAGGTATATTCTGCCCAAAACCCCTAATGCACTCCATTCTGCAAACAAATCGTCTCTTAATTTTTGCGGATCGGGTATACGCACATATCTATAAAAAGACAGCGTTTTTCTTTTGAATTTTTCAGCTAACAGCTTTTTTCGCAAGGTTTTAGTATCATATTTATTGCGCAAAATCATAAATGCAAAATTACAAAATAGAACATGGCCAAAAATGATTTTTATCATTATTTCATGCTATTTTTAAAAAAATAACTGAAAAATATTTTATGTTCGTAAATACTCTTTCCTACAATTTTTATTTTTAGGAGGGAAATGCAAAGCAAAAAATAACATGGCAGCAGACAAAATATTAATAATTGGAGCCTCCGGGCAAATAGGGACGGACTTAATTCTTGCATTGCGTAAAAATTACGGTAACATAAATGTTATTTCAGCTGATTTAAGAACTCCGTCGTATGAGGTTTCTGAAGGTGGCCCCTACGAAATATTAGATGTGTTAAACGCCAAAAAACTAAAAGAGATTGTTAAAAAACACCAAATTACGCAAGTCTATTTACTAGCCGCTCTTTTATCGGCAACTGCCGAGCAAAATCCCGAATTTGCGTGGAATTTGAATATGAATGGTTTGTTTAATGTATTAAACCTGGCAAAAGAAGGAAATATTAAAAAAGTGTTTTGGCCAAGTTCTATTGCCGTTTTTGGGCCTACGTCTCCTAAAAAAAATTGCCCTCAATTTACCGTTACCGAGCCTAATACCGTATATGGTATTAGTAAATTGGCCGGAGAGCGTTGGTGCGAATATTACCACGAAAAATTTAATGTAGATGTAAGAAGTATTCGTTACCCGGGATTAATCAGCTATAAATCGCAGCCGGGTGGCGGAACAACCGATTATGCCGTACATATTTTTCATGAAGCCTTAAAAAAACAAAAATACGAGTGTTATTTGCGGGATGATACCATGTTACCGATGATGTATATGGATGATGCTATTCGTGGAACTTTAGAATTGATGGAGGCCGATGCCAATAAAATTAAAATTAGATCGAGTTATAATCTAGCAGGAATAAGCTTTACACCCAAAGAAATTTACGAAGAAATAAAAAAACGTATCCCTAAGCTAGAAATTACGTATACACCTGACCATCGACAAAAAATTGCAGATAGTTGGCCCGGAAGCATAGATGATAGCCGAGCTCAGGAAGACTGGCAGTGGAAAGCAAATTTTGACCTAAAAAAAATGACCGAAGAAATGATTCAAAAACTTAAAAGAATTATTATTGTATAATATTATTCATAAAAATTAAATGAGTACACTTAAAAAAATAGGTTTTAAATATTACTTCGTTTTGCTGTGTTGGTTTACTACTACACTGCAAGCCCAGCAATATAAAATGTATAATAATGATACCATTAATAAGGTAGATGTGAATAATATGCGTCAAGGGAAATGGAAGGTTTTTGGCGATATGATTGATGATAAAAGATACGCTCCCACACAAATTGTAGAAGAGGGTATGTATACCGATAATAAAAAACAAGGGGTTTGGATAAAATATTTCCCTTCCGGAAAACAACATACCATTATTACTTATTTAAACGGCAGGCCAAATGGCGATTATAAAGTATTTTATGAAAATGGGCAATTAGAAGAAGAGGGGGTTTGGAAAAACAGCCGAAATGTGGGTAATTTTAAACGATTTTATGAAAACGGAAAGCCACACCAAGAATTTGTTTTTAACCCGGGTGGTAAACGAGATGGTACTCAAAAATACTATTACGACAACGGACAGTTAAATATTATTGGATTGGTAAAAGAAGGGAAAGAATCAGGGGAGTTTAAAGAGTATTATGAGGATGGAAGTTTAAAATCCGTGAAGTATTTTGATGAATTGGGTAAGGTAAACCACGAAAAAACCAAAACCTATGAGAGTAAACAACCTCAAAAAAATGAGGTAATCGAGGTGGTTGATCCTAAAAAGGTAGCTAAAGTAGAAGCGGGATCCGCTCAAAATGAGGCAGAACAAAGAAAAAATCCTTTTGATGGCAATGGTGATCATACCTTATATAATTCGAACCGACAAATTTCACAAAAAGGTGTTTTTAAAGCCTATAAACTCATGGATGGCTTTTATTACAAATATGACGAAAACGGAATGCTAAAAAACATTGAGCGCTATAAAGGTGGTAAATACGTAGGAGATGCTCCTATGGAAGATGCCAGCGGTAAGCCGGCCAAATAATTATCCTTTAGAAAGAGCCAATTGCACGCTTTTTTTTACTTCGGCATTAATTAACTCGTATATCGTTCTTGAAATTTTGTTTACGTAGCGTTTCTTTTTGTAAGCAGCTACCCATCTAATGCCATGCGTTACGTTTGTTAAAAAAATCTCATCGCTTGCCTCTAGCGCTTCTTTTTTAATAGATAAAGATTTTACTACAATTTTATTCTTTTTAGCTACTGAAAGCACAATTTTTCTCATTACGCCTTCTACACAACCTTCTTTTAAAGAAGGAGTCAGCAAAACATCATCCATCACTAAAAAAACGTTGGAACTAATCGATTCACATATGCGTCCTTTATCATTTAATATGATACATTCATCTAGCTGGGTTTCATTTTTGTAAATGCCTGCTAAAATGGAAGGGTAACAATTTAACGATTTAAAAGATTGAAAAGCATTTATGCTTTTAGGTACTTCTTCATATAAGCCTACATTCATCCCTTTTTTATTCCACCAAAATCCCTGTGGTTCTGTTTCCATAATATATATTACGTATGAAGCAGTATTATCGGTAGGGGCATATTTTCCGCCCGTATTTCTAAACACCAAAATTTTAATATATCCCCCGCCATTAAACTTATTTTTATCAATCAGTTTAAACACATCCGAGGTCAGGTTGGTCCAGCTTTTTTTCATTTTCAGCACATCCATCCCTTTTTTTAAGCGGTCTAAATGAAGACTTAAAAAGCAAGGCATGCCATTAACCAGCTTAATGGTTTCAAACAAGCCATCCCCATACTGAAAAGCCCTATTCATGAGCGGAAATTGTAATTTGTCCGAAGCAACAAATTCATCGTTAAAAAGCGCGTATTGTACTAATTTCTCCAAGAAATTTTAATTAGATGCCAAAAGTGTAAACTTTCTTAGTGAAACCCAAACTTTAACGGCAAAATTTATGCGCTAAATGAAGCAAGAGTCAAGATTTATGTTAATATTTAACGTATTAGGCCCAATAGGGGTTCAAAATCTGATAAATTGGCTTCTATTTTTATACTGGTAACGCCGGCTTTATCTCCCGCAATAATGTCCCGATCGTGGTCGCCAATAAAATATGATTTTGTGGCATCAATACGGTGTTTTGCCAAGGCTTTTTCAAGCATGCCCGAATCGGGTTTCCGGCAAATGCACAGGCTAATTTCCGAATGGTGCGGACAATAATAAATATCGTCCAGTTGAATATCCTGCTGCGCTAATTCATTCAAAATGAAGTCATTTACTGTTTTTACATCTTCGTGGGTAAATAATTTTTTATCAATTCCGCCTTGGTTGGTAATCATAATTAATAAATACCCCTGGGCCTGCACTTTTTTTAAAAACGGATAGATAGACTCTACCATTTCTACCTGGTTTAATCGGTAATTATACCCACCGGTTTCTTTAATTAAAACCCCATCCCGATCTAAAAAAACAGCTTTATTTTTTTTGTCGAGAGTCGAGCGTCGAGAGTCGGAAGGTCGATTTATATTCAAAATTTTGAGGATGGAGATTTTTATGTGTTCTTATATTTTTTCTACGGTTTATTTTGTGATTACAAAAATACACTCTGAATTTGAGCCACAAAACTAAGGGCAATTTCTTTTTTAACAATTAAAGTATAAACAAAACCAAAAACAGCGCCCCAAAAATGCGCATCGTGGGCAATATGATCGCTGTTTTTGCGATCCATATACGCTTCATAAATTAAATAAAGCACCCCAAAAATAATAGCCGGAATATCAATGGGGATAAAAAATATTCTAATTCCGCTTAATGGAGCAAAAACAATGCTCGAATATAAAACGGCAGAAACCGCGCCGGATGCGCCCACAGCATTGTAATGCACGTTGTTTTTATGTTTAATAAACGAAGGTAAAAACGAGAATAAAATACCCCCAACATATAAAAATATAAAATTAAAAATACCCACAGGCCCCATGTATGCTTGAAAATAAGCCTCAGCAACGTGGCCAAAACTGAATAATACAAACATGTTTACAAACAAATGCATGTAATCGCTGTGAATAAAAGCATGCGTAATAATCCGGTAATACTGGTTAAAGGTATTTACCATATAGGGGTTTAGCATTAATTTGGCATACAAAGGTCGGTTCGAGAAACAGATGAGCGAAAGCACGACTGTTATAGCAATAATGACAATGGTAATCGACATAAAAAAATAATTTTTACGAAATTACACTTATTTATTTCACTGTTCTCGTTTATTTTGTATTTTTGCCGTCAACACGGTGGATGTAGCTCAGTTGGTTAGAGCATTGGTTTGTGGTACCAAGGGTCGTGGGTTCGAGCCCCATCTTCCACCCTTATTCAAATTTGACTCCTTCAGAGTCATGGATGTAATAATCACACTACAAATCTAAAGGAGTAGCTCACTCCGCCAGAGAGGTCAAGAAACAACCTACATCTTCCCCTTAAACCTTTCGTCCGTAAGGGCTTCTAAAAAATGTTCCAAATCTACTTTTTCTTGTTCGGTTAAAAATAATGGGTCTTTTATCAGCGAATCGCTATTGATAGAGTTTATAATAATTTTTTTGGGATCATCATAATAATCAATCACTTCACGCAGGGTTTTAAACATCCCATTATGCATATAGGGGGCCGTAACAGCCACATTTCTTAATCCGGGCACCTTAAACTTACCTAAGTCTGCCGAATCTTTGGTGTGATCAAAACGCCCGCGGTCTTTTAATTTTTCGCCATCATACAAGCCAATATTTCTAAACTCATCCCCGGTAAAATCAGGAGAAAAATGGCAATCGAAACACTTTGCTTTTTTGCTCATAAACACTTCTCTGCCCCTTATTGCGCTTTCGGACATGGTATTGGGCTGATCATTCATCCATAAATCAAAGGGGGTATTAGAAGTTTCCAGGGTTTGTTCAAATTGAACAAGGGCATCTACAATAGAAGCCGAATCGGGCAAATGCCCGTACAAATTCATAAAATATGTTTGGTAATGAGTCACCTTATTCAGTCGCATTGCAGCTTCGCTAATCGTAAAATCCATTTCCAGAGGATTATTTACCGGAAAATGAACCTGCTCTGCTAAAGTAGAGGCTCTGCCATCGTAAAAAAAGGCCGGTCGGTATTTTAAATTGGTAACAGAAGGGGTATTTCGTGTTCCCAAGCGACCTTCTACCCCTAAACTAAGCGCCAGAGTATCTGCAAAAGCAAAATCGGGTTGGTGGCAAGAAGCACAACTGATAGTTTTATCGCGCGATAAAAGCTTTTCATGAAATAATAATTCTCCTAATTCTGCTTTGGTTTTTGGAACGGACACCACATCCTTTCTAGACGAAAAAGAATAGGCCATGCTAAAAAGGATAATAAAAAGATAAACAGGGACGACTTTCATGGCTTTAACCGTACAAAAATAAAGAAATAGCCGGAGGTAATAAAATCTAAAAAAGGATACTTTTTCATTTTTTTATGATAAAAATCATCCTTTCCTCTTTTCAATTCCAAAAAAAGCAATAACATTGTTCTTTCTTAACACAAATAACAGCATATGTCGAACAATGATATCATGAAAAAATTAAGAGTTGCGCTTCATTTGCGCGATGATCAAATTATTGAGATATTAAAGTTGGTTGATTTTGAAATCTCCAAAACCGAATTAAGCGCCATATTCCGCAAAGAAGATCACCCGCATTACCGCGATTGTGGTGATCAAATTTTAAGAAATTTTTTAAATGGTTTAGTCATTCATTTGCGGGGTAAAAGAGAGGAAAAAACCGGTACAAATTAAAATACAGGAAGTTTGGACATAAAAGCACAAGCTTTTGTGCTATATTAAACTAAAAATAACTACTCCGAAGGAGTCCATAGTTAATAATTAAAAAGCAAAGATAATAACGAAGTAAAATAAAAAAAATGGAGAGAAATATCCCTGCATTGAGCTAATCAGAAAGGGATGGGATGGAAGTAAAAATAATGTATTTTGAAAAAAAAGATTAAGAAAAAAATACGAACCATTGGTCGCTGCGAATACATCGATTTACCCGAATTGGGCCTATATCAGGTAGAGGCCAAAATTGATACCGGGGCGTATTCATGCGCTATTCACGTTTCTTTAGTCGAAGAATTTACCATTGAAGGTAAAAGTTTTTTATTGGTATATATTTTCAAAAATTCTCACTTTTCGCCCGATAATATTTGCTTTGAATTTCACGATTATAAATTAAAATCGATTAAAAGTTCGAATGGCATGGTAGAGAAACGTTATGTAGTAAATACCCGCGTTTTACTTAAAAATAAAAAAGTAAAAACAAGCTTTACCTTAACCAACAGAAGCGATATGAAATACCCCATTTTATTGGGTCGTAAGTTTTTAAACAAGCGTTTTTTAGTCGATGTTTCTAAGAAGTTTTCGGTAAATGAAAAACCCATAGAATAATTTGGTTATTCTTCCTGTTAATATCTTTCCTCAACTTATTATCCATCAGCTCGTATAAGGCCCAAAATCACTCCCTATGCGTTTTTATATTTTTTCTATTCTTTTTCTGTTTTGCTCCGTTCTTACTGCTCAAACCAGCGCTATTCAAACCTATCATAAAAAAACACTGGCCGGCGAAGAATACCTTTTTATTGAAGCCAACCAGGCAAAACTGGATTTTGTGATTGAACGTCCTTCTGTTCTAATATCTAAAGTCTAGCAGTCTAAAAATCTAACGTCTAACTTCAATCTCCAAAGGCAAGCCATTTAAAGGTCGTAGAGTAATTTGAGGGACATATTTAGGTTCTTCTTTTGCTAAATATTTAAACGAAAAAGCAGGAATTATTTTAGCTAAAATCACTTGTAATTCGGTTAATGCAAAGGTGTTTCCAATACATATCCTGGGGCCGCCCCCAAAAGGGAAATAAACAAATTTGGATATGTTTTTTTCATCTTCAAACCGTTCGGGTATAAAATTATTGGGTTTGTCCCAAAATTTCTCACTTCTGTGCATTTGAAAAATGGAAATCATCATATTAGATCCGACCGGTATTTTATATCCTCCTATTTCATCTTCCTGTATGCATTCGCGTGTTACAATCCATGCCGGCGGATACAACCGTAAAATTTCTTTAGCCGCCATAGTCACATATTTTAACTGGGGTATTTGCATCATTTTTATTTCCTTTTCGGTTCCCAGCACTTGCTCTATTTCTTCCCTCATTTTCTGCACCACTTCCGGCTCTTTCGAAAGCAAATAAAGTCCCCACGTGAGCGCATTGGCGGTGGTTTCATGCCCGGCCAAAAAAACAGTCATTACCTCATCATGAATTTGTTTTTCGTTCATGGTTTCGCCGGTATCTTCATCTTTTGCCTTCAAAAACATATCCAACAAATCAGATTTTTCTGAAGCGGCTTTATTCTCAAATCGTTTATGAATAATGTTATGTACAATATCACTCAGTATTTTTTTGTTTTTCCGAAGCAGGTTATTTTGCTTGGAAGGCAATGGATATGGCACATTAAACACGTTTTCTATGCGCTTTTGTGTTTGGTACAAAATAACATTCATCGATTTTTTTACATCGCCATACACGGCATCCACATCGCTGCTAAACATGCAATCGCTCACTATTTCGAGGGTGAGTTTCATCATTTGTTCCAGTATATCAATTTCTTTCCCATTTTCCTTTTCCCAGTCTTTTAAGAGCTGATCAGTATATTTATTCATGATTTGAATAAATGATTCAATTTTATCCCGATGAAAGGCCGGTTGAGCAAGTCGCCGTTGTCTGCGCCAGAAATCGCCTTCGCTGGTTAATAAACCATCGCCCAACACAATTTGCAGCTGTTTATATTGTTTTCCCTTATGATACGACTTATAATTGGTTTGCAATACATGTTGTATCATGTCCGGATTAGAAACACCGTAAAAATGGAAGTGAAAAGCCCGAAAATGATTAATATCGGGGTATTTTTCGCAGTTTTCTGACATAAACTGAACAGGATCTGCCCGTAATGCTTCGATTGAACCTTTTAACCAATGTCCTTTTGGACCATGCGGACGAATCATATTTTAATGGTAAATGGTGAATGTTTAATGGTAAATGGTAAACTCATAACTCCCCCCTTACTCGCCCGAAAATAGCTTTAAAAACTCTTCTCTTTTTCTGCGAGAAACCATCACTTCAGAGCCATCATTCATCACTAAATAACCTCCATCACCGCGTATATATTCTTTGATGTGTGTTAAGTTTACTAAATGCGAACGATGCGTTCTAAAAAAATTATGGTGCACTAAAATATCTTCGTAAAATTTAATGGTTTTGGAGACCAATTTTTTTTCGCCGTTGGTCAAGAAAAACTGGGTGTAATTTTCGTCTGATTCGCACCGAACAATGTTATCCATAGAGATAAATGTCAATCCCTCAATGGTGGGTAAAGCAATTTTATTAATTTTTTTATTGGGTTTTAAATTATCCAACAAACTGGCTAAATCGCTGGTAGAAATGGCGTTTTTTGCTTGTTCTTTTGCTTTTGCGATGGCTTTTTCTAAATCATCAATATCGATGGGTTTCAAAAGATAGTCTATTGCATTCATTTTTAATGCTTTCATAGCATAT
>CAYOHR010000002.1:60637-112737 GCA_964403835.1 uncultured Flavobacteriales bacterium
GAAAATAACATGTAATTTTTGATCGGGTAGTTTTTCGAATAAATCAAAGCCCATTTCGCCCTTCATCATAATATCTAAAAAGATAATATCGGGTTTATTTTTTTTGATAGATTCGACCGCCTCATTAATAGAACCTACTGAATCACAAATTTCTATATCCGTAAAATGATCTTGAATAATAAACTTTAAATTTTCCCGAGCTTTTACTTCATCATCAATAATTAATGCCTTCATAGTTAGAAATTAGTTGGTTATTTGGAGAAAATTATTTTTTAGGCTGAAACCAACCTGAAATTCCTTTTTTTCGTCCACCGTTATTGCGAGCAGCAGTTTTCTTCGATTGTTTCATTCTTTTTCGGGTTTCTTTCGATTGCATTTTTAACTGGCGCTTATGCATTTTCTCTAAAAACTCCGCTTCCTCTTTCTGTTGCTGTTCTTTTTTATTAGCGAGCTCCTTTTTTCGTTTTTTAATATTGGTCTCGCCCTCCACTTTTTTTTCTTGTGAAAAAAGAAGAACAGGCATTAAAAAAACCAACATTAAAAAAAGTTTCTTTCGCATGTAAACAAATATATCTAAATGAACGGATTTTTAAAACAAATATTATTGGAGTGGTTAAATTGAGTTATTAATTGGTTGATTTTGGGGAGTTAAAGGTGCTTTTTTCAAATAAAAAACAGCTAATTCCTCAGATTTAGCCCCCTTGAACGGAGAATTTTTAAATATAAACAGACTTTTTATTTATTTTTGCCTCATTATGGAATTGTCAAAAACATATAGTCCTTCGGAAGTTGAAGATAAGTGGTACAGCTATTGGCTAAAGAATGGTTTTTTTGAATCAAAACCCGATCAGCGAACGCCCTATACCATTGTTATTCCCCCGCCTAACGTTACCGGGGTTTTGCACATGGGTCATATGTTAAACAACACGGTTCAGGATGTAATTATCCGACGAGCCCGTATGCGCGGCTTTAATGCCTGCTGGGTGCCTGGTACCGACCATGCATCTATTGCTACAGAAACCAAAGTATTAGAATTACTGAAAGAAAAAGGCATAGATAAAAGCCAGTTAACGCGTGAAGATTTTTTAAAACACGCCTGGGAATGGAAAGAAAAATACGGAGGTATAATTCTTCAACAATTAAAAAAACTAGGAGCCTCGTGCGATTGGAGCAGAACCAAGTTTACCATGGACGATGATTTATCAGAATCGGTATTAAAAATTTTTGTTGATTTATACAAAAAAGATAAGATTTATCGAGGGGTTCGGATGATTAACTGGGATCCGAAAGCCAAAACTGCTTTGTCGGATGAAGAAGTTATTTACAAAGAAGTTCAATCGAAATTATATCAAATTAAATACAAAATTGAAGGTACTTCAGAATTTATAACCATTGCTACTACGCGTCCGGAGACTATTTTAGGAGATACCGCCATTGCCGTACACCCCGAAGATGAAAGATATACCCATTTAAAAGGAAAAAGAGCCCTGGTGCCCTTAATAAACCGATCTATTCCCATCATTTTTGATGAATATGTTGACCGGGAATTTGGTACAGGTGCTTTAAAAGTTACTCCGGCACATGATATTAACGACTATAATTTAGGAATTAAACACAATTTAGAATCGATTGATATTTTAAATGATGATGGAACATTAAACGCTTCGGCGCAGCTGTATGTAGGATTGGATCGTTTTGCTGTTCGAAAGAAAATTGTAGCGGAACTGGAAGAAAAAAATCATTTAGGTGAAATAAAAGACATCAAAAACAACGTAGGATATTCAGAAAGAACCGATGTGGTGATTGAGCCCAAGCTTTCTATGCAATGGTTCTGCAAAATGCAGGATATGGCGAAACCCGCCCTGGCAAATGTATTGAATGATGAAATTAAATTATATCCTGCTAAGTTTAAAAATACGTACCAGCATTGGATGGAAAACATCAAAGACTGGTGTATTTCTCGCCAGTTGTGGTGGGGACAACGCATTCCTGCTTGGTATTATGGTGCTGGCGCGAATGATTATGTGGTTGCCTTAACGGAAGAAGAGGCCCTGGAAGAAGTTGCTAAAAAAACAGGAAAAACATTGAGCGCGGCAGATTTACGACAAGATGAAGATGTGTTAGATACCTGGTTTTCTTCGTGGTTATGGCCCTTATCGGTATTTGATGGTATTCGAAATCCGAATAACCCCGATGCTAAATATTATTATCCGACCAACGATTTAGTAACCGGTTCAGACATTATTTTCTTTTGGGTTGCCCGTATGATTATGGCCGGATATGAGTTTGCCGATCAAAAACCCTTTAAAAACGTTTATTTCACAGGAATCATACGGGATAAACTGCGCAGAAAAATGTCAAAATCATTAGGAAACTCGCCTGATGCCTTAGAATTGATCCAAAAATATGGCGCGGATGGTGTGCGAGTGGGAATGTTGTTGAGTTCTCCGGCAGGGAACGATCTTTTGTTTGATGAACAATATTGCGAACAAGGTCGAAATTTCTCTAATAAACTGTGGAACAGCTATCGTTTAGTGCAACAATGGGTGGTTATTGGAAAAGAAACTCCTGCTGCCAATAAAATTGCCATTGAGTGGATGCAATCCAAATTAGCGCAAACCCTGGTTGAAATAAATGATCATTACGATAAATTTAGGATGTCGGATGCTTTAATGGCGACCTACAAGCTAATTTGGGATGATTATTGTGCCTGGTATTTAGAAATGATTAAACCGGCCTACGGCGAACCCATTGATAATTTTACCTATGAGGCTACGGTGGCCATTTTTGAAAAATTATTGATCATTGTACATCCGTTTATGCCCTTTATTACAGAAGAATTATGGCAGGGTATACAAGAACGAAAAGCCAATGAAAGTATTTGCATCACTCCCTGGCCATCCGATGAGAAAGCAAATGCTAATTTGATTACCAATATGGATGTGGCTCAAAAAATAATTACCGAAATCCGCAATTTCAGAAAACAGAATAATTTATCTATTAAGGAATCGTTGCCTTTACAGGCTATTGAAAGCACACCACTTCCAGCAGATATCAAAGAAATAGTGATGAAATTAGGTTTGCTTCACGGGTATGAAAATATTGAAAGCGTTCCCGCTCATTTATCTCCCATTTTAATTGGAACCAACCAGTATTTTTTAGAGGCCCCCGAAGGCAGTATTGATCCGGAAGAAGAAAAAGATAAATTGCAGGCAGAACTGGAATATAACCGCGGTTTTTTAAACTCGGTTATGAAAAAACTGAGCAACGAAAAATTCATGCAAGGCGCTCCGCAACAAGTAGTGGATATAGAGTTGAAGAAAAAAGCGGATGCGGAAGAAAAAATCAAGATCTTAGAAAAGAAACTGGGGACTTTGGTTTAAAATTATTGTTTGAAAGAACTTGTCAAAAAATATACCTACGAATTTTTAACTGCCCTGGTAGTTATTGGTTTTATTATTTGCAAAATTCCCTATTTAAATTTGCCTTATTACTGGGACGAAATGTGGGTATATGCCCCTGCTATTCAAATAATGGCAGCCAACAAATTAAGTTTATTACCCGATGCCTTACCGGTCGATTATTCGCGGGGGCATCCATTGTTATTTCATTTTTTAGGTGCCACATGGATTCGTTTATTTGGGACCTCCGGATTGAGTTTGCATTCGTTTGCCATGAGCATTTCTATTGCTCTTTTAATAGCTGTATTTCAATTCGGAAAAACGTTCTTTAACGCACGCATAGGCTTTTTAAGTGTTGCTATCCTGTGCCTGCAACCCTTCTTTTTTACCCAATCGAGCTTTGTGCTGCCCGAAATTATGTTGGCTCTTTTTACCATGACTACCTTTTACTTTTACCTTAAAAGGAACTATGTAGGATATTTTTTATCTGCTTCAGCGCTCATTTTAACGAAAGAATCAGGCATTGTTTTTTTATTCAGCATTGTTTTTATTGATTTTATTTTTAATCTTTTTGTGGATAAAAAGAAGTTTTGGCAAATTATACTCTCCCCCTTTAAATTAGCGGCACCCCTCTTGGTTTTAATTGGTTTTTTACTCATACAAAAATCGACCCATGGCTGGTATTTTTTTCCTGAACACATCGCTTATATTAAATCAGATCCGGCCGAATTATATAAAAAATTTAAAGATGATGTAGGTGCTTTTTTAATCTTATATCAAGGTCGGAATGCGTTATTATTTGGCGCCCTTTTTACGGGATTAATATTAATTGTTTTTGATATTTTAAAAAAGAAAGGATTTACTAAAATGACTTCGTTTTACCAAAAATGGTTCCCGCAAAACCCGCATGCAGCTTATCCAAAAGCACTTTTAAACAAAACGTATATTTTACTCATTACCAGTATTTTTTTATTTATTGTATTTACCACCCTCAATTTTTTCACTAACCGTTATTTATTATGTGTGTTAGCGCCCTTTGTATTAGTTACTTGCAGCTTTATTTTTAAGGTTTTTCAACACAAATACTACACCCTTACATTTTTACTGGTGTTTTCAGCATTGCAAGTACGTCAATTTCAGAAAAAATCGTTGCACGACAGCAATTTGGGCTATGTTGATTGTGTAAAAACCAATATGGCTATGGTCAATTATTGCAACGAAAAGGGGTTAAAAGATAAAAAAATAAATACGTTTTTTTTAATGACCTATATTTTACGAGATTCTTTATGTGGTTATGTTTCTAAGGAACAAGAGTATACGGGTTTAATGGATTTTACGGACGAAACTGAATATCGAATTATATCTAATTACGATACAGAAGAAAAAATTCAAAGATGGCGCGAGCAGCCTAACATGAGCCTGGTAAAACGTATAGAAACAGGAATAGCCTGGATTGAGCTTTATGAAAAATAGATGTTAGACGGTTAGACGTTAGATAAATAGATATAAGATTTTTAGATGTTAGATTGTTAGACGGTCTAATAGTCTAACCTCTAATGTCTAACAATCTAATAGTCTCATGTCTTTAATAAAATTTCTGTGAATCTGTGGAACTAAGTCAGGGATTGATTTTAATTACTTGCCTTTTTGACTTTTATCATGTTTTTTTTGCTAACTTAACCTCAACTTTACTTAAGTAATTAATTTTATTTCCATGAACAAAATATTAGTCCCCATCGATTTTTCGAAATGTTCCTTAGAAGCATTAAAATGCGCTGAGCATACGGCTTACAGAACCAATTCAGAATTAGTTCTATATCATTTTTACGAAACGTTTGTTCCTGTACTTCCCGATTATACAAGTGCTTATAGTACTGGCGTTTACTCTATTTTCAGAGATGAGAAGGAAGAAAAAAAAATGATCAATAAGTTACATGATCGCTTAAAAAAATTGGTTGAAGAATTAACTGCCAATGCAGTAAAAGCGACGTATAAGTTGGTTGAAAAAAGTCCGTACGATAAAATTTCCTCTAGCATTGTAAACGAAAGTAAAAATAAGTACACCATGATTGTTATGGGTACGCATGGCGCTAAGGGATTAGATGAAACTTTTTTTGGCTCCAACACCCAAAAGGTGGTTCGAGAAGCAAAAATTCCGGTTTTTATAGTAAAAAAACACGTTGAAAAAATTGATTACACAAAAATTGCATTTGTATCTGATTTTAGGGAAGAAACGAGCGTTAAACATCTTGAAAAAGTTATTGCACAATTTAAAGATTATGCTCAGACTTTTCATTTGTTGTACATCAATACTCCCTCCTATTTTGAAGAAACTCAAGTGACTTTAGGGCGAATGGAAAAAATTGCAAAAAAAATCACCCACAATGATATTCATTTACACATATTTAATGAATTTTCTCCGGAAAAAGGCGTAATAGAATTCTCGAAAAGACAAGACATTGATTTATTTATCTTAGGCACACATGGATATACCGGAATTAAACATCTTTTCAATCACAATGTGGTAGAATACCTGGTGAATCATTTAAATAAACCTCTGCTTTCTTTTAATATCCATTAATTAAATTATAAAAAGAGAGGTTGTTAATTTTTTCTTAACAAAATTTGCTACCCCTGATAAAATTTTATAATTTTAATGGGTGATTCATAACGAAAACTCGGTTAAAGAAAATAAAATTCTAAGATTACTTTTCGAAACCGCTTCGGAAGGCTTGATAGTTTCTGATCATTCGGGCTCTATTTTAATGTGTAATCCTCGAGTTACTGAAATGTTCGGATATTCTAGAGAGGAATTAATAGGGCAAAAAATAGAAATTCTTTTATCTGCCGATTTAAAAGCCATCCACGAAAAACACCGCGATAGTTTTTTTGAAAAACCCGCGCGCCGCACTATGGGTATTGGGTTTGATTTAAAAGCCAAAAGAAAAGACAATACAAGCTTCCCCATTGAAGTAAGCTTAAATCATTTCACATCGGAGGGTAAAATGTTTGTAATGGCTCTGTTAACAGATATTACCAGAAGAAAAATAGCCGAAAAACAACTTTATGACTTAAATGAAGAACTAGAAAAGAAAGTTACCTTACGAACAAAAGAATTACAAAAAAGTCAACTTTTATATAGCTTAATTGCACGGAATTTTCCCAATGGAACCATCAATGTTTTTGATCGGGATTTGAATTATGTTTTTGCCGAAGGATCTGATTTGTATAACCAAGGCATTACGAGCGAACAACTAGTTGGCACTAACTATATTAAAAAACTTCCGCAAGAAGTTGCAAAAGAAATAGAAGAACATTTACTAGAAGCATTTGAAGGAACAAATCAATCCTTTGAAGTGCTTTTAAAAAGAGGCGCCTATCAATTAAATGTAGTAGCATTACATGACGAAAAAGGCGAAATTCCACAAATTTTAGTGGTAGAACAAAACATTACCAAACAAAAAGAGGCTGAACAAAAAATTAAAAAATCATTAGAGAAAGAACGGGAATTAAGTGATTTAAAATCAAGGTTTGTTTCTATGGCATCCCATGAATTTAGAACTCCGTTAAGCACCATTTTATCTTCGACCAGTTTAGCCGCTAAATACATCGAAAGTAAGCAAATTGACAACACAAATAAACATCTTAAAAGAATAAAATCTTCGGTTCAAAATTTAACCAGTATATTAAATGACTTTTTATCTTTAAATAAATTAGAAGAAGACAAAATAAAGGCCCACTTTGAAAAATTTCATTTTTCTGAGGTGATAGAGGAAGTAGTAGGTGAAATGCAAGAATTAGCTAAAGAAGGACAGAAAATTAATCTTGAAATGAATTTAACAAATAAGGAAGTCATTCTAGATAAAGTTATTTGCAAGAATATTTGCATTAATTTAATTTCAAATGCCATTAAATATTCTTCGGAACATAAAACGATTTGGATAGATGTCACCTCCGACGAAACATTGGTTTTAAAAATTAAAGACGAAGGAATTGGAATACCTGAACAGGAGCAAAAACATTTGTTTGAGCGATTTTTTAGAGCAAATAACGTGACAAACATTCAAGGCACCGGATTAGGTTTAAATATTATTAAAAAATACATTGATTTATTGCATGGTTCTATTTCTTTCGAAAGCACATGTGGGCAAGGAACCACATTTATCGTTGAATTACCTTTAACACATAAAGAACATGAACAAAACTATACTGATTATTGAAGATAATTTTGAGGTACGTGAAAACACCAAAGAAATTTTAGAGCTTTCTAATTACAATGTACACGCTGCTGAAAATGGAAAAGAAGGCGTAAAATTAGCCAAACAGCATTTACCTGATTTAATTATTTGCGATATTATGATGCCTGAACTCGATGGATATGGGGTTCTTCATATGCTCAATAAAGATATTCAAACCGCTACCATTCCTTTTATTTTTTTAACGGCAAAAGCAGATAAATCAGAAATAAGAAAAGGAATGAGTTTAGGTGCGGATGATTATTTAACCAAACCGTTTGATGATACTGAATTGCTAGATTCTATTGATACCCGATTGAGAAAAATTGATCAGTTAAAAACCATTTCCGACGATAAATTAGAGCAAATTACGCAATATTTAACAGTCAATAAAGGAGTGAAAGAGTTAGATGATTTGATGCTGGTAAAGAAGCACAAAATTTATGAAAAGAAACAAATTATTTATAGCGAAGGAGATCATGCCCAATACCTTTACTTTATTCAAAATGGCAAAGTAAAATGTACCAAAAGCGACGATTACGGAAAAGAATTGATGATTGAAATACTTCAAAATAATGATTTTTTTGGCTACCACGATTTAATGTGTGCTGGCGAGCATAGCGAATCTGCAACGGCCATGGAAGAAAGCGAAATTGTTCTTATTCCGAAGTCTGATTTTGAACAATTAATACAAAACAACCGGGACATTGCGGTTCAATTTATAAAAATGCTTTCGAATAATGTAAAAGAAAAAGAAGAGCGCTTATTGCGCTTAGCCTTTACTCCGGTTAGAGAAAGAACCGCTTTTACTTTGCTTGATTTACAGCAAAAATTTTCTCCATCAGAAGGGATAAAAATTTCGCGCGAAGATTTGGCCTCTATTGTAGGAACAGCCACTGAATCGCTTATACGAACCCTTTCTGATTTTAAAGAAGAAGGTTTAATTGAAATTGCAGGCCGTGAAATAAAAATTATCGACGAAAAACAACTAAAAAAATTAGGGGGAGTATAATACACTCTGTCTATAAAGCCGATTTTTTTAATAAGAGTAAGCCTTTCAACTTTTCACTTACTTCAAAAACCTGATCAATATCATTTTTCAAAATGACCCGGGTCATGGGTTAAATTAAACGCTGTTCCTACCTTAGTTCTATAAATTTAAAGTTATGGAACTTAATATCAGCAAAAACTCTACTATTGGTCAAATAAAAGACCAATTTAACGCATATTTTAAGAATGTAAAAATTGAATTTTACCATCACAAACATGGTAAACGGGAGGGGTCTGAAAAAAACGATCAGGTTGCAGATTCAGTTTTATTACAGGATTTAGTAAAAACCCCAACAAGCATTCATGCAGAATTTGATAAATCTATTAAAATAGCTGATTTAGAGAAAATATTTGAACAAGATTTTGGTTTATACATTCAGGTTTTCAGGAAATATGGCGATGCTTGGCTTCAAACTACTTTAAGTGATCATTGGAGTCTACAAATGGCTGAAATGGCCGCTGAAGAATTAGAAGCAGTAAAAAACGAAAAACCAAGTTTTGATTCATCCAATTAATTATTAAAAAACTATACTATTATGACCAATACAAAAGAAAAAAAGTACATGACTGATCTTCATCAAAATCATGTTGAATGGATAAAAGGATTAAGCTTTTACAAAGACGATTTAAAAGTCTTTCAAAAAAGATTAGAGGAAGTAACCAGTAAAAACACGAATCGAGAAATAGCTCCTAAAATTGAGCATTTTCAAAATCTGTTCATTATTCAAAGGAATGAAATTGATTATTTATTGCATGAAATTAAATTAAAAGAACAAGAATTGATCGAATACGCTAAAATGCACCCCATCGCTATTGATCATGTGAAATTTCAAGAAAGTCTAGATCTTGTTGAGCGCATGAATCAATTTGAAGATTTATGGAAAGACTTAAGAGCTGAATTTATGCCTTTTATTGCAACATGGATGTAAAATAGTACATGTCCTCTAAATTAACAGAAAAATATCAATATCAAGCGCCAAGATATACTTCATATCCTACGGTTCCGTATTGGGATAATAATTTAACTGTAAATGATTGGGAAAAAACAGCTAAACTTCAATTTAAAAAAGTAAATGAGCGGGGTGGAGTAAGCATTTACATCCACCTTCCGTATTGTGAGAGTTTATGCACGTATTGTGGTTGTAATACTAGAATAACCGTAAATCACGCAGTAGAAGCGCCTTATATTGAAGCGCTCATAAAAGAGTGGAATTTATGGTTGGGTGTTTTAGAAGAAAAACCGGTCATTTCCGAACTCCATTTAGGAGGTGGAACACCCACCTTTTTTTCTCCGCACAATTTAAAAAAACTCATTGAATATATTAAAGCAAGCGCCATTGTACCTGAAGATGCTCTCTTTTCGTTCGAGGCACACCCAAACTATACAAGTTATGATCATTTAAAGGCATTATATGAGGTTGGTTTTAAACGGGTAAGTTTTGGGATTCAAGATTTCGATCAACAAGTGCAAGAAATAATTAATCGCATACAACCGTTTGAAACTGTTGAAAAATGCGTTAAAGACGCTCGTGCTATAGGCTATCAATCGATCAATTTTGATTTAGTGTATGGTTTGCCTTTACAACAAATAGAAAGCATCAAAAATACGATACAAAAAGTAGCTCTATTAAGGCCAGAGCGAATTGCTTTTTATAGTTATGCACACGTTCCCTGGTTAAAACCAAGTCAAAGAAAATTTACTGAAACTGACTTGCCAAATACCTTAGAAAAAAGTGAATTATTTCATTACGGCAAAGAACTTTTGTTAAAAGCAGGATACAAAATAATAGGAATGGATCATTTTGCTTTGGAAAATGATGAATTATATGTTTCTTTTTTAAATAAAAAGCTGCACCGTAATTTTATGGGCTATACCTCTAAAAACACTTCATTACTAATCGGTTTAGGCGTATCCTCCATAAGCGATGCCTCTGAAGCATACGCACAAAATAAAAAAACCGTTGAAGAATATTTAAAAGATATAAATGCCGGTAAATTTGCCTTTTTAAAAGGGCATTTAAACTCTAGAGAAGACCTCATCATCCGCAAACACATTTTAAATATTATGTGTTATTTACAAACCTCTTGGGGTAATTTGTGCACCTATTTTGATGCCTTTGAAGAAGTTGAAAAAAGATTGGTTGAATTAGAAAAGGATAAACTCATTATTTTAAATGATAATTCATTAAAAGTAACAGATTTAGGTCGAAATTATTTAAGAAATATAGCTTTAGCCTTTGACCTTCGTTATTGGCAAAAATTACCTTCGCAATCTGTTTTTAGTAAAGCAGTTTAATGTCTTTTATTGCAAAAAGAATATATTCGTGAATATAATACGTGTTTTAAATTTATCTTGTTTCAACAAATTACAAATTCAGAACATCTTAGGGAAAAATTAATTGAAATTATACCCCATACCATTTTTAGTATTTCTAAATTTGATGACCGATATTGGAATCAATCAAAATATTTCAAATTAGATAATTCCTTTGTTTTAATCTATCCTCAATCCTCTATTCCTCTTGTTATAGCAAATTGTCATTACAATAAGTATTTTCAAAAAACCGAGGATAATTTTGAATTAAATCAACTTCCTCGAGATTTTTTAGGGCATGTAACCAAAGATTTTAAAACCTTATTTAAAAAAGATTATTCTATTTCTATAAATGGCTCTTATTATAAAATGCTTTTGAACAAAGCATCATTTAAAACTCAAGAAAATATCTCTGATATTCTTTTATTGTCGAAAGCTCATAAAAATGAATTAAATATTTTTTATCAAAATAATTACCCTAAAAATTGGTTTGATGAAAACATGCTTTCATCCAATTTTTTTATGGGGATAAAAAAAGAAAATAAAATAGCTTGTGTTACGGGTATCCATGCTTACTCTAAGGAATTTAAAATAGCAATTATAGCTAGTATTGCAACAGATATTAAATTCAGAAGACAAGGATTAGCTACAAAAGTTATATCAAATCAATGCAAAGAATTATTTAAAACGGTTGATGCCATTGGTTTAAATGTCAATATAAAAAATAAAGAAGCGATTAAATGTTATGAAAACTTAGGGTTTAAAATTATAGGTGAATACGAAGAAGTAAAAGCAAAACAAAAAAATTATGTTTAAAGAAAAAATACTCAACGAAGCTTTTTTACAACATGCAAAATTAATGCATGTTCATGAAGGTGAAACCATTATTGTTCCCGGTCAATATATTAAAGCCGTCCCTATTGTAATACGGGGTTGTATTCGTGTTATCCGACAGAATGAAAATGGAGATGAAACCTTTTTATATCATGTAATGCCAGGAGAAACCTGTGCGTTTTCTCTTTCTTGTTGTTCCAGCTTAAGGCCCAGTGAAGTAAAAACGATTGCCGAAGAAGATTCGGAATTTTGGGCCATTCCTATTCATCTTTTGGAAGAATGGCAGCAATATAAAGAATGGCGAGAGTTTATAAGTTTAACCTATCAAAACAGATTTAATAAGCTTTTGCAAGTTATTGATGATATTGCTTTTCATAATTTGGATGATCGATTGTGGAATTATTTATTAGCTCGTGCAAAGGCAAAAAACACCCATATTTTAAAAATAAATCACGAGGAAATTGCGCAAGAATTAAATATTCAAAGAGAATCGGCCACTCGATTAATTAAAAAACTGAAAGATTTGGGTTATTTGGAAACTGGCAGAAACGAGATAAAAATCATAAAAAAAGAACTTGCTAAGTAACATTTGTTACCCTTATTAAATTTAAACAATTGTACCTTAGTGCCATAATATAAACTCAATTACTATGAAAAAAAATATGGGAAGTACTGATAAAGCAATCAGAATTATTGTAGCAGTTATTTTTGCTATTTTATATTTTACAGGCATTGTAGCAGGCACTTTAGGTTTTGTTTTGCTAATATTTGCAGCTGTTTTTGTATTAACTAGTTTAATTAGTTTTTGTCCATTATATGCTCCATTCGGCATAAACACGTGTAAAACAAAATAATAATGGTTTTTAGTATTGAAAACACCATCATACTTATTGTTATAGGTATTGCTTCAGGATATTTAAGTGGCTTAATGGGCTTAGGAGGGGGAATTATTATTATTCCCTCTTTAGTTTATTTTCTTGGTTTTTCTCAGCAAGCCGCTCAAGGAACAACTTTGGGCTTAATGGTATTACCCATTGGTTTATTGGCTGCATTTCAATATCACAAAATGGGTAATGTAGATATAAAAGCCGCTTCTATCATAGCTATTGCCTTTATTGGGGCTAGTTATTATGGCAGCAAAATGGCTATTAGTATTGATCAAAATGTACTTCGCAAAATATTTGCATTTGCGCTTATTTTAATAGCCGTAAAAATGCTTTTTCAAAAAAGTTGACTATTTGTAACAATTGTCACTTTATATTCGGAAAAAATCATAGAACTTTGTTTTATAAAATTTAATTACTATGAAAGTAGAACAAATATATACCGGATGTTTAGCGCACGGAGCCTATTACATCGAAAGCAATGGTGAAGCAGCTATTATTGATCCCTTAAGAGAGGTTCAACCATACATTACCATGGCCGAAAAACGAGGCGCAAAAATTAAATATATTTTTGAAACGCATTTTCATGCCGATTTTGTTTCAGGACATGTCGATTTAGCCAAAAAAACCGGCGCTACTATTGTTTATGGCCCAACTCAAATGAAAACCGGCTTCGATTGTTTGGTAGGGGCTGACGGTCAAATTTTTCCTTTAGGAAATGCCAAAATAAAACTCATACATACCCCGGGACATACTTTAGAAAGTAGTTGTTATTTATTAATTGATGAAACAGGTAAAGAAACAGCAATTTTTACCGGAGATACCCTTTTTATTGGCGATGTAGGCCGGCCCGACTTAGCTCAACACGTGATTGCCGATTTAACCGAAGATAAATTAGCCGGATTTTTATATGATTCGTTGCGCAATAAATTAATGCCTTTAGGGGATGACTTAATCGTTTATCCCGCACATGGTGCAGGAAGTGCGTGTGGAAAAAATTTAAGCAAAGAAACCTCAGATACATTAGGTAATCAAAAGAAAACTAATTATGCCCTGCGACCTAATTTAAGCAAAGAAGATTTTAAAAAAGAGTTGTTGACCGGCTTAACACCTCCTCCCGGATATTTTCCAAAAAATGTGTTAATGAATATTCAAGGGTATGATAGCATTGATGAGGTGATGAACCGCGGAACACGCGCCTTAAACGTTGCTGAATTTGAGGCGGCAGCTAATGAAACACAAGCACTTATTTTAGATACTCGTAAACCAAAGGATTTTGGAAAAGGATTTATTCCTAATTCAATTAACATTGGTATTGATGGTTCATTTGCGGTATGGGCCGGAACTTTAATTCCGGATATTAAACAACAAATTTTATTAATTACCGAACCCGGCCGGGAAGAAGAAGTAATTACTCGTTTAGCCCGCGTGGGGTATGATTTTACCATAGGATATTTACAAGGAGGATTTGAAAGCTGGAAAAATGCCGGAAAAGAAATTGACACCATTAAAACTATTT
This sequence comes from uncultured Flavobacteriales bacterium, assembly GCA_964403835.1. GTDB lineage: Bacteria > Bacteroidota > Bacteroidia > Flavobacteriales_G > JALEGO01 > CAYOHR01. The sequence goes on from CAYOHR010000002.1 coordinate 74,875, forward strand.
CGGTCGATGAATTTGCTGCCGCAGAAGCCAAAGACCCCAATATCCAGATTTTAGACGTTAGAAAAAAAAGTGAGTATTATTCTGAACATATTGAAAACGCAATAAATACGCCATTGGACTATGTTAATGATAGCATGACCCAAGTAGATAAGGACAAAGTGTATTATGTACACTGTGCTGCCGGATATCGTTCAATGATTTTTGTATCCATCTTAAAAGCTAGAGGATATAACAATTTAATTGATGTAGATGGCGGATTTAAAGCTATTAAAGAATCGGGCAAGTTTAAGGTAACAAACTATGTTTGTCCCACTACCATGTTGTAATAAAACTAAAAATGATGAATTTTTTTAATAAGTATAAAATAACTTTAATAGGGGTATTAGTGGGTTTAATAGGTGGTTATTTGTACTACCACTTTGTGGGTTGCGCAAGCGGAACCTGCATTATTACTTCCAAACCAATCAATAGCACCTTATATGGAGGTCTTTTAGGAGGTCTTCTATTTAATTCATTTCAAAAAGAAAAATCAAACTTAACTAAATAAAACAATATGAATGCTAAATTAACCATTGTCGATGTAAGATCAGCGGCAGAATTTTCAGGAGGTCATGTTGCCGGAAGTATGAATATTCCTTTGCAAGAAGTTCCTAATCGTTTAGCTGAAATTAAAGCACTTCCTCAACCCATCATTTTGTGCTGTGCAAGCGGAAATAGAAGCGGCCAAGCAGCTTCTTTCCTTCAAGCACAAGGTGTTCAATGCGAAAATGGCGGCGGATGGATGGAAGTAAACAATCAATTACAACAATCACATTAAGTATGTCTGATAAAAAAGACGAATTAGAATGTTGTGTAACTACCTGTGGCCTTCCTTTAAACGCCAATTATTGGGATACACAATATCAAAATAACGAAACCGCTTGGGATATTGGATATGCCTCTCCTGCTATAACACAATATATCGATTCTTTAAAAAATAAAGATCTACAAATTCTTATTCCGGGTTGTGGCAATGCATACGAAGCAGAGTATCTTCTAAATAAGGGATTTACCAATATTACTTTAATCGATATTTCTTCAACCCTGGTTGATACACTGAAAGAGAAATACAAAGATCAAAAAGCTATTCGCATAATACATCAGGATTTTTTTGAGCATTCAGAAAAATATGATCTCATACTAGAACAAACGTTTTTTTGCGCTTTAGATCCATCCTTACGCCAACGTTATGCCTATCAATGCTTTCATTTATTAAACCATGGCGGTAAAATAGCAGGATTATTATTCAATACGGCCTTTGAAAAAGCCGGACCTCCGTTTGGGGGCTCTAAAGACGAATATCAAACCCTATTTGGTTCGGTATTCAATATAAAACAAATGGATGTTTGTTTAAACTCCATTAAACCCCGCGAAGGGCGAGAGCTTTTTATCGAACTCATAAAAAAACAAATCCCTAAAGATTGCGTCAAACTATATAAAATAGAAGGCATTACGTGTGTTGGGTGCAAAAATACCATTACCGAACAATTGCAAAAAATTGAAGGAGTGAAATTTGTTTCTGTTAATACTGATTTTACCAATATTTTGCTAGTTTCTTATCATCCAATAGAAATAAAAATATTGCAATCCGCTTTAGCGTACGATACAAAATATAAGCTTAGTTTGTAATGGTGATAAAACAGACCTCTTTGCTATCTGTCTGCCGACAGCAAGATTCACTCGTTCATTGCTAGGCGAAAAGCAATCTCTTTTTTTTCCAATGGGAAAAGAGAAACAACATACCAGAACAGGCTTTCGTCCTTTTTTCCTGTTAAAAAAGGACCAAAAAAACGAGACTTCTAATCATTTTCTTTCACGTATCATCCTCGAAATTCTCGCCTGCCTACCGGACAGGCAGGCGAAATCCAAGCTCTGCAGCATAGATGCTTTTTGAAGCAGCACAGAAGAAATAGATATGGTGATTCTTTGAAACAGCAGTGTTTCAAGGATTCCTTACTAAAGCCCACACACATTTCTGCGGTGCACGTGATACAGAAAATGATTAAAGGTCGGTCCCGTGAATTGCTTATTAACACTATCTTTCAACCCATATTTATTTTGTGTTAAATCATGAAAGAACTCTAATAAATTCCCTTAAGTAACATTTGTCACTGTACTTGCTAAGTTCTTTTCAGAACTTAGCTTTATAAATTAAACAAAATGCTCAATACAATTAAAAAAATATTAGGCTTAGGACCTAAAGTAAATTACTCAGAGTTAGTAAAAAATGGAGCTGTTATTATTGATGTTAGAACAAAGGCAGAATATCAACAGGGCCATGTAAAAGGATCTATGAATATTCCTTTAAATAATTTATCTAACCATTATTCTAAACTAAAAAAGGATAAACCTATTATTACCTGCTGTGCATCAGGAATGAGAAGCGCCCAAGCCAAAAACATTTTAAAGGCAAATGGCTTTAACGAAGTGTACAATGGCGGCGGCTGGATGAGCTTAAGAAATAAATTATAAAACATTAATTAATGAAATTATTTGCCCTCCTCTTTATTATTTTGATGAGCCTTAATGTAAGGTCACAAAATACCTATGAGGTTTATTTAGAGCCATTAAACATCAATAATCTTCCTGGTATCCAATCCTTTGCCTATGGCAAATACGATGGCAAAATAATAATTATTGGAGGAAGAACAGATGGGTTGCATAAAAGACAACCTTTTGCAGCCTTTGATAAATTACAGAACAATACAAACATATTTTTAATTGACCCAATAAACAATCAAATTTGGGAGGTATCACTTGATTCAATTAAAAACACATCAATTATTGAGCAACTACAATCTGCCAATATCGAATTTTATCAGCAAGATTCAATGTTATACCTAATTGGAGGTTATGGTTTTAGTAATACAGCGAATGATCACATAACCTATGCTAATTTAACTGCTATTAATTTGAATAAACTAATGAACGGTATCTTGCATCAAGGACCTATAAGTACTTCTTTTAGACAAATTTCTCACTCATTTTTAGCCGTAACAGGCGGAAGGCTTGGCAAAATAGATAATACTTATTATTTGGCTGGCGGAAATAGATTTGATGGCCGCTACAATCCAATGGGGCATTCAACATATGTTCAAACGTATACCAATGCTATTCGGAAATTTAAAATTCAGGATGATGGTGTTAATTTGAATGTATACAATTTGGATAGTATTGTTGACCAATTGCAATTGCACAGAAGAGACTATAATCTTGTGCCCGAAATTAGCCCACAAGGAAAAATTGGATATACTATGTTTTCTGGAGTTTTTCAGCCAACGGTTAATTTGCCATTTTTAAACACAGTAAATTTTGATAGCGCCGGAGACCACGTAAATAACAATTTTAATCAGTTTTTAAATCATTATCACTGCCCTACTTTTGCTGGATATGATGGTATAAACAATAGAATGCATTATTTTTTCTTTGGAGGGATTAGTCAATATTATATTGACTCTAATGCAAATCTTATTAAAGACGATGAGGTTCCTTTTGTTAAAACAATAACTAGAATTACAAGAGAGCCAGATGGAACAATGACCGAAATAAAATTACCGATTGAAATGCCTGGTCTGCTTGGTTCAGGAGGGGAGTTTATTTTGAATAATTTAAACCCTCATTATTCCAACGAGGTTATTAAATTCGATTTATTAACAGAAGATACTACATTTGTAGGGTATATTTTTGGTGGAATATTAAGTACAGCCCCCAATATATTTTTTACAAATACAGGTTCTGAAAGCACCGCTTCTAATAACATGTACAAGGTTTTTATTACTAAAAATAAAGACACCGGAATTCGTGTAAAAAAAGCTAAAGCTTTAGAATTCAACTTATTCTCAAATCCTTCACAGGAAAACCTTATTAAATTTACTTATAACGGCGAAAATGAGAGTCAGGCTTATTTAATCATTCAAAATATTCAAGGTGAAATAATTGATAAATTACCTTTGGTAGGGTTAAAAATTTCACAAGAGCAATTTGTTTATAAATACCAACATCATTTGCAAAGAGGGATTTATATTTTATCAATATCTGCAAATCAAAAAATTGAAAGCAAGAAACTAATTATTAATTAAACATGAAATCAATCATACAAAATTTATTTTCCAACTGGCATTTTATGCGTTGGGTGCAGTTATTAGTCGGAATTTATATGCTTATTCATGGCATTCAAAAGCATGACATTTTGTCTTATTTTTTTTCGGCACTCTTCTTGTTTCAAGCTATTACAAATACAGGTTGTTGCGGAGCAAGAAATTGTTCGGTTAATAGCGACCCTAAACAAAAGGTCGATGCACCTGTTGAATATGAAGAAGTTAAATAAAAATTATTATTATGAACAAAATTGGTTTAGACAAAACAAAAAGCAAAGAATTATCAGATAAATTAAATGATTTACTGGCAAATTACATGGTTTTTTACCAAAATACGCGTGGTTTGCATTGGAATATTCGAGGTAATAAATTTTTTGAATTGCATTTAAAATTTGAAGAATTGTACACCAATCTTTTGCTAAAAATTGATGAAATTGCTGAACGTGTTTTAACTCTTGGATCAACCCCTCAGCATGTTTTTGAGGATTATTTAAAAAATTCTAAAATAAAATCACTGAAAGATGTTTCTGATCCCAAATTGGGAGTAGAAAGTGTGTTACATTCTTTTCAAATATTATTAACGCTTCAGCGTAAACTCTTAACCATGTCTGATAAGGCTGATGATGAGGGGACTAATGCGCTCATGAGCGATTATATAAGAGAACAAGAAAAATTAGTGTGGATGTATAACTCATATTTAGGATAACATGAAAACAACTATTTTAATGGATAACCTTAAATGCAGCGGATGTGCAAATACCATCTCAAAAGCTGTGGCTTCTTTTAACGAAGTGAGTAATATTCTGGTTGATGTGGAGCATGAATCGGTTTCTTTTGAACATCCGGATCAGTTAGAAATAACTCCGATCAAAGATAAGTTACGTAATTTAGGATACCCTGAAAAGGGCAGCTTAGAAGGAATTGGCAAAATGGCAGCGAATGCAAAATCATACGTAAGCTGTGCTATTGGTAAAATAACTAAATAAAAACAGTATGGCAACTTTTTCAGAACTCATAAACTCCGACAAACCCGTTTTGGTCGATTTTTTTGCCGAATGGTGCGGCCCCTGCAAAGCTATGAAACCTATTTTGGAAGAATTAAAAGCGAAAGTAGGTGACCAGGCCACTATTTTAAAAATAGATGTTGATAAAAACCCACAGGTAGCAAGTGCTTATAAAGTACAGGGAGTTCCTACGTTAATGATATTTCAGAAAGGCGAATTAAAATGGCGCCAGTCGGGGGTAGTTCCTGCAAGCCAATTACAACAAATCATTCAAAAGAATTTATAATATGTCACAAGAACATTTTTACGAAGTAAAAGTCGATTGGATAGCCGATCGAAAAGGAAATATGAGTTCGCCAGTGCTTAATAATCAATTTGAAGTAGCTACTCCTCCCGAATTTCCGAAGGGTATGCCAGGTATATGGTCGCCAGAGCATTTATTAGTTGCAGCAGCCAATTCGTGTTTAATGACTACCTTTTTAGCCATTGCAGAAAATTCTAAATTAGATTTTACTTCCTTTTCATCCAATGCCTTGGGAAAAGTTGAAATTGTAGAAGGGAAATATATGATTAGTGAAATAACTTTATCACCCACCATTATTATTAAAAATGAAGCAGATAAAGAGCGAGCTGAGCGTATTTTGCAAAAATCAGAAGTTGCTTGTTTAATATCTAATTCATTAAAATCAAAAATCATTTTTAAACCAGAAGTTCTTATTGCAAATTTGTAATTACTAAATATATATCATGAAATACCTTTCTCTTTTACTTACTTCGGTTGTATTCTTTTTAAACGCCTGCTCAAATGGGCAAAATCAGACCGTTAAAACGGATTTATCAGCAACAGAATTTCAAGCCAAAATGAATGAGTTACCGAGCGCAGCTATTATAGATGTCCGCACTCCGGAGGAATTTTCAAAAGGGCATATTGCCAATGCTAAAAATATTGATTGGAACGGTAACAATTTTGAAAAACAAATTAATGAAATGGATAAAACTAAACCTGTTTTTGTTTATTGTTTAAGCGGAGGAAGAAGTGGCGCTGCGGCTGATAAAATGAGAGCCTTGGGTTTTACAACCGTGTATGAAATGGATGGGGGCATGATGAAATGGCGGGCAGCTAATTTACCCGAAACAACCGACAATATTGCAGGTAAAGAAGCGCAAGGAATGAGCAAAGCCCAATTTGATGCATTGTTAAATTCGGAAAAGCTAGTATTGATTGATTTTTATGCCGACTGGTGCCTACCCTGCAAAAAAATGGCGCCTTATTTAGAAGAGTTAAAAACGGAGATGGTCGATCAATTAACCATTGTACGCATAAACGCCGATGAGAATCCAGCGCTTTGTAAAGAGTTAAAGGTAGATGCCTTGCCTGTTTTGCTGCTTTATAAAAATAAAACCATTACCTGGCAAAATACAGGGTATATAAGCAAAGAAGATTTAGTAAAACATTTAAACTAAATTTACCCCTTTCTGAGCAAAAACTTAATAATATCTGTAGTAGTAACAATACCTACAATAATATCATCTTTTAAAACCGGCAGGGCATGAAATGATTCCCGGACAAAGGTCTCACAAACCTCCTTAATAGTAGTATCAGGAGAAATACAAAGAACGTGTTTAATCATTACTTCCGAAATGGTAGTGGTATTTATATCACAAAATTTCTCCGCATTTAAAAGATCATTTTTACTAACCATCCCCACTAAGTGGTGATCGCTGATAACTGGCAAATGCTGTATTGAGTGACTTGCAAAAATTTGATGCGCCTTAAAAATAGTATCTGTCTGATTTAAAGCAACAAGATTGGTCGACATGATAAATGAAACCGGTTCTTTTTCAATACTTATAATCATAATTATTCGTTTTTTGATGTTGTTAAATGGTTCATAAAACAACCTCCGTTATTATATACAAAAATGCACAATTTTATTGAGGTTAGGAGTTTCCATTTTAATATCTTGCAAACCCCTATGCATTAATACAATTCCAGCTATAATAGTTACTATCACTGACAGCGGTTTTATCGAATATTTTAAAGATTTAATTTTAGCGCTGATAAAAGTGAAGGTAAAAAGCATGGGTAAGGTCCCTAAACCAAACAAAATCATATATGAGCCACCTAAAAAAACTGAATATTGAGCAACTGCGCCTGCTACCGCTAAATAAACTAAACCACAAGGCATAATGCCGTTTGCAAAGCCAAAAAGAAAGGTTTTTCTTAAACCCGGGTTTTGATAAATATACAATTGAATTTTTTTAATTTGATTGGTAAAAAGCATGACTAGCTTTGACTTACCGATTATATCATACTTAGTAAAGTACTGAACAACGACAAAAAACACAATCAAAAAGCCGAGCACAAATGATATATATTGCTGAACGCCTAAAAAAATGAAGCTTTTACCAAGCAAGCCCATCATCAATCCAATGATAGCATAAGCTGTTATACGTCCTAAATGATATAATAACGAACGAAAACCATTACCTGGGCCTGCAAAAGGCAAAAAACTCGCCATTAATGGCCCGCACATACCAATGCAATGCAAACTGCCAATCAATCCTATTGAAAAAGGTAGCCAATACATAATTTATTAATAAACCATAATTGCTTGTTCGTCGTAATACTCTATTCCATTACAGGTCCATTCGGCAACAGCCTTAAATTTGCCTTGTTTTTTAAAGGTTGCCTTCGATACATTTAAGTGATTTTGATCCATTTCAAATGAAACATCATATTTAGAATCGTTAGGCCAAAAAAAGTGAATGGTTCCTTTCATATCCAAGCAAGAATCACATTGAACCTTAATTTCAGAAGCACTTAACGTATAATGAAGTTCTTTTTTATGATCGCGGGTGTTTTTCATTTTGCCCATGGTTTCATCATATTTTAATTCGCGTTCATAATAATCATCATAAACTAAGTCAATATTTTGTTGCGATGCCCTATAAGCAAATGATAAAATCATTACTGCAAATGCAATAAAGGTGATGGTAATGTAGTGTCCCCAATTCATATATTTACGAGTTTGCGATAAAGTTTGTTTTAATTTTTTCTAAGAGTTTATCTCCTGTGTAAACCCCAATGGTAATCTTTGTTTTGCGGTGTTTGATTTGATTTTTATCCAGAATAATGAATAATGCACCCTCGCTGAAATTACTTTTATGAACAAAAATATTTTTCCCAATCATTTTTATTTCCCCGTTTTGATCTTCTAGCTCAAATGTAACAGGAAATTCTCTGTTGGTTTTATTAAGCACTTTAAAATTATAAAGATTGGAAACATGCATGGAATCAACCTCCTGAAATAATAGTCCCGGTGTTCGTAGCAAAGTAGTTTCAACATCGTTCCGGGTAAATAAAACGGTAAAAAATATCCCTATTAATAAAGCTAATACAACCATAGATAATTTTATCCGAACTGTAAATTGAAAAGGTTTTTTTTCCGCTATATCATTTTCGCTGGCATAGCGAATGAGTCCTTTTTCAAAGCCAACTTTTTCCATCACATCATCACACGCATCAATGCATGCAGTACAATTGGTACATTCAAGTTGGGTACCATTTCTAATATCAATGCCGGTTGGACAAACATGAACACACAGTTTACAATCAATGCAATCGCCCTTTTTAGCAGCGGGCCTATCTTCCCCTTTGCTCATTTTTGCACGTGTTTCGCCGCGTAAATAATCATAGGCAACCACAATGGAGTTTTTGTCTAATAAAACACCCTGTAAACGGCCATAAGGGCAAACCGTTGTACAAACTTGCTCGCGCAACCAAGTAAATACAGCAAAAAACACGCCAGAAAAAATTAAAATGGTTATTAATCCTCCGACATGATTTGATGGATGGTCGGTAATAATTTCGATAATTTTATCGCCACCTATTATGTATGCCAAAAACACATTGGCAATAGCAAACGAGATCACATAAAAAATACCCAGTTTTGCAAATCGTTTTAACACTTTTTCTTTTGTCCATGGGCTTTGCGCTAATTTTTTTTGTTCCGTCCAATCCCCATCAATCCAATATTCTATTTTACGAAAAAGCATTTCCATAAAAATGGTTTGCGGACAAACCCAACCACAAAACAATCGACCAAAAATAATGGTAAACAGAATGATAAAAAGTAAGCCCGTAATCATAAAAAGAACGAAGAAATGCATATCCTGGGGCCAAAAAGTAACTCCCAAAATAACAAACCTTCGCTCTATAATATTGAGCATTAATAGCGGGTCTCCATGAATTTTAAGGAAAGGAGTCGCAAATAATAATACTAGTAAAAAATAACTTACAATGGAACGCCAACGATAAAATTTGCCACTTGGTTTTTTAGGCCAGACCCATATTCTTTTCCCCTCTTTATCTACGGTTGAGAGAGAATCACGAAAAGAATCGGAAGCAAATTTTTCATTATCCATGTTTATTTTTTGCTTAAACTATCTGTTTTAAGAGAATCTGAAATTGTTATGCTTGGGGCAATCCATTTTTCCCCTTGGGGTTCTTTTGCATTCGCCGGATTAGACCCTTGTAGAGACAAAATATAGCTTGCTACCTCGTTTATTTGTCGGGGAGAAAGATCACTTTCCCATGATTTCATACCCTTTGATGCAAAACCATATTTAATTGTTTTAAATACATTTTGAATTCCACCACCATGCACCCAATATTCATCTACCAAATTTGGTCCAACACTTGCTCCTTCAGCATTGGGTCCATGACAAGCCACACAATTATCTTGAAATATTTTTTGCCCACCTTCAATGCTCTCTTTTGCTGTTAACAACTTCACATTGCTTTCATCCACTGCATTAGCCATTTTTTTTAAGTAATTCTCTTTTTGTTCTTTTGCGATGGACATTTCTTCGGCATACTCTTCCGTACTTGATTTTCCTTCCCCAATAAAGTAATATCCTAAATAAACAAATGCAAAAATGATGGTTGCATAAAACATATATACCCACCAAGGCGGAAGCACATTATCCAATTCTCGGATGCCATCGTATGAATGATCCATCATTACCTCTTCCTCTTGTTCAATAGGAACAACTTTGGTTAAGTTTTTAACGAAAGAATCAACAAAATCAGGCTCTATGACCGTTTTTTCTTCCTGGCCGTTTAAAACACGGATTAAATTTTTAATAACGCGAATTAAAAAAAATGCGATGGCTCCTAACATCACATTGCTCAATATCAAACCCCAAAACAAGGTGTCGTTCATTGTAAAACCATCTGATGCTGCAACATTTTGAGCAACTTCTTGTGCGCTTGCCTGATCAGAAAACCCAAAAGACAACAAAATAAATACAGACAAAATCTTGGTTTTATCCCAATTTTTCTTCCAATGATCACTTTTAGAAGTGAGCGCCCGAATAATATTACTTAAAACTAATATAAGGATGGCCCAAAATAGTATTCCGCCAAGCAGCATAAAAAAAACACTGCTGTCGCGATTTGGCGTTTCTTGTGTGGTTTGGCTCATGGAAGCAATAGGATTGAGTAATAAAATCAATCCCAATACACTTCCTGTTTTAATTATTTTTTGTATCGACATATTTCTGTTTTTTAAGATCAAATCAATCGTTTAATGGAATGTTTTCTGAATTTTTTAAATACTGTTTATCAGAGGTAAAAACCCACCAGGTAACCGCTGCAAAAAAGAGAAAGAAAATCACAAAAGATAGTATGGGATATATTTCAATGCCTGAAATAGTATCTAAATGATGTTTAATAAATTTTAGCATAATTACTTATTTGTAGGGGTTTTACTTAATTGAATATCCGTTCCTAATCGCTGCATGTAAGCAATTAAGGCCAAAACTTCTTTATTGGAAGAAATTTCTATTTTATCCTTTTTTAAATTTTCAATTATCGTATTAGCTTGTTTTGCAATATCTTGATTTGCTATTTTATCGTATCCCTCTTGATAAGGAACGCCTAGCGTGATCATTGCTCTTATTTTTGCACCGGTCATAGCTGTATCAATTTCTTGGTCAAAAAGCCATTCGTAGGTAGGCATAATAGAACCCGGGGACATGCTAGATGGATCAAAAAAGTGATTAAAGTGCCATGAATCTGATTTTCTTAATTTATCAGAACCTTCTCTGGCCAAATCGGGTCCGTTTCGTTTAGAACCCCATTGAAATGGATGGTCATACACAAACTCACCTGCTTTAGAATATTCTCCATATCGTTCTGTTTCAGAGCGGAATGGACGAATCATTTGCGAGTGGCAGGTATAACAACCCTCCCGGACGTAAATATCTCTACCGTGCAGCTCTAAAGGAGTATAAGGCTTAACCGTAGCAATGGTGGGAATATTTGATTTTATTAAAAAAGTAGGAACTAATTCAAAAATACCGCCAATGGCAACTACCACTAATGATAATACCATCATTTGAACAGGTCTGCGCTCAATGGTTTTGTGCCAATATCCTTTATTTAATACTTTAACCGTATTATCTAATGGATATCCTTCGGCATCTTCCGTAGGCTGAAAAATTCCGGATTTGGCTGTTTTAACTAAGTTTACGACCATAACCAAAGCACCAACTAAATATAAAAGTCCACCAAAAGCACGTAAGGCATACGCATATTTAATTTGTGTAACGGTTTCTAAAAAGTTTGGATATTTTAAAAATCCTTCTGCGGTAAATTCTTTCCACATAAAGCTTTGGGTAAACCCTGCAAAATACATAGGTATCGCATAAAATATAATTCCCAAGGTGCCAATCCAAAAGTGAAAATTTGCTAATTTAAGAGAGTGCAATTTGGTATTCCATAAACGAGGTATTAACCAATATAACATACCAAAGGTGAAAAAACCGTTCCATCCCAAACCGCCAATGTGCACGTGGGCAATAGTCCAGTCGGTAAAGTGACTAATGGCGTTAATGCTTTTTAAAGACATCATAGGACCTTCAAAAGTGGCCATCCCATAGCAGGTTAAAGCTACTACCATAAATTTTAAAATGGGTTCTTCACGTACTTTATCCCAGGCACCTCGCAAGGTTAATAATCCGTTTAACATACCACCCCAAGACGGAGCAATTAACATCACCGAAAAAACAACCCCTAAGGCTTGAGCCCAATCGGGTAAAGCAGAGTATAACAAGTGGTGCGGCCCTGCCCAAATATAAATGAAGATAAGCGCCCAAAAGTGAATAATAGATAGTTTGTAAGAGTAAACAGGTCGGTTTGCCGCTTTAGGAACAAAATAATACATTAATCCCAAATACGGAGTGGTTAAGAAAAACGCAACCGCATTGTGTCCATACCACCATTGCACCAAAGCATCCTGCACGCCGGCGTACCATGAGTAACTTTTAAAAAGACTAATTGGAAGTTCGAAGGAGTTAACTATGTGAAGCATAGCCACTGTAACAAAGGTTGCTATATAAAACCAAATGGCTACGTATAAATGCCTTTCGCGGCGTTTTAAAATAGTCATAAACATATTTAATCCAAATACCACCCATACCAATGCAATGGCAATATCAATAGGCCATTCTAATTCGGCATATTCTTTTCCGGTAGTATATCCTAAAGGAATAGTAATAGCAGCGGCTACAATAATTAATTGCCAACCCCAAAAATTAATACTGGTTAAGGCATCGCTCCACATGCGGGTTTTAAGGAGCCGTTGTAACGAATAATAAACACCGGCAAAAATCCCATTTCCAACAAATGCAAAAATAATAGCATTGGTGTGTAAGGGCCGCAAACGGCCAAAACTGAGGTATTGAGTAAAGTTTAAACCGGGAAAGACAAATTGTAAAGCAACGGTTAATCCGGCTAACATACCAACAATGCCAAAAATTACGGTGGCATAAAGGAAATTCCTGACAACCGTGTTGTCGTACTGAAACTTTTCTAATTGCATAATTTACTTGTTTAATTTTTCGTTTTTAGATTCCATTAACATTCGGACTGAGGGGGAGTAATCATCATCAAATTGTTTGTCTTTAACAGCCCATAGAAAAGCTATTAGAAAGCCTACAGCCATTAAAAAACTTACTGCTATTAAAATGAATATGACCTCCATATGATGATTCTTTTAACAAAGAACGAAATCAATAAATATATTTGAAATGATAAGTATCAATGTAAAAAAATGATAAACGTCATCTAATTTATCTTTTGTGAAATATTCGTTAGTTAAAAAAGACTCTGTATATTTAAGAATAAAAAAATAAAGAATAAGTATGCGGCAAATATTCATTCTGTTTTTCGTTAGTACTGCCTTATCTGTGGGCTGCCATAAATCACTCACACAAGGGCAAGCTCCATCGGCTAAACAAGAAAAAGTTGCTTGTTTAGATCAAAAAATAAAAGATTTTAAAGCCCGGGCCTGTGAAACAGGAAATGTAAAAGAATATCTATTTCAGTCTAAACTGGTGTATGTTTTTGATGTAGGAAGATGTGGCGCCGATTTTACAACAGATGTATTGGATGCTGATTGTAAAAAATTGGGACAATTGGGTGGTTTTACCGGGAATAAACACATAAATGGCGCCGATTTTTTTGCAACGGCTAAATTGCAAAAAACGGTTTGGGAAAAAGATAAATAAATGTTTATTAACTAGATACAATGGAGTTTATAGATTATTACAAAATATTAGAAATACCGAAAACGGCGAGCGATGCGGATATTAAAAAAGCATACCGCAAATTGGCGCGTAAATACCACCCGGACTTAAATCCGAATGATGCCAATGCCAATAAAAAGTTTCAGCAAATTAATGAAGCCAACGAAGTATTGAGTGATCCTGAAAAACGAAAAAAATACGATCAGTACGGAAAAGATTGGAAAAATGCGGATCAATTTGAACAAGCGCAACGATCAAACGCCCAATATGCTAACCGCGGGGGTAGGCAACAGAGATATGAAAGTGATGATACAGATTTTTCTAGTTTTTTTGAATCGATGTTTGGAGGTGGAGGATCTCGTTCTCAAAGAGGTGGGCAAGCAAAATTTCGGGGACAAGATTTTAATGCTGAACTTCATTTAGAGCTTGAACAAGCTTATAAAACCCACCAACAAACCTTAAATGTAAATGGGAAGGCTATCCGAATAACTATCCCGGCGGGCGTAGAAAACGGCCAAACCATTAAAATAGGCGGACACGGGGGTGCGGGCGTAAATGGAGGTCCCAATGGCGATTTATATATTACATTCCGAATTGAAAACCATACCAAATTTAAAAGAGATGGAAATAACCTGCATGCAAGTATCGATTTAGACTTATATACGGCCGTTTTAGGAGGAGAAATAACCATTGATACCCTAGATGGAAAAGTAAAACTAAAAGTGAAACCCGAAACTCAAAATGGCACAAAAGTAAAATTAACCGGCAAGGGCTTTCCAATTTATAAAAAAGAAGGCCAATTTGGCGATTTGTATATCACCTATCACATAAAAATTCCGACCGGATTAAATGCAAGGCAAATTGAATTATTTACAGAATTATCAAAATTAAAATGATATGGAAGAAGAGAATTTAATATCCATTGAAGAAATTTGTAAGGTTCATCATATTGAAATTTCTTTTATTTATTTATTGAAAGACTACGGCCTCATTCACATTATTGAAGTAGAAAAACATCCCCATATTCCTTTTTCAGAAATTACAACTGTTGAACGTATCTTGCGAATGCATTCCGAATTAGAAATAAATTTAGAGGGCATTGATGCTATTCATCACTTGCTGCAACGCATAACTAACATGCAAGAAGAACTTACCTATCTAAAAAATAAATTGCGATTATATGAGGATCAAACCTGAGTGTAATAATTACACTTTTAGCCATCTTACTATACTTGAAGCAATTTATTAACTTGTATTTTTTAAGTTTCCATTCCATTTTATAATCCCATTTCTATTGCTTACTTTGCAAAACATTTGCTTTATTATTAAACCTTGAAAATTCATTTCCAACATATTAAAACGGTGGTCAAAACCCTTCAAATGATTTTTGAAGAGCAGCAATACGCCGACCAAGCCATTAAAAAAGTTTTAAAAGAAAACACAAAACAGGGATCGAACGATCGGGCTTTTATTGCCGAAACTACTTATGACATTGTTCGCTGGTGGCGAAGATTATGGGCCCAGGCCAATATCCCCATCAACTCGTCAGAAAAAGATTTATATACCATTGTAGGAGTGTATTTAAAACAAAAAGGATTTGAAACCCATTTCAGAGAATTTGCACATATTCCAAAAACCCTTTCTTCTGGTTTCTCATCTAGCATTCAACATGCTATCCCTGATTGGTTAGAAGAAATAGCCGGTCGCGAATTGGGCCCAAAGTGGCCTTCCGTCATCACTTCTTTAAATCAACAAGCACCCGTTTTTTTGCGCTGCAATACCCTTAAAACAAGCAAAGACGAATTAATTTTAAAATTAAGAGAAGAAAATATAGATGCTTTTGGGAGCGATGACAACGAATTTCTGCTTCAATTAAAACAACGGAAAAATGTTTTTCAAACCAAGGCATTTAAAGATGGCTTATTTGAAGTGCAAGATGGCGGATCACAATGTATATCATCCTTTTTAGGCGTTGAGCCAGGTATGCGCGTGATTGATGCCTGTGCGGGCGCCGGAGGCAAAACCTTACATTTAGCTGCCCTCATGAAAAACAAAGGGCGAATTATTGCTTTAGACACCGAAGAGTGGAAATTACAAGAATTAAAAAGTCGGGCGCGCCGGGCGGGCATAAGCATTATTGAAACCCGGGTGATTGAAAGCAGTAAAACCATTAAACGACTACAAAACGGTGCCGATGCGCTTTTGCTGGATGTACCCTGCTCAGGATTAGGCGTACTGCGCAGAAACCCCGATGCTAAATGGAAGCTACAGCCCGAATTTATTGACCGAATAAAAACCACACAAAAAGAAATTTTAACGGGATACTCTAAAATGCTGGTTCCGGGCGGAAAAATGGTGTATGCTACCTGCAGCATTCTCCCCTCCGAAAACGAGCAACAAGTGGTTTGGTTTTTAGAAAATAATGCTGGGTATAAACTGCTTAAGCAAAGAACCATAATGCCTGGCGAGAATCATTTTGATGGGTTTTACATGGGATTGATCAAAAAGGATTAAAAAATAAATTGCTCAGAATATGATAATAGCATATTGCCTAATAGCCTTATTTATAGCTTGGATATTAAAAGTAGATGATCTTTTATTTTATTATTTAGAATTAACCCTGCACCGGAATTATTTTAAAACCGAACCCAATTATAAAAAATACGTCGATCACGCTATTTCCATTGATGGAGACAGGTATTGCCAGTTTTTTTCATCCAATACCACCGGCGGCATTTCTTTTCAATTACTGGATAACAAAGAGCTAATGAAAATTCATTGCGCCCATTGTGAAGTAAAAAATGTGAAGTAAAGTTTTCGTTTTTATACTAAAAAATGAGGTTTTTCGTTGGATAACAAACGGTTTATCCAATGATAAAATACATTTTTTCCATATTAATTCTATTCATTCCTTTTTGTGCTCAGACTCAAGATACCAGTAAAATAGAAGTTTTTAAACCATATCGATTTCTTTTTAAGACTACTTATAAAAACATTGAAACAAATGTATTTGGAAGAATGCAAGGGACAGATGGCTTGGTTTATAAATTTAGGGGAGATAAAACATATAAAAAAGCAGGTTTTATGTGTAAAAACATTCGTCCCATGTTAATTCAAAACGAACTTTCTGAATATCATTTTAACGAATTTAGAAAATTTAAAAAATATGAATTCATTATGGGATTAACAGGAATTGCAGCAGAAGGAGCATATTTATACTTTTTTTTTAAAAACTTGGATAGCCATTCTCAATACTCTTCCAAATCTATATATCAGGATGTGACTTTTAATCCCAAAAATACCTTACCCTGCCTATTAGCTTATTGGGGTTCTTTTGCTTTGGCTGCTAAGTTTACAAAAGATGGATTGAAACATCTTAGTCTTTCTGTAGCTAATCAATAATGGTATACACCTCTATTTGATCCTTGTTAGGCAGGTATAATTTATTGTTTTCAAAATATCCATTCCAAACATGCATGTTTGGCAAAGCAATTCTCTTTTCTTCAAAGGTGATAATATCATAAAAAACCAGGTGTTCATTCTGAATAAAAATCAATTGGTTATTCATAAAATTCAATAAAAAGATCTTTTTAAACGGAAAGGTTTTAATATAATTGGCTTGCACATCAAACACCAAAACCCCTTGCAAGGTATCGTTTATGAATAGTTTGTTGTTGCGCTCCATCATTTGATAAGGAGAAATTCCTTTTCCGGTAATCAGCGACATATTACTCGACTGATATAAGACCTGAAAATGCTCATCTAAGCGAATAAAAGTAAACTTCTGAGGGTCATATACCCAAAAGCCTTCATTTTGTGAAATACAGGCATTGCTTACAAATTCCAAATCGGCATGTTCTAAAGAAAGTCCGGTACCCTGGTCAGAAATAGTATTATCCAAAAACATCAGGATGGAGTTATCCTGGTAAAAAACCAGCATTTTTAAAGGATTAATAACATCCATCGAAGTTATTTGCCCATACAGGTTTTTGCTGAATTTATTCCGAATTTGACCTAAATCGTTGATTTTTTCAATTTGGTTTTTGTACACGTGGTAAATATTACCAAGCGGATCAACCTTAATAAAACCTTTTACTTCAAAGGGAATTTTCTTTTCGAGAATGAGGGTATCGGCCAAAAAAAAATTTGGCGTCATTAAAAAAATTAAAATTAAAAGGATATTCATTTTCATATCTATTTTATTATATCGCCTCATTAATTTTATAATATCAATAAGTTGGTGATAGATATAACGCAACCAAGCGTAGTTGAAATTTTACAACCAAGAAAACACACCCCTGCCTGCCGGCAGGCAAGGCCTAACCCCTCTCAAGAGGGGAATTTTACAACAACTCATTCGCTAAATTAGCCAATTCGGATCGTTCTCCTTTTTCTAAGGTGATATGCGCAAATAAATGGCTTCCTTGCAGTCGATCAATAATGTAACTTAATCCATTACTATGCTCGTCCAAATAAGGCGTATCAATTTGATTTACGTCTCCGGTGAAAATAATTTTTGTACCCTCTCCTGCTCGTGTAATAATGGTTTTAACCTCGTGCGGAGTTAAATTTTGAGCCTCATCTACAATAAACATAATGCGTGAAAAACTTCTACCTCTGATAAACGCCAGCGGAGTAATCACAATTTTGTTTTCCTGCAACATTTCATCAATGGCTTTGTGCTTTTTCTCTGTTTCAGCAAATTGCGATTTTATAAATTTTAAATTATCCCATAGGGGCTCCATGTATGGATTAATTTTCTCTAAAGCATCTCCCGGTAAGTAACCAATCTCTTTGTTACTCAAAGGCACAATAGGACGGGCTAACACGATTTGATCATATCGGTTTTTTTGCTCTAAAGAACCAGCCAGTGCTAATAAGGTTTTTCCTGTCCCTGCTACCCCTTGTATGGTTAACAAACGAATATTTGGATTTAAAATAGCGTGTAAGGCAAAGGTTTGCTCTGCATTTCTTGGTTTAATACCGTAGGTATATTGTTTTTCAACTCGTTCTAAGCTATTGGTAACCGGATTAAAATAAGCTAATGTAGAAGATTTATCATTTTTTAAAACATAAAAATGATTGTTAATGATTTCATTTTTCATGAATTCAAACTCTTCGGAAGCGCCATCATTAAAAATCTTTTTAATAACCTCGTCATCGGCATTTTCAATCACTTTTCGGCCGGTATATAAATCGCTAACATCTTTTATTTTACCGGTTTCATAATCTTCGGCTAAAATATTTAACGATTTAGCTTTTAAACGCAAATTAATGTCTTTAGAAACTAAAATAACTTGTCGGTCTTTTTCTTCCGATTGAAGAAATAAAGCCGTGTTTAAAATGCGATGATCGTTTTTCTTTTGATCAAATACAGTAATAGCATCAACGGCAAGCTTTCCGTGCGTTAATACAATTTTAAATCGACCTTTATTTTTTCCCTCTAAAGGAATCCATTCTTGTAGTGAATATCCTTCAGAAATTCGATCTAATAATCGAATAAACTCGCGGGCTGCAAAGTTTTTATCTTGATTTCCTTTCTTAAATTCGTCTAACTCTTCTAAAACAGTAATTGGAATAGCAATATCATGCTCTTCAAAGTTAAGCATGGAGCCATGGTCGTGCAGAATAACAGATGTATCTAATACAAATATTTTTGTGTCTTTTTTTTTGGTCATTGTTCTATCAATTTAAATATTTTCTTCTCATCTGTGGGTTTGTACTCACCGATGTTCAGTTTATCACTCGTATCATCAATATCACAATACGCATATTTTACATTATTTACCAAAATAGGTTTTTGTCCTTCTTTTACGCCTAATGGAAGGGCAATTTGATACATATTTAGGTTTCGAATAATTAAAACATCTATTCCCAAGACTTCTTTTGCTAAATAAGAAAACAAAACGGCCCGATCTTCATTATCGGTAATTTTCTTAAATAACATTTCTTCTGGGGAATCAATTTTTCGACCACCATTCATCAATTTTTCATCATCTAAATGTTTAAACCCGGTTCTGACAAAGCTCAAAATAAAACGGGCAATTTCTTCTTCTGTCATGTTCGATGCCTGCTCTTTAAACCAACTTAAAAAAGTATCGGAACACCCTTTAGATAAAGGTAAGCGAGCATGTTCATTTAAGCCAAAATCAACGTAATCTTTAATAAAATTAACGTAATTTGTATCTACCGTGTACTCTATGGTATACTTGTTCTCGTTGTAGGTAAAATTGATGGATCTAGCAACAGGAGCTTCCTTAAAAATCAAAGGCATTTCCGTAAAACTAAATTTAAAAGGTTTAGCATCTTTTATCTGAATAGGATGATATGCAACCCGCTTAGCATCATATTTTTCATAATTTAAATCATTATGAAATTTAGTAATATCTACATAATTACCTCCGGTTGTTTTAGAAACCTGCCAGTTATAAATAGCATCATCTGTAAAGGCATGTAATGTGGGTTTTCTCTTGAATATTTCTATTCGGATATCATACCCCGATTTGGTTAGCATAAACCAATTAAACATGGTTTTTTCTTCTTCCTTTTTAACACTTTTAAAAATACTGTCGGTTGCAGTTCTAACCAAGAAATAATAGAGCAAATCATTCAATTTTTTTTCTTTTTTAATCCGCTGAAGATCTTCCAATAAAAAATCATACAAACGATTGTTCATGGTTTTATAATACACCGAGAAAAATTCAGGATCATCGCTTACAAATTGAGGGTAATTTAAAAGGGTAACATCGTAAGAAACGCTATCAATTTGGCCTGAAAAAAGGATGTTGATTTTTTTTACTTTCGTTTGAGCGAATGAAAGAATGGGTAAAACCAGTAATATTAAAACAATTATTTTTTTATTCATACTCTTGAAAATATGTTTATTCCTGACAAATAATATAGTAGGTAAAATAACCGAGGTAATTATACACAAATATTTTTACAAAATATAAATATTTTAACAAATAACAAACCCCAGCACCAAATTGCATAGTGCTTTATTCAACAATAGAAGAAATGCTATTAAAACTTATAAGAAAATCCGGCTCCAAAAACCTGTTTAAATTGAGTTCTTGGGCCAATAACAGCAACCCCGCTTGCATCATCTCCTACATTTATTTTAATATCATCATCATACACCAGTAAGGTGGATAAAGTGCAGGTTAAATATTTATTAACCTTTAAACCAATTAAGGTTTCCCAGTTTATATCAATGTTTCTTGGCTTATGCAGGTAATTAGAGAAAAAATCGACTTTGGTCATAAAGTTTACATTTTCAATAATATCTGTTTTATTATACCCAATTTTCACATAACCACCAATTTCATTTCTTATTTTATGTCCTGTTCCGGATATAATCATGCCATTCGCATCCACGCTTGCTTTCTCTACTCCATACGCTCCTTCATCTGCCAATCCGGCATCATTTACAATGGTAGTTTTTGCCGTAATAGGTGCGAAAAAGGCCGTAAAATGAGTATTGGGTTTATAATCCATCCCAATAGCTGTTAAAACATATGCCGGAGCCAATAACGTTGAAATTTTATTCACATCTCCCACATCTTTATATCCGGGCGCCATTTGTGTCCTAAAATTTAACAAACCAGCATAATACCAGCTTTTAAAAGCTTCTTTTCCGTATTTAGAAGTCAAATCAATGCGGTCATCACTTTTCACAAAACCGTCTTTTCCTAATTTTGTTTGTCCATACCCAACTGTTAAGCTGTTTTCCCAAGTAGAAGTTCCTTTTCTTAAATTGGCAAATGCATTTAATAAACCATTTAAGGCAATAGAATTAACCCCTCCACCTGCCCAATTAGTCAATGAAACCTGAGAAAAATTTAAGGTAATTATGCCTCCTTTTTTCCAGCCATTTGTAGTATCCGCTTTTGCTTTCAACACATCTTCTTTAGAAGTATCCTGAGAAAAAACCGTAAAAGAAAACAAGAATAAGAATAAGAAACTTTGTGTGGTTTTCATTTTTTAAAAAATTTAGTGCCAAAAGTACGTAAAAAGTCAACTTATTTAAACAAAAACAAACCTCCGTTTGTTAAATTATATATAAAAGTAGGCTAGGTATTTACATGTAGAGAATGATAGTAAAAATACTTTAGTAAATTTTAGTTAAATGGATGTTAATTTTTTGAATACAAAAGATAATAAAATAACTTTGTTCACTTGCCTCTTAACGAAACATTAAGAGACTCAGAAACAACTAAATATAAAGTTAAATGATAGGCTCAAACGCATATTTTTTTATCCTCATACAATTTATTGTAGCCTTAGGCTTTGTGGTCACAACCATTTTGGCTACCCATTTTTTAGGACCAAAAAGAAAAAGTAAGGCTAAGTTAGATCCTTTCGAATGTGGTATTGAATCAGTCGGAAATGCTCGAATTCCTTTTTCTATCCGCTATTTTTTAACAGCCATTTTATTTGTTCTATTTGATATTGAAGTTATATTCATGTATCCTTGGGCTATAAATTTTAGAGAATTAGGTACAATCGGTTTAATTGAAATGTTTATTTTTATCGGCTTTTTATTAATTGGTTTTTTCTATATTGTAAAAAAGAAAGCACTTAAATGGGAATCTAATTGAGCTCAGAAATTAAAATAGTAACAGCACCCGATGGACATGAAGGTCCGGGATTTTTCGCTACTTCTTTAGATAAGGTAGTGGGAATGGCCCGTAAAAATTCTATTTGGCCCTTGCCTTTTGCTACTTCTTGTTGCGGAATTGAATTTATGGCTACCATGGCAGCACATTACGATTTAGGTCGTTTTGGAGCAGAAAGACTGAGTTTTTCTCCCCGACAAGCGGATTTGTTAATGGTCATGGGTACCATCTCAAAAAAAATGGCTCCTATCGTAAAACAAGTATATCTTCAAATGGCTGAACCCCGTTGGGTTTTATCCATGGGGGCCTGCGCTTCTAGCGGAGGTATTTTCGACACCTATAGCGTGCTTCAGGGAATTGACCGGATTATTCCGGTTGATGTGTATGTGCCAGGCTGTCCACCTAGACCAGAACAAGTAATCGATGGGATTTTAAAAATTCAGGAACTCATTCAAAACGAAAGTATTCGTAGAAGAAATTCTCCGGAATACACGGAATTACTTGCTTCATACGGAATAGAATAAAATGGAATCGAACACTGAATTAATAGGAAATCATTTACAAGAAAAATTCGGAGCGGATTTAATTGGGCACGAATTGCTTTATGATATCCCAACATTTACTGTAAAAAAAGAACGCATTTTAGATGTTTTAGAAGATTTATACACCCAGTTAGGTTTTCAATTTTTAACTGATTTATGCGGGGTTCATTTTCCAAATAATCCTAATCAGGAGTTAGGCGTTGTGTATCACTTGCATAACCTGGTTACAAACGAGCGCATTCGCATTAAAATATATACTTCCGATAAAAACCCATCCGTTTTGTCGGTTACCCCTATTTTTTCAACCGCGAATTGGTTAGAACGAGAAACATACGATTTTTATGGCATTGATTTTAAAGGACATCCTAACTTAACCAAAATATTAAATATGGATGATCAGCCCTATTTTCCCATGCGAAAAGAATTTCCTTTGGAAGATGGAACCAGAGAAGATAAATTAGATAAAATGTTTGGGCGATAGGCTTAAAAGATAAAAGAGAGGAAAGGTAAAAGTCAAAAGAAAGATGCATGGCGTATGAAAAAGATATAAAAATTAGAACAAAACAATTTGCAATAAGAATTATAAAATTAACCATTGAATTAAAAAGTACAAATGTAGATTTCCCCCTCAGAGACCAATTATTAAGAAGTGGAACATCCATAGGAGCGAATGTAAGAGAAGGAAAAGCAAGTAGTACAAAGAGAGAGTTAATCAGGTTTTATGAAATAGCACTTCGATCTGCCAACGAAACAGAATATTGGATAGAAGTAATTGAAGAGGGTTATAATTTGAACATGGAGTTAATGAAACAAGATAAAAATGAATTAATAGAAATTTCAAAAGTTTTAGGTTCAATAATTATTAATTTGAAAAAATAATTTTAACTTTTTTGACGTATGATTTTTTTCTCTTTTGACTTTGTAAAACTAATGATTAAAAATATATCAACTGAAAGAAGGTCCTTTTTGACTTCTGACTTTTCTCTCTTTTGACTTTGTAAAACTAATGACTGAAAACATAAACATATCTACTACGCTAAATAAAGAGGGTTATTCTACCCTTAATTTAGGCCCTACCCACCCCGCTACACATGGTATATTTCAAAATATATTAACCATGGATGGCGATATTATTATTGATGCGGTACCTACCGTAGGTTATATTCACCGCGCTTTTGAAAAAATTGCCGAACGACGACCTTTTTATCAAATAACTACCTTAACCGACCGCTTAAACTATTGTTCTTCGCCCATTAATAATTTAGGATGGCACATGACCGTTGAAAAATTAATTGGCGCTGAAATTCCTAAAAGAGCGCAATATCTGCGAGTTATTTTGATGGAACTGGCCCGTATTTCTGATCATTTAATTTGTAATAGTGTAGTTGGAGTTGATACCGGAGCCTTAACAGGCTTTGTATACATATTTCAACAACGAGAAAAAATATACGAAATTTACGAAGAAGTGTGTGGAGCCCGCTTAACGACCAACATGGGTCGAATTGGCGGACTAGAACGCGATTTTACAGATAAGGCCTGGAAAAAACTGGATACTTTTTTAGTAGACTTCCCAAAGGTTTTACAAGAATTTGATAATTTATTGCGCCGAAACAGAATATTCATGGATCGGACCATTGGCGGAGGAATTATTTCTTCTGAACGGGCTTTAAATTATGGATTTACAGGTCCAAATTTAAGAGCTACGGGCATCGATTATGATGTGCGGGTTGCTTCGCCTTATTCATCGTATGAAGATTTTGATTTCACCATCCCCGTTGGAAAAACAGGAGATACCTACGACCGGTTTATGGTTCGGCAGGAAGAAATGTGGCAAAGCATCAACATCATTAAACAAGCGGTGGCAAAAATGCCAGAAGGCCCTTTCCACGCAGATATTCCCGATTTTTATCTCCCACCAAAAGAAGAAGTATATAACAACATGGAAGCCCTTATTTACCAGTTTAAAATTGTGATGGGCGAAACAAATGTACCGGTAGGGGAAGTATATCACTCAGTTGAAGGCGGAAACGGCGAATTAGGATTTTATTTAATTAGTGATGGCGGCAGAACCCCTTTCCGATTGCATTTTAGAAGACCTTGTTTTATATATTACCAGGCTTATCCTGAAATGATTAAAGGCGGAATGTTGTCGGATGCTATTTTAACATTGAGTAGTTTGAATGTTATAGCGGGAGAGTTAGACGCGTAAGAAAGTGAAAAGTTAAAAACGAAAAATTAAAAGTTGTTAGTTTAAATAAATTACTTTAGTAAGAATTCCCCTCTCGAGAGGGGTTAGGGGTGTGTAAAGTTTTAGTTAGAGAAAAGAGTAAAGAATATGGAAATTAAATTTTCAGAAGAAACATTAACCGTCGTGAATAATATTATTCAACGCTACCCGGCTGGCCGGCAAAAATCGGCTTTATTGCCCATTTTGCACATTGCCCAGGCAGAGTTTGAAGGATGGTTAAGCCCGGAGACCATGGATTATGTCGCTTCTATCTTAAATATAAAACCGGTTGAAGTGTATGAAGTAGCTTCGTTTTACTCCATGTACAATTTAAAACCGGTCGGAAAGTGTTTACTGGAAGTTTGTCACACCGGTCCTTGTTTGTTAAACGGCGCCGATGACTTAATAAATCATTTAAGAAAAAAATTAAATATTAATGTAGGCGAAACAACAGCAGATGGAATGTTTACCTTAAAAACAGTAGAGTGTTTAGGTTCATGTGGTACGGCACCCATGTTGCAATGTGGGGCTGATTATCACGAGAATTTGAATGAAGAAAAAATGGATCATTTATTAGAAAAATTACAAACAGAAAATAAACGATCAAGATATTGTTAGTTATGAGTTATAAGTTTCGAGTTATTCCAAATGAATAAACTTTGTACTTCGGACTTTGTACTTTAATACTTAAGAAAAAAAATGGGACGAAAAATATTATTAGACAATATTGATTTACCAGGCATTGAAAGCTTAGAAGTCTATCGCAAAACCGGAGGGTATATAGCGGTAGAAAAAGCACTCAAAACCATGGCGCCAGACGAAATTACCGAAGAGGTAAAAAAATCGGGCTTGCGCGGTCGTGGAGGTGCGGGTTTTCCTGCCGGAATGAAATGGAGCTTTTTAGCAAAACCTGCCGGAGTTCCCCGTTATTTAGTTTGTAATGCCGATGAATCGGAGCCCGGGACTTTCAAAGACCGATATTTGATGGAAAAAATTCCTCATCGATTAATTGAAGGAATGATTGTTTCAAGTTATGCATTGGGCGCAAATACCTCCTATATCTATATTCGGGGCGAATATTTTTATGTGCTTCGTATTCTTGAAAAAGCAATAGCAGAAGCCTATGCAGCAGGTTTTTTAGGTAAAAATATACTGGGAACAGATTACTCACTCGATTTGTACGTTCAAATTGGTGCAGGAGCCTATATTTGCGGAGAAGAAACCGCATTATTAGAATCACTGGAAGGAAAACGCGGAAATCCCCGGATGAAACCCCCGTTTCCTGCCGTTCAGGGTTTATATGCTTGTCCGACCGTTGTAAATAACGTAGAAACCATTGCCTCTGTGCCTTATATCGTAAATAATTCGGGTGATGAGTATGCAAAAATCGGAATTGGTAAAAGTACCGGAACCAAGCTAATCTCAGCCAGCGGACATATCAACAAACCAGGCACCTACGAAATAGAATTGGGTGTACCCGTAGAAGAATTTATTTATTCCGATGAATATTGCGGTGGAATTAAAAATAACCGAAAGCTAAAAGCCCTTATTGCAGGCGGATCTTCCGTACCTATTTTACCTGAACATTTAATTTGTAAAACAGCCACCGGGGAAGCTCGTTTAATGACCTACGAATCATTGGCCGAAGGCGGATTTGTAAGCGGAACCATGTTGGGTTCTGGCGGATTTATTGTGATGGATGAAACTACCTGCATTGTACGAAATACCTGGTCTTTGGCCCGTTTTTATCATCATGAATCCTGCGGACAATGTAGCCCTTGCCGCGAAGGAACCGGTTGGATGGAAAAGGTTTTACACCGCATCGAACACGGACATGGAAAAATGAGCGATGTCGATTTATTGGTAGATATTGCTAAAAAAATTGAAGGAAATACGATTTGTCCTTTAGGAGATGCCGCTGCATGGCCCGTAGCTGCTGCTATTCGTCATTTCCGGGAAGAGTTTGAATACCACGTAAAATACCCTGAAAAAATAAAAGATCCAAAGCATTTTTATCACGAACCCTTTGTGTCTGAAAAAAATAAAACTTCCATATTAAGCTAAGAATCATGGCAAAAGTAACAATAGATGGAGTAGAAATAGAAGTTGCCGACGGTACAACGATATTAAACGCTGCGCGCATGGCTGGCGGAGATATTGTTCCCCCGGCCATGTGTTATTACTCTAAACTAAAAGGAAGTGGCGGTAAATGCCGTACGTGCTTGGTAAAAGTAGCGCAAGGCTCAACCAAAGACCCACGCCCTATGCCTAAGTTAGTCCCTTCTTGTTCCACAAACGTGCAAGATGGAATGGTAGTTCAAAACATTACTTCGCCCGATGTATTAGAGGCCCGAAAAGGTGTGGTCGAGTTTTTACTCATCAATCACCCTTTAGATTGCCCTGTTTGCGACCAGGCCGGAGAATGTGACTTACAAGATTTAGGATACAAACACGGCGTTGCTAAAACACGCTACGAAGAAGACCGCAGAGAATTTGAAAAAATAGATATTGGCGATAAAATTAAGCTACACATGAATCGTTGCATTTTATGCTATCGATGCACTTATGTAGCGGATCAGATAACAGACAACCGGGTACATGGAATTATGAACCGAGGCGATCATTCCGAAATTAGCACCTATATCACCAAAGCCATCGATAACGATTTTTCTGGAAATATGATTGATGTTTGTCCGGTTGGTGCATTAACCGATAAAACCAGTCGTTTTGCCAGCCGGGTATGGTTTACCAAACCCATGGATGCGCACAGGGATTGCCCTAAATGTTCAGGAAAAGTAGTTTTATGGGAAAAAGGAGAGCAAGTTTTACGCGTTACCGGACGAAAAGATAAATACGGAGAGGTAGAAGAGTTTATTTGTAACGATTGTCGTTTTCATAAAAAAGATGTGAAAGACTGGGTCATTGAAGGCCCACGACACATCGATCGGCACTCGGTTATATCACAAAATCATTACGAACATTTGAAAGAAATAAAAATAGATATTGTGCGGTACCAAAAGTTATTTGCTGATAAAGTAAAAAAAGGATAAAGAATGGAAGCGGTTGTTATATTTAAAATAGTACTCATTTTAGTCATCTTCGGGGTGTCTTTGCTAACGGCTATGTATTCAACCTATGCCGAACGTAAAGTAGCTGCTTTTTTACAAGACCGTATAGGCCCTAACAGAGCCGGAATTTTTGGCTTGTTGCAACCCTTAGCCGATGGGGTTAAAATGTTTATGAAAGAAGAAATTATCCCCAATATATCTAACAAAGCTTTATTTATATTAGGACCTTGTGTGGCCATGATTACCGCTTTAATGGCGGGTGTTTTAATCCCATGGGGCGGAAATTTAATCATTGGCGGAAACAGTTATGCTTTGCAGGTAGCCGATTTAAACATAGGAACCCTGTATGTATTTGGTGTAACCTCTTTAGGAGTATATGGAATTATGATTGGTGGTTGGGCATCCAACAACAAATATTCGCTGTTTGGCGCTATCCGGGCTTCGGCACAAATGGTAAGTTACGAAATTGCCATGGGTTTAGCTGTGGTGGCCCTGATTATGACCACGGGAACCATGAGTTTAGGTGAAATTGCCCAACAACAAGATGCAGGGTACGCCAATATCGTTCTACAACCTCTCGGATTTATCATTTTTTTAATCTGCATTTTTGCCGAATTAAACCGGGCTCCGTTTGATATGCCTGAGAGTGAATCAGAATTAGTAGGCGGATATCACACCGAATACAGCAGTATGAAACTGGGTTTTTACCTGTTTGCCGAATACATCAACATGTTTATTGCTTCGGCTATTGTGGTTACGTTTTATTTAGGCAGTTATCATTATCCTTTTGAACAAGAATTAATTGCGGCACTTTCTTTATCAACCAATGTAGCAACATTGATTGGTACGGGTATTATGTTCTTGAAAATCTTTTTTATGATTTTCTTTTTCATGTGGGTTCGATGGACCTTACCCCGCTTCAGATATGATCAATTAATGCGATTAGGATGGCAATCTTTAATCCCATTATCGATATTAAACATTTTAATAACCGGCGTGGTTATGTGGTTAAGAGGAGACATAAATTAGTGATGGGTTATGAGGGATAAGTTTTGAGTTATAATTAATCATGGTCATCCGTTTAAAAAAGAAATAAAAAAAGATGAATTTAAAATTTAAAATAAATAATTTTAAGAAAGGATTCCCCTCTCGAGAGGGGTTAGGGGTGTGTTTTAACAATATTAAAGATTTAATATAAATAATGCAGTCATTAACAAACAGATCAAAAGCGGTAGACCGAAAAGAAATGTCTTTAGCGGAAAGGTTATACCTGCCTGCTATCTTCAGTGGAATGATCATTACCATTAAACACCTTTTTAAGAAAAAAACCACTTTCAGCTATCCCGAAGTACAACGCGAGTTTAGCGATATTTACAGAGGTTTGCATGTTTTAAAAAGAGACGATGCCGGGGCCGAACGCTGTACCGCCTGCGGATTATGCGCCGTAGCATGCCCCGCCGAAGCCATCACCATGGAAGCCGCCGAACGTGAAAAAGGAGAAGAAGGATTATATCGCGAAGAAAAATATGCCGCTGTATACGAAATTAATATGCTGCGCTGCATTTTTTGCGGATTATGCGAAGAAGCTTGTCCAAAAGAAGCCATCTTTTTAACCGATCGTACCGTACCGAGTAACTTTGAACGGGGAGATTTTATTTATGGAAAAGATCGCCTGGTAGAAACACTAGATAAACGCATTGATGTTACTAAAAGACAAACAAAATCAGTACTTTTATTTAAACAGAACATGGAATTGAAGCATAATACATTAAGTGGCAGTACAAAAACTTTAAAACATTAATAAGAAGATTAGAATTTAAAAGGATATAATATAGATTGCTTCGTTCCTCGCAATGACGAAAAATTAAACCTCATTGCGAGGAACGAAGCAATCTCAAAGAAGAAAATAAAGACTAAAGTGTTAAAATTTAAAAATACAGTTCTATTGGAAGAAATTCCCCTCTTGAGAGGGGAGAGGGGTGTGTTTGCTGTAGATTATAAAAAACTAGATCCTTCCTTTTGCAATGACGACAAATCAAGCGTCATTGCGAGGAACGAAGCAATCTCAAAGAAGAAAAAATAATAAAAATAAAACAAGATTTGAAGATACGATGACCAATTACATTTTTTACTTTTTAGGGTTTCTTTCTATTCTAGCATCACTTCTGGTAGTGTTTTCTAAAAACCCTATACACAGCGTGTTATACTTGGTTATTACCTTCTTCTCTATTGCCGGCATATATCTAACCTTAAACGCGCAATTTTTAGCCATTGTGCATATTGTGGTTTATTCTGGAGCCATCATGGTTTTGTTTTTGTTTGTGTTGATGTTATTAAATCTCAACCAAAGTACCGAACCCCAAAAATCGACCTGGTTAAAAGTCGCTGCCGTTGTTTCCGGAGGCCTCGTATTCCTTACCTTATTAGCCGCCCTTAAAAATTCTGAAAACACCCTATTATCAAATAGTAATCCGGAAGTGGGACTAGCAAAAAACTTGGGTAAAATATTATTTAATGAGTTTGCACTTCCCTTCGAAATATCTTCCATCTTATTATTAAGTGCTATTATTGGAGTAGTAATGGTCAGTCAAAAAGAACTAAAACCGAAGAATCATGAGTAGTTTGCAAGCCATCCCTTTAAATCACTATATCTGGTTGAGTTTAATTTTATTCTCAATTGGGGTTATTGGTGTTTTAGCCCGAAGAAATGCAATCATCATTTTTATGTGTGTGGAATTGATGTTGAACGCTGTTAACTTACTGATGGTGGCATTTTCTGCCCACCACGGCGATGGTGCAGGACAAGTATTCGTATTTTTTATTATGACGGTTGCCGCCGCGGAAGTCGCTGTGGGATTGGCCATCCTGATTATGATCCATCGAAATAATGAAACAACGGATATAGACTTTTTAAATAAATTAAAATATTAGTATTGATGATATCTTTAGCTTGGTTAATTCCTGTCTTTCCTTTACTTGGCTTCTTAATCATTAGCCTTGGAAAGAACTATTTTTCGAAGCAAATAGCGGGAATATTAGCCTCTTCTGTGGTTTTTATATCTTTTATTCTTTCTTTAGGGGTGTTTTTTGATATCAATGCCAGTGTTGAAAAAGTGCATACGCTCACTTTATTTGATTGGGTAAGCACCTTAGATTTTTCTATTTCCATTGCCTTTTTAATTGATCCATTAACGTGTATCATGCTTTTAATCATCACCGGCATTGGATTTTTAATCCATCTCTACTCTATGGGGTATATGCATGATGACGAGCGGTATTCGACCTTTTTCTCCTACTTAAATTTATTTGTTTTCTTCATGCTTTTATTGGTCATGGGCGATAACTATTTCTTATTATTTGCCGGCTGGGAAGGTGTTGGATTGGCTTCGTATTTACTGATTGGATTTTGGTTTAAAAATCACGAAAATAACGATGCAGCTAAAAAAGCGTTTATTATGAACCGAATTGGCGATTTAGGCTTTGTTTTAGGTATTATCCTTATTTTTTCCACCTTTGGAAGCATCCAGTTTGCCGCAGTTTCTGAAGCAGCAAGCCGATTTTCGGCCAACGAAACAACCTTAGTAGCTATTACTTTATTGCTTTTCATTGGTGCTATGGGTAAAAGTGCTCAAATTCCTTTGTATACCTGGTTACCCGATGCCATGGCAGGTCCAACGCCTGTTTCGGCCTTAATACATGCTGCAACTATGGTTACTGCAGGTATTTATATGATTGCGCGTTCAAACGTACTATATTCATTAGCTCCCTTTACCTTGGGTGTAATTGCGGTAATTGGGATTGTAACGGCTTTATTTGCTGCAACCATTGGTATTTTTCAAAACGATATTAAAAAAGTATTGGCATATTCAACCGTAAGTCAGTTAGGCTATATGTTTTTAGGATTAGGTGTAGGCGCTTACACCGGCGCTGTTTTTCACCTGATGACGCATGCATTTTTTAAAGCATTATTATTCTTAGGTGCAGGTAGCGTAATTCACGCTATGGGCGGAGAACAAGACATTCGCAAAATGGGCGGATTAAAAAAATATGTGCCCGTTACGTATATGACCTTCTTAATCGCCACGTTAGCCATCTCCGGGATTTTTCCTTTCTCGGGTTTTTTCTCCAAAGATGAAATATTGGCGCATGCTTTTGCACAACACCCCCTACTTTGGGTTGCCGGTGTTTTAGGATCATTAATGACGGCCTTTTACATGTTTCGTTTATTTTATATGACCTTTTATGGCGCATTTAGAGGCACCCACGAGCAAGAGCATCACTTGCATGAATCGCCCAAAACCATGACTATTCCCTTAATTATTTTAGCGGTTTTATCTTTTGCCGGTGGTTTTTTAAACATCCCGAAAATTTTGTTTGGAAACACTTCTTTAGAACATTTTTTAGAGCCCGTATTCGAAAAATCAAATAACATCTTATTCTTAGATGAATTAAGCCATTCAACCGAATATTTATTAATGGGAGTCACCTTATCTCTCTTGATTTTAATGATTTTATGGACCCGTAAAAAATACATTCACGCGGTTATTGATCCGAAAAAAGAACCAAAATCCATGCTGGCTAAAATGATTTACAACAAATATTATGTAGATGAGATTTACAATGCAGTATTTGTGGTTCCGACCGAAAAAATATCATCTGTATTTTACCAGTTTTTAGAATTGAAAGGAATTGATCGTTGTGTGAATTTTGCTGGATCTGCGGCTAAATCAGCCGGAAATCAGGTTCGGAAATTACAAACAGGACATATAGGTTTTTATATCTTTATGATGGTTTTAGGGATAGCGGCTATTTTATATTTCAATTTTAACTAATTATTTAACGGGTAAATGATCACATTAATACTCTTATTTCTTCCTTTTATAGCAGGTTTACTTCTTTTGATATTGAAGAATGAAACCGCGAAAAAAATCGCTTTAGGATTGAGTTTAGTAGAGTTTTGTATTGCCTTATATGCGTGTTGCTCTTTTGATAAAACCGCCACCGGTTCACAATTCGATTTTAATGTTGCCTGGATACAATCCCTCCACACGCATTTCCATGTAGGCATGGATGGCATTAGTTTATTATTGGTGCTTTTAACTACGTTTTTATTGCCTTTCATCATTTTAATCGTTGGAAAAAGAGACTATGCAAAAGCATCCGTTTTATATAGTTTGATCTTTTTTATGGAGTTTGCACTCATTGGTGTTTTTACCTCTGTTGATGCGTTTTTATTCTACATTTTCTGGGAAATCGCCATCATTCCTGTGTATTTCATGTCTTTAATATGGGGTGGAGCAGATAAAATTAAAATTTCTATCAAATTCTTCATTTATACCTTGATTGGAAGCTTTTGTATGTTGGTTTCTCTTATCTATTTATATTACCAAACACCGGCTCCGCACGAGTTTAGCATTACCGCTTTTTATCAGTTAAATCTTTCTCCCGAAACACAGGGCATCTTATTTTGGGCATTTTTTATCGCTTTTGCGATTAAAGTCCCCGTATTTCCTTTTCACAGTTGGTTAGGCGATACGTATACGGATGCTCCCACACCCGGAACCATGTTGATGTCCGGCTTAATGTCGAAAATGGGTTTATATGGAATTTTGCGTTTGTTATTGCCCATCGCTCCGTTAGGCGTAGCCAAATGGGGATATGTAGCCATGGCGCTTTCGGTGATTAGCGTGGTATATGCCTCCTTATTAACCCTTTATCAAAAAGATTATAAAAGATTAGCTGCTTATTCCTCCATTGCGCACGTAGGCTTAATTGCAGCTGGGTTATTCTGCGTAAATACATATGGTTTGCAGGGAGCCATGATTCAAATGCTGGCGCATGGTATTTGTGCCATTGGTTTGTTTTACGGCCTCGATGTATTGATGAATAAAGCCGGTACACGTCAAATAAACGAATTAGGTGGCATTAAACTAGCGGCACCTAAGTTTGCTACTGTTTTTTTAATTGTGACCTTAGCGAGCATCGCATTGCCTTTAACCGGAAGTTTTGTGGGAGAGTTTTTATTATTGTTGGGGATTGCACAAACCAGTTATGTTTTAGCGGCCATTGGCGGTTTAACAACCATATTGGGCGCGGTATACATGCTAAAAAGCTTTCAAAAAGCCTTTTTAGGAGAACAAACGGCTACTTCTATGAAAGTAACAGACCTATCCTTTAGAGAAGTACTCGTTTTTATCCCGATTATTATAGCCATCTTTTTTATCGGAGTATATCCAAAACCTTTATTGCAATTAACTGAAACGTCTGTGAATCACTTATTGAGTATAATGGCAGTGAAGTAGTTTGGAGTGAAAAGTTAAAAGTTAAAAACGAAAAGTGAAAAGTGAATGTTTTTTTGTTGATTAGAAAATAATAAAATGAATGCCTTAATAACCATAGCAGGAGTCGGTTTTTTAGCCTTATTGGCTGAAATATTTAATTTTAAAAAATATCTAAATATTTTAAGCGTATGCGGCATGGTCCTTGCCCTCGCTTTTTGCGCTATGGAGTGGACCCAGATATCGCCCTATTTCATCAATATGGTGGTTTTTGATCATTACGCCTTAGTCTTTACAGCGGTGCTTTGCATCATTACTTTATTGTGGTTTTTAACCTCTTTTTCCTTCTTTACCGAAGATTCACACCAAGCCGATAAAACATCTTTAGTACTTTTTTCAATGGTAGGTGGAATCTGCATGATTGCCTATCAAAACCTGACCATGTTGTTTTTAGGGATAGAAATTCTCTCCATTTGCATGTATGTGTTGGCAGGAAGTCATAAAAGCGATATTTCGTCGAATGAATCGGCCTTAAAATACTTTTTAATGGGTGCTTTTGCCACCGGATTTTTGTTATTGGGCATCACGTTTATCTACGGGGCCACCGCTTCGTTTGATATTTCAGTCATTGCCAGCAAAATGAGCGCAGAAGGTTCATACATGATGTATTTAGGGGTTGTTTTAATGCTGATTGGTTTATCCTTTAAAATAGGCGCTGTTCCTTTTCATTTCTGGACACCCGACGTATATGAAGGCGCTCCAACACCGATTACCTCATACATGGCTACCATCGTTAAAACATCGGCCTTTGCTGCCTTTTTAAAATTATTTTCGATGTGTTTTCCGGAAGCTATTTGGGCAAAAACCATCGTAATTCTTTCAGCATTAACCATTTTGGTAGGAAATTTATCGGCCCTGTACCAGGTAAACGTAAAACGTATGCTGGCCTATTCAGGTATCGCCCAGGCAGGGTATATGTTAATGGCGCTCTTCTTAGGCCCTCAGGTGGGCGGCAATGTATTATTGTATTATGCCTTGGTGTATTCTATTGCTACCATTGCTTCTTTTGCCATTATTCATTTAATCGCCGAACAAAAAGGAAACTCAAATCTCTCCTCCTTCCAGGGAATAGCAAAAAACAACCCCTTGCTTGCAGCTACCTTAATCATTTGCATGCTTTCATTTGCGGGAATTCCGCCGGCAGCAGGCTTTTTTGCGAAGTATTATCTTTTTTCCTCGTACTTAGAATATCATAGTTTTTGGTTGATTGCTGTCGCCTTATTAGGCTCTGTTATTGGTGTGTACTACTATTTTCAAATTATCTTTACCCTCTTTAAATCTAGCGATACCGCAGATGGAGGAGTAATCATAAACATACCTACCTCAACCAAAATTGCTTTGGTGCTGTGTATGGCGCTCTTATTAGCGCTTGGTTTGATGCCTGATTTGGTGTTGGGGATTTTGTAGGTTTCCGATCATAGCCTCGGGTTTAAACCCGGGGCTATAAATGCTATTACCTATAAAAAATAAAATCCTCCATCACAACACATTCGCACACTGCTCTTTTATTTTTTCCAACTCGTCTTTCATTTCAACCGCTAATTTTTGAATAGTTGAATCGTTTGCTTTAGAGCCAATGGTATTTATCTCCCGGCCTATCTCTTGCGTTATAAACAAAAGCTTTCGGCCCTTATTTACTTCTTCGTTTAAGGTATTGATGAAATAATCACAATGGGTGGCCAAACGCAATTTTTCCTCGGTAATGTCAATTTTTTCTGAGTAAAACATCAATTCCTGCTCCAAACGGGTTCGGTCAAACTCTTTGGATTGAAGCACTTCTTCTAATTTTGATTGTATTCTTCCGGTAATGGCCGGCATACGCAACACATCCTGGTCCTTTACTTTTTGTAAATGTCCTAAAATATTGTTTATCCGTTCCTGCAATTCGTTGCGTAAAACGTCTCCTTCCTGCATTCTAAATGCTTGAATATTATCCAATGCTTTTCGGAAATGATTCATAAAAACATCCCATTCTTCGTCTGTGAGGGTTTCCTCAGAAGCCGACATAATATCAGGCATGCGCATTAATAAACTCAAATAATCTGAATTGGCATTTGGAATTTTTAAGGTTTGTTCCAACTCTTTTAATTCGCTGTAATAATTCTGCGCTAAATCTTTATTAAATTGATTTCCGCCTTTAGTTTGGGTTTGAATAGAGACAAAAACCTCAATTTTTCCGCGCTCTAAAACCTTTACCAAATCATTGCGCAGCTCAAATTCTTTCGATTTATAATAGTTCGGAATTTTTAAGAATAAATCGGCCTGTTTGCTGTTCAGCGACTTTATTTCAATGCTAATTTTTTTCTCTTTCCATTCAAAATCTTCCCGCCCGTAACCGGTCATCGAAAAAGTGCTATTCTGTTTTGTTGTCATATGTCTTGTTTTTTAATACTCACCCAATATACTCCTAAAAAAATGCATATTCCCCCAATAATTTTAACCGCTGTAATCTCATCTTTTCCCAACATAAAAGCATATATAGCTGCTACTAAAGGCTGTGTATAGAGATAAACACTTACAATGGTAGGAGAAAGTGTTTTCATGGCAAAAATATTCAAAAAATAGGCAATAACCGTGGTTCCGATAACAACATAGGCTGTTTTTAGCCAAATTTCTGTCGAAAAAGTGGACCAATCGACCTCTAAAGCCTCTGGATAGGAGACCGGAAGCACAAAAATTAATCCTATGCTAAATACCCATTTTAAAACGGTAATGGGATGGTATTTTTTCATCAAAGGCGCTACCAGTACCATGTAAAAACCATACGACACGGCATTGATGAAAATATAAAAATCACCCAAAAACGTTTCAGTACCAAAACGCAATTGCTTATTGAGCAATAAAATAATTAAACTTCCTGCAACTCCCATAAACAAGCCTAGTACAATCCTTTTCGACAAACGTTCTTTTAACCAGAGGGCAGAAAAAACAACCACAATAATAGGGGTTCCCATCATTAAAATAGCACTGTTAATTGGCGTAGTAATACTTAATCCCTTGAAAAAAAATAATTGATTAAAGGCAACTCCAAAAAAACCGCATAAAGCAAGGCGTTTATAGTCGCTTTTTTCAATTTTATAGGCCCGGCCAAAAATAAAATCGAGCAGGGTAAAACAAACAACCGCCGTCAGCACCCGTATTAAAATAAAACCAAAGGGCTTTATATAAGCCGGCAGCACATCTTTTGCTAATGTAAAATTGATGCCATATATAATATTGGCTATGATTAGAGCGATATGCGCTTGAACGCTTTTGTTCATAAATACGAAAATAGGCTATTTATTGAGAATTTTATAAATAAAAAAAGCTCCGAACAATGTTCGGAGCTTTTGTAC
>CAYOHR010000002.1:112748-127298 GCA_964403835.1 uncultured Flavobacteriales bacterium
AAATGTTTCACACTCCGCCTTTTTTTCGTAAATTTAGTATGTGAAGCGGTCTTCGTATTTATTTTATTTTTTTCTGTTTATTTCTATATGCATAAGCGCATGTAGAAGAGATCCTGTTATTCCCGATAAAAAACCGGATCCTTCCCCCATGGACACAAGTAAACCGGATCCTTCTTTAATATTTAACCCAACATACTCTACTTTTGCTAAACCGGGTTGGTTTCCGCCCCCCTTATTGCCGGCCAATAATCCTTTAACTAAAGAAGGTATTTATTTAGGCCGAAAACTGTTTTATGACCCTATTCTCTCGGGCGATAGCACGCAATCATGCTCCAGCTGCCATAATCAGCAATTTGCTTTTACAGATAATGGCAAAAAGCTGAGCACCGGTATTGATCATATTGCAGGCACAAGAAACACCATGGCCATTATTAATTTAGCTTGGTCGAAACACTTTTTTTGGGATGGAAAAGCCAATACACTGGCTCATCAGGCTTTGGGACCGGTGGAAAACCCCATTGAAATGCATTTAGCGTGGACTCATGCCATGGCCCGACTTAAACGACATCCGCAGTATAAAAAAGATTTCTTTTACGCCTTTGGCACCTATGATATTGATTCTACCCATGCTGCTAAAGCTTTAGAACAATTTATGCTCACCCTGGTGTCTTCCAATTCAAAAATAGACCGGGTTATTAAGCAAAATCCTTTTAACACGCTGCTTTTAACTCCCTCCGAATTAAACGGTTATAATATTTTCATCACCGAAAAAGGAGATTGCTTTCACTGCCACAACCTGCCTTTAACAACGGATGACTTATTCCATAACAATGGCTTAGATGAGCAATTTACAGATCTTGGTTTAGGAGGATTTAATAATAACCCGAATGATTATGGTAAATTTAAAACCCCTACCCTGCGAAACATTGAATTAACCGCCCCATACATGCACGACGGACGTTTTGCTACCTTAGAAGATGTGGTTATTCAATATAGCTTTGGTTTGCATGAGTCTGCCACCGTTGACCCCCTAATGAAAAAAATAGACCAAGGTGGCATTGCCCTTAACCCAAGTGAAAGAACGGATTTAGTAAACTTTTTAAAAACGTTTACCGACCATCAGTTTGTAAATGACACCGCGTTTTCTAACCCGTTTAAATAAATCCTTTTTTTGCTATATTTGTCTGTAGTGAAACCAGGAAATTACATATCTATTTTATTATTGGTAGTCATTTTATGGACGATTTTACCCAAAGAATTATTCCATTTTTTTCACGATCACGAAGATGAAATAGCGCATGTGGAGCTAACCTGCCACGATAAACACTTTGAAAAAAAGCACGAGCATTGCCCTAGTTTAAAATTTGTGACTTCTCCATTTCTTAAAATGGAATATTTTCAACAAAACGTTTTTATTCTACTTCTTGAAAACAGAGCAACTTCTGTTTTTTTAAACCATGTGAAATCTGTTTCACATTACTTGTTTTCCATTAAAGCACCCCCTGCTTTTTAGGATCTTTTCCTTCTCTCTTTCTTTTATTTAATAGGCTATAAGTCTATTAAAAATTTCATTTTAACTAACCTTTTATGTCAAAATACATAGTATTGGTTTGTTTTATGAACGCTTTCTTAAGCCTGGCTCAAGTAAATGTTCCCAAAACAAACTGTTCTTTTTCCATTTCTGGTTCTATTGAAGAAGCTGAATCTGCGCATTCATTAGAATTCACTTCGGTTTTTATTAAAGAACTGAATATAATGGAGTCATCTGATGAAAAGGGAGCTTTTTCTTTTCAGGGTATTTGTGCAGGACAATATACGTTAATTGTAAGCCATTTTGGGTTTAGAGATAGTAGCATTTCCTTATACGTAAACGAAAGTGTAAAAATTACACTGAGCTTACATCACCACGAAAATGTACTATCAACAATTATCATTAATGAGAAAAAAGAAACAGAAATGGCTTCTCAAATAAAGGAAGATATTAAAGGAATGGCGCTATTAAAAACCCGTGGACTTTCATTGGGCGAATCATTGAAAGAAATAACGGGCGTGAGTAGTTTGCAAACAGGTCCTTCTATATCAAAACCTATGATTCATGGGCTACATAGCAATCGGGTACTAATTTTAAACAACGGCGTACGGCACGAGGGGCAACAATGGGGGGCCGAACATGCCCCGGAAATTGATCCGTTTATTGCCGATAAAGTAACGGTTATCAAAGGTGCAGCCAGCATTCGGTATGGGTCGGATGCTATTGGAGGTGTGGTTTTACTGGAACCCTCGGAGATATCCTGCGACCAAAAAGTACATGGGGAAGTTATTTTATTTGGCGCATCTAACAATGCAATGGCTGGGACATCGGGCAAATTAGAAGGAATTTTCAAGAAAAAACAAAGCGAATTTAGCTGGAGAATGCAGGGGACGCTTAAAAAAGCAGCCAACTCGCATGCGGCTAACTATTATTTAAATAATACCGCTTTTGAAGAAGGAAATTTCTCTTTAACCTTATCCCATCACAAAAAAAATACTTGGAACACCCTGTATGTGAGCCAGTTTAACTCTAAAATGGGCATATTCAGTGGTTCACATGTAGGTAATTTAAGCGATTTACAATCGGCTATTACACGCAGTGAGCCCCGCGACGAGGATAAGGGCACTTTATCTTACGCCATAAACCGAAGTTACCAGCAGGTAAAGCACAGTTTGCTCACGTATAAATTCTTATATCAATTTAATGAAGCAAGCCATATAGAGGCCAATTATGCGCTGCAACAAAACCGGCGAAGTGAATACGATGTAAGCATTCCGTACACTAGCAATCCTAAACTGGCGACCGCGCCGCAGCTCGATTTAACTTTATTGAGCAATACCGCCGATGTAAGTTGGTTTCATAAAATAATCCCTGCTATTCGCGGGCAAATAGGCTTAAATGGAATTACACAATCTAATGTGTACGAGGGCATTCGCTTTTTAATTCCGAATTACCAGGTCTATAGCGGTGGAATTTTTGGCCTGGAAAAATGGACCTATAAAAACCTGGTTTTAGAAGCCGGCATTCGGTATGATTACCGATGGTTGCAAGTATTTATGCTAGATGCGAACGGAAATTATTCAAATCCCGTTTTAACATATCAAAACACTACTTCAACCGCAGGGGCATATTATAGAATAAACAAACATTGGTCGGCAAATATAAATTATGGTTCGGCCTGGCGGGCGCCTAATGTGAGTGAGCTATTTATGAATGGCGTGCACCAAAGTGCGGCTGCGTACGAAATGGGAGATGTGAATTTAAAAGTAGAAAAAGCGAACAATTTTTCATCCTCCTTAAAATTAACGCATGACAAGATACATGCCGAATTAGGCGTGTACAGCAATACCATTCATAATTTTATATATTCGCAACCCACTTTGCAATCGGTGGTGTTAATTAGCGGAACTTATCCCCTATTCCGGTATACCCAAGCCAATGTCGTTTTTAAGGGAATAGATTTAAACATGACTGTTCCGCTATTAAAAAAATGGACTTATTACTCAAAAACGGCTCTTATTTGGGCGTATAACAAAAGTATAAACGATTATTTAATATACACGCCGGCCAATAGAACCGAGCATGGTGTAAAATATACACTATCAAATTTTGGGAAAATTAAAAACGGATACCTGACCCTCTCCGATGCCTCTGTAGCTCAACAAACGCGGGTTCCTGCAAACAGTGATTATACAGCTCCCCCTGCGGCATATAATTTACTGAATGCAGAAGCAGGTTTTGATCTTTTACTTAATAAAACCCTCATCACCTTTAGCCTGCGAGGACTTAACCTGATGAATACCGTATATCGGGATTATCTGAATCGCTTTCGGTATTATTCGCCCGAAACAGGCCGAAACATATTATTACAAATAAAAATTACTTTTTAAACAAATTCAATATGAAAAACTATAAAAAAATTATTTCCTTCTTTTCTTTGACGCTACTATTATCGACTGCATGTAAAAAAGAAAAACAACCGGCCGTCACAGAAGAAGAGGACAATGAACTTTTAACCACGTGCAAACTAACCATAACGCGAACAGATAGCATGCAAGATGTACAAACAGCGGTTTGGAAAAAATTAAATCCGAATGATGCTTCTTTACCGGACACCAGCCTGGCTCACTTTTCATTAAAATCCAACAGGAAGTACCAGGTAGAAATTGCCATTTTAGATGAAACCAAATCTCCGGCCGAATCTATTAATGCGGTTATTATTGAACGATCCGATGAACATTTGTTTTGTTTTACTCCAAGCAGCGGATTAAACCTAAGTGTAAAAAGGCTAGACTATGACACCCGTACACCTCAACTGGAATTAGGTTTAAAAAATGAGTTTTCTGCAGGAACTGTAAGTCAGGGATTTTTGCAAATTCA
Organism: uncultured Flavobacteriales bacterium; assembly: GCA_964403835.1. Classification (GTDB taxonomy): domain Bacteria; phylum Bacteroidota; class Bacteroidia; order Flavobacteriales_G; family JALEGO01; genus CAYOHR01. The sequence goes on from CAYOHR010000002.1 coordinate 117,160, forward strand.
ACTTCGGCACCAACCCAATGTAAAAAATGGCGATTGTGGCCCCGGCTCAACCGATATGGATGTTAGCTTTCGGGTTACTATTCAATAATCCCTATTATTACTCAATGAGCACCTGTTTTTATGTTAAATAGGTGCTCATTTTTGGTTAAAGGATAAAGATCCTCCCAAAAGGTTAATAAATAATTGCTCTCAAAGTAGTGATTTGTTCCGGAACATGCTATTTTTGCTTATATATTACATTCTAATTTAGTCTACTTTGAAAATGGAACATTATACCGAAATAAGTCCCACTTTATGGGTCTCCCAAATGGCAGAAACCTTAATTGGTTCTGAAATTTTGAAAATAGCTACCGATATTAAGGCACTTCAGGCAAAAGGAAAAAAAATACACAACTACACTATTGGCGATTTTAATCCAGCGATTTTTCCTATTCCGCAAGAACTTAAAAAAATGATTATTCAAGCCTATGAAGATGGATTCACTAATTATCCTTCTTCCAACGGAGAACAAGAGTTAAGAAAATCAGTTTCTCGCTTTTTGCATACCCGATTAGGACTGGAATACAATGAAAACCAGATTTTAATTGCAGGGGGTTCAAGACCTATCATTTACAGCATTTTCCAAACCATTGTCGATCCGGGCGATACCGTTGTTTTTCCGGTACCCTCGTGGAACAATAATCATTACACGCATCTTTCCAGAGGAAAAGCGATATATTTAGAAACTACGCCTGAAAACAACTTTATGCCGAGTTATTACGACATAAAGCCTCACGTTCAAAACGCTTCGTTGATTTGTTTATGCTCGCCTTTAAACCCCACCGGAACCATGTTTACCAAAACACAGCTCGAAAAAATATGCGAACTGGTGTTAGAAGAAAACAAACGAAGAAATGATCCTCAAAAACCCTTGTATTTATTATATGATCAGGTATATTGGACCTTGGTTTTTAACAATGCAATACACTACGATCCAGTAAGTTTGTTTCCTGAAATGAAAAACTACACCATTTTTGTGGATGGCATCTCAAAAAGCTTAGCTGCTACAGGAGTGCGCGTAGGCTGGGCCATGGGGCCGCAGAAAATCATTGATAAAATGAAAAATATTTTAGGCCATATTGGAGCTTGGGCACCGAAGCCTGAACAAATTGCCACGGCAAAATATTTAAATCAGGATGAAGAAATGGATGCCTTTATGTACGGTTTTAAAGAAAAAATATTGGCTCGTTTAAATGCTTTTTACGATGGTTTTAAAGAATTAAAAGCAGCGGGATACCCCGTAGATGCTGTGCTACCGCAAGCTTCTATTTATTTAAGTGTGAAAATTGATATTATTGAAAAAGCCAAAGGAGATGATGTGAAATCTTTCCAATCCTCTAAAGATGTTACCGATTATCTTTTACAGGAAGGCGGCATAGCCCTGGTGCCTTTTACGGCTTTTGGATCTTCTAACAATTCTCCGTGGTTTCGGATTTCCATAGGAGAAAGTAAAATAGAAGAAATTCCTACTTTTTTCGAAACATTGAAAAAAATATTGGATAAGATCATGTTATTAAAATCTAATTCCATAACCAATGAATAATAATGTCTATTGCGTTATTATGGCCGGTGGTGTTGGGAGCCGATTTTGGCCATTAAGCAGGAAAAATTATCCGAAACAGTTTATTGATATTTTAGGTACTGGAAAATCCTTGATACAGCAAACATTTGATCGTTTTAAAGATATATGCCCGATTGAAAATTTTATGGTCGTAACCCATGAAGACTATCAATTTTTGGTAAAAAAACAATTACCCGGTTTAAAAGATGATCAAATTTTATGTGAGCCCATCCGCAAAAACACGGCTCCTTGTGTTGCTTATGCCGCTTATAAAATAAGAACTAAAAATCCAAATGCATGCATTGTGGTTACTCCGGCCGATCATTTAATTTTAAACGAATCGGTGTTTACAGACTCCGTTCAAAATGGGATTAAACAAGCACAAAGTGAAGATTGCCTGGTTACCCTGGGCATCAAACCCTCCAGACCCGATACCGGCTATGGCTATATCCAATTTGATACCGAATTAACCGGTGTACATAAAACGATAAAAAAAGTAATCACGTTTACCGAAAAACCTGATTTAGAAATTGCGAAAACTTTTTTAGAAAGTGGAGATTTTTATTGGAACTCGGGCATTTTTATTTGGTCAGTTGGCAGTATTATTTCGGCCTTGGAAAAATATTTATCCTCCGTTTCACAACTGTTTGAGGCGGATAGTAGTGTATATTATACACCAGCTGAAAAAACATTTATTACACATGCTTATCAAGAAAGCAAAAGTATTTCTATTGATTACGGAGTGATGGAAAAATCAGACAATGTATACGTTGTTTTATCCGACTTTGGTTGGTCTGACTTAGGTACCTGGGGCTCTTTGTACACACATCTTCAAAAAGACGAAGAAGAAAATGCCATTGTGGCCCGCTCTTTAAAAATGTACGAATCAAAAGATAACATTGTATCCATCATGGATCCTGAAAAACTGGTTGTTTTACACGGTTTAGAGGGGTACATTGTCGTGGATACCGATGAAGTTTTACTGGTATGCAAAAAAGAGGATGAGCAAAAAATTAAATTATTTGTAGAAGATTTGAAAAAAGATAAAAGAGATAATTATTCTTAAACTCTGAGTCCTTTTATTAAGAAATTCCCCTCTTGAGAGGGGTTAGGGGTGTGTAATAATTCCTCATGAAATATAAACTATTATGTCAAAAAAAATTAAAACTGCCCTTATTTCCGTTTTCCATAAAGATGGCTTAGCAGAAATTATTCAAGAGTTAAATAAACTTCAAGTAAAAATATACTCTACCGGCGGAACCCAAGATTTCATCAAAAAATTAGGCGTTCCTGTGCATGCAGTAGAAGACTTAACCGGGTATCCCTCTATTTTAGGAGGAAGAGTAAAAACCTTACACCCAAAGGTTTTTGGGGGTATTTTAGCCCGCACCGATCATACACACGATAAAGAACAAATGACTGAATTCGGCATTATTCCGTTTGATTTAGTCATTGTGGACCTATATCCCTTTGAAGAAACCGTGAAAAAAGGAGCCTCGCATGAAGATGTGATTGAAAAAATTGACATTGGAGGAATTTCTTTGATTCGTGCCGGCGCTAAAAATTATAAAGATGTGGTTTTAGTTTCTTCGATGAAACAATATCCCACCGTTTTACAATTGCTGAAAGCAGGCGGAACTTCTACTATAGAAGACCGAAAACGATTGGCCACCGAAGCTTTTCATGTATCAAGTCATTACGACACGCAGATTTATCACTATTTTTCAAAAAATGATGAATCTCCCTATTTTAAAGAAAGTATCGAAAAAATGTATCCTTTAAGATATGGGGAAAATCCACATCAAAAGGCGGTGTATTATGGCGATTTATCTCAAATTTTTACGCAATTACACGGAAAAGAACTTTCTTTTAATAATTTATTGGATGTAGATGCCACCCTAAAATTGCTGTTAGATTTAGGCAAGGTCCCTGAGGCGCTCGAAGGGCCGGCAACAGTAATCATCGTAAAACACAATAATGCCTGCGGAATAGCTAAACGGAATACCGTATTACAAGCCTGGGATGATGCCCTGGCCGGGGACCCTATTTCTGCTTTTGGAGGAATTATTGGAATAAACAAACCCATCGACAAAGAAACAGCCCTTAAAATAAACGATTTATTCTTTGAAGTATTAATGGCGCCTTCTTTTAATGAAGATGCATTAGAAGTGCTTAAAACAAAGAAAAACAGGATATTGCTTCAGTTAAAAGACTCTGCTTTACCAAATACCAATTACAGAACCATCCTCAATGGTTTATTATTTCAACAAGCCGATTTAAAAACCGAAATAAAAACTGATCTGAAAGAAGTGACAAAAGCAACGCCAACAGAGCCGCAAATCAGCGATTTACTGTTTGCCAATACCATTTGTAAACATACCAAATCCAACACCATTGTATTGGTTAAAAACAACCAGTTAATTGCAAGCGGAACCGGCCAAACATCGCGGGTAGATGCACTTAAACAAGCCATTCATAAAGCCAAAGCTTTCGGATTTGATTTAAAGGGCGCGGTGATGGCATCGGATGCGTTTTTTCCGTTCCCTGATTGTGTCCAAATTGCCCATGAAGCCGGAATTTCTGCCGTAATACAACCTGGCGGATCTATTAAAGACCAGGAATCCATTGATTATTGCAATCAACACAATATACCCATGGTTACTACCGGCAATAGGCACTTTAAACATTAATGACCTATTTTTTTGTAAATTAGCCTCTATGGAAAAAATAATTCCTAAAGCCGAAAACTATAACAAAGGCTTTCATTATACTGTTACAGATGAGCAAATTGCCGAACATCGAAAAAAAAGTATTGAAGAAATATTTGAATGGTTAGAAACAACCAATGCATTCCTATATAGTGTTCAAACAGAAGAAGAACGAAAGAGAATGAAAGAAATAAAAGGAAAATATTAAGCATAGTCAACTACGTTAATAAAAAGCTAACTTGATATATAAACCGGCATATTCTCTTCTATTTTCGCTATATTTATCTTCTATGAAAAATTACCTGGTTTTAATCCTCCTCACTTTTTTTTATTCCCATTCATATTCACAAGTTGGCTGGGCACAAGTCAATTCGTTTGGGTCAAATCCCGGCGATTTGTTGATGTATCGCTATGTGCCGGCAAATATCCCGTCCAATGCTGCATTGGTGGTCGTGTTGCATGGATGTACCCAAACCGCCGCTAATTATGATTTATATTCGGGCTGGGACACTTTATCCAATCATCATAAATTTTATGTGGTTCATGCCGAACAAGCATTTCTCAACAATTTTAATTTGTGTTTTAACTGGTTTCTTTCGTCCAATAACAGCAAAGACCAAGGCGAAGCGCTTTCCGTGAAACAAATGGTCGATTATATGAAAAATCAATACAGCATTGATGATTCAAAAGTTTTTGTGACAGGTTTATCCGCCGGAGGCTGCTTAACCAATGTAATGTTGGCAGCGTATCCGGAAGTTTTTTCAGCAGGTGCCATCATGGCCGGAACGCCCTATAAATCAGCTACCGACGCCATTTCGGCTTCGTATGCCATGAGTGGATATATTATTAAAACCCCTGCAGAATGGGGAGATTTGGTTCGAAATGAAAATCCTTCTTTTTCAGGCACATATCCTAAAATTGCCGTTTTTCATGGCTCTTCCGACCTTACGGTAAGTGCCACCAACGTAACAGAAATTATTAAACAATGGACTAATGTACATGGCGCCGACCAAACTGCAGACCTCGTAAATTCATCTTTTAATGGAAATGCCAACGTTTTAATGAAACAATATCGCAACACATCCGGAAACACCGTTGTACAAACCTATGTTGTCAGCAGTATGGCCCATGGCATTGCGGTTGATCCGGGGACTTGCTTTCAACAGGGCGGTACGTATGGGTTTAACTCCTATTCGTATGATAAAGATTTTTATTCGTCATTTTGGGCAGCTGAATTTTTTGGTTTGATACAAAATCCGTATCCCATTAGTGGCTCCATCAGCGTTAATTACTCGCAAAATAACCTCGTGTATTCGGTTCCATTTCATTCGGGTTCCAGCTATTATTGGAACTTTCCTTCGGGGGTTACCATTTTATCCGGACAAGGCACCAATCAAGTAACCGTGCAGTGGGGAACAGCCTCCGGATTTATTACCGTCAATGAAACCAGCGCAAATGCGTGCATTGTTGGCCCTACCGAATTATATGTTACCGCCCAAATGCCAGTGGGCATGGAAGAAGCCGATATACATTCATCTGAATTCAACGTTTTTTCTAATGAAACTGATAACAGCTTAACCATTAAATCTTCGTTTAAAAAGTATGATGCACAGGTTTTTGATCAAACCGGAAGACTTCTGCTAACAGTGAATCATCTAAGTAATAATGCGCATATTGATTTGCCAAATAATATACAAACAGGCTTATACATTATCCAAATTACCACATTGGACAAAACCCTCAGCAGGAAGTTTTTGAAGATGTAATATTTATAATATTCCATATTCCGATATGGAATATTTTAGGGTTGGAATGAATTGGATAGTTGAACATCCAATTGAAAACGGGAACAAAGTTTAACTTGATGAAAGAAAAATTAAAAATCATATCAACAAATATACTGGAGCAATACAATTTACAAGTAAATAAAGACTTGTCTTTATTATTTGATAATTTGAAGGATGCAGAAATATCTACCGACAGTTTTAGTTTTTATACTTCGGTATCCTCCGTTTTTTCGAGCAAAATAGAAGGCGAAGAAATTGAATTGGATTCATATATCAAGCATAAAAAATTCGGCATTGAATTTTTACCTGATTACACAAAAAAAATTGACGATTTATATAATGCCTACACATTTGCCAAAACCAATTTGATGAATAAGGAGAATATAGAAGAAGTGCATAAATTATTGAGTAAACATATTGTAGCCATTCACCAACAAGGGAAAATACGGACACAAAATATGTATGTGAGTACGCCGGATGGAAAAATAGAGTATGTTGCCGCTGCTCCACTAGATGTACAAGGAGAAATGGAAAAACTTTATAACGATATAGAAATATTGTTAAAAGAGAAACTAACAATCAATGAGGTTTTCTTTTTCGCTTCAATGATTCATTTGGTGTTCGTAAAAATACACCCTTGGAATGATGGTAACGGAAGAAGCGCTCGTTTAATTGAAAAATGGTTCTTAGCACAAAAGTTAGGCGACAAAGCTTGGTTTATGCAGAGCGAAAAAAATTATTATCTGCAACATCAAACATATTATAAAAACATCCGCTTATTAGGCCTGGAATACCCTGACTTAAATTATTCTCTGGCATTGCCCTTTTTATTGATGCTTCCGAACTCAATGAGTATTTAGCATCGTAAATTCACCTAAAACCAGTCCATTATAAATTCAAGAGCGATTTCCTGTAATCCATTAATCATTAACCATCCTTCGTCTGCGCTCAGGATTTATTTTCTAATCAACCATTAATAAACTAAGCTTCTTCCATCTGGTATTCTTCAATGCTTGGACAGGTGCAAATTAAATTGCGATCGCCAAAAGCATTGTCAATTAAAGCAACCGGTGGCCAGTATTTATTTTCTTCAATCCAATGCAATGGATACGCCGCTTTAGCACGGGTGTAAGCATGGTTCCAATCGTTCCCGGTAACCTCTAAAGCCGTATGCGGAGCGTTTTTAACCACGTTATCCTGCGGAGTAAATTTTCCTTCTTCAATTTCTTTAATTTCTTTTCGGATAGAAATCATGGCTTGGCAAAAGCGATCCAGCTCTTCTCTCGACTCACTCTCAGTAGGTTCTATCATCAAAGTACCTGCTACCGGAAAAGACACCGTAGGTGCATGAAAACCATAATCCATCAATCGTTTCGCAATATCTCCTGCCTCTACTCCTGTAGCACGTTTAAACTCGCGGCAATCCACAATCATTTCGTGGGCAACTGTTTTATTTTTTCCTTGATACAAAATAGGATAATGTTTCTCTATTTTGTTTTTCATATAATTGGCATTAAAAATGGCTGTTTTGGTCGCTTCGGTAATACCTTCGCTACCTAGCATTTTAATATATGCATACGAAATCAATAAAATAAGGGCACTTCCCCAGGGAGCAGCAGAAACGGCTGAAATCGCCTGGTCTCCACCCGTTTTTATCACTGGATGCGAGGGCAAGAAAGGCACTAAATGTTTAGCAACCCCAATTGGTCCAACTCCCGGGCCACCACCGCCATGCGGAATAGCAAAGGTTTTATGTAAATTTAAGTGGCACACATCTGCGCCAATATTTCCCGGACTGGTTAAACCAACCTGCGCATTCATATTGGCTCCATCCATGTATACTTGTCCGCCGTATTGGTGAATAATATTAGTAATATCGATGATCGATTCTTCAAAAACCCCATGGGTGCTTGGATATGTAACCATTAAACAGGAAAGCGAATCTTTGTATTTTTCTGCTTTTAGCTTTAAATCGCTTACATCAATGTTTCCTAATTCATCACAGTTCACTACCACCACTTGCATACCCGCTACCACAGCCGAAGCCGGGTTGGTTCCGTGTGCTGATGAAGGAATTAATGCAATGTTTCGGTGGACATCTCCCCTCGATAAATGATATGCGCGAATAACCATTAAACCCGTATATTCGCCTTGTGCGCCTGAGTTGGGTTGTAATGAAACACCTGCAAATCCGGTAATTTTACTCAACCAATTCTCTAAAGAATCGAAAATGATTTTATACCCCTGCATTTGATCAACAGGCACAAAGGGATGGATGTTTGCAAACGCAGCCATACCAATAGGATATAGCTCAGAAGCCGCATTCAGCTTCATGGTGCAAGATCCTAAGGAAATCATGGAACGGGTCAATGAAATATCTTTATTTTCTAATCTTTTGATATAACGCATCAATTCCGTTTCGGTGTGATAGGAATTGAAGATTTTATGCGTTAAATAAGAGGTAGTTCTCTTTAAACCATTAGGTAATAAGGAATCTGCCGCATCTACTTTGGTTGTTTTATTTAAAGCCATCGAAAATACATCTAAAATCCCCTGAATATCAGCCCAAGAGGTTGTTTCATTGATGCTGATGCGGATATAGTTTTTCTCGTATCCAAAATTGATTTGTTTGCCTTCAGCTGCTGTTTTTAATCCTTTGATCAACTCTTCAGAAGCGGCTACAGATAAGGTATCAAAAGCATATTTATTAATAATATTTACGCCTAACATTTTTAAAGCAGCAGATAATTTTCCTGTTTTTTCGTGGATGGTTTCTGCAATTTCTTTAACCCCTTTTGGACCATGATACACCGCATACATACTGGCCATAATGGCTAATAATGCTTGAGCCGTACAAATATTGGATGTTGCTTTATCTCTGCGAATGTGTTGCTCACGGGTTTGTAAAGCCATTCTTAAGGCCGAATTCCCTCTTCTGTCTTGTGAAACACCAATAATTCTGCCGGGTAACAATCGTTTAAACTCTTCATGTGTAGCAAAAAATGCCGCGTGTGGACCACCAAAACCCATCGGCACACCAAAACGTTGCGAATTTCCTACCACTACATCTGCCCCCCATTCGCCGGGAGGCGTTAACAAAGCTAAACTCATCAAATCAGCCGCAACCACTACTTTTATTTCTTTGGCATGCAAAGCAGAAACCCAATTTTTAAAGTCATGAACTTCTCCGGTAGCATCCGGGTATTGAATTAAAGCACCAAAATACGAATCGTCTAGTGGGTTTTCAGTATAATCAGCAATCACCAGCTCAATGCCCAGTGGGGTTGCGTGCGTTTGTAATACTGCAATATTTTGGGGAAAACAATGACTGGCTACAAAAAATTTATTGGCGTTTCTGTCTTCCTGCGCTTTTGATCGGGCATGGAACAACATGCTCATTCCTTCTGCAGCAGCCGTTGATTCATCTAGTAAAGAAGCGTTAGCAATAGACAAACCGGTAAAATCAGAAATAACGGTTTGAAAATTCAATAAACACTCTAAACGACCTTGAGAAATTTCCGCCTGGTAAGGGGTATAAGCCGTGTACCATCCTGGATTTTCTAAAATATTTCGTTTGATCACATTGGGAGTGATGGTATTGTGATAGCCTAGTCCGATATAGGTTTTAAACACTTTATTTTTTGAAGCAATTTCTTGTATGTGTTGTGCATATTCATATTCCGACAAAGCCTCGGTAACATCTAAAGGCGCTTTTAATCGAATATTAGCAGGAATGGTTTTGTCAATTAATTCTTGGATAGACTGAACGCCTATTTCCTGGCACATATCTTTTATTTGATCAGCATTAGAACCTAAATGTCGCCCTGAAAAATCGGATAAACTCATAATGTGTAAATTTTGCACAAAGTTACGTAGAATAAGATTTTAAACAAATGATATAAGAGAATGTTTTTTATTTAATAACAGGTCAGGTAATTAGCTAGTAAATTCCAGGAGGATTCACTTTCGCATTTCGCAAATCGCGAAATGAGGAATTAAATAAAACATCTAAAAAACAATTAAGATTTATTTAGTTTGTGACTT
>CAYOHR010000003.1:0-31951 GCA_964403835.1 uncultured Flavobacteriales bacterium
TTATATCGTTGGAGAGATGAACAATGCCAATGTTACTAATGTATATTATCTTACGCAAGAGAATCTAAAAAAATACCGTGTAAATATACTAAACCACCGAATAAAGTTGCATAATATAAAACTATGAGCATGGCTGATCTAAAAATAAATTTAAAAGTAGGCGTGTCTTTTAAAAACTCAAGCTTAATTTTTTTTAAAAAAATAAACAGAATAGTATACTGCACAATAACACTAAGCCATTTAATATTGCCTAAAGGATTAATATCAAAGGTATATAGATAAAGATTGAATAAACCGTAAAGTATTAAACCAATAATAGATCCGTAATTAAGATGGGCCTTGGTAATATTTGAAATCATAATCACAAACTTAAAAATAATAAAGAGAAGCAAAAATTCTTTTTATAAAAACTATTGATATTGGCTCCTGAACAAGGCATCTTGGAGGACTTAAAATGCATACATGTAAGAAGGTTTCCACAGGTTAAAAAATATATCTATTTTTGTATAAATAAAAATATGCCAAAAATAATTGCCGGTAATTGGAAAATGGATAAACGCAAGAAGGAAGCTTTTCTTCTTATGGAGCAGGTGCACGGGCATTTAGCCCGAAAAACTCATCAAAATACCGTTATTATTTTCCCTCCCTATATTTATTTAAACTCGTTTAATGTTTTTTTAAAAGATCAAAATTCCGCTATTTATACAGGGGCACAAAACTGTTCTTCTTTTGCAGAAGGAGCTTATACCGGAGAAATTTCTGCAGGCATGATCAAAGATATTCAATGTGAATATGTGTTGGTAGGTCATTCGGAACGCCGACAGTTTTTTCATGAACGCGATGAAGAATTAGCTCAAAAAATCACCCAAGCTATTGAAAATGAACTTATTCCCATTTATTGTATTGGAGAAACCTTGCAAGAACGTGAAAACAAAACGTATAAAACTGTACTTGAAAATCAATTAATAAATACCTTACAAAATGTAAAGGGTTCCTTAACCAATTTAATTTTAGCCTATGAGCCTGTGTGGGCTATTGGCACCGGCTTAAACGCAAGTAAAGAGCAAATAGCAGAAGTACATGCCATGATTAAACAAATTTGTTCAGACAAACTTCATTTAAAAAATATTCCCGTATTATATGGGGGAAGCTCTAAACCAGATAATGCGCATGAGCTTTTATCAACCCAAGGGGTCGATGGTTTATTAATAGGCGGCGCATCTTTAACCAGCGAAAGTTTTAACCGTATTATTGACATAGCTGAAACAATTACGGCATGAAATATATTGAATGTACCTTTAAAATAAATCCGGTTCAACCTTATGCCGAAATTCTCACCGCTTATTTAGGTGAATTGGGCTTTGAGAGCTTTACTGAACAAGATGATCTTTTGCAGGGATACATACAAGTACACTTATTTGAAGCCAATAGCATTGAAAAAATAATTTCCGAAACTAATTCAGAAGCTACTATTGAATGGAAGCATCAGGAAATAGCACAAGAAAATTGGAATAAAAAATGGGAAGAAAATTTTTCACCTATCTCTATCCAAGATATTTGTGTTATTCACGCCAGTTTTCATACTCAAAATTTTAACTCATTTAAACACAAAATTCTCATTGATCCAAAAATGTCTTTTGGCACCGGACATCATGGAACCACACAAGGAATGATTGAAATGATGAACGAATACGATTTTATTAAAAAAAACGTTTTAGATGTAGGATGTGGAACCGGTGTACTCGGAATTTTTGCTAAAATGTTAGGCGCAAAAAGCATTGAAGCCATTGATATTGATGATTGGTCCATTGAAAATACCATAGAAAATTTTGATAAAAATTTCTCTAAAAATACAGATTTAAATATCCATCAAGGCGATATAAATAGCATTGAATTAAAAGAATACGACATTATTTTATCAAACATCACAAAAAACATTAATATTCAGTATTTTGAATATTATAAAAACCTTTTATCAAAAAATGGGATTCTTATTTTAAGTGGATTTTATGAAGAAGATATAGAAGATGTTATAAACGCCTACAAAGGCGATTCAATAGATGAAGGGTTTGAATTTCTTAAACAAAAAACAATTAATAAATGGGCATGCTTAAGTTTTTCAAAAAAGTAAAACATATTTTTTTAGTGGGTTGTCTTCTCTTGATAACGCATGCATTATTTTCTCAAGAAAATAAAATAACTCATTTTTCTGAAGATTCGGTAAAGTTTTACCAAGAAATGGAAGATTTTATGAGAAATGCAGATAATAAAATTGGGAAAGACATTATGAATGAATTTGAGTTGGTTTGGTATGGTGGAAAATTTAGTGAAGCTGAAAGAAAAAACATATACAAAACAGCTAATTTTATGCTTAAGAAAAAGCTAAATGCCCTGCCCTTTTTTAAAAGCTACCTAACCACATTGATTGGTTTTACCAAAGGAAATCAAGATAGACAAAGTTTAGAAGCCTGGGAAAGCAACTTAGAAAAACTAATGAGCGGTAAAAACATAAAAGAATTACAGGGTTACCTTGAATTTTCTAGCTCATTTTTTGAAGAAAATGCCATTTTTAAATCAAATACCACTAAATGGGTGGTTGATGCCAAAAATTACTCTTTCGAGTTTTCTGATAAACCCTTTTTGGTATTTCCATCTCTTACTCTAAAATGCTATTCCAAAGGAGACAGCGCTATTATTCATAATACATCGGGCATCTACTTCCCGACCGAAGACCGCTGGGAAGGTAAAAAAGGTATGGTTGATTGGAAAAGAGCCGGGTTTGATGATAAACAAGTTTTTGCTGAGCTAAAAAAATATGTAATAGATACTAAAGGATCTGATTATGAGGCGGATTCTGTTATTTTTCACAATTCATTTTACTTCAACAAACCCATTTTAGGAAAACTAACCGAAAAAATATTAGCCAATGCTACACCTGAAAATGCCTCTTACCCACAAGTGGTTTCTTACGATAAAAGAATAAAAATTACCAATATTGTTCAAGATGTTGACTACGATGGGGGTTTTACACAAAAGGGATCTAAATTTATTGGCTCGGGTGATGAAACAGAAGATGCCTTATTGATTTTTTATAAAAAAAATAAACCTTTTATTATAACAGCAGCCAAAGCATATACCATCCGACCCGACAAAATTATTTCAAAAGATGTGAAATTTAAAATGTTTTTAGAAGATGATTCTATCTCACATCCAAACGTCGATTTAAATCTTCGGATTAAGGACAGAAGCCTCTCTATCATTCGGACAGAAGAAGGATTAAGCAAGACCCCTTTTTTTAATACCTACCACCAGGTAGATATGTATTTTGAACAAATAAAATGGAAACTCGATGAGCCTAGCGTAACTTTTGGACCCTTAGAAGGAACCGTAATCAGCGAGGCGCTGTTAGAATCCAAAGATTATTATCAGCAAGTAAAATTTGATAAAATTATGGGAATTGATGATCGTCACCCACTTTCCATTATCATTAATTGCTCAAGAAAAAACGACAATGCAAAAACACTTACCCTTGCTCAGTTAACAAAGGCCATGGGCGTTTCAGAAACATCCGCCAAAATAGCTTTATTAAAACTTTCAACTCTGGGTTTTTTAGAATATGATTTAAGCAAAGATGTCATCACCATTAAAGATAAGCTTACGCATTATGTATATTCTAATGCCAAAAAAGAAGATTACGATGTTATTCAATTTAATTCAAGTGCAAAAGATGGTAAAATAAATGCCATTTTAAATCTTTTGAATAATGAAGTTCGAATGGAAGGTGTTGAAACAGTATTATTATCTGATTCACAAAGGGTTTTTGTATATCCAACCGACAAAAAAATTGTATTAAGAAAAAACAGAGATTTTGTTTTTAGTGGAGTGGTAAATGCCGGTGGGTTTGAGTATTTTGGGAAAGAGTATTTATTTGAATATGAAAAATTCAAAATTAATATGCCTAACACCGACTCGGCAAGGGTATATGTAATGGTAGGAGAAAAAGATGAGCGCGGCTATGAAATAGAAAGTATGGTAAAATCAACCATTGAACATATCAACGGCGAGTTATTAATTGATAATCCCGGAAATAAATCGGGTGTAAAAAGTATTGCAAAATACCCGGTCTTTAAATCGTTCGGAAATTCATATGTGTATTACGATGCAAAAAAAATATTTAATGGTGTTTATAATCGCGATAAATTTTATTTTCAAATTAAACCGTTTGAATTTGATAGTTTAGATAATTTTCCATCTGCTTCGCTTAATTTTGATGGTTCGTTTTCATCTTCAGATATTTTCCCTGTTTTTGATGAACAACTTACTTTAATGAGTGATTTATCTTTGGGTTTTAGTCGCAAAACGCCCACAGAAGGTTTCCCTACATATAAAGGAAAAGGAAATTACACCAATGAAATCAATTTAAGTAACCGGGGTTTAAGAGGAGACGGAATTCTGACCTATATAACTTCCACCATAGAATCAAAAGACTATATGTTTTTTCCAGATTCGATGAATACCATTGCGCAGCATTATGATATTGAAGAGCGTATGAGCGGCATTGAATTACCGCCTGTTTCTGGTAAAGATGTAAAAATACATTGGGAACCTTACAAAGATTTTATGAACGTATCTCATACCGACAAACCTATTGCTATGTATGATGGTTCAAGGTTTTTTGGAACCTTAACCAACAAACCTGGTGGCTTAACCGGAAACGGAATGGTTGCTTTCCAAAAAGCTGAAATTGAGTCTAATTTATTAAAATTTAAGTTTACCGAATTTGATGCAGACACCGCCGAATTTAGGCTAAAAACAGCAGAAGATGCCGCTCAAACCGATGTGCTTTCTTTTGCAACAAACAATGTAAAGGCTCACATCGACTTTAAACAACGAAAAGGAGAATTTATAGCCAATGGAGGAGGTAGTTTTGTTGAATTCCCTATGAATCAATATATTGCCTTTATGGATAAATTTACCTGGTATATGGAATCAGAAGATATCGAGCTTTCTGCCACAACCAAAGTTAAAGATGAACAACAAGGCGTTCAGTTAGAAGGATCCGAGTTTATTTCTACCCATCCACAACAAGACTCTTTGCGTTTCTATTCAAATGCAGCGCGTTATGACACTAAAAACCACATTATAACTGCCCGCCAGGTTAAATATATTAACGTGGCCGATGCTTTGATCTATCCTGATTCTGAAAAAGTAGTGATTAGAAAAGCAGCCGAAATGGAAACGCTTAAAAATGCCCAAATTTTAGCTAATAGCACCAATAAATATCATAAAATTTATAATGCTACCTTAAATATTGGAGGCCGATATAAATACGGAGGATCAGGCTATTATGATTATAAAGACGAAAATAAAAAATCACAATCCCTTTATTTTGCTGATATTCATGTGGATTCTTCTCGGCAAACTGTTGCTAAAGGAACCGTTGCTGTAACTGACAATTTTACGTTAAGTCCAAATTATGAATATAAAGGAGATGTAATTTTAAATGCCAGTCAGAAAAACCTAACATTTGACGGAAATGGCCGTTTAGCCCATAATTGTGAAATGATTCCAAGAAGTTGGTTTAGGTTTAAAGGAGAAATTGAACCTGAAGATATTTATATCCCCATCGATTCTATCTTAAGAAATGATGAGAAAAACCCCATTGTGTCAAGCATTATGATCAAAAATGATTCGGCCCATATTTATCCAAGGTTTATTGGTGCTGCTAAAAAATATTCAGATGTTGAAATGGTTCACTCAGCCGGGTATTTATACTTCGATAAAAAAGAATCTACTTATAAAATATCTAATCTTCCAAAGATAAATGAGATTTCACTCCCTGGAAATTATGTTAGTTTAAATACTTCAACCTGTAAAATGTATGCCGAAGGTAAAATGAATTTAGGGGTTGATTTTGGAGCGGCAAGCATGAATCCAGTGGGAAATGTGAATTACTTCCCAACCAATGATAGTACTATTGTTGACGCCATGATTTTATTTGATTTCTTTATGGAAAATAGCGCCATGGATAATATGGCAAAACAAATTCGAAAATTTGATGGTTTAGAAGGCGTTAATTTTGATCGAGATGTTTTTGAACGCGGTTTGCAAGAATATGTAGGCAAAGAAACCGGGGATAAACTTATTTCTCAACTGAATTTATATGGTGAATATAAGCGCTTCCCAGATGAGTTGAACAAAGCTTTATTTATTAATGATGTAAAATTTAGGTGGAACCCTATTACAAGGTCTTTCCAATCGTTCGGAAAAATTGGCGTTGGAAATATTTATAAATCAGAAATTAATAAATATGTTGAAGGACAAATAGAAATTGTTAAAAAACGAAGTGGTGACATTTTAACTATTAATTTAGAATTAGATGATAGTCAGTGGTATTTCTTTAACTATACTAGAGATATTATGTATGTTCTTTCATCCAAAGAAGATTTTAATAAAATTATAAAAGATACCAAATCTGATAAAAGAAAATTAAAATATGATAAAGGTAAAACCTACGCTTTTCAACTAGGTTCGCCTAAAAAACGAAACGATTTTTTAAGGAAATTTAAGTCTTCAGAAGCTACAGAAGAAGCAGAAGAAGGAAAAAAACGAAAAGGAAAAGACAAAGATGATTAAACCTATATACTTAAAATATTTAGTATTTATTTTATTCTTTTTTAATGGGAGAATTGCTTTTTGTCAAGAGCAATTTTCGGAAATTGAATTAAAAAAGAAAGCCGATGCTCTTTTTGAAAGCGAAAATTATTTCGATGCTCTTCCTTTATACACACAGCTATATAGCAATTTTAAAGACCCAGAATATACCTATAAAATTGGGGCATGTAAATTATTTACCGAAAAAGATAAAGAAGCTCCATTATTTTATCTGGAATCAGCTGCTAAAAAATTAGGCAATAAAATGCCTGATTTGTATTACTACCTAGCAAAAGCATACCATATAAATTATCGTTTTGCCGAAGCTATTAAGTATTATAAACTATATGAAACCACCGGCCGAAAAAGAGGCAAATTACCCGTTAAACGAGAAGTTGAAATGTGCGAAAACGGGAAAAAATTATTGCAAAAAGTAACAGATATTCAAGTTTTAGAGAAAAAACAATTAGCACTTGAAGATTTTTATAAAGGATACAATTTAGCAGGTATTAGCGGAAAATTATTGCGAAAACCAGAAGAATTTAAATCAAAAAAGGATAAAGCCTTAAATGAGGAAACTGTTTTTTTCTCTAACCCGGGAAGCAACACTGTGTTTTATTCAAGTTATGGCGAAGATGGTTCTAAAGGAAAAGAAATTTATTCCATGACTAAAAATGAAAAAGGAGAATTTGCTACCCCAACCAATCTGGGAACACCTATAAATACTGAATTTGATGAAGAATTTCCTTTTCTGACTCCCGATGGAAAAACCCTATATTTTGCCTCAAAAGGTCACAACAGCATGGGCGGGTACGATATTTTTAAATCAGAATTTGATGAAGGAATAAAAAAATGGTCTTCTCCTCAAAATCTTGATTTTGCTATTAACTCACCTGGCGATGATTATATGTTTATTACAAATCCAGAAGGCGATGTTGCTTTATTTGCATCCACACGCGAATCAACCTATGGGAATGTGGCTGTTTATAAAGTAAAAACCTCTCGTAGCCCAGTTAATACGGTTGTATTACAAGGCAAGTTTTCATCTCCCTTTGCTACAAACCCCGAAATTACGGTAAAAAACACCTCTACCGATCAAGTTGTTGGCGTGTTTAAAGCAGATTCGACCGGAAATTATTACATCCCTGTACCCAGTGGTAATAAATATTCCTTTTTAGTAGATGCGGATAGCTCCAAATCCGTACATTCAGGCATAGTAACTGTTCCAAAACAAACAACATCAGTTGGGTTTGAACAAGAAATTGTACTAGAAAAAATAGGCACCGAAGAAAATTTAAAAATTGTAAATAAGTTTGACAAACCTATTCCTATTCAAAATGAAACAGCGCAAACATCGCTCTTAAAACAAATGGAGAAGTTAGAGGTTTCAGCGAAAGAAGAAGCCCCCGAAGTTAAAGTAGATGCGCCTATTACAGCTAACCCCGAAATTGTAACATGGGCAAATTCAGAAGCCGAAAATAAATTGATGTTAGCTAAATTATTAAAACAAAAAGCCAATGAATTAATGGTTAGCTCGCAATTAAAAGACGCTGTACAAAACAAAGAGCTGACGGATAAAATGATAACAAAAGCAGATGATTACCAAAAAGAAGCAGAAACTTTATCAAGTAATGCCAATCAATACAATGCCAATCCTAGCCAAAATGAAGCTATATTAAAAGATTTAAAAGCACAAAAAAGTGATGTAACCGCACAGCGCACAATTGATGAAGTACTAACTAATTTATATCATGATGATATAAAAACAACCGATAAACAAATTGATAAAACAGAAAAAGAATTAGTCGCAGTAAATGCCGAGAAAGATTATTTAAAAGAGGAAATAATAAAATTAGATCAAGAAATTAAAAAAGCTAAAAAAGATGATAAAGCAGGCTTAGTTTCTCAAAAAACAGGCTTGGAGGCCGAATTAAAAGAAAGCGAATCGCTATCCGTTAGTTTAAAACAAAAACTTCAAACCCTTCAGTTTAAACAAAATTACAATAAGCAAAAAAATACAGAAGCCTCTCTAGCTTTAGCTCCTCTTAAAACAGAAGTGGCCAGTGCCCCTGATACTATAAATAAAGTGAATATTGTTAGTGCACAGGAAATAAAACCAGTTTCTCCTGAGGCAAGTGATAAAAAAGATACGTTGCAAAATCTAACTTTTAATCCGGTTTCATTATCTACGGACTCTCTTCCAAAAGAAAATTACAACCCTGCTTTTGAAAACTCCATTGCCGAATTAGACAAATCGGATAAGCCTGAAGTGGAGAAACAAAAAACAAAAATGGATCTGTATGACCAATGGATAAACAAAATAAACGATGACATCGTGTATAAAATACACACCGCTTCTACCCTGCCCGATCAGGATGTAAAAAAAGAGCAATTATTAATTCAAATTAAACAATTAGAAGCCTTAAAAGAAGAAAAAGAAAAATTAATGGCTGATGCCCAAGCAAAATCTACCATTACTGTTCAAAATACCCCCCAAACTCAAAGTACGCCTTCCTCATCAAAACCTGCTGAAAACTTAAGTGCTTCTATTGAAAACATGCATCAACAGGAAGAAAATGTACTTTCAGATATATCCAGTCAAAATCAGAACACATATCAAGCATTACGCGATTATGAAGCTTTACAACCTGCCGCCGATAGCAGTATAAATGATATCGAAAAAATTAATTACTTACAAGCATTAAATGAAAAAGAAATAACCTTTATTGATGAAAAAATTACGCAGTTGCAAAGTGATTCTGCCAATACAAACACCATTAAATCTTTAACTCAATTAAAAGAAGTAAAATTAAAGAAAAATGAAGCTTACAACGCATACATTAAACAACAAACAGTGAGTGAAAATATTGCTCAAAATAGAAGCGAAAATGTAAATAAACAAGCCTTTGCTACACCAACAAAAATAGCCCCTTCAAACGATGCGTATATCCCCGAAACCAATTCAATCAATTACTTTAATGAAACCAGTACAAACGCGCTTATTGCAAGCAACACACAAAAAATAGATTCTCTCCAAAAAGAAAATGAGACCCTCAATCAAACATATCAAAAACAGAATGGAGAAGTTGCCAATACCAAAGGCAAAAAGAAAAAAGCTGCAAAACAAGCCGAAGCCGATGCCACTTTAGTTAAAGCATTAAACAAAGAAAGTGAAGTAAAAGCCCTGTCAGAAATATCAAACCATACTTCTAAAATAAAAGAAACATCCGTTGTTCAATTATTTGATAAGCCTAACCCAAATAATGAATACCAAGCCATTATTAGCGCCAAACAAGAAGAATTGAGCACCTTGGAAAGCAATAGAGATATGAAAACAGAAGAACTGGCAAAAATTAAAAAGAAGAAAAAGAGAAAACCAGTTGAAACAGAAATTGCCAGTTTAAATAGAAATATTGACGCTAAAAAACACGAAATTCAAATTTTAAAAGACGAAGAAACAAATATGAATGCGGTTGCCACAGATAAAGTTGCCCTTGCTCTTTTGCAAAGCTCTGATAATGCTAAAACTACTCCGCTTACTAGCAAAGAGTTAAAACAAGCAGAAGTAGAAACCCTACTAGCCGACCCAAGTTATCAAGAATTTCAACAAACCGAAACCGAATATAAAACATATCAAAAAGCTTCTGCAGACTATTATAAACAAGCAAACGAAAAAAGAAAACTGGCCAATGATTTAAACGACAGAGCCATTGTTTTAATGAACGAAGCCAATCAAGAACCAAATGATGAAGAAAAAGCAAAAAAAATAAAACAAGCTGAGGTCATAACCCTGGAAGCACAGCAATTACAAAGTGAGATTGAAGAAATTGAAAAACAAGGCAATGATCAAAAAATAAAAGCGGAAGGTTTAGCTTTAAAAAATGCTCAATTAGTACTAACTAAAGATGACGATTTTAGAAGAAACCTAGCTGCTATGAGACAAGGAAACGTTGAACAACCTGTAATAATTGTTGATACTGCAAAACCACTGGTTGATAGTACGCAAATAGCCAGCGAGACAACAAATGATGAATTTACCATTTTTGAAGAAAACCAAGAATCAGCCTACAGTAAAGAAAACCCAATTCCTGTAAACGCTCCTATGCCCGATGGATTAATTTATAAAGTACAAATTGGAGCCTTTAAAAACCCAATTCCGCAAGATGTATTTAAAGGATTTAAACCTATTGTAGGAGAAACCGCTAACAATGGGTTTACCCGATATATGGCCGGTAATTTTAAAGAATTGGACAATGCAAGCGGAGTGCGAAACCTAATACGAAATATGGGATATAAAGATGCCTTTGTGGTGGCGTATTTAAACGGAAAACGAGTTCCTATAAATCAAGCGCAATCACCCCAAACAATAGCGTCTGTATCCGCTTCTTCTACCCAAAATACTACTAATCAACCTAATGAAGAAGATGGGTTAGCTATTGTTTCCAATACCTGGGATCAAATAAAAGGAGTTCATTATACGGTGCAGGTAGGGGTGTATAAAAACACACCTAAATCCAAAACCCTTTCAGGTATTAATCCATTATATGTCGATAAATTGCCATCCGGCTTATCTAGGTACACAACCGGTTTATTTACAGAGATAGAACAAGCTAATGCCAATAAAAATTTAATGGTGGATATTGGCATAAAAGATGCTTTTATTACTGCCTATAAAGATGGACAAAGAGTTACCATTGAAGAAGCGAAAGGTTTATTACAGGATAAATCAAGCATTAAAGCCTCCTCCCCTTCTACAAACGGAAATACGCCGAACGGATCAACCATTTATACGGTTCAAATAGGCGCTTATTCCGATCAAATACCGGTAGACGAAGTTGAAAACTATATAAAAATTGGAGAGAAATACCCCATTATTTCAAAAAAAGACAAAGGACTATATATATATAGTGCTGGAAGTTTTAATACTCAGCAAGAGGCCGAAAAAGTTAAAAATGAAATAAATAGTAACTACCCATTCAAATCTTTTGTAATTTCAATATCAGAATAACAAACTTCATAAACTTAATAACTGAAAATTATGACACAACTAAAGCCACTTGAGTTAGAAAGAAATGAAACCACCACATCTAAATATTTACTTATTTTACATAACGATGATTTTAATACGTTTGAACACGTGATTGACTGCCTGGTAAACATTTGCAAGTTTGATTCTTTGCAAGCGGAACAATGCGCTACCATTGTTCATTTTAAAGGCGAATACAATTTAAAATCAGGCAGTAAAGATGTTTTATTGCCAACTTATACCAAGCTAAAAGCAAAAGGCTTAACAGTAAGCTTAAGCTAAATTATTAAATGACTTCCAACGTACCTATTATTAGGTTTATAGCCTGGTTTTCTTTTATCCCGCAGCTTTGTATTATGGCACTTTTAGTGTACATATTACACTTATTTAATGTAAAAGAGCCCTTTATGTGGGGTGCATTGCTATATTTAGCCCTATTTTATAGCCTTAGAAACCTGGTTGCAAAAGATCATCGGGCGGGTATAAAACTAGTTCGCGAACAACATTTTGCAGATGCAATTCCTCTTTTTGAGAAAAGTGTCAGCTATTTCTCAAAAAATAAGTGGGTAGATACCTATCGTTTTATCACCGTTTTAAGCTCCTCAAAATATACTTATAAAGAAATGGGTATGTGCAATGTGGCTTTTTACCACGCTCAAATAGGAAATGGACAAAAAGCAACAGAATATTACCAGGCAGTATTAAAAGAATTTCCAAAAAATGGCATAGCAATTGCAGCATTGAATATGATGAACGCCGGAAATCAGAATAAAAACAGTTAATGCTATTTAAACTATGAAATCAAAAATAATTCTCCTCTTATTTACTTTTTTTGCCATTTCTTGTGCTAAAGTACCTATTTCAGGCAGGAGACAGTTGGAATTATTACCCGAAAGTATGATGCTGAGCATGAGTTTAACCAACTATCGTGAATTTTTATCTCAGAATAGAACAGTGCCCGAGTCTGATCCCAATACCCAAATGGTAAAAAGAGTGGGCCAAAGAATTCAAAATGCGGTTACAAAATACATGAAAGATGAGGGATTAGAAAAAAAAATTAAAGGGTATAAATGGGAGTTTAATTTAGTGCAAGAAAATATTGTGAATGCTTGGTGTATGCCCGGCGGAAAAGTGGTTGTTTATACAGGCTTATTACCCACCAGCCAAACCGAAGAAGGCCTGGCTGTGGTTATGGGGCACGAAATTGCGCATGCCATTGCACGCCATGGAAATGAACGAATGAGTCAACAATTAATGGTGGTAATGGGTGGTATTGGCTTAGAAGTAGCCTTATCAAACAAACCAAAAGAAACACGCGATATATTTATGCTTAGTTACGGAGCCACCTCTGCCTTAGGCATTTTAAAATATTCGCGCACACACGAATCAGAGGCAGATAAATTAGGCCTGGTTTTTATGGCCATTGCCGGCTATAACCCCACTGCAGCTATCGATTTTTGGAAACGTATGGATAAAACAGGCGGTGCTTCTATGCCTGAATTTTTAAGTACACACCCAAGTCATGCTACTAGAATAAAAGATATTGAAGCCTTTTTACCTGAAGCTATGAATTATTATAGGGCTTCGCAGAAGTAAAATGAGCCTACCTGTCCGGCAGGCGGGCTTTTCACTCCAATCCTTCACGCAAATATGTACAAATAATAATTTCATTTATTTATTGTATAAAATATTTTAATATCGGATATATGTAAAAAATATTTTATACGATATTAAAAAAATGTATATTTGTGGTATGGAATGGAAAAACTTTGTGTTTGAATTTGAAGGTTTAGAAAAACACCTCCATCGAATTCAAGAAAAAAAACTAAAATTAGATGCCCTTAGGCCCTTACCTAGCTATGCTATTCAAAAAATTAAAGAAAGCTTAACCCTTGAATGGACCTATAATTCCAATAGTATTGAGGGTAATACGTTAACCTTACAAGAAACCAAAATGGTTATTGAAGAGGGTTTTACCATTAAAGGCAAATCTTTACATGAGCATTTTGAAGCAGTTAACCACCAAGAAGCCATTGAATTTATTGAAAGCCTGATATCGCCTAAATACATCTTAACTGAAAAAGATATTTTAAAGGCACATGCTTTGGTGCTGCACAAAATTGAAAAAGAATTTGCAGGCAGGTATCGTAATTCCGGGGTTCGTATAGCCGGTGCTAATTTTATGCCGCCCAATGCTTTAAAAGTAAACCCTTTTATGGAAGAGTTAATAAATTGGGTTCATGATAAGCAAAATAAGCTAAATCCTATTGTTAAAGCTACTATTTTCCATCATCGTTTTGTTTGGGTTCACCCTTTCTTTGATGGCAATGGAAGAACCGTGCGTTTAATATTTAATCTTTTATTGATGAAAGAAGGTTTTCCGCCGGCTATTATCTTAAAAAATGATCGAAAAAAATATTATGATGCGCTTAATAAAGCCAACAGCGGTGATTATTCTAAGCTCTTATTATTGGTATTACAGGCCGTAGAACGCTCCTTAGATATTTATTTAAGTAATTTAACCAATACCTACGAAGATTATCAATCTATTACGGATATTGCCAATGAACCTGATGTTCCGTACGGTCAAGAGTATATTAGCTTATTAGCAAGGCAAGGTAAAATTGATGCTTTTAAAGAGGGCAGAAACTGGCTTACCTCCAAAGATGCTGTTTTAAATTATATTGATAAACGAGATCGAAAAAGGATACCAAAAGCATCTTCTTAAAAATGGAGATA
The DNA here is from genome assembly GCA_964403835.1 of uncultured Flavobacteriales bacterium. GTDB lineage: Bacteria > Bacteroidota > Bacteroidia > Flavobacteriales_G > JALEGO01 > CAYOHR01. Next base: position 14,420 of record CAYOHR010000003.1, read on the forward strand.
TCTATTTAATAGTATCTCCTTTAGCAGCATCAGACACTTTATTTAAACCCATTAACTGAGTCATGGTTTTTTGCATACCATCGGTTGATCCATCTAAGAAAATAACGTTGCCTTGCCCGTTTTCGGCAAAATGCTTAATAGCTTCTGTCCACATGGTAAATAATATAACCGAAGTATCTAAATCTACTTGTTTCATTTCTTTGGCGGCTTCGGTCATCCCTCTGGCTACTTCCTGACGAAATAATGCAACGCCTTGTCCACGCAATTGAGCAGCCTCTTTTTCGGCCTGTGCCGATATTTTAATGGCATTTCCTTCGGCTTCAGCGCCTTTGGTTCTGGTAATTAATAAAGCTTGACCTTCGTTTTCTGCCGCGGCTTTTAAATTGTTTGATGCCACTACTTTCGACATCGATCGCATAATATCTTCATCAAAAGTTATATCGTTTAATTGAAGGTCTTGTAAATGGTATCCCCATCCTTCAAGGGTAATATCTATTTGTTCTTTTACATATTCTGTAATGTCTTTTCTTAAACCTAAAATATCGGCTTGTTTTTTAGTTGCAACAAACCCTCTGATGGATCCTTCAATGGTTCGTACCAGTGCCTGCATAAAGTTTTCTTGGTTCACAAATTTAAAGGCCACGTTTACAATGGTATTTTGATCTTGGTTTAAAACAGAGTATAACAACATGGCTTTAAAATAAACATTGGCCTGATCAATTGTAATTGCCTGAAACTCAAGCTCAACCGATCTATTTTGAATGGATATTCTTTTAGATACTATTTCAATAAACGGAATTTTCATATTTAAACCCGGATGCATAATTCTTTTAAATTTTCCAAAAACAGTAACAACCCCAATATTTCCTTGTTGTATGGTTACAAAACAATTAAAAAGAAAAACAACGGTAATAGCTAGTATAATTAATAAAGGGGTCATAAAAATAAATTTTAACGAAGATAACTAAATAATGGATAATGATTAATTGATAATTGACAATGAAGAATAAATATAATACATGCCAATAAAAAAATAAATCGTTAAAAATTAATATAATCCAAGTTTAACAATAATTACCCATTGTCAATTATCCATTGTCAATTATCAATTAATCCGTATATTTGCAACTTAAACGGTCTCGTAGCTCAACTGGATAGAGCATCTGACTACGAATCAGAAGGTTGGGGGTTCGACTCCCTTCGTGACCACTAAAAAAGGCCTTGCAGACAATGTAAGGCCTTTTTTATTTATGCTGGCATTGCCTTTAAAGCATAAAAAAACAACCTATTTTTCAAAACATCGTATACCTTTAATAAAATAAAACAATGGTTTCGATTGATATATTTAACGAAGACATTATAAAAATTTTTGCTTCTTTAGCGGCAGGTTCTATTATTGGTGCTGAACGTGAATACAAAAGCAAAAATGCAGGTTTCCGAACCATTACCTTAGTAACTATTGGAGCTACTTTATTTACCATGTTATCAAAAGAATTAACAGATAATAAAGATTTTCACGTATTAGGCAATATTGTAGTAGGCGTGGGTTTTTTAGGTGCAGGCGCTATTTTTAGGGAAGGCCTTAATGTTTCTGGCTTAACCACGGCAGCAACTATATGGATTAGTGCTGCTATTGGCATGGCTATAGGTGGAGGTCAATATGCTTTTGCGCTTTTAGCATTAATGGCTGTATTAATTATTTTATTGGGTTTTTCGGGACTACAATCTCTTATTGGTAATAGAAATGCAGAAAAATATTATAAAATTGCTATCAAAAATCAGCCCACTTCTTTTTTACTTGTCCAAAAATTTATTGAAGAATGTAGTTTGAACTCGAAACAGGTTAAATTAAGTAAAATCGATAACAATCTTCATTACACTTTTATCATTTCGGGAGGTCAAAACAAGCATCAACAGCTCGTTTTATTGCTTTCGGCTTCTCCAGAAATTATATCGTTTGAAGTGTAAATAGTAAATCAAATAAATTGCTATTTAGTAAAACTATTACCTCCTAAAATTGCGTTTGTTCTGTACAAATTTTTTCTTGCGTTTTACTTCAGGTGTATATAAAGGTCCTTCTCCCAATTCAATAGGGAGCGGTATTTTTTTAATTTCCTTACCAATCAACCTTTCAATTTGTAAAAACTTTGATTGATCATACTCATTAATAAACGTAAGCGCAATTCCTTTTGAAGCAGCTCGGGCAGTTCGCCCAATTCTGTGTATATAATCTTCGGCATCACCCGGCACATCATAATTAATGACCATGCTAATATCTTCAATGTCAATTCCGCGTGATAAAACATCTGTCGATACTAATATTTGCGTTTTTTTACTTCGAAAGCCTTGCAAAACTTCTTCTCGTTCATTTTGTTCTAAGTCCGAATGAATTGCTTTTGCTTGCATGCCTGCTTTTTGTAATTCGCGACCTAACTCTTTTACGGTTTGTTTCGTAGACAAAAAGATAATCACACTGCGCAATTCTTTTTCTTTTCCTTCGAGTATCTTTTTAATCAAATTGTTCTTTTGTGTATCGTATACTAAATAAGCTCCCTGATCAATTCCTTCAGCTGGTTTTGAAATCGCTATATTAATTTGTTCTGAGTTAACCAATAACCGGGAAGCTAGCGATCTTATTTTAGGGGGCATGGTAGCCGAAAACATCAAGGTTTGTTTTTGTTTAGGAAGATGAGCTGCTATTTTTAATATATCATCCACAAATCCCATATCAAGCATTCGATCGGCTTCATCTAAAATAAAATGTTGCAAATGATCGAGTTTTACATACCCCATATTTAAGTGTCCAATTAAACGGCCTGGGGTTGCAATTATAATATTAGCTCCAGTTTTTAAAGCTTTTTTCTCATTTTCGAAACTAATGCCATCTCCTCCGCCATATATAGCAATAGAACTGGTCGAAGTAAAGTACGAAAACCCTTGTATAACCTGATCTATTTGCAAAGCCAATTCTCTTGTTGGTACAACAATTAATGCACTTATATGATTCGAATTTGCTTTCGCAATCATATTTAAAATAGGCAAAACATAAGCTGCAGTTTTACCTGTACCGGTTTGGGCGCAAGCAATTAAATCTTTATTATTTAAAATAAACGGAATTGCTTGTTCTTGTATAGGAGTAGGTTTTTCGAAACCCATCGCATCGAGGCCTTCTTGTAAGCTTGGTTCGAAATGAAAATCAGTAAATATCAAGGTCTTTTTTTTGTTTGTCAAAGATACCTTTTAATAAGATAAAAATCTGCCTTGCTTTAAAACTTCTCAAACACGCCCAGCCCAAACAGGGCAAAATCATATTTGACCGGGTCGTGCGCATCCATTTTTTGTAAGCGCTGAGTTAATTCTTCTACTGCCTGCCAATCATTTTGAGTTCTTTTTAATAACCCCAGTTTGCGCGAAACATTGGCTGTATGAACATCTAAAGGACATAATAGTGAATTGGTTTGTATGTTTTTCCATAAACCAAAATCGACCCCGGCCTGGTTAGTTCTTACCATCCAACGTAAAAACATATTAATTCTTTTGGCTGATGCTCCTTTTGAAGGGTTAGATACGTGTTTTTCTGTTCTGGGTAAATGATCCACCTCAAAAAATATTTTTCGAAAATGCAGTATTCTATTTAGTGGATCGGTATGCACAGAAAAAACCGCTTCCATTCCGCCATGGTTTTGATATATATTGCGAAGTGCTAAAATAAAATGTTTTAAATCATCAAACTGAAAAGTACGGTGTTTAAATCCTTTTAGGGCATTTATTTCTTTTACAGATGCGTTCATCACAAAATCATAAGGGTGCTGATCCATTTGATTTACCAAGGTATGTCCGTTTTGAATAATGGTTTTCCGCTGCCCCCAGGCAATAGTGGCCACAATAAAGCCAATGACTTCAATATCTTCTTTTTTACTAAATAAATGCGGAATGCTAATAGGGTCCGATTCTATAAATGAAGAATTATGATAGGTTTGATAGCGATTTTCTAAAAAATCATGAAGTTCTTGTTCCGAAAGAAATAACTCATCACTCATTTAAAATCATCATTATCCATTTTCAATTATCCCTTATCAATTAACCATAACCCCATCTTTCATGATCAATTTTCGATCGGCCATATTGGCTAATTGTTCGTTATGAGTAACAATAACAAAGGTTTGGTTGTATTTTTCTCTCAATTTAAAAAAAAGCTCGTGTAATTCATGTGCATTTTTTGAATCGAGGTTACCCGATGGTTCATCGCCCAAAATAATCATTGGTTTATTAATAAGAGCGCGGGCAGCAGCTACTCTTTGTTGTTCACCACCGGATAATTGCATGGGTTTATGCTCGGCACGGTGATAAACGCCTAATAAATCTAACAATTCTTTAGCGTATTCTTCTATTTCTTTTTGAGGTCGATTGGCTATTAAGCCAGGTAAACAAACATTTTCTAAAGCGGTAAATTCGGGCAACAACTGGTGAAATTGAAATATAAAGCCAATGCTTTTATTCCTAAAGCTCGATAGTTCACGGTCGTTTAACTGATCGGTATTTACTTGATCAAATAACAGTTCGCCTTTATCTTTTTTATCCAGCGTGCCTAAAATTTGAAGTAAGGTCGTTTTGCCGGCTCCTGAAGCACCTACAATAGAAATGATTTCTCCCTGTTTTATTTCTAAGCTAACGCCTTTCAGGACTTCTACTTCACCGTAATTTTTAAATATTTGTTGAGCCTTAATCATTGAAACCAAAAATAAACCATAAAAAGAACACTTTTATAAACTATTTTAATAAATCGGCGTAATAATTATTATCTTGCATTATACATGACCTATTTTTTCGAAATAAGTACACGAAAAATCGCAGAAATTACGGATGCTTCTTTTGAATATTTAATTCCCAAATTTTCTTACGCTTTGTTTTTTAGTTTTCTGTTTTCTATCCTTGTTATTTTCCTAATAAACCTTGGCTTAAAAAAGCACAAAACCGGCAAAAATAAGCTATTACTGAGCTTGCTCTATATTCAATTAGGGATAGGCATTCCAATAGTCTTTGTTTCTTATTCTCTTGTTAAGTCTACCAAAGAATTTGCCGTGCACGAAAGTGAAACTACTTTTAATTCGATGTTACGCATTGTTTATCCGGCGTTTCAATATTTTTTAAGTCAAGATTCGAGCGAAATAAATGGGGCGAGCGATATTTCTGCTCTAAAAGTTCAGTTTGCAAGGGAGTTTATGTTACCATTAGATGGCGCAACTAAATTCGAAAATTTGAAAATTAGAACAGGTAATTTTATTTCTCAAAAATTAATACGCTTTGGGATTGAAGTTATGAATCAAAAAATTAATGAGAAACAAATAACAAACCTGAATGATTCGGAGCAAAAAAAACTGGCTCGATATACTATTTCACAATTTAATTTAGCGGATTGGGACTTTGTAAAAAGTGAAATAAGTCGAAAAATGAGTGCTTTTTTTGATCAAATTATCCTTAAAATTTATTGGATTGCCTTTTGTGTAAGCCTTTTGTGGAGTATTCAAATCTTATTTATTATTAAAAAGAGTTCTTCCAAACCTTAAACATAGCGCTCATCTGCTTCCATCACATGGCCGCATTTTTTACAAGTTCGTAACTCAAGCGATGAGTAAAATTTTTTAAATACAGGTAAAAAATCTTTTTCAATGCTGGTTAAGGGAAAATATTCTTCGTACAATTTATGATTGCATTTTTCGCAAAACCATAATAAACCGTCTTTTTCACCTTCTTTTTTGGTTGTTTCTATCACTAAACCAATAGAACCAGCAGTTCTTATAGGTGAATGCGGTACACGGGAAGGTAATAAAAACACATCTCCTTCATTAATATTCATTTCTATGGCTTTACCATCTTCTTGTACCTTTACAGTAATATTCCCTTCTAACTGGTAAAAAAACTCTTCCCCTTCATTGTAATGATAGTCTTTACGTGAATTTGGGCCACCTACTACCATAATAATAAACTCTGAATCTTGATATACTACCTTATTACCCACAGGTGGTTTTAATAAATGTCGATTTTCATCGATCCATTTTTTAAGGTTGAAAGGTTTTAACATAGGTATGAGTTATGGGTTATGTGGGATGAGTTGAAATTGAATATTTTATCTAACAGTCTAATAATCTAATATCTGACAATCTAACATCTATTCTTTCATATTATGAAAAACCTGCTGTACATCATCATCTTCCTCTAGTTTATCAATCATTTTTTGTACTTCGGCTTTTTGTTCTTCTGTTACTTCTACAAAACTATTCGGAATGCGTTCTTTTTCAGCAGAAATAACGGTTACCCCCATTTCTTCCAAAGCTTTTTGCATTTTTCCAAAATCGACAAAAGCAGTATATATAAAGGTTTTCCCTTCTGCTTCCTCAATTTCTTCTAAACCGTGATCGATGAGTTCTAATTCTAAATCTTCAATATTTTTTCCAGCAATATCTACTTCAAAAATTCCTTTTCGGTCAAAAATAAAATCTAAAGATCCTGATTTACCTAAAGCTCCATTGCATTTATTAAAAATAGCACGCACATTGGCAACGGTTCGGGTAGTATTATCAGTGGCAGTTTCTACAACAACGGCAACAGCATATGGGGCATAACCTTCATACACCATTTCCTCATAGTCTTTCATGTCTTTGCTTACTGCACGTTGAATAGCCGAATCGATAGTAGATTTTGGCATATTGGCTGCTTTTGCATTCTGAATTAAAATGCGCAACCGCGAATTAGTATCGGGATCGGGGCCATCTTTTTTGGCCGCCATAGCAATCTCTTTTCCAAGACGAGTAAATGTTTTAGCCATTTTGCTATATCTGGCAAACATTTTATGTTTTCGGGTTTCAAAAATTCTTCCCATAATGATCTAAAATACTTTATTAACAAAGGTAATAAAATGAAATACCCTTCGTTATATTATAATTCTAAAATTTTATTAATATCTGGTCTAAAATATTTTTCACTTTTCATTACCTTACCATCTTCCCGATAGATTGGATTGCCGTTTTCGTCCAATTTAGACATATTACTGCGGTGAATTTCAGCAAAAACTTCTTCTATTTTATGTTGTAAGCCGTGTCGCAACAAAGTTCCGCATAAAATATACAATTGATCGCCTAAGGCATCCGCAATTTCAGTTAAGTTTTTATTTTGACAGGCTTCTAAATACTCCTCATTTTCTTCCCGCATCAGTTTATACCGAAGCAAATAATCAGCCTCATTTTCTAAAATCTGTGGTACATGATTGTTCTCTATTTTAAAAGCATCATGAAACTCGGCTACTTTGTCTATTACTTTTTTCAAAATTGTATTTTTTTCACTTTTAACTTTTTTAATGAATTCCTTTCTCTGCTAAATAACGTTCAGCGTCTAAGGCTGCCATACAACCTGTTCCGGCTGCAGTAATGGCTTGTCGGTACATTTTATCGGCTGCATCTCCAGCAACAAATACCCCTGGCACATTGGTTTTTGAGGTTCCCGGAACCGCTACCTGAATATATCCTACTTCGTCCATATTAATAAAAGGCTTAAAAATATCGGTATTGGGTTTATGTCCAATAGCCGCAAAAAAACCGCTAATTTCAACCTTTCTTTCTTCTTGGGTTAATATGTTTTTGAGTCGGGCGCCCTCTACTTTTTCAGCGCCTAAAATCTCCAATGTTTCTGTATTAAATAATACTTCTATATTGGGTGTTGCCATTACCCGGTGTTGCATTGCTTTAGAGGCTCGAAAGGTATCTTTACGAACAATCATATATACTTTTTTGCATAATTTAGCTAAATATGTGGCTTCTTCGCAAGCTGTATCACCGCCACCAACAATGGCTACATCCATTCCGCGAAAGAAAAAACCATCACAAACAGCACAAGCAGAAACTCCGCCACCAATATCTCTCAATCTCCTTTCTGATTCTAAACCCAACCATTTAGCAGAAGCTCCGGTTGATATAATAACTGCATCGGCATGTATTTCTTTGTTTTCTTCGCCAATCCATACTTTATGCGGGGTAGATGAAAAATCCACTTTGGTAACCCATCCGTTTCGTACATCTGTTTTAAAACGTTCGGCTTGTTTTTGCAAATCAATCATCATTTGTGCACCATGTACTCCATCTGGGTATCCCGGAAAATTATCTACCTCAGTGGTTAACATAAGTTGTCCACCCGGCTCCATACCCTGATATAAAACGGGTTTTAAATCGGCTCGGGCAGCATATATTGCAGCCGTATATCCGGCAGGTCCACTTCCAATAATTAAACACTGTACTTTTTCGATTTTATCTGACATAATTTGCTTGTAAAACTGTTAATAATTGCAAATATCTATAAATAATCGCTAAAAAATTGTTAAACAAATAATATTATGAATATACCCTGCTAATTGGTAATAGCATCCATAAAAAAGGATTCATTAGAAGAAAATTTTTTCACCTACTCATTATTACTAAGCGTTCAATAAATAAAAACAAACATTCGTCATTCACTAAAGTATATGCAATAAAATTTTGTTAATTTCGTTTTTACATCATAAACATATCGCTATGTTAAAAAATAAATATATTTTACTGATAATGAATGGGATAACCTGCCTTTCATTGATCCTTTTAACCGGATCATTAACAGCACAAAAAAACCTGCATGATAAAGGACTATTAAGCTTAGGTACACGCAGTACTATTAGTATGTTTGATGAAGATGGGGGTGGCGCTAATAACCCGGGGATTGGTGCTGGCGGACAAATTCGACTTCAATTAAATAAAAACTTAAATACGGAGTGGTTTGCTGACTTTTTTAAAACCCCGGTTGGTTCTTTAGCATACCGAAATACAGCTCATATAGGTTGGTCTGTTATGATTTATCCATTTGTAAAAGCGCCAGAAGAAATACAGCTAGTGAAACCTTATTTTCTGATTGGACATTGCTTTGATTTTGCAAACTATAGAGCACAAGATAATTCTACGCATGCCAATAGAGTGAGTTCTGCCATACAAAGTGGTATTGGTACGCATTTTAATATATCGCCCCGTTTCGATATTTCATTGGCAACTCAATACATGATTCATTTGGGTCGACACGTTCATGTTGAGGAAGCAAATGGCATTGTTACCTTTGAAAAAGAACATACGCATGGAGGAAGCTTAGAAGGCCATTTATTAACTACATTAAGTATTAACTATAAAATCGCAAATTTATGGTAAGAATAAATTTTTCTGTTAGAAATGTAGTTTTAGAAACCGCAAAGAAGGTTTGTTTGATTATTCTTGGCTTAGTGACATTTTCAGCGGCACAGGGGCAAGATGATGTAGCTTATTCCAAAAAAGGATTAATCAGGGTATCTACTACTATTGCCCCATCCTGGATGCTTGCTCATAAAGGACTCATGAATATATCTATGAATAGCTTTTTAGAGGTGTATGCCGAAAATAAAATCTCCTTTATTGGCGGATCTATTTTGTATGTTGGTTCACAATCAAAAACTCCTTTTTTAAAATATAACCATAGTGCCTATTTTGGAGCATTGTATCATTTCACAAATAGCCGGTTCGATCCTTATATTGGCCTTTATCAAGGTTTTAATATAATAAAATATGTGAATCATACTTCAACGTACCTTAATCCAACTATTTATGCAAGCACCGGGTTTAATTATTTTATGACGGATTGGATAAACCTGTATGTAAACGCAACCTATAATCAAAATAAATTGGTTGATCTTAAACAGAATAACAATTTAAATGAAGTACGCTTATCCGTAGGACTTTGCTTCGGTTTAAGAGCTTGGAATAAGCAGAAATAGTTATGAGTTATGGGTTATGTGGGATGAGTTGTTGCGTTTATATCAATAAAACAAGTTCATTTGAAAAGGATGCTACAAGTTGATTGGTAATTTGAAAGCAATAAGGAATTAATCCAACTTATAACTTATAATTCATCCCTCATAACTCAAAATTATCCTTTATCCAGAGGATTTCCGTTATTGTATTTTGATGGGCATTTCATCAAAATATCATGGGCTAAAAAGGCATCGCCTTTGGCTTCTCCAATAACCACAATTTGTTCTGATTTATCAAAATCTTGTGGTTTTGGTTGTTCTAAAATTACTTTCTTTTTCATTCCCTGTGCATCAACCATATAAAATTCAAAGCGATTGGCATCAACTTCTGGATTGTAAGTAGTTTCTGCTTCCCTATCCAATTTACCAACTACATGAAACTCTCTTCCTTCTGTTTGAAAAGCCTCAGAAAAAGAAGCGTAAGTACTTGAATCAGAAATAGTTACTATTAAAGCGGCAATAGAAACCGCTATTAATAAAATTAATACAATATGTATTTTTTTCATGGCTTAAATATTCTTTGATGTTAATTGCTTTTCTATTTTTTTAATATTTCGATCTAAACGAAATAAGCCAAAAAATAGGATGCCTAAAATAACCCCAACAACAGCCAAAACAACATATATTTTGCCATCTGCCACAAATTTATCAGCCATTTCAACGTCTTCTTGAGCAAACGAAAGCATACTTGTAAATAACAATAAAAACAGTAAAAATGTTTTTTTAGATAGAGTCTGTAAACGATTCATGTTCGGCTAATTTATATTCTATTTTTTGAATTCGATAAACTAAGGTTGCTATCCAAATTCCAATTATAATCCACCCAATAACGGCAGGATAAAAAATCATACGCATGCCATGATCTAAATCATAGGTATTAAACCCAGGGTTACCTCCATTGCCTGGGTGCAAAGAAGCTGTCATGCGAGGTAACACAAATAAAAAAACCAATTGCATAACATATCCAATAATGTTATATACGGCGCTAAATTTCATTTTTAAATTTTCATTCATGCTAAAATTCCGCAAAATAAAATACGCAAATAAAACAAGCATGCCTATAGCTGCCCCATTCAATTTTGGATCATTTACCCACCAAACTTTTGCTGAAATACCCCAGGTAAAACGTGCCCAAACCGATCCGGTTACAATACCGGCAATGCCCATAAATGTAGCCACTAAAATCATGGCATACGCCATTAAATCATATTCTTTTTTTTCGGTTGATAAATATAGGATGCTATACACCAAAGAAATGGTGAGTAAAGCAATCATTCCAAACCACATGGGTACATGAAAATATAAATTTCGGATTGACTCGTTTAAAATAGGTAAACGTGGAACGGCAGAGGTTAAACCAGCATAAAAAGAATAAACAAGTAAAAGGATGCCAACTACTTTCCAGCCTGTATTTTTAATAAAAGAATTCATGTTTTTACTCCTTCCAAAGGTAAGGAAATAAAACCAATGATAAAGCGAGAGAAATAATCATTAACAAACTTTCAGAATAAAAATATTTTGAATAAACGACCCATGGCACATCCTGAATTAGGCTTTTACTAATCTTAGAAATAATCAATAAATCGGGCATTAAAATGGGTAAGCTTAAAATAGCAATAACCGAAAAATTTCCCGAAATTTTGTTACTCATAAAAGAAGTAATAGATAAAATACTTGAAATAATAACACTATTCATCACCAAAAGTAAAATCCAGGACCAAATATGATCGATTTGAATGCCTAAAAAAGACCAAATTACTAAGCTTATAATGCTTAAAAGCGAAAGGGAAGCCGATTGAAAAACAATTTTTGAAACAGCATAACTAGTGGGTGAAAATAAGGTGTATGAATATAATAAGTTTCCTTGGCTTTCACTGGCAAATGAATTTTGACTCAAATTAAACGATGTAAACAAATTAATAATCCAAAAAAACACACTCCATGTAAGCGCCGAAAGCTGATTCTGAGTCAACAAATACGTAATAAAACTGGTACACACAATAAACACCAAAGATGAAAGCAAACTGTTCCGATTTCGGAATTCAGTCTTAAACTCTTTAATAATTAAAGTCTGGATATGGTGTAGCTGATTAATCAAGCGTATATTTGTATAAGATTTTTTTTACAAAGATATAGAATGAAATTAGATATTTTAGCATTTGGGGTTCATCCGGACGATGTTGAATTAGGCTGCTCAGGAACCTTAGCTAAACATATAGTCTTAGGCAAAAAAGCAGGCATTATTGATTTAACACAGGGCGAACTGGGCACCCGAGGAAATAAAGATTTAAGAATGATTGAAGCCCAAGCAGCAGCCAAAATCTTAAAAGTTTCTGTCCGCGAAAACCTTTTTATGAAGGATGGTTTTGTTGATGAAACCGAAGAAAACCTCATAAAAATTATAGAAAAAATACGGTTGTATAAACCTGAAATTGTTTTATGCAACGCGATAGAAGACAGGCATCCAGACCATGGCAGGGCTGCCCAATTAATTGCCCGAAGCTGCTTTTTATCAGGCTTAATAAAAATAACCACAAATCATGCCGGAACCGAACAGGAAGCATGGAGACCTTCCTTAGTCCTGCATTATATCCAAGATCATTATATTAAACCTAATTTGGTAATAGATATTACCGGGTTTATGGATATAAAAATGGAGGCCATAAAAGCATTTTCATCACAATTTCATCAAAAAGATTCATCTGAACCTCTTACTCCCATTGCCCGAGAAGATTTTTTACCTTTTGTAGAAGCTCGATCCAGAGACTTTGGCCGAATAATTGGTACTACTTTTGCCGAAGGCTTTACTAGCTCAATACCTTTTAAAGTAAATTCTTTATTTGATATTTTATAATTAAGAAATGCCAGGACTTAAAAAAATTCTAAAAATTATTTTGAAGATTTTTGTCTTCCTGCTTATTCTTTCCTTTATTTTAACGGCTGCCTTACAAATACCTTATGTTCAAACCCAAGTGGTTAAATTAGCTACAAATGTTCTCTCAAAAAAATTGGGGACAAACGTATCTATTGACTATGTAAATATTAAATATTTTTCAAAAATTGAGCTGCAAAAGGTAATTATTGAAGATCAAAAACAAGATACCTTACTGTATGCCGAACGCTTATATTTAAACCTACCCTATTATATCTACAATTTTAAAGTATTTAAAGTCGAAGAAATAGAATTAGAAAATGCTGATTTAAACATAATTAAATACAAAAATGAATTGGTTTATAATTACCAAACCATTTTAGATCAATTTAAAGGCGATCCTAAAGATACCTCTGCAGCTAGTGCTGTTTTTTTAGATGAAATAAAAGCCGAAAATTTACATGTGCATTTCACTGATGAAAATGATACTATATCAGCTCCCATTCATATTACAGAGATCTTTTTTGAAATTGAAGATTTAGAAATAACCGAGCCAAAAATTGCAGTTAATATTGATTATTTAAGGCTAAAAAGTAACTATAATAATATTAGCCAATTAAGTGCTTCCTTATTGCTTACCAAAGACAGTATTCTTTTAGAAAAACTAATTGCCAATACCAGTTTTTCAAAGCTTGACATTCCCCTTATACATATTTCAAAAGATCCCAAATATATCATCCCCAATATTATTGCAGATATAAATAAAAGTAGCATTAGCTATAATGATATAAAACCTTGGCTTTCTAATAAAACAGCCAGTTTATTTGGTCCTGTTCATTTAGAAGGAAATTTTTCTAGTTTCCGAAATAAAATTCAATTCAACAATTCTTTTATTACATATGGATTAATGACAGAAGTGAATTTAAACGGCTGGATACAATTAATTCAAAAAGATTCCGCCTCGTTTAAAGATGCAAATGGAAAAGTAAAAATCATTAAATGCCAAACAAATAAAAATGAATTAGAAAATTTAGTAGGCTTTATAAACAATGTACTTACTGATACTGCTCATACAAAAATTGAAATCCCGCAACAAATAAAAAATTTAAACCACATAAACTTTGTTGGTAACCTTGAAAAAAAGAAAGCAAAAGGAAGTTTTAAAGGCGTTTTAACAACTGATCAAGGAGAATTGTTAGTTCAATCCAATTTACAGGGTATTTTAACAGATACCATGAGTGTACAAGGAAGCATTTCCTCTAAAAAATTAGATGTAGGGAAAATATTAGATGTAGAAAGTCTTTTAGCAAACATTAAACTAAATGCGACTTTTTCATCAAAAATCACTCATTCTAACATGTTAACCCATGTAAAAGCTACTATAGATAGTGCCCAAATTTATAATTACACCTATCAACAAATGCAAATAGAAGGAAATTTATCAAATAATAATTTTGTTGGAGAAGTCAATTTAAATGATGCGCATGCAGATATATTGTATAAAGGTGAAATCAGCTGGCTTAACATGCGACCTAAATTAAAAGGCGAGGTGGATATAAGTAAACTTGATATAGAATCCGTTGGCTTATTAAAAACATATCCTGGCTTAGAATTAACTACCAAAGGAACATTTGATTTTGAACAAAATAAACATCAACAATGGGAAGGCACTGTCCAATTATTAAAAACCAATATGGTCGATGCCCGAAAAAACCCGATTGAAATGAAAGAATTAAATTTCTCTAACAAATACATTGATTCGTTAAATCGTGAAATAATCTTAACCTGTGACCCTTTCAGTTTTTGGCTCCATGGCCAATTAAATGAAGCAACCCTATCACACGATTTCGTTGAAATTATTGAATCATCATTCAAAAATGAGCCCTCTTTAAACCACAATCGTCAAAATTTCGAATTTAAATTGCAAACAAATAATACAAAAGAGGTTACCGCCTTTTTCTTCCCGGATATTCAAATTTTAAAACCCACCACAATGCGCGGCGAATTAATTTATGCCGATGCAAATAGCTACTTAAACATATATGGAGATATTCCTTCTTTTTCATATCAAAATTTAGACTTTAAAAATACAACCATCTTAATAAATGAAAAAAACAGAGATTTAAACTCTAAATTATTTGTAGCCACGATCGAAAAAGACAAAAAAAATATAAACAATAACTTTTCTTTAGAAACCATAAGCGGCAATAAGCTTATGAATTTCGTTTTAAAATCATCTTCTGATACAAGTTTGGGATTAAAAGTAGATATTGATGGAATTATTAGTTTTGATAGCAGCCGTTGCTACAAAATAAGTCTTTCGCCCAGCTCTATTGTATCAGTAAAAGATACTCTTTGGAGGTTAGAAGCAGGTTTAAGTTGCCGACTCGATTCTTTTCAAATAACCATTCCTTATTTAAAACTATCTCATAACAATCAATATTTAATTGCTAGCCTAGTATATAAAGATTTTATTCAAATTAACTCCACACTAAAAGATTTTGATTTAACTTTTATAAATCCTTACTTATATTCACAAAACATAAAGCTAAATGGCTTTGTAAACGGCCCCTTTAATATGTATTTAAAGGGAAAGGACTTTAAACCTCAAACCGATCTTATAATAAACGAATTAGAGGTAAATGATTTTTTATTAGGAAAAACAAATCTAAAATGCCATTGGGATGAAGAAAGAGCCTCCGTTTATTTAGATGCATTTGCAAAAAACGAAACAGATCATAACAACATTGATGTAAAGGGATATTATTCATTAAAAAATAAATCATCCTTAGATTTCGATATCAAAATTGCCCCCATCAATTTCCAACTTCTAGATGCCTTTGCAGAAGGAATATGTTCCCAATTTAAAGGAGATGGGTCTCTTCAAATTAAATTAACCGGAGAGCCTGCCGAGCCCATATTAAAAGGAGAGCTAAACATTGACACCATGCAATTTTTAGTGAATTTTTTAAACACCCACTATTACATATATGATCAAAAAATACAAATTGACCCCGAGTTAATAAGCTTTAATAATTTAAAAGTGTATGATGAAAATAAAGTAGAAGCAAAAGCAAATGGTACTGTAATACATAAAAATTTTAAAAACTTAAATTATGATATTTCCATTCGTACTCAAAAACCATTTTTCTGTTTAAATACGACCGAAAGAGATAATTCTTCATTTTATGGAAAAGCCTATGCTAAAAACTCATTAATAGGTATTAGCGGACATGGAAACAAAACAAAAATTGAGGTTACCGGGGAGTCCGGAAAAGGCACCGAAATTAATATTCCATTAAGTAACCCAACAGAAATTGCACAAGGAGATTTTATTGTTTTTAAAAAACCAATGAAAGCAGATGAAAAAAAGGCTCCTATACATCCCATTAAAAAAGAAAACAACCTAGATTTAGATTTAAATTTAACCGTAAATAGCGATGCTAAACTCCAAATAATATTTGATGAAAAACTAGGTGATATTATAAAAACGGTTGGAAATGGTGAAATAAAAATGCTCATCAATTCGTCAGGCAAGTTTCAAATGTTTGGAAACTATATTATTGAAAAAGGAGACTACCTTTTTACATTTGAAAATTTATTAAACAAAAAATTTCAAATTTCTAATGGAAGCAGTATAACTTGGAATGGAGACCCATACAAAGCATATGTTGATATTAATGCCATTTATAAGTTAAGAACTTCATTGGCAGAGTTCTCTGGCACTGATTCTACCAACACCGCAAATAAAAAAAGAGTTCCGGTTGATTGTCGAATACATTTAAGCGATGAATTACTAAAACCAACAGTCGAATTTATAGTTGAATTACCCACTATTAGCGACAACGATCCTATTAAAAGCGAATTTAATAGTTTAATGAATAGTCCCGACGAAATTCGAAGGCAATTTTTCTCTCTTTTAGTATTGGGTAAATTTTTACCCGCCGAAAACAATACCTATGCACGTGGAGGCGTAACAAGTGCTGGCGCTAAAAGTTCGTCCGAATTATTATCAAATCAGTTAAGTAACTGGTTTTCTAAAATTAGTAAAGAGGTCGATGTAGGGGTAAATTATAGGCCCGGTGATAAAACATCAGCAGAAGAATTACATGTAGGTTTATCCACCCAGTTATTTAACAACCGCTTAGGTATAGAAGGAAATGTGGGTGCTGTTGGTAACAACCCTAACACATTAAATGAAACCCAACAAACCAACACTAGCATTGCCGGCGACGTTTTTGTGGAGTACAAATTAAGTAAAACCGGAAAAACATCCTTAAAAGCATATAATAAAGCCAATGATAATAGTATTATTGATGCAAGTAACTCAAGATATACACAAGGCGTAGGTATTATCGTAAAAAAAGATTTTGATTCACTTTCTGAATTAGTCAGAAGTATCTTTAGCTTTGCTAAGAAAAAAGAAAAGAATAAAAAATGAGATTACATTTTATTGCAATTGGTGGCAGTGTAATGCACAATTTGGCTTTAGCTCTTGTTAAAAAAGGATTTGAGATAAGTGGTTCAGATGATGAGTTTTTTGAACCTTCTAAAACCCGATTAAAAGAAGCTGGTTTGTTGCCAGAAAAAGACGGTTGGTTCCCTGAAAAAATTACCCAAAAATTAGATGGTATTATTCTTGGAATGCATGCTCGAAAAGACAATCCTGAACTTTTAAAGGCACAAGAATTAGGAATAAAAATATTTTCCTTTCCTGGGTATATGTATGAGCAATGCAAAAACAATAACCGCGTTGTTATTGCCGGAAGTCATGGTAAAACAAGTATTACCAGTATGATTTTGCATG
>CAYOHR010000003.1:31961-47785 GCA_964403835.1 uncultured Flavobacteriales bacterium
ATCGAACCGAATTTCATGTAATTACCTAGTAGGGTCGCAAATAGAGGGCTTTGAAACCATGGCCAATGTAGATGATAAAAATACCATTGCCGTATTTGAAGGGGATGAATACCTTACTTCTCCTATTGATTTAACACCTAAGTTTTTACATTATTACCCCCATATTACCATCATAAGCGGCATTGCGTGGGACCACATGAACGTTTTTAAAACCTTTGACGTGTACTGTCAAGCTTTTAAAGATTTGATTGAAAAAATGGATAACAACGGAATTTTAATCTATTTCGAAGAAGACCCCGTTTTGAAAAAAATTGTTGAAGAATCTTCTTTTAAGGGAAAGAAAATTCCTTACAAAGCACATCCGTATTTTATTGAAAACGAAGTTTTATCTTTAAAAACCGCAACCAAAACGTATCCAGTACCTGTATTCGGCAAACACAATGCTGCAAATATGCAGGCCGCCAAATTAGTTTGCGATGCCTTAGGTGTAAAAGATGAAGCTTTTTACGAAGCCATACAATCCTTTACCGGAGCTGCAAAAAGACTTGAATTGGTAAAAAAAACAGCACATTCTATTTTATATCGCGATTTTGCACATGCTCCTTCCAAAGTAAAAGCTACCATTGATGCTGTAAAAGAGCAGTATCCTAGCAAAAAACTCATCGCCTGCCTCGAATTACACACCTTTAGCAGTTTAAATAAAGATTTTATTCCGCAGTACAAACTAAGTATGGAAAAAGCGGATATCAAAATTTTATACTTTAGCCCCAAAGTGGTAGAACATAAGAAGTTACCTCCTTTAGAGGCCGACTATATAAAAACCTGTTTTCAGCATGATGATTTAATGATTTTCAATGAATCTTTAGCTTTAAGAGACTTTTTAGAAAAACAACCCCATATAAATGAGGTTGTTTTAATGATGTCTTCAGGTACTTTTGATGGTTTAGATTTTAAAAATCTAAACATTTAAAGTTTTTCCTTTATTATCTAACCAGGGTAACTGTACCGGCTAACTTGTGCTCTGTTATGCCTTTAGATGTAAAGTAAAACATATAGGTTCCTTCCGGAACTTCATCACCCGATAAAGTTCTTCCATTCCAAACAATGCGTTGGTCGGTCGTTCTAAAAAGTTCTTGACCCCATCGGTTTAAAATAACCAATTCGTATTGTAGATTGGCATCCGTTGTTGGAATAGTAAAGAAATCATTATATCCATCCCCATTTGGGCTAAAAATATTAGGGATTATAATAGATTGATTAACCACTATTTGTTTAGTTGCTGTGTCTTTACAACCGTATTTATTCTCAACAATGAGCGTTACATCATATGTTCCTGGAGTTACATAAGAGTTCTTTGGATTAAATAATTCTGAATGGTTTCCATCTCCAAAATCCCAATTCCATTTTATTACATCAATTTTACTTGAATCATAAAAGAAGAATTCATTTTGAAAAATAGAGTTTCTAGAAGTATCAAAATTTGCTTCAGCAATTGGAAAATATAAAATAGTAGTAACATCTGAAACAGTATCATTTTTACAACCAAAGGTATCTGTAACAGTAACTCCATACGTAGGCTCAGGATCTAAGCCCGTTGGAACCATTATGGTTTGGGTGGTATCTCCTGTACTCCATATAAAATAAATACCATTATCTGTAAACGCTTTAATCGTGGCTAAACCTCCCACACAAATGCTATCTTCTGTGATGGTTAAAACAGTAGGTAATGGCTTTACTTCTAAGGAAAAACTATCTTCTTCAAAACAAATTCCATTGCTTACCGTTACTATGTAAATAGTATCCATTAAAGGTTGGGTACTAATTGTACTTGTGGTATCTCCTGTATTCCACACATAAGAAGTAATGGTTGTGCTAGAGGTTACATTTAAATGCGCACTATCTCCATGACATACATACGGCGAACCATTAATAACTGGAGCAATTAGAGGAGTCTCAAAAATTTCGACAGAATCATTCGCAAAACAACCTACCGAATCAACTACCGAAACATAATACATGGCTGGAGCTAAAGAATCTGTAGTAATTAAAGAATCTAAATTAGACCAATGAATAGCATACGGATCATTTCCTGCGTTGATAATAACGGTGGCTGTTCCGTTGTTAAATCCATGACAGGTAGGATCAGTAGAACTCATAGTTAAAATTGGTAAATTATTCATGTTACCAATGGTTACAAAAGTATCTGTATAACAATGTAAAGAATCCATTACGGTAACAAAATAAACACCCGTATCTAAACCAAAAGCGGTAGCAGAATCTTGGTTATTTGGGTTATTATCCCAAGTATATGTATAAGGGGCTACACCGGTAGTTGGAGTAATGGTAGCTTTTCCATCTACACTAACCAAACACGAAACATCCTTAATTGCTATATCTAGCAATGGTCCTCCTACTGTATAATCAATAGGGACAAAAATAGAATCAAATTTTAAACAGTTATTTACATCAGAAATAGTCACATAATACCATCCTCCACTTAAATTAGAGGCTATAGAATCAGTTTGAGTAGGCACCGTGCTCCAAGTAAACGAAATAGCACCTGTTCCTCCACTTACCGTTTCAACCACACTACCATTGCGCAACCCACAACCTTCATCATGAAGTAAGGTATTTGAATAAACAATAGGTAAAGCACCTAAAATATTCACGGTAAAAGATTTTTTACACAATAAACTATCTGTAACCTCAACCTGATAAAATCCTGCAGGCAATCCGGTAGCTACCGAACTATCCTGAAAATGAGCATTTGCATCCCACAAATAGGTATAACCCGGTGTGCCTCCAATAACACTAATACTGGCAGTCCCATTACTATCACCTAAACAAAGAGGTTTATGTCCAATTACAAGTGCTTGAATTGGGTCGGGCTCCGTAATTTGAAAAGCATGTGATGTTGAACAATTATTGTGATCAAAAACAGTAACAGCATAATTTCCTGTCGCTAAAACAAAAGCGCTATCTGCATTTGAATGTGCAATATTTGAAGACCATTGATATGAATATGGACTAACACCTCCATTCGCTAAGATAAAAGCCTTACCTGTAGAATCTGAATTACACAATAAATGTACCAAACTATCTTGAACGGCCAATAAAGTGGGTTCAACGATTTGCAAAGAATCTACTTTTGTACAGTTATTAGCATCTGTAACAGTTACATAATAGATACCTATAGACAAACCCGTAACCGTATCATTTAAAGAACTTAATGCATTTGCACTCCATAAATAGGTATAAGTAGGTGATCCTCCGGAAACAGATATGTATGCAGCCCCATCTGCCAATCCCATACATGAAACACTATCAGAATTTATTTGACTATTTAAAGACGTAGACTCAGTTATGGTATACGATTGGGTTTTAGTACAATTATTTCCATCCCTTACAGTTACCGTATAAGTTCCTGCTGCTAAATTGATGGCCGTTTGCGTGGTTTGATTGCCTGCATTTGCATCCCAAGTATAAAAGTAATTTGAATTACCTCCTGAAGGAGTAGCGGTGGCAGAACCTGTTGACCCTCCGTTACAAGCAATATTTACTTGAGAAGGAGTAACCGTGATGGCTGTTGCCTGAGAAATGGTATATGACTGGGTTTTAGTACAATTATTTCCATCTTTTACTGTTACAGTATAGCTTCCAGCTGCTAAATTAATAGCCGGGTTACTAGTCTGTCCATTGGACCAAGTATAAGTATAAGCCGGCGGAGTTGTTCCTCCCGTAACAGTAGCCGTTGCAGTACCCGTTGCAGCTCCGTTACATAACACATCTACTTGTGAAGGAGTAATTGTTATAACAGAAGGCTGTAAAATAGTATATAACTGTGTTTTAGTACAATTATTTCCATCTTTTACCGTTACTGTATAGCTTCCAGCTGCTAAGTTAATAGCCGGGTTAGTAGTTTGGCCATTTGACCAGGTGTAGGTATAAGCAGGCGGAGTTGTTCCTCCGGAAGCCGTTGCCGTTGCTGTACCCGTTGCAGCTCCATTACACAAAACATCCAATTGTGTGGGCACTATAGATATTGCAGTAGGTTCAGTTATAGTTAATGAGTATGATTTTGTACAATTATTCTGATCATTTACTGTCACTACATACGTTCCTGCAGATAAATTTGTAGCCGTTGCCGTAGTTTGATTACCTGCCGAGGCTGGCCATGCATAGGTATAAGTTCCTGCGCCTCCACTTGGAGTTAAGGTTGCTGAACCTGTAGCGTTTCCATTACATAAAACATTTGTTTGAACTGAAGAAACGCTTATAGAAGAAGATTCTGTAATCGTGTACGATTGAGTTTTTTCACAATTATTAGCATCCTTTACAGTAACTATATAGGTTCCTGCGGGTAAATTTGTAGCCGTTGCCGTAGTTTGATTACCTGCCGAGGCTGGCCATATATAAGTATATCCACCTACACCACCAGCAGGGGTAGCTGTAGCAGAACCTGTTGACCCTCCGTTACAAGCAATATTTACTTGTGAAGGAGTAACTGTTATAGCTGTAGGTTGCGTAATAGTATATGATCCGGTTTGACTACAATTATTGACATCTCTTACTGTTACAATATAGGTTCCTGCGGCTAGGTTAGTAGCAGTGGAAGTCACTTGATTTCCTGCAGATGCCGGCCAAGCATAGGTGTAAGGGGCTGTACCACCACTCGCAGTAGCCGTTGCTGTACCTGTTGAAGCTCCATTACACAAAACATTTACCTGGCTCGGTGTAATAACGACAGAACCTGATTGATTAATAGTATATGACTGTGTTTTAGTACAATTATTTGCATCTCTTACTGTTACTGTGTATGTCCCTGCTGCTAAGTTAATTGCAGGATTTGAGGTTTGACCATTAGACCATGTATAGGTGTAAGGGGCTATTCCTCCGGTAACGGTTGCAGTTGCACTTCCATTAGACCCTCCACTACAAGCAACATTGACCTGAGAAGGCGTTATAGTTATTGCCACCGGCTGAGTAATGGTATATGACTGTGTTTTAGTACAGTTATTTCCATCTTTTACCGTTACGGTATAACTTCCGGCTGCTAAGTTAATAGCCGGATTACTAGTTTGGCCATTGGACCAAGTATAAGTATAAGCCGGCGGAGTAGTTCCTCCGGTAACAGTAGCCGTTGCTGTACCTGTAGAAGCTCCATTACACAATACATTCGCTTGTGAAGGAGTAACCGTTATAGCGGTGGGCTGCGTAATGGTATAAGATTGCGTTTTGGTACAACCAAAACCATCGGTTACAGTTACAATATAAGTTCCGGTTGTTAAATTAATTGCGGTAGCCGTAGTTTGACTTCCTGCAGAGACTGGCCAGGCATAACTATAAGGACTATTACCTCCCGAAGGTGTTGCAGTTGCTGTACCGGTACTTCCTCCATTACAAATATTGTTAGTTTGAGTGGGTGTAATAACAATGGCGGTAGATTGTGTAATGGTATATGATTGTGTTTTTATACAATTATTAGCATCTCTTACAGTTACAATATAGGTTCCTGCTGCTAAATTAGTGGCAGTAGCTGTGGTTTGACTTCCTGCAGAAACCGGCCAAGCGTAGGTATATCCCGGTGTTCCGCCAGATACAGTAGCAGTAGCGCTACCTATAGAAGCTCCATTACACAAAATATTTACCTGAGAAGGTGTAATAGTTATAGCTGTTGGCTGCGCAATAGTATACGATTGTGTTTTGGTACAATTATTTGCATCTTTTACCGTTACAATATAGGTTCCGGCCAGTAAATTTGTAGCTGTTGCCGTAGTTTGATTACCTGCTGAAGCTGGCCAGGTATAGGTGTAAGGGGATGTTCCCCCACTCGGAGTAGCTGTTGCACTACCCGTTGAATTTCCATTACATAAAACATTTACCTGTGAAGGAGTAACTGTTATAGCAGTTGGCTGCGTAATAGTATATGATCTGGTTTGAGTACAATTATTGACATCTCTTACTGTTACAATATAGGTTCCTGCGGCTAGGTTAGTAGCAGTGGAAGTCACTTGATTTCCTGCAGATGCCGGCCAAGCATAGGTGTAAGGGGCTGTACCACCACTCGCAGTAGCCGTTGCTGTACCTGTTGAAGCTCCATTACACAAAACATTTACCTGGCTCGGTGTAATAACGACAGAACCTGATTGATTAATAGTATATGACTGTGTTTTAGTACAATTATTTGCATCTCTTACTGTTACTGTGTATGTCCCTGCTGCTAAGTTAATTGCAGGATTTGAGGTTTGACCATTAGACCATGTATAGGTGTAAGGGGCTATTCCTCCGGTAACGGTTGCAGTTGCACTTCCATTAGACCCTCCACTACAAGCAACATTGACCTGAGAAGGCGTTATAGTTATTGCCACCGGCTGAGTAATGGTATATGACTGTGTTTTAGTACAGTTATTTCCATCTTTTACCGTTACGGTATAACTTCCGGCTGCTAAGTTAATAGCCGGATTACTAGTTTGGCCATTGGACCAAGTATAAGTATAAGCCGGCGGAGTAGTTCCTCCGGTAACAGTAGCCGTTGCTGTACCTGTAGAAGCTCCATTACACAATACATTCGCTTGTGAAGGAGTAACCGTTATAGCGGTGGGCTGCGTAATGGTAACAGAAATAGTTTTAGAACATGAATTAGCATCATTTACCGTTACAACATAGGTTCCAGCACCTAAATTTGTAGCAGGATTAGTAGTTTGTCCCCCGGCCGATGCAGGCCAAGTATAACCATAAGGAGCTATCCCATTACTAGCCGTAATAGTAGAAGCTCCTGTGGAAGCTCCGTTACATAATACATTAGTATTAGCCGAAGACAGATTTAATGTAGTAGCTGTTATAGTAACAATAGAAGACGAAACACAAGCTCCTGCTACTACCGTATATTGTATAGAATAAGAATTACCGGTAACAGCATTTGAAACAACCCCTGTTGTTGCGTTAATGGTTGCTCCATCACCCGGATTAGGATTAAAACTAAATGTTCCACCGGTATTACCCGTAATATTTACAATATTGGGTGAATTACCGCAAATATTAGTCGATGTAAAAGTTGCATTATTAGCCGGCGGAGGTACTACCACGGTAAAAGTTACATTAATACAAGTACTATAAACAACCGTTAACGTATAGTTTCCAACATTTGCTGCTGTAAAAGGGTTAATGGTAATAAATCGCTGGTTAGAAGAAAACCCATTGGGCCCTGTCCAGGTATAGCTTGCAGAAGGTAAAGTATCCGCATACATGGTAAAAGCTTGTCCATAACAAGGGGCGTTTTGATGCACATTGTTTTGTCCATAATTGGTTAACTCAAACCCTTTTATATCTGAGTTTCCACAGGCATCAATGGTTCTTACTTGATATACCCCATTTGGCAAACCCGTAAAGGTGTTACTTGACTGCAATGGTTTTGGGCCTGAAGGTCCTGATATAATTTCATATTGGTAAGGAGCAAGCCCTCCCGTTGTTTGAGCAAAAATATTCCCTAAGTTACTACCTCCCGAACAAATAGTACCCGAAACTTGCAAAGAAGGAAAAGTTAAAGGAAGTACGACAATATTCTTTTGTAAATAATTACATCCAGCATTCTTTATTGTTAAAACATGTGTTCCGGGCGCAACGTTATTAAAAAAATTCGCTGTTTGAAAGTTAATCCCATCAATGGAATAGGAAAAACTTGAATTCCAACCTGCAGGAGGAGTAGGAGAAGCAGTAGGGGTAATGGCTGTTATATTTGCCCCAAAACAGGTAGGCGTTAACGTATAAGTAACATCAGGTGTATACGCAATGATATTAGTATTCAAAAAGACTGAATTACCACAGAGATCTGTGAGTTTAAACGTATAGGCACCGGGATCAAAATGAGTGGACATATGATAAGTAAAAGAACCACCGGATGATGATGTAAAAGTAAAAGGGGCTCCCGGACCAGCGGTCTTGGTAATAGTAAACCCTCCTAAGGTAGAAACGGAAAAAGCAATCCGTGTTTTTCCGTCGCAACCCGGCATTTGATAAGCAATACCAAGGGTAGGGTTAAGAGGTGGCGGATTTACCAATACATTAACAGTTGCACTTCTTCCACAGGCATCCGTTGCTCTTACCGTGTATGTACCTGGCGCCAAGCCGTTAAAAACAGGTGATGCTTGAGGCCCAATATTAATAGGTGATATTATTTCATACATGATTGGCGCCATTAAATTCCTAATATTATAAACAGAGATACTATTAGATGTACAGGTGTAACTAG
Organism: uncultured Flavobacteriales bacterium; assembly: GCA_964403835.1. Lineage (GTDB taxonomy): Bacteria > Bacteroidota > Bacteroidia > Flavobacteriales_G > JALEGO01 > CAYOHR01. The sequence goes on from CAYOHR010000003.1 coordinate 40,210, forward strand.
CGAGTGCATTAATAGCAGGAGCGGTAGAATAATTAAGATCTGCCGTTCTACCGCAAGCATCTTTAACTCTAAAGGTATAATTACCGGAAGCAACCGGAATATCAAATATATTACTGCTTTGATAAGCCCCTGGGCCCGGAGATGCAATTTGATATTGGTATGGAATAGCTCCTCCATTTGAATATAAAGAAACTCTAAGAGTACTGCAATTAAGAAAAACCACTGAAGTGGAAGATAGATAAAGCGGATTAGCAACAAGGGTCTCTAATGTAAAAACGGTTGATTTAATACTTCCACAATTATCTACAACCCTAATGGTATAATTACCTGCAGGTAAGCCAGAAAAAACATTGCTGGCCTGAGGCCCAACAATAACAGGAGAGGGTGCTATTAAAGAATAAGAATAAGGAGCGGTACCTCCACTTACACTAATGGTTAATTTACCATCACTACCACCCGGGCACGTTACTTTTTGCTGAGTTACAGTAAAGGTATGAGCTACATATGAACCGGGCACTGTTACCGACTTCGTTACAATAGTACCACAATTATCGACCATTTTAACGGTATAAGTCCCTGCAGGTAAACCTGAAAAAACATTACTTGATTGTGTAATTCTAACAACAGGCCCTGCCGTTATTTCATATAGATATGGAGGCAAACCATTTGTTCCGTTAACAGTAATAGAACCATCCGAGGCACAAATACTTGCCGTTGTTGTTGCTGTAAAATTAGGCGGAACTCCAGCTGGACACTGCGAGAATAATATTCTAGGAGCCAGTAAAAGAATAAGTAAAAATACTCTCATATCGAAGTTTTGAGATTTCTACGAAACTAAACCTTTTATGTTTCAAAAACAGAGTATTAACAAACTATTTTTTTGTTAAATAAATCATAAATATGCTTAGAAAGAACCTTTAAAACATAGAATACTGAGCATAAATTTCCGCTTTTTCTAACTTCAATAGCATCTCTTTATTTTGAAGTCCACCACTATATCCAACCAAATCACCGTTAGAACCAATGACCCGATGACAAGGAATAATAATGGCTATATGATTTTCGCCATTTGCTTTAGCCAGGGCCCGGGTTAAATTAACATCTCCCATTTTTTTAGCCAAATGTTTGTAGGATATGGTTTTTCCGTATGGAATTTGCATGAGCTCGCACCATACTTTTTCTTGAAAAGGTGAGCCCAGTAGTTGAATCTCTATATCAAAAGAAGTTCTTTTTTCTTCAAAATATTCTTTTAATTGAAGGGTTAGTGTTTCAAAAAGGGGGTGCTCCCCTTCCACCGGCGTGGCTAAGCATGCTGCTTCTATTTTTTTTATAATACCATCAATCCCGCCTTTTCGATCTTTAAAATCCAATAAACACAGTTTATTTTCAAAAACACCTGCAAGCAATACTCCAAGAGGTGTTTCGATGTATTTTAAATAAATGCTTTGCATGTATAAGTATTGTTAAAAAAGAATATTGCAATAATTAAAGGAGGCCTAATTATAAAGATAACAATATTTGGGACTTTAATGTTCTCAATACATTTTATTGAGAAAGTGGAGCTTTATTAAATAAAAAATGCCTTCCAAATAAATGAAAGGCATTTTTTAAAAGTATAAGATTAAGATCTAACTATGCTAACTTAACGTTAACTGCGTTTAATCCTTTTTTACCTTCTTGAATTTCGAAAACTACTTTATCATTTTCGTTAATTTTTTCTTTAATAGCTGATACGTGTACGAAGATTTCTTCGCCTGATCCATCTACTTTAATAAATCCAAATCCTTTTGTTTCATTAAAAAATTTTACAATTCCGCTGTTCATTTTTGTTATTTTTTTTGTTTTATACTCTATTGCAAGAGCTTAAATTAGTTATTTAGCAAATATACAAATAAAATCTGAAAAATAATTAAACTATATTTTTTAATCGTTTTTAACCTGCGCATGCGTTTTAGATATAAATGCAACTCAAACAAAGAAGATCTTCTTCAATCAACATTATTTCTTATTTTTGAACCTGATGCTGCATCATCTATTCATAAAAAATTACGCTATTATTGAGGAGTTAGATATTAACTTTCAATCGAACCTCAATATTATTACCGGTGAAACAGGCGCAGGTAAATCTATTTTATTAGGAGCCTTAGGCCTGATTGCTGGAAAAAGAGCAGACACTTCTTCTCTTTTAAATACAGAAGAAAAATGTGTTATTGAGGCGGCCTTTTTGACCAAAAAATTTGATCTTTCTTTCTTTTTTCAGGAAAATGATTTGGATTATGATCAAAACCAAATTATTATTCGCCGCGAAATAAATACCGCCGGAAAATCACGCGCTTTTATTAATGACTCACCCGTTTCGCTCGAAATTTTAAAAGAATTGACTGAAAAATTGATTGATATTCACTCACAGCACGATCATCTTTTAATTTTAAACTCAGATTACCAGTTAAATTTTATTGATTCGTTTGCAAAAATAAAAGTAGAAGTGGCTCAATATCAAAAAGAATACAAAGAATTGCTTGCTCTTAAAAAAGACATTATTCGAATTAAAGAATCGAGCCAAAAAAGCAAACAAGAAAGTGATTTTTTAAGCTTCTTATATAAAGAATTAAATGAAGCCAGTCTGAAAGAAAACGAATTATCCTCCCTTGAAAATGAATTAGAAGCCCTTGAAAATGCGGAGTTTATAAAAAGCACCTTGTTCCAGGTAAAAGAATTACTTCAGGAAGAACAAAAAGGCGTTTTATCAAAATTAAAAGACGCAAAAGGCAAATTAAGTTCTATTGAAAAGTATTTTCCGGACGAAAACTTTACAGAACGTCTGCAAATTTCCTTTATTGAGCTGCAGGAACTAGCTCGGGACCTAGAAAACCAGGAAGAAAAAGTGGAGTATGATACCGCAAAAATTAACATTTTAAGAACCAGATATGATCAGCTTAATTATTTATTAAATAAACATCATACTAAAACGGTAGAAGAATTAATTGTTTTGCGCGATGAAACCAAACAAAAGCTGGATGAAACGGAATTTTCTGATGAAAAATTGGAAGAATTAGAGCTTCGTCAACAAAATCTTGAAAAAGAACTGTTTAAAAAAGCCGAAAAAATATCGGGCTCCAGAAAGAAAACGTTTGAAAAAATTGAATTGGGTGTCAATCAGCTTTTAGAAAAGCTAAATATGAAAGAGGCCTATTTAAAAATAGATCAGCAAACGCGAACAGAATTGAATGAAAATGGCTTGGATCAAATAAAAATTTTATTAAAAACAAACAAAGGTTCGGATTATAAAGAAGTGCATAAAGCGGCCTCCGGTGGTGAATTATCGCGTGTTATGCTGGCTTTAAAATATATGATGTCGCAAAATATGGCGCTGCCCACCGTTATTTTTGATGAAATTGATACGGGAGTTTCGGGAGATACGGCCCATAAAATGGGGATTTTACTGGAAGAAATGAGTGAAAACATTCAAATTATAGCCATTACCCATCTACCGCAAGTGGCAAGTAAGGGCAAAACGCATTTTAAAGTGTATAAAGAAAGTAGTAAAGACAAAACCCATACCCGGGTAAGCGCTTTGGATGCAAAAGCCCGCATTGAAGAAATTGCCAAATTACTGAGTAGTAGTGCTATTACCCAAGCGGCCATTGCCAATGCAAAAGAGCTGTTAAAATCCTAAAAAGGTGCCTTCGAGAACCTCAGGCACCGCATAATTGCTAGCTAAAGCCGAGTACTTCAAGCACCGGTTACTACAAATGACATTAGTACGTTGGCTGAGGCACTCGAAGCCAAAAAAGCTATGTCTTCGAGACCTCAGGCATCCTTTATTTTCAATTTTTCATATACTTCCTTCTGCCCTATTTCCCAAACATCGCCTGGCTTTACGTTTAATTTCAGATGAAGATCTTCAATGCTGGCGCGAATTAAACGCAGTGTGGGAAATCCGACCTTAGCAGTCATTTTTCGTACTTGCCGGTTTTTCCCTTCTGTTAAGGTTAAACTGATCCAAGGGGTTGGAATATCTTTTCGGAAACGGATGGGCGGATTTCGTTCCGGTATATTATTTAAACTCGCTAAATCTAATAAAATAGCACTGGCCGGCTTGGTAAGATGAACTTTACCATTTGGAAGCTTTATTTCTACCCCACTGCTTAACATTTTTAAAGAAGTTTCTTTTATATCTCCCTCAACCTGAACAAAATAGGTTCGTTTATGGGCAAAAACCGGATTTAATAAATGGTGATTTAATTTTTTATCGTTGGTTAATAACAATAGGCCTTCGCTATCTGCGTCTAAGCGCCCAACAGAATACACATCTTTCGGAAAAGAATATACATCTGCCAAAGTTAAATGCTCGCCTTCTTTGGTAAACTGAGATAAAACGCCAAAGGGTTTGTATATTAAGTAATACTTAGATACTTGCAAAACCTGTTTTTTAAGGCTTTTCTAATACTAACATTAGATCAAGAATAAGCCTTAATCTTTCATGCGGGTTAGTTCCATCAAATTCACCAGAGTAAATAGAATTTCCTTCTTTCATTTTAAAGGTTAAAGAAGAAAACGAAGCTCCATCAACTTCTCTGTGATGAGTTGGTGAAGGTAAATTTTCAAGGTCCGTTAATTTATGAGAAGAAACGGCTAATTGCAAGTTATCCCAATCTTTTGCAGGCGTTGCTTTCTGAATTATTTTAATGAGTTTTCCATCACGGGTTTCATTCACATAAATAGAGTCTTTGTTTACTTTAATATATTTTTGATAGCCCCTTGATGAGCTATTAAAAATATATTCGCTTATGGGATCCGAATGAGGTTGACTATTGGAGTAAAAAGAAGTCAAAAATAAGCCGATAAAAAAAAATAATTTATTCATAGTTTTTAAATTTACGTTTACATTCTAATTAATGCTGATCCCCAGGTAAAGCCGCTGTCAAAAGCAACCGTACATAAAAGATCACCCTTTTTTAATTTATACATGTTACAAATATATTTGTTTGGACCAAATACACTCAACATTTTTTCCGTTAAGCCAGCAAATCGGGCCGTTTTTGTTGCGTAATTTCTTCACTTTTTTGTGCTTTCCATTTTTCAATTTCTTTTAAATTTCCGTTTACCAATATTTCAGGCACTTTATGTCCCTGATAATCGGCCGGACGTGTATATACAGGAGGCGCCAATAAATTATCCTGAAAAGAATCGGTTAAGGCCGAAGCGGCATCATTTAAAACTCCGGGTATTAAACGAATAACGGCATCGCTAAAAACAGCGGCAGCTAATTCGCCCCCGGATAAAACATAATCTCCGATTGAAATTTCGCGGGTAATATATATATCGCGAACCCGCTGATCGACCCCTTTATAATGGCCACATAAAATGAGGATATTCTCTTTTAAACTATAAAAATTGGCAATTTTTTGATTGAGGGTTTCTCCATCAGGACTCATGTATATGATTTCGTCGTAGGTTCTTTCGGCTTTTAGTTTCTCAATACATTTAGCAATGGGTTCAATCATCAAAACCATGCCTGCATCGCCGCCATACTGATAATCGTCGATTTGATTGTGCTTATTTATAGCAAATTCACGCAAATTATGAATGTGAACCTCAACCAATTTTTTCGTGATGGCCCGTTTTACGATAGAATCGGCAAAGGGGCTTTCTAACAAAGCAGGAAGAGCGGTTATAATATCAATACGCATAATGCAAATATAAGGGCCTAAAGCCCAAAGTCCAAAGTTCGTTTATTTTAACCTATCAACTATTGGACCAATCTAGTAATAACTTTATTATCTTTGCCCAAAATTTATTTTTTATGTCAGAATTAAAACACAATTGGACTGCTTCTGAAATTTTAGATATATATAACGCTCCTTTACTTGATTTAATATACCGTGCATCGACTATTCACCGGGCAAATTTTAATGCCAATGAAGTGCAGGTAAGTTCGTTACTTTCGATTAAAACAGGAGGTTGTGCTGAAGATTGTGGCTATTGCCCGCAAGCGGCGCGTTACCATACCAATGTAAAAGTGCATAAAATGATGGATGTAGATACAGTGATTGATTCGGCCAAAAATGCGAAAGCGGGCGGTGCTTCAAGAATGTGTTTAGGAGCGGCCTGGAGAGAGGTTAGAGATAACCGGGATTTTGATAAAGTGTTGACCATGGTGAAAGAAATTAACAAACTGGATATGGAGGTTTGCTGTACTTTAGGGATGCTGACCGAAGACCAGGCTAAAAAATTAGAAGAGGCCGGTTTATATGCGTATAACCACAATATTGATACATCGGAAGAGTTTTATACGGATGTTATATCGACGCGGACGTATGACGACCGGTTAAACACTATAAAAAATGTGCGAAAAACTAATATTACGGTTTGTTCGGGTGGAATTATTGGCATGGGAGAAAGCGCAGAAGATCGGGTAAAAATGTTAGCTACCTTGGCCAATATGAATCCGCAGCCAGAATCGGTGCCCATTAATACTTTGGTGGCTGTGGAAGGAACACCTTTGGAAAAACTGGGGCCTACTCCTATTTGGGATTTACTGAGAATGATTGCTACTACGCGTATTGTGATGCCAAAATCATACGTTCGTTTATCGGCAGGGCGATTGGGCCGAAGCATGGAAGGACAAGCCTTATGTTTTATGGCCGGAGCTAATTCTATTTTTGCGGGTGATAAATTATTAACTACGCCAAACCCGGAGTTTAATGAGGACTTGGAGTTGTTTTCGATACTGGGTTTACAGCCAAAAGCGGCTGAAAAGACCAAAGGGGTTTTAGCTTAGAAAGGTAGTTTGAAGTTATGAGTTTAGAGTTTAGAGTTTAGAGTTTAGAGTTTGGAGTTATGAGTTTGGAATTATGAGTTTGGAATTATGAGTTTAGAGTTTGGAAAAGCGTGAGGGATTGAAGTGAAAAACCCGCAGCGCAGCGAGGATTTGTAACAAAAAGCCCGACCCAAATTGTGCGTGGATTGTGTGATTGAAAAATGAAGGGGCACGCCCTAATATTAAGCTTCGCCGGCGTTATAGTCGGTGTCTTCTGGTTTACCATCTAACAAAATATCGAGCAAAATATTTAATTCTTCTACTTTTTCTTGATGTCCGAGTTTTTCGTACGAATAAATTAGGTTATTCAATACCCGTTTGATGATGGAAACATGATCGCATGGCAAGTAATAATGCGGTTTTTGTTCGACATTTAATTGTTTTAAAAAGTAATCGATATCGCGTTTGCTTAAAACCGAGCCTTTGTTAAATGGATTGATGTAGAATAGGATTTTATTATTGGGATCTTCGTGCGGGTCTAAGGTTTTATAACGATCTAAATAACAAACAACAAAATGACGGGGTAAGTTTATTCCATAAATGGGGATATCTAATTGCTTGCAAAGGATGATGTATATGACGGAAAGAGAAATGGGAGTGCCTCTTTTAGTCTCGACCACGTCGTTAATATACGAGTTTTGGGGAGAGTGATAATTGGTGGTATTGCCCGAAAAATTATGAATATTAAACAGGATGTGATTGATGACTTTTACTTTTTCGAGCCCGGTTAAATGGTCGTTAAGTTCTAACCAA
>CAYOHR010000003.1:47795-90822 GCA_964403835.1 uncultured Flavobacteriales bacterium
ATATCGCGTTTTAATAGTTCGAGGTAGTTTTTAACTTTTTGAACATCTAAATCGGGGTATTGAAACCGACTTACGATAATCATTCCTTCCAATAAATCTTTTTCGGGAGAGTTTTTCCACTCAATTAAAAGGGCCTTTAAATGTTCGAACTGAATTTGATGAATAATTTCTTCGATGCGGTTTTGAAACAGGACTCCGTATGAGAAATTTTCCCAGGCGCTTTCTAACATGGGAATGACTTCCGGTCCAAAATCGGTTAAGTGCTTCCGAACCTGACCGTAGATTTTTTCATCCGGGTCATCGAGCAAGCTCACCATCGCTTTTATTTCTTTTGAGGTTATCATTTCAGCCCTTAAACGATTTTAATTTGATTTTGGTTGCACTTTTATCAAAGGTAAAAATCGAATGAGGGGAATATATGAACAACCCAAATAATTATAAACATGGGTTGGTTAAGAAGAGGAGTTATTGGTTAAATAGTTGATTAGCAGACTGGTTAATTAGTTGAGTAGTTAAATAGTTGGCTGAGGTCCTCGAAGCCAATAGTTGAATAGTAATTGGGTTGGTAATTAACCATTGATTAAATTCGTTCTAATACGGTTTTAATTAACTGATCCATAGGTATTTTATAGTTTTTACTAAAGGTTTTATTAAAGCGGTTAGCTACTATAACACAGGTGGTTAAACATTGGTGCCCCAATAACTTTCCTAAACCAAATAAGGCCGAGGTTTCCATTTCATAATTGGTTATTTTATGATTTTGGAACCGGAAACCGGGTAAAGAATCGTTAAAATTGGGTAAACGCAAAGGTAAACGCAAAACGCGGCCCTGTGGACCATAAAATCCGTTGGAAGTCATGGTTATGCCTTGTTGCATATCAAATCCAATTTGAGATAATAGGGCTGCATCGCCCTGAACCGCGTAAGGTGAACAAACATCAAGCGGCATAGAGGTATGTTTTATAAAAGCTTCGCGCATTTCATTTTCCAAGGCGGAAGGTTGTCTATCATAATAATTTAAGGTCCCATCAATGCCCATAGCAAAGGCAGATGCTACAAACGAATCGACCGGAATATCGGCTTGCAGCGCTCCACTGGTACCAATTCGAACAATTTTTAAACTTCGGAGGGTTGATTTTAATTCTTTTTTCTCTAAATCGATGTTTACGGCGGCATCTAATTCATTTAATACTATATCAATATTATCGGTACCAATACCGGTTGATAATACGGTAATTCTTTTTTGACCAAACCAGCCAACATGGGTTACAAACTCGCGGCTTTGCACCTGGAATTCGATTTTATCAAAGTATTTAGAGATATCCCCTACCCGACCTTGATCGCCTACTACAATAACCCGATCGGCAATATGTTCTTCTTTTAATTTGAGATGATATACTGAATTATCTGAATTTAACACCAGTTCAGAAGCTTGTAAGGTACCCATATTATTTTTTTCGTTAAATTTACTATTATTCCCTTTTATGCGACTAAAATACTTAATACTTTTCTTTTTTTTAGCATTTGAAAAAAATTACGGTCAGTCAAAACCCAATAACACCATTACGGTTATTGACGTTCCTGATTTTAATAAATTAAAAGAAGAGGATATAGAAAACGATGCTAATAAAGCACAACCCTGGCGATTTGGGGTAAATAACCCTGTTGATATATCTCCTAACACCGCCGTAAACCAATGGCAGCAAGATGGTTATGTATATTGGAAACACAAAATAGTGGCTCCGGGGGCAAAAAGTTTAAATTTTCACTTTAATGAATTTCAATTAAGTGAACATGCGGTTTTAACCATATATAATGAGAACAAAAAGCAAATATTAGGCCCTTATACTTTTAGAGAAAATAATTCTTTTCATGAATTTAGTACCGGAATTATTTTGGACAGCTTGGTTTATATTGAATTAAAAGAGCCAGAAGCCATAAAAAGCTCCCTCCATTTAGATCAAGTTACTTATGGTTACAGGGGTTTTCAGAAATCGAGTTTTGGTTTTGGTCAGTCGGGCAATTGTAATGTAAATGTTGTTTGTCCGGAAGGGAACGATTGGCAGGAACAAATTAATAGTGTGGCTTTAATTGTAGTTAATGGAGCATATGGATGTACCGGATCGCTTATTAATAATACCTGTGAAAATGGCACACCGTATTTATTAACAGCCAATCATTGCTTGGATAATGATCTTGACGTTTCGTCATGGGCATTTTTATTTAATTGGGAAAGTCCTACTTGTGCAAATAGTGTTGAAGGACCTATTAATCAGAGTATTTCGGGCGCTACTTTATTGGCTCATTCTTCTTCTACAGATTTTGCTTTGTTAGAGCTTTCATCGGCTCCGCCAGAAATATATGAGCCGTATTATGGGGGATGGGATCGGTCAGGAAATATTCCTTTAAACGAGACCGTTATACATCATCCGAGAGGAGATGTAAAAAAAATAACCTTTGATTATGATCCAGCAAATATAAGCGCCAATTTTTGGCATGTAAACGATTATGATGTAGGCACTACCGAAGGAGGATCTTCGGGTTCTCCGCTTTTTAATCAAGACAAAAGAGTTATAGGCCAGTTATTTGGTGGTCCGGCAAGCTGCAGCAATGATGATTATGATGAATACGGTCGATTTGATCTTTCATGGGACCATAATCCTTCACAAACTGAGCAATTAAAGTATTGGTTAGATGCATGTGGCACCAATGCACTTATTTTAGATGGTTTTGATCCTTTTTCGGCAAATTCATTTCAGAATGATGCGTCTGTTATTGGCGTTCTTAATATGAATCAACGGATTTGCACTCCTACTATTCAACCCAAATTAATCATTAAAAACAAAGGGACCGATTCTTTAGTCAGTTTAACTATTTCGTATAGTACTTCAAATACCACCGATCAATATTTATGGACTGGGTTATTACATCAGAATGAGGTCGATACTATTACTCTTGCCCCATTTAATACAGGTTTATTTGGGGTAGATACCTTAAAATTTATTTTATCTGATCCGAACGGGCAAGTGGACGAATACCTCAATAACAATAAAATAAGTTATGCCTTTTATAGTTTTGAAAACCCGGTTGATTTAAAGTTTACCTTACAAACAGACCGCACCGGCTCAGAAGTATCTTGGGATATAAAGGATTCCAGTGGATTCTTATACTATTTTGGAGGAGGATATGCGGATGAGCAAAATGGAGAAACGATTGTGAATCATTTTTGTTTAACAAAGGACAGCTGCTATATTTTTACCATACACGACAGTTATGGTGATGGATTGAGTTATGATACCGGATATTATATGGTTCAAAATTCACTAAACGATACTTTAATCCATTTACTTCAGTTAGATTACGGATACCATGAAATACAAAATTTTTGTGCAATAGACAGTAATTTCGTCATTTCTGTGGAGGAATATACCAAAATCGATGAAATTACCTTATATCCAAATCCGAGTGCCGGTTTATTGTTTGTTAAAGGCTTGGATGCATTTAACACTATGACCATTTATAACCAATTGGGTGAAAAAATGGAGGTTTTATCTATTTCTAAAAACCTGCTTGATTTAAGAAAATGGCCATCAGGGATATATTTTGTTACTTTTAAAGGTAAAAACGAAGTAATATATACCAAAAAATTAGTTTTAGTTAAAAACTAACTAAAAAGAGATAAAAAATTAGCCCGGTTCGACTTTACAGAATATTGGTCTTCAATGGTTTTTCGGGCTTTATTACCGAGGTTGGTTAGCTCCTTTTTATTCTTAGCTAACTGGATAATGCAGCTGTACCAATCTTCTTCGGTGGTGCAAATAAAGCCATTTTGTTTGTGTTGAACAATTTGAGTGTTTACTCCAACCGGTGAAACGGCTGATGGAATGCCTAATGACATATATTGCAGGGCTTTAAATCCACATTTTCCGCGCGACCATTCATCGTCCAACAAAGGCATAATGCCCAAATCAATTTTTAAAAGGTCGTCAATTTCGGTTTTTTTGCTCCATTTAATAAATTCGAAATTTTTCAAGGTATAACCGGGATCGGTATCCGAAATAACTAAAAACCGGTACAAAACGCCTTCCCTTTCAAGTCTTTCTAAAACCGGCAAAATCATTTCCATATAGCGTATGGTTGAATGGGTGCCTGTCCAGCCAATGGTTAAAACATCGTCATTAAATACTTTAATTTTGTTGTGCCAATGATCGGTATCAATGGTGGTGGGGTTAATAACGGTGTTTTTGTTATTGTTTAATGCGTATGATTTTAAAAATTCATTTCCGCATGATATTTTATAAGACCAACCAATAATTTTAGAGGTTTTAAAAGAGCTTTTCAACGGAGCAAAGAACCGATTAGAGTGTGAAAAATTTCGCAGCCAAATGGCATCATCAAAATCAAAAATAACCCGCTTTTTAAATACTTTAGAAATTAAAAATTCGAAAAACGGCGGTCCGTATGGGCTTGCTTCGCGATGAATAAAAATAAAATCGTATTTACGCAGTTTGGTTAATAAAAAAATACGACGTAAAAACCCTTTTATTAAGGCAATGCCTTTTTTAAAGAACAATCCCTCTTTGTATAAAAAATCCCATGCTTTTTCATCTAAAAAAGGTTGAAAATCATATTCAATTCCTTCTTGTTTAAGATAGGGATAATATTGTTCGAATCGAAACCGTTGGCTCGCCGCTTTGCTATAAGGATATGGGGCTATAAATAAAACTCGTGGCTTCATAAGAAAGCGCAATATTAGAGTTTTTGGTGCTTTTATGCAAAATTATAGAGAAAAAGCAGCACTAACCATGATCCCTGCGGTTTCTGTACGCAAACGATTACTTCCCAAGCTTAAAGCCTGAAAATTTAATTTAAAGCAAAGATCGACCTCGTTTTTGGTAAAATCGCCTTCAGGGCCAATTAAAACCAATGCTTTTTTTTGTTGATTAAGGTCTTTTAAAGCCAGTTTGGGCGCTTCTTCACAAAATGCTATGTATTTTGAATATGCAGGTACCGTTTTTAGAAATTCGCTTATTTTTTGTGGCGGATTTAATTGAGGTAAATGAAACTGCACTGATTGTTTAATGGATGAAATCAATATTTTTTCTAAGCGCTCCATGTTTTTTATCTCGCGTCGTTCGCTTTTTTCGGTAATTAATAAGGATATTTCTTCCACTCCTATTTCAGTCGCTTTTTCTAAAAACCACTCCAATCGATCAATATTTTTTGTTGGAGCAATGGCAATATGAAGGTATTTATCTCGCCCTACATAGGCTTTTTCTGAACAAACGGACACCCTCACTTTTTTCTTTCCAACCTCAATAATTTCACACTCAAAAGACTTTCCTTTGCCGTTTAAAACCTGAATAATGTCCTTTTCTTTTTTACGTAAAACCTTTGTTAAATGGTGGCTTTCCTCTTCATTTAATTCAAAAACAGGACTTGTAATAAATGGTTCATAAAATAATTGCATAACACAAAAATAGAAAATAAAAAGGCAAAAAATAAGCCCGATGAGATTAACCTGCGGAGGTTAAAACAGTAATAAAACAATAAATATCTCTTTAACTAAACAACAATTAATACTAATTTGGGTTAATTTTCTAATTTTGCACTCTAAAAGAAAAATTGTATGAACATTGTAAAGGAAGAAATAAGTCCATTAAATGCCATTTTAAAACTAACCATAGAAGAATCTGATTATCAAGGTAAGGTAGATAATATCTTAAAAGATTATCGCAAGAAAATGAATATGCCAGGCTTTAGACCCGGTATGGTTCCTATGAGTATTGTTAAAAAAATGTACGGAGTTGCTGTTAAGGCAGATGAAGTAAACAAAATGATTAACGATTCTATCTCTAAATTTTTAGACGAAAACAAAATTGAATACCTTGGAAACCCTATTCCAAAAGAAGAGGATAAAGAAAAAATCAATTTTGAATCGCAAAAAGATTTTACATTTAACTACGATTTAGGATTGGCTCCCCAGTTTGAAATTAATATTTCGGATAAACAAAAGTTTACCAAATATGTTATTAAAATGGATGAAGAGTTAATTCAGAAAAACATCAAAGATTTATGCCGACGATATGGTAAACTAAATCCGTCCGAAGTTTCAACGGAGGAATCGATGCTAGCAGGAACTTTTACTGAATTAGATAAAGCAGAAGGGGGATTAAAATTAAATTCGTCGCTTTATTTAGAATCGATAGAAGATGAGAAAGAAAAAGCGAAATTGGTTGGCCTTAAAAAAGGAGATAAAGTGATTGTTGATCCTAAAAAACTGGGAAAAGATGACCACGAAGTAGCATTGATGTTGGGGATACAGGTTGATGGATTAAAAAAACTGAGTAAAAACTTCGAATTTGAAGTAATTTCAGTTTATAAATTAGACCCTGCTGCAGAAGATCAAAAATTATATGATTCTATTTTTGGCCCAGGTGTAGTAACATCTTCAGAAGAATTCAGAAAAAAAACCAGCGAAGAATTAGAAGAATTATTAAAGGGTTTTAGCAATAAAAAATTAAAGAAAGATGTGGTTGAACATTTTATTGAGAAATTAAAACTAAGCCTACCGGATGATTTTTTAAGAAAATGGTTAAAAGTAGCCAATAAAGATGTGGAAGAGTCAAAAATTGAAGAAGATTACGAAAAATTTGCCAAAGACATGCGTTGGATGCTGGTTGAAAACAAAATCAGCAAAGAAAACAACCTTCAATTAACGTACGAAGAACTTTCGAGCCATGTAAAAGAACTATTGAAAAAACAGTTTGCACAATACGGAATGGAGTTGCCTGAAGACGATAAAACAAAGGAATATATTAACAACATTCTATCAAACCAGGAAGAAACCAGAAAAATTTCGAGTGAAATGATGGAACGAAAAATAAACGATTTATTTCATTCAAAATTGTCATTAAAAGAAAAAGAAGTATCTTACGATGAATTTTTAAAATCTTTGAACGAAAAACCTAAGTTTAATTTATTTAACAAACTACTTAAATTTTAAATTATGTATCCAAAAGACGAATTTCGAAAATATGCAACCAAACATTTAGGCTTTAACAGTATTGCCTTAGATAAGTACATGTCTATCAGTGCCGATTATATTTCACCAACCATTATTGAAGAGCGCCAAATGAACGTGGCTTCTATGGATATTTTCTCGCGGTTAATGATGGATCGTATTATCTTTTTAGGTGTGCCTATTAATGACTATGTTTCCAATGTAATTCAAGGTCAATTATTGTTTTTAGAGTCGGTTGATGCTAAAAAAGATATTCAAATATACTTAAACAGCCCAGGTGGTGGAGTTTATGCCGGTTTAGGTATTTATGATACTATGCAATATATTGCACCAGATGTAGCTACTATTTGTACAGGTATGGCAGCATCTATGGGTGCTGTATTAATGTGTGCCGGACAAAAAGGAAAACGTACTGCTTTAAAACATGCACGTGTTATGATTCACCAGCCATTAGGCGGAGCCGAAGGACAAGCATCAGACATCGAAATTACAGCCCGTGAAATTCAGAAATTGAAAAAAGAATTATACGAAATTATAGCTTCGCATTCAGGCCAAACCTATGATAAAGTATGGGCTGATAGTGATCGTGATTACTGGATGACTGCTGACGAGGCAAAAGCATACGGTATGATTGATGAAGTTTTAAGTAGAGAGGCTAAAAAATAATTGTCAATTACAAATTAGGAATTAAGAATTATCATGATTTTTAATTCCTAATTTATCTATCATTCCTAATTTATAAAGCAAATCATGTCTTCCCCAGCTAAAAAAGTATGTTCCTTTTGTGGACGAGAGAAAAAAGAGGTTCAAATACTGATAGCCGGCTTATCTGGTCATATTTGTAACGATTGTGTAGAAGCTGCCGAAAAAATTATTGAAGAAGAACTAAGTGGTAGCACTCCAGATGATTTTAAAAGCCTTGCCGGAACCCTTAAACCCATGGATATTAAAAAATACATGGATGAGTATGTTATTGGGCAAGATGATGCTAAAAAAGTATTAGCAGTAGCAGTTTATAATCATTACAAGCGAATTTCTCAACCCAATACAAATGATGATGTTGAAATTGAAAAATCAAACATTATTTTGGTTGGCGAAACCGGAACAGGAAAAACCTTACTAGCAAAAACGGTAGCTAAATTATTACATGTTCCTTTTTGCATAGCTGATGCCACCGTGTTTACTGAAGCAGGATATGTAGGAGAAGATGTTGAAAACGTATTAACTCGCCTTTTACAAGCAGCTGATTATAATGTAGCTGCCGCAGAAAGAGGGATTGTATTTATTGATGAAATAGATAAAATTGCTCGCAAAAGCGATAATCCATCTATTACCCGCGATGTTTCCGGTGAAGGTGTTCAACAAGCCCTTTTAAAACTAGTGGAAGGATCGGTTGTAAACGTTCCGCCAAATGGAGGTCGAAAACATCCGGAGCAAAAAATGATTGCCATCAATACAAAAAATATCCTGTTTATTTGTGGAGGAGCCTTTTCTAACATGACTAAAATTGTATCTCGCCGAATTAATTTAAACAGCATTGGATATTCAAATACCGATACAAAAGAGAAAGTAGATCAAACTAATCTTTTGCAATACATGACCCCAACGGATTTAAAAACATTTGGTTTAATTCCTGAGTTAGTGGGTCGTTTTCCGGTATTATCTTACTTAAAACCCTTAGATGCTGATGCACTAAGAAGAATTTTAACAGAACCTAAAAACGCACTTATTAAACAATACACCAAGCTTTTTGAACTAGAAAACATTAAGTTATCGTTTGATAAAAAAGTATTGGATTTAATTGTGGATAAAGCGGTGGAATACAATTTAGGCGCCCGCGGACTCCGATCTATTTGCGAAGCCATTATGATGGATGCTATGTATGAAGTTCCTTCTGATAAAACCATACAAGAGCTTAAAATTACCCATACGTATGCTTTAGAAAAGTTAAGTAAATCGGAGCTAGGTAAATTGAAGGTGGCTTAAAAGTTTAAGATTCTTTTATAAATTTTTTCCAATCTTCTAACATACTTCCTTTTAAAACCCGCGGAAATTTAATTTGGCCGCCGGTTTTGCCTCTTTTTTCTAAAAATTGATAAAAAACTTCGTTTGGAATTATCTTCACTTCAATGTCTTTTAAAGCATAAATGCGTTCGGTTCGGTAATCATCATTCAGCTCCTTTAGTTTTTCATCTAAAATGCGCTTTAGCAGCTTTTCATCTACTTTTTTGTCGCAACCAATATGCCATATATGTTTAAACTGGGCCTGTATGGGTTCGGCATATACCGTAAACTCTTTGCATTTAAAATTCAATTTATCACACACAAACTCAATGGCATGGTTCATATTATCGATGGAGAGATGCTCGCCGGTTACACTTAAATAATGCTTGGTTCGTCCGGAAACAACAATTTCGGCCTTTTCGGCATTGGTAAAACGCACAGTATCTCCAATTAAATATCGCCAGGCGCCAGAACAGGTAGTAATTAATAAGGCATAATCTATGTTTTCTTGAACCTGATCAATGGTAATGGCTTGCGCTTCTTTTCGGAAATTTCCGGATTCATCAAAATTTTGTTCATTAAACGGAATAAATTCGAAAAACATTTCATCATTTAAAATTAACTTCATACCGGTAGCGTGTTCACTGGTTTTAAAAGCAAATAAACCTTCCGAAGCCATATAACTCTCGTACCAAAAAACCTCTTCTCCGAATAATTGATTAATACTTTTAAAATAAGGCTCTGCGCGAATTCCACTGTGGATATACACCTTTAAATCGGGCCATATTTCGTGAATATTTTTTAATTTATGATGTTTAATAATTCGTTCTAATATCAACTGAACCCAAGAAGGTATACCTGTAATAATGGATATATGCCAATTGGGCGCATCTAATATCATTTGTTCTATTTTATCTTCCCAGGGCAATACCATAATATCTTTTCCCGGTTTAGAAAAAGAATGATACCAAAAGGGTATATTTTTTTGAGCAATTCCGCTTAAATCGCCCGAATAACTAAAGCCATTGTAAGTTAAGGCTGTACTGCCCCCAATTAATAAATTATGTTTTGTAAATGTTTGAGCAGGAATTTTCTTATTGAGGGCTACTTTAAACATGAATTTAAGGCTTTGCCTAGTAAGCTGAGAAAGTTGTTTTTTGGCAACCGGTATGTATTTACTGGCTCCATCAGAAGTCCCTGAACTTAATGCAAAATATTTTATTTTCCCCTTTTGCACTACTCCTTTTTCCCCATTAAAACAGCGAGTCCACCAGGGCTTCATGCTCATATAATCGCTTATAGGAACCTTTTGCTGAAAAGATTTAATTAAGTTTTTTTGATCTAAGATATCTTCAAAATGATATTCTTTTCCAAAAGCAGATTTTCGGGCAGACCTTAAAAGTTTATGTAAGACAACTTGTTGTTGACGAATATATTTTTGTTTTTTTTTATCAAACTTTAATAACCTCGCGAAACTAAGAGTTGTATCGTTTGCCATATATCCGATTTTAAGAAATTGGATTTAAAACTACGCTAAAAACAATAATAGAATTAGCATCGCGACCATAATATAATTTATCAAGCGCTGTAATAATATTTTTTGCTCTAAAATAAGAAGTATGCAGTTCGCTTTCATCTTTTAAACTCCATTGTATGGTATAAGAGCTGTTTTTTTCTTTATAGGTCTGTACATACTCTAACATGTTATGCAAAGCATCTACTTTGTTGTATCCTGTAACAGAATGAAATAAGAAAGATTGTCGGTGAACCGGGTTTACCGTAATTAGATCCAATTTAATTCCTTTATCCAACTCGCTGTACTCATATATTAAACTACTCCCTTTTAGGCCAATGTAGCTTTCTATTTGGTTTTGAAGTTTAACATATTCGAGATGTTCTTGCGATTCTGCCATTTTCTTAGTTGTAAGGTTATAAAGTTATAAAGTTATTTTTTTTTAACCACATAGACACATAGTATGAGTTTTTCTAAGAATCTATTGTTTATATCAAAGATACTACCCTTTTTCGGATTTTATAATTCGAAAAGCTCTTAATTTTTTAGCATAATAGTAATCCATATTTTGAAATTGAAGCATTAGTTTAGAATGGTTTTTCCTTGGAAAAGATTCACAGAGACACGCCTTTGCCGTGCTGTGTTCTAAATTTCTAAAAGTCTAACATCTAATAATCTAGTAGTCTAATATCTAACAATCTCATCATATCCATTCAAAATCTTCTCCTTTTGGCATTTTATCCATGAGTTCAACTACCAAAGCGGGGGGAGAATAAATTTTTCGCAATTGTGTATCCATCCATGCCCCATCAATATTAAGTACTGCACAAAGCGTGCCATCTTCTCGGGTAAATTGGTGCCTAAACGAAAATTTAGAATAATCTTTTTTTAGTTTTAAAAGCTCCAAATTAACAAATATGGTATCAGAGGGGCGTATTTCCTTTTTAAACAGACATTCTTCCCGAAAAAGAATAGGTCCAAAATGAAGTTCTTGCATTTGTTTTACGGTGAGTCCATGTTGTTCTAAAAACTGCACACGTATTTGAGAACCAAAATCATAATACACGCCATGTCGCAAATGAAAATTGGGATCTAAATCGGCCCAGCGAATAGACAGTGGGATAGAAAATATGGTGTTTGGATTCATAGATTTAAAGATAATAAAATAATGGATAATTGATAATGGACAATTAATAATGCTAATTCAGAGTGTAGATAATCTGTTTTGAGGGTGAGGTGATTTTTAGCAATCTCTGTGAAACTCTGTGTTTTCTTTGTGCCTGCCTGTCCGGCAGGCAGGGCCTCTGTATAATTTTTATTTCACAGAGCTATTCAGAGGATGCACAGAGAACCACAGAGTTATTTATTATCTTCGTTTGGTTAATAATTTATGCAAAAAACAAACCTCATTTTACTTCTTTCTATTTTGTTACTTATTTTAATTAGCGCATGTCAATTAGAAAAACCTAAAGAAAAAGAGATTGTTCGAAATGATAGTCTTCCCAAACGAGATTCTGTTTTATTTATAAAAGAAAAAAAAATAGTTGTAAAAGACACAGCGGAACTAGAAAAAAAACTGGTGGAATATGGCTTAATAAATATTCAAACGTTGGATTCAAGCATACATGTTGACTTAAAATATGCTTCCATAGATAATTTTATGAAGATGAATTTATATGGAGATATACAACATGCTTATTTGCAGAAAGAAGTGGCTGAAAAATTAGTATTGGCGCAACAAAAATTAAAAGAAATAAACCAAAATTATTCATTGATTATTTATGATGCATGCCGTCCTGTGTCGGTACAACAAAAAATGTGGGATTCTATTCAGGTACCCGCTTATTTAAAATCGAAATATGTGGCCAATCCCAAAAGCAAATCGGGTCATAATTACGGTGTTTCCGTTGATGTAAGTATTTTTGATTTAGATTCGGGTAAAGCTTTAAATATGGGCAGCGGGTATGATTTTTTTGGAGAAGAGGCTCAACCAAAATTGGAACAAAAAATGTTAAAAGAGGGCAAAATTACGCAGCTACAATTAGAAAACCGATTGCTTTTAAGAAAAGTAATGCAAGAAGCTGGTTTTACCCCTATTACCAGCGAATGGTGGCATTTTAATGCTATGAGTCGAGCTAGTGCGGCAAAAGTTTATCGGTTGGTAGAGTAAAAGATTTTTTTAAAATTAATTTACCGTAAAAAATCAAAATTGAATTTTAAATTTTCACGGTTTCTTTATTCATTGAATTTACAAACAACAAACTAAATAAAACAAAAAAAGTAATTCCTGCTTGCCGCTCTAACATAGATTCAACGAGCATATTGAGTGAAAAAATAATTAAAAAATTGATCCACAACCAATTTTTAGATTTGTAGGCCAAGTAAAATTGATAAAAAAGGATCCATAACAATATAAAAAGCCCAATTATTCCTAATGCAATAGTCGTTTGAAAATATTGATTGTGGGGATTTAATTTTTTTGATAAAGCCCCTGTTAGTCCTTTCTTTTGATATTCAACTAATAAAACATCTTTAACATCCCCCGTTCCAACGCCTAAAAGCGGGTTTTGTTGTATTAATTTTAAACTTTCAACCCATATTAATACTCTAGAATCAGAACTTTCTACCGTAGTTTTATCAATGCTACTATAATATGCTTGTAACCGTGCCTGAAAGGATGAATATTTTAATACAAATACCCCTAAACTAATTCCTATTACTAGGAAGATAAATTTAAATAGATATTTTTTTATATATGGATAGACTAATCTAAATAAAAACAAAGCAAAAATAACATAAAAAGCAATTTTTCCCATGAGCGAATCGCAAAGAAAAATGCCTGTAATAATTATAGGAAGAAAAAATAACTGCTTCCATGCATATTTTATGAAGATCTGCTCTAATAAATAACATAAACCTACACATAAATAAAGTGCAAAATAGCTTGGATGAAGAAAAATTGAATATTCGCTGGAAAAAAAGCGAAATATTCTTAAATTATTTGGATAATAATAAAGAGGATGATCAATTTCGAACTGAAACATATAAAATGAATGTCCTAGCAATATAATTACTGCAAAAAAACATGCAAAAAGAAACCAACTAAAAAGGAGTTTAAAATCTAGCGCAGTAATGCTCCGATTAGAAAAACAAAATGGCAATAAGAAAAATGAGCTTTTTATTTCTAAGTCGCTAAAGCCAAATTTCAGGTTGTTAGAATAAAGCATCCCTAGCAGGTGTAGAATATAAAACAGTATAAATAGGGCTGATAAATTAAAAGATTTAAAAGGGTTTTGAATGGTTTTATAATCAATTAGTCTGATAATAAAAAGTAAATAAATGAATGCCGGAACAAGTGCTGGAATAAGGGGAAATGCAATGGCTATGGAAAATAGTAAAAAATAATTTATTTTTTTAAATTTCATTTCGGTTGTTTTGAAATAATGAACAATTCATTCCATTTTTTTTTTTAATCTTTAACAGAAGACTATCTTGTTGATCCAATATGCAGTTCTTTATTTTTATTAAAAATAAAAAAATCAACAATCCCTTTTAAATAGCCAAAACCATAAGAAAAATGAAGAATACAAATAGTAAAAGCAACACTTAAACCATCATTTTTATTTTTGATTTGCTCATAAAGTGCTGTTCCTATTAATAGCAGAATGTAAAGGCATATTCCGGATAGCCAAGCCAAAAATAAGGTGTTGCTAAATATTACAATAGGGAATAATAATAAATATAGCACCCAACAAAGTGGAACCACCTGGCGAAAGGTAGTAATAGATTTATGTATTTTATTGACATAAACTTTCCAATACCCATATTGAAAATATTGATTAAATAATTTTTTATAGGAGCTTCTTACTACATAATCAGCCTTCATTTTTTGGGATAAATAAATTTTATATCCGTTTTTAATCATTCTATAATTAAATTCATCATCCTGATTTCTAATCAATTTTTCATCAAATACTCCTATGGTTTCAAACACTTCTTTTCTGTAAATACCAAACGCTACAGTATCAACAAAACCTTCAAAATTTCCAGTTCTAAAATAAGCATTTCCTACGCCTAAGGGCAAACTCATTGCGGTTCCTATACTTTGTGAGGTTTTATTTAAATAAATATTTTTTAATACTCCGCCAAGGCAAGCGATTTCATCATTTTTTTCAAAAAGTTCCAGTGCCATTTTAATGTATTCTGCTTTCATTAAAGCATGTGCCCCAAAAATTCCAATGTAATCTCCTTTTGCATTTTGTATCCCCAAATTAAGTGCATGTGGTGTATACAAGTTTACATTTTTCAGATAAATTACATTTGCATATTGTTGGCTTAATTGAACAAGAATTTCTTGCGTTCCATCATCGCTCATACCATCACAAACTAAAACTTCTAAATCATAAGAGGTAGATTGATTCTCTAAAATGGATAAAACACAATTTTTAATGTATTCTTTTTCATTTCGACAGGGAATAATAATTGAAACCTTTTTTAGATTCATACAATATTAGCGTTAAAAGAAATAATTTATAGATCTAAAATAATTACAATTAAACAAGATCATGCCTAGATATGAAATTAATGTTGTCTGATAAAAGCCTAGAAGAAATACATTTTTCGATGGATAGCTCTTCTTTTCTTGTTGGGATAATGAGAGATATTTTAAGCTACTCATAAGTTTTTTATTTCACTAGTTTTTTATAAATATTAATCAAGATATCACATATTGCAGATTCAGAAAAATTTTGCTCAATAAATTCTTTAATTTTTGTAGCCGAAAATTGAGCATATTTCTCTTTTGTAGTTTTTATTGCTTGTAGCATTGAATCGGGTGTTAAATCAAATAAATATCCATTAAATCCCTCAATAATAATGGACTCTGGCCCACCACAACGACTGCTAATTACAGGCAATCCCATACTCATCGCTTCAATTGCGACCACCCCAAAAGTTTCTTTAAAACTAGATATTGCTAAGCAGGAACAGGTTTGCATTTCTTTAATAAGATCTGGTTTTGCTAAAAACCCCAAAAAGGATACTCTATCTTCCAATTTATTCTCTCTGCAATATAGCTTCAGTTTTTCTAAATTAGGGCCATCACCAACAATGGAGAGCGTGATATCATCCGTTTGTTTTAAAGCCTCTAAAATTAAAATTTGGTTCTTATTATCATTCAAAATCCCTACAGATAAAATTTTAAATTTGGCAGGGGCCTGATATTCTCTTTTATTAAACAAATTGGTATTTACCATGTTTGGAACATAGTCAAAAGCAACTTTAAATTTAGTTTGAAGTACTTCACAAAAGTATTTACTGACTGCAATGCGATAATCACAATTTTCAAAAACTTTAGCTGCTAAAAGAAGCTCTCTTTTATTTAAGCGATTTTCGCTAAACTCAGAAGAATGTTCCGTGACTAAATAAGGTATTTGATATTGATTTGATATTTTTTTTGCCAATAAACCAGATTGGTATCCATGGATATGAATAATTTGAGGAAGACCAAATTGTTTTTTATACCTTTTAAATAAAAATGTACCTACAAGCAGCGCTATCCAGGCCATAAAATTTGGAATAAAGGGTATATTAGGATAATAAAAAATAATATTATTTACCCCCTCTTCATTGTTTTGAAAAAGCTTTAAATAACCTCGTTTTTTTTTAAGGAGAATTTTAAGGCTAATAGGACATATTCCCAAAAAACCGACCTGAATATTTTTTTTTGCAAGAGCCTCTGCTTGCTCTTTTTGAAATATCCCATTCAAAGGCTCAAAAATATTCGGATACCCCGTTGATATAATTAAAACATGCTTAATCATGCAATAAACGAGATTTTTTGATGAAAAAGAGCGCTAAAAAAATAGTACTAATGTAATACACAACTTGTCCAACAGTATATAAAATGTATACCGTATGAATTTGAAAATTATACATAGAACCAATTTTAATTGAAAAATAGGTTAGCCCTAATTGAATAATAGAATAAAAAAACATGATATTTTGCTTCTCTAATCGAGTATAAATAAACGAAAGGGAAGAAGATACAAAAGATACACTTAACCAAATAGAAGCTGTTTTCATAAAAAAAATCATTTGGTTCCATTTTTCTCCGAAAATGTATGTAATAAGAGAACCTGGCATGATTAAAACTAACACAATAAAAATAAGACTAATTATTAGCAATTTTTTAAGCTGAGAAAGGTAAGTATTTAAGAGTTTCTTTTTACTTTCTAATTCATACATTTTTTTAAAAAAAACCTGCGCGTAAGAAGTAGATATAATCCCCAAAGGAATAGCAATATATTGATTTGCAACACCAATAAACCCTAAGGTTGAAACTCCAAAATTTTGAATAATTAACATCGCAAATAAAGCCTGGCAAAAGTTATTTACAAACACGTTAGGAGTGGTATAAAATAGAAAATTTTTGTGCTTAATATATTCTGTTTTTAAGGTTTTAAAAGTTAATGATTTCAGTTTTGTCTGATTATCTTTCCAGGCCTTAGGAATAAGAAAAACGGCAGAAAGACCAAATCCAATAATCCGAGATAAAACCAACCCAATATGAGAAAAACCCACAAAAAAAAGTCCATATCTAGACCCTTCACAAGAAATAGCTTGAATAATTTTGCTTGACCTTAAATGTTTATAACGCTCTTGATTATTATGCCAAAAACTCAGAGAATCAAAAGTTCCTGTGAAAAATACTGTCAAAAAAATAAGAATTAATAGTCCTTTCAATCCAATGGATTCACTAAGAACATTTCTAGAAATTGAATCTGTCAGATATAAAAAGCAAAAAATGGAAAGAAAAGCAATAAAAAATGAATTTATTAAAGAAATAACAAGTAAAGAAAAAGTATCCCTGTCTTTAGAATTAGAAACAATAGCATATTCATATTTTAAGGTTGCCACAGAAGCATAAACACCTATCGTAGAAAAAAACAAAGAAAACACACCAAATTCACTCGGTGAATAAAAAAAACGTTGAAGTATAATTGTTGAAATAAGTGTAATACACTGTGCCAGCACTGTTCCACTGAGCAGAAGATAAATATTTTTATAAAATATTGAAAGGGTTAACTTTTTCAAGAACTGTTTATCTAGAAGTAATTTGATGTATGGTTTTTTGACTTTCTAAAGCAATAAAAGTTAGCATAATCCAATTCAAAGAATTAGACATAAAACTACTGCTCCCGTTACAAAGTATTAAATAAACAACAATAAGCCCTAGTGATTTTAACCATTGATTATTCTCATCAAGATTACTCAATGTATTAAAAATTATTACATGTTTATAAAATAAATAAGCGAAAAAAGATAGAAACATCAGAAAAATAATAATCCCATACTCACTTAAAACTTCTATAAAAAAATTATGTGGGTTTATTAAATGATTAGTTCGATATTTTGCATGCTTTATTGTTTGTGCTTCATAATTTCCAGCTCCAACTCCCATTCCATAAGATTTTTGGGTAAAATAAAGTCCATTTAATATTAAATTATAACGTAGTTGCATAGATGTTAACTCGTCTTTACTCGTATCTAAAAGAGTTTGGTTATTAAAATCAAACAATTGCATGTCAATTTTCATGTTTTTGTACATGGCATTTTCCTTAAATGTATTTTTCTGGCTGGGATTAAAAAGAATGATACCCAGCATACTAATCACACATATCAAAAAAAGAACGACAATATTTTTATATTGTTTAATTTTTTCAAGTAAATATTTAAAATATGTTACTAATAATAGTAGTAAAAATAAGACAAAAGCAATAATTGAAATCTTCGAATCATTTTCATGAATAATTAAGAAGCCTTGAAACAGGATTATTATAAAAAATAACATCTTATAACTTCTAAGCAATAAAGTACTCAAAAAGCATATCGAGAAAACAATATAGAGTGAAAACTCATTTGGACCTCCAAACACAGCTATAGTAGAATCATGTGCTGGAATATGATAATAATTAAAGTGTTGTAAAAAATTTGTAAAATTTCCTTTCAAATGAAATTCTCCAATTTTTTCAACCCACGAAAAAAGGAAAAAACCAATTAAAATAATAAACCAGGTTATAGAAAAGTTATTTAAAAACTCAGCATCAAGCTTATAAAAGCTATAAATAATTATAAAAACCAGTATCCCAGAAAAAATGTAGTAAATATCTTTTAATGCTAAACTTATATCTATAGCCCATCCCAAGGATACGAGGCCCCATGAAAAAAAACATAGTAATAAAATAAACAAGTTTTTTGGAAATGCTTCGCTTGGAAAAATAATCAACCTTTTATTTAAAAATAAAATAACCGGAATTACAAATAATAAAATTCTACCCAAAAATAAATGCAAACCAAATACAGGAATTTTTAAGATAAAATCACTAGACAATAAACTAAAAATAAACAAAAAATAAATAATTTGATATTTCGGATTCTTATCGAGCTTTAACATATAGAAGACGAAGGTAAATTTTTGTCTTCATCTCTCAAAAAAATATTTTAAAATGATATATAAATAAAACTAGAAGTTTAATTTATCCTATTTTTGAAATTAAATAAATTAAACTAGACTCATGAATCACTCGCAGATATGCTCTAGATGTGTTATGGATACTACCGATACCAACATTTCTTTTAACCAAGAAGGTATTTGTAATCATTGTATAGAATATGATGCACTTGCTCCACTCTATTTATACAAAGGAAAAGAAACAGATTTAAAATTGCAGGCCTTAGTAGATCTTATAAAAGAAAAAGGCAAAAATAGTGAATATGATTGCATTTGTGGCGTAAGTGGCGGTGTAGATAGTTCTTATGTAGCCTATAACGCAAAAAAACTAGGCTTAAGAACATTGTTGGTTCATTTTGATAATGGATGGAATTCTGAACAAGCTGTTAAAAACATTGAAAACATTGCTAAATATACTGGATTTGATTACCAAACACATGTGGTTGACTGGGAAGAATTTAAAGATTTACAATTAGCTTTTTTAAAAGCCTCAGTAGCAAATGCTGAAATACCTACAGATCATGCTTTTTTAGCGGCCATTTATAAGCTTGCTAAAAACTATAATATTAAATACATTTTAAGTGGTAGCAATTTTGCTACAGAAGCTATTTTACCAGATAGTTGGGGATATAATGCCAAAGATCTGAAACAATTAAAAGCAATTCATAAAAAATTTGGACATCGCAAATTAGTTACTTATCCTTTATTGGGAATTCAAAAAGAACTTTATTACACCTATGTTTGTGGCATAAAAATGGTTCGACTTTTAAATTACCTACCCTATATAAAAACGGATGCTATGAAGGTAATAGAGACCGAAATGGGATGGAAATATTATGGAGGAAAACATTACGAATCTGTATTTACCAGATTTTTTCAATCATATATCTTACCCGTGAAGTTTAATATTGATAAAAGAAAAGCTCATTTATCAACTCTTATTTGCTCAAAACAACTTACCCGAGAAGAAGCTTTAAAAGAATTAGAATCACCTCCATATTCAATAGATAAATTAGAAGATGACATTGATTATGTGACCAAAAAGCTTGGTTTAAATAGGGCAGAATTTGATGCTATTATGAAAGCACCCGTAAAACTTTATTCTGATTATCCAAATCAAGAAAAAGTATTAAAAATAATTTATTCAGTATATCATTTCTTTAAAAGAAAGTAAATTAATGATTCATTCAATTTGTCATTTAACTTCTGCTCACACAGAGAAAGATGTGCGCATTTTTTTAAAAGAATGTTGCTCTTTAAGTAAAGAATATAAAGTTTCATTTATAGTTCCCGGAATTATTGATCATACTGAAAATAATATTGAATTAATTGGCATAAAAAAAGGAACTTCACGGTTAAAAAGGATGTTTTTGACTTCTTATCATGTATATAAAAAAGCACTTACAATAAATGCAGAATTATATCATTTTCATGATCCTGAGCTTTTATGGGTTGGCTGGTTATTGGCCAGAAAGAATAAAAAAGTCATATATGATGCACACGAAAATATTTCCAAACAAATTTTGGGGAAATACTATATCCCGCTTATTTTTCGTAAACTTTTATCAAAAAGTATTTTAATCGTTGAAAAATATTTTTCTAAAAGGTTCTCTGGTATAATAACTGCCACTGATTCTATTACACAACACCTAAAATCATTTAATAACAACACCATTACAATTAATAATTATCCATTATTAGAAGAAGTTCTTGTTCCAGAAGAATTGCAGCACAATTCAATTGAAAAAAGACTTCAAATATGTTATATGGGAGGTTTAACAGAAATTAGAGGTTTAAGAAATCTGGTAAAAGCAATGGAAATGGTTAAAACCAATTGTACTCTGGTTTTAGCAGGGAGTTTTTCACCAAGTAGTTTTTTTGATGAACTTAAATTAATGGAAGGATGGAAAAAAGTAAACTATTTAGGCCATTTAAGCAGAAATGAAGTATTTAAAGTAATGGCAGAATCAAATGCTGGAGTTATTCCATTTTTACCCGTTCCAAATCATGTGGATGCTCAACCAAATAAAATGTTTGAATACATGTCTGCCGGTATTCCCGTTATTGCGTCTAATTTCCCGCTTTGGTCAGAAATATTAGTAGATAACAAATGTGGATTCTTATTTAACCCAAATGAACCATCAGAAATTGCAGAAACTATTGATAAAATATTCCAAGATGCAGAGAAGGCCAAAACTTTTGGAGAAAACGGAAAAAAACTAGTTGTGCAAAAATATAATTGGGAAGTAGAATCTATTAAATTATTAAATTTTTATAGATCTTTATTTTTGTAAAAAAGGGGCATATTCTTATTCTATAAACTCAACCACTTTAACATCATCCACATAAATGGTTTTATTGTTATTGCTCCATAGGTAAATACGAAAAAGACTATCTGCTAAATTTTCAGGTGTTGTAAATTTCAGTAAAGCTTGTTCCCAGGCCCCATTTTTTTTACCCGTAAAACTAGTTGTTGCATAAAATGTATTGCCCGGGGTTGACACCACCAACGCCCCTGATTTATCTGGACTTAACATCCAACAGGAAAGTTGGTAACTAGCTCCTTTTTTAGGATGCAAATCCATGTTTAAACCATATATATTTTGTGCCGATATTTTAGTCGAAAATTGCCCTGTTAAAGCCTTTTCTTGATTGACTTCTTTTGCTTCATATTTTAAATTGACCAATTCATTTTTTACATCACTTGTTTCAAAACTGGTAAAAAATTGTTTTTCTTTTATTGTGTTAGGCTCCTGCATTACAGAATCTGAAGCTCTATATTCTCTAATATAAATATCATCGATATACATGGTTTGGTTATTATTGCTCCATAAATAAATGTTTGCTGTTGAATCAGCAAAATGATCGGCAACTTTAAATTTTAGCGCTTGTTTATGCCAGCCATTTTTTTCCTGTCCAATTATATTAGCGCCTGCAAAATAAAACCCCTTTCCATCTACCACTATAAATCCTGATTTATCAGGCGAATGTACCCAACATGAAATATCATACAAGGCGTTTTTCTTTAATTTAAATTTTAAATTTAATGCATAAATATGATCTTTATCTAATTTAATAGAATACAAGCCACTCAAACTCTTTTCATTATTGGATTGATAAGGTTCTGCTTGGATATCCAAAAGATTACCTTTTATGTGTTCATTTTCAAAATCCAAATACGCCTCTTGATACAAAAACTTTTGCTTTTTAATTACTGTAAATTCATATATTTTTTCATGCGTATGCTCATTTACAAAAATCTCGCGCATGCTTAAATTCGTATTTTTTGTAAGCATATCCATCAATTCATTATGGGTGTATTTTTCTTCGTCTGATTTTAAATACACTAAAAAAGAATCATATTTTGACAAAATATCATACAATAAAACATCGCCAGACCAATCAAACATACGATTTTCAGAAAGATGCCAAAAATAAGTATTAGGATAAATAGCATTTAAAATTTCAGCATATGTACCTCTTAAATTGCCACTAAAAGTTAACCCAAAATGAAGGGAGGTTTGCACATACGACGAGTTTAAATCAGAAATAATAATGCGGGGTTTATCTTTATTTTGTTCAATATAAAAAGTCGACAGTTTTTGAGGATTATTTAGTTGATCATGAAATCCATATTGTGCAATGGCTCTATAAAAAAACAAGCCGATAAAAATAGCAAAAATAATTTGCTTCGAATACCTCATTCTGGATGCAAAACTGGGTATTTTCCATACAGGAAAGCGCTGATTTTCTTTTAATACCCGAAATGCAGTATAATAGCTTAAAATCATATAAAAATGAGCCGGCAACATGTATTGATAGGCAAAATGCTTTGACACAATAATTAATTGAAATGTATATAAAAGAAAAAGAGCCAAAAACAACCTCTTTTGTAATAAATCTGCTTTTAAAACCTTCCAATAACATAGTATACTCATCACAAAAACAAGCAGATAAGAAAAAGTAAAAAATGTATTTGCCCGTAAAATAAATTTGAAATTATGCCAAAAGCTATCTATTTCAATAATTTCGCTTTTCCCCGTACCATAATTGCCTGAATGCGTTAATAAATTAATAATCCACTCCGAAAAATAACCGAGTTTCGAAAACATAGGAAAGGCAAACAAGCAAATGCATAAAATCAAAAAGAAACTAAATTGCACCCATTTTTTAAAAGAAGAAAGCATGACTAAGGGTATAATAAGAATGGCTACCGACGATATTTTAGTAACAATTGAAAAGGCGCAGATCAGCGCAAAAAGAAACGTTCCCTGAGGTCCTCGAAGGGAACTTTTACCATCCCCAAAAAGAAGATAAAACAAAAGCATATTCATGAACAAACCGGCAATAAACAAAAAGGGTTCAGTCATGGGAATCATGGAGCCCACAATCAAATTGGTTAAAAAAGGAGTACATTGAAAAAGCAGGGCTAATTCAATCTTTTCTCTTTTCCTGAAAATAAAAGCTCCTAAAAAGTATATTATTGAACAAATAACAAAGGCTAAAATATAGGTAGTGTATTGTAAGTAAACTTCCGGGTTAGCTAAAACATCTTCAACCAAATCACCATCTCTAAATAAATGAATAATTCGAATGCAAAAAGCAACAAATACTTGCAGGGTTGTGCCGGGATGGTCAACATGCCCTAAAATTAAATGACCCGATGCCAGGTTTAATCCATTAAATAAATACGCATACGGAGGATCAGGCCAGGTACAAAAAAAAGAAAACCGATCGTGCATAAAAAAGAATTGCAACACAAATATTCCAAGTGGAATAATAGCTAAAGCAAGGCCGTTTTTCTTAGACATGAGTCAATTTTTAAGTCGGCAAGGTACAAAATCTAATGAAATTTGCCCAGAGAATTTTTAATAGCAAAATTATTTAAATCGCTTCTCCCCTGCTTCTATTTTTGCTTGTATAAAATTTTCTTTGGGAGGCAGCACACAAACATACTCTTCATTATATGCGCAATACGGATTAAATGCCCAATTAAAATCTAAGAAAAAAGAAGATGAACTAGGTAAGGATATATTTAAATAACGCCCCATAGGATAAGTCTCAACCCCATTGGTTAAATCAGTAAAGGGAACAAAAAGAACAGGATCTCGTTCATTTAATGCAAAAGCCTTCAATTGAAAAGCTTGCTCATGCCATAAAAAAGTAATTTCTCCTATCTGAACATAATTGCGATCTGTATTAGAACTACTTTTTAAAATTTGCGGTAAAGAATTAGAAACACGCTTAAATTGAGCTTTTATTCGATAATTTGGGTCAATTTCAAAATAATTTAATCCTTTAAAAACAGCAAAATCTTCTTGCTTTAAAGGACTTTGCTTAATATCACTAAACATCTGAAAAACAGCTACTCTTTGGCGCTTTATTTCATTTTCATACTCTTTATTTTGGCAGGCAGGAAGTGCCAAGTATAAAGTACAAAGTAAAAAGTATGTTCTAAAAAGGGGAAATTCGTAATTCGTAATTCTAAATTCTTCCTTAGTCCTCATGATCACGTCCTTTAATGGAATTTTGATAATATGCATCATTTAACAGCTTCAGTGATTGCTGCAACGATTCTGTCACTTCTTCAGTTAAAGAATCGGTAAGCATGGGTTCCCCGGCATTTTTCCAGCAGGTAAACCAAAAACTTGATACCGTGTAAACTGCTTTTCGCATGCGACGTTCAACCATTCCGTTTAGTAATTGGTTATATTTTTCTGAATAATCCCGGGAATAGGTCCTTACCACTCCCCTTCCCCTATTTTCAAACGAATATTTTTTGTCCGATGGAAAATTTTTATGCAAGGCTCGCTCCAATAATAAAACACTATCTACCGCTAGATGGCTTTCTTTTATTACGTTCCAGATATATTCTGATGGATTTTTAATATAATCAGCCTTTCCAACAAAAAAATCATACTCATCGCTCCATATTTCGGGTAAACGCGATTCCCAAAAGCCGTGTATTCCGTGTTGACCCGTATATTGACCATTATAATTATGTGTAGTATGCAAAGGCACGTGGGCATCCGCAATGTAGTGTCCTAAATCGGCCGATAGTAATAAAATTTCTTCCATATCCTTTTCACAAAAGGCATTTTCCAGGTTTTTCATAACCCATAAAATATTCCACGGTAAAATTCCGTTTGCTTTTAAAGTATCCTCCGTAAACTTGGCCACTGCGGCTTTCCATGCATGTGGGATAGCCTGAAAGGTTTTCAACGTGTCATAATGATCATAATCAATATAATGGCGTGCCCCTTCGCTTTCAACAATATAACGTCGCTTATCAGGATCCACCGCATGTTCCGTTAAAAAATCGATGTGTTTTTTATAAAACCCAATGAGAGGTTCTGGCAAGCCTTGTACAGCTAAATAATGAATTTTTTTATGAGCAAAAAACCCCCAAGTATAGACGGGACTAGTAAAAAATAAAGAGAGAAAAATAAAAATAGAAAAAGAGAAGAGAAATTTTTTCATTGATTAAAAATCAAATAGTTAAAACCACTCATTATCCTTTCCAAAAAGGCATTTTAACCACTTTAGCTTTTATAGCTTTATCACGAATTAAAATATATATTTCTGAATCTAATTTTGAAAGCTCGGTTGATACATATCCCATGCCTATCGCCTTATTCAATGAAGGAGATTGGGTTCCGCTGGTCACTTTACCAATAATAGCTCCATTCGCATCAGCTATTTCATAATCATGTCGAGGTATACCTCTATCAATCATTTCAAAACCTACTAACTTTTTAGAAGTTCCTTCTGTTTTTTGTCGTTCTATTTCGGTTCTATTAATAAAATTTTTGGTAAACTTGGTAATCCAGCCTAAACCTGCTTCAATTGGCGATGTTTCATCATTAATATCATTCCCATATAAACAAAAACCCATTTCTAAACGTAAGGTATCGCGACAAGCCAATCCGGCAGGTTTTAATCCGAATGCCTCTCCGCTTTTCATCAAAGCATTCCACAATTTTTCAGCATGCTCATTTTCTACATACAATTCAAATCCACCTGCCCCTGTATACCCCGTAGCCGAAACCAATACATTTGGAATACCTGCTACAGTACCTTTTTGAAAGGTATAATACTCCATTGAAGCCACATCTATATCAGTTAAAGACTTTAAAATTTCTTTAGCCAATGGTCCTTGTAAAGCTAAAAGGGATGTTTTATCAGAAATATCATGCATTTCAACCCCTTCTGTATTGTGGTTTTTAATCCAATTCCAATCTTTTTCAATGTTAGAGGCATTTACCACCAACATATATGTTTTATCATCTATTCTATACACTAACAAATCATCTACAATGCCCCCTTTATCATTGGGTAAACACGAGTATTGAATTTTTCCATCGTTGAGTTTAGCCACATCATTAGAGGTTACCTTTTGCAATAAATCCAAGGCTTTTTCTCCTTTTAAAATAAATTCACCCATATGCGAAACATCAAACAACCCCGCTTTTTCACGAACACATACATGCTCATCTGTTAATCCGCTATATTGCAAGGGCATTTCGTAACCGGCAAATGGCACAATTTTAGCTCCTAAAGTCTCATGTATATGATGTAAGGGTATTCTTTTCATGTTATTTTAATAAAAAACAAAAGTAAGAAAGATTCTGTTTTATTGTATTTAAATTACTTTTACCTTTGTAAATAATTATGCTCAACAAATTAATCACACGTATTAGCATTCCCCGATGGTTAATTTTATGTATTGACTTGGGTTTGGTGTTTTTTAGTCTATCGCTTGCCTATTTATTGCGTTTCAATTTTTCTATTCCGGAAAATGAATTTGCCCTTTTTAATGTTGCTTTCCCCTTGGTTTTGGGATTTAGAGGAGCTGCATTTTTAGTTTCCAAAACATACAAAGGAGTCATTCGTTATACCAGTTCCGAAGATATTTTAAGAATAACAGCCGTTTTAGGTATTGGCACCATCCTTCTCATGTTAATGAATGCAGCCAGTTATTATTACCAGAAAATTTTCTTAATTCCTTTTGGTATTTTGATTTTAGAGTTTTTATGCACTTCATTTTTTATGATTATTCCTCGTTTATTAGTCAAATTAGTTTACTACGAGTTAAAATTTTCTAAAAAACCAAAGCTGGATGTAATTATATACGGAGCGGGTGAATTGGCAGTAATTACCAAAAGAACGCTGGAAAGAGACCGGGAAGCAAAATATAACATTATTGCTTTTGTGGATGAGAATCCTAAAAAAATAAACACAACCATGGAGGGTATTCGGGTATATGGTTTTAAAGACCTCGACCATCTTATTAAAACCAATAATGTTTCACATATTATTATTGGTACCCAACGAATTTCTATCGAAAAAAAGAAAGAAATTGTCGATTTATGTTTGGCAAAAAGCATTACTGTTCGTCATATACCGCCGGTAGATAAATGGATTAATGGAGAATTGAGCTTTAACCAGATTAAACACGTAAAAATTGAAGATTTACTGGGCCGCGATGAAATTATTATTGATATTAACAAAATTCGAAAAGAACTTAAAAACAAAGTAGTTTTAATTACCGGGGCCGCCGGTTCTATTGGCTCTGAGATTGTTCGACAGGTATTAAAATTTGATCCCCAAAAAGTGATCTTGTTTGACCAGGCCGAATCTGCCTTATATGATTTGAATAGCGAATTAACAGAACTATACCCTAATAAAAAATGGGAAAATGTAATTGGGGATGTTAAAAACAAGGAAAGATTGAAACGAATGTTTGAAATTTTCAAGCCACAAATTGTGTTTCATACCGCAGCATACAAACATGTTCCTTTAATGGAAGAAAATCCTTCCGAAGCTATTTTAACGAATATTAAAGGTACTAAACAAATTGCAAATTTATCGGCAGAGTTTAACATTGAAAAATTTGTGATGGTTTCTACCGATAAGGCTGTAAACCCTACAAATGTAATGGGTGCTACCAAACGAGCGGCAGAAATTTACATTCAATCACTAAATAAAATTTCAAACACTAAATTTATAACTACACGTTTTGGTAATGTATTGGGCTCAAATGGCTCTGTTATTCCATTATTTAGAAGACAAATTCAAAAAGGCGGCCCTATTACGGTAACCCATCCTGATATTACCCGTTATTTTATGACCATTCCAGAAGCTTGTCAATTAGTTTTAGAGGCCGGTTATATTGGAAACGGAGGTGAAATTTTTGTGTTTGATATGGGCGAATCCGTTAAAATTCTGGATTTAGCCAAAAAAATGATTCAATTATCCGGTTTAGAATTAGGGAAGGATATTCAAATTAAATTTACCGGACTTCGACCAGGCGAAAAACTATACGAAGAATTGTTGAATGATAAAGAAAATACCATGCCAACACATCATCCGCAAATACTGGTTGGAAAAGTGCGTGAATACGATTTTGAAGAAATACGAAGCAAAATACGTGATATTATCCAATTAGCTGACAACCAGGATAAAAACGAAGAAATAGTTAAAAAACTAAAAGAATTAATACCCGAATACGTAAGCAATAATTCTGAATATTGCCTTTTAGATTAATTCCTTAAAATCTTATTAAAGCGTCTCTTTTAACCATTTAAAGAACTCACTTTGCCAAACTAAGCCGTTTTGAGCCTTTAATACCCAATGGTTCTCATCTGGAAATATCAATAATTTACTTTTAATACCTTTTAACTGGGCTGCTTGAAACGCCTCTAAACCTTGCCCCACCGGCACTCTAAAATCTTTCTCTCCCTGAATAATTAAAATGGGTGTGTTCCATTTTTCGACCAAATCGCTCGGATCAAACTGAGTGTATGTTTTTTGAGCAGCATTGGTTTTATCCCAATAATTACCTCCAAAATCCCAATTCGGAAAAAATACTTCTTCGGTATTGCCATACATGCTTCTTAAATTAAAAATTCCGTCATGTGCAATAAAAGATTTAAACCTGTTTTGATGCGTGCCCGCTAAATAAAATACCGAATAGCCACCGTAGCTGGCTCCTACACAACCTAATTTAGTTTTATCTATAAAGGGTTCTTTCGCTACTTCATCAATCGCGGTTAAATAATCGTTCATCACCTGGCCACCATAATCTTTGCTGATTTCTTCATTCCATTGTACTCCAAAACCGGGCATTCCCCTGCGACAAGGAGCTACCACAATATACCCTTGTGATGCCATTAAAGCAAAATTCCATCGAAACGAATAAAACTGAGTAATGGACGATTGTGGCCCGCCCTGGCAATATAAAAGCGTTGGATATTTTTTGGTTTTATCAAAATTAGGTGGATAAATCACATATACTAACATCTTTTTACCATCGGTAGTGGTTACATATTTTTTCTCAATGTTACTCGGTTCAATAGTTTTATAATACGCATCATTCACATGCGTAATTTGATTTACAGCTCCATTAGAAATATCAATAGAAAACAGCTCCACCGCATGGTTCATATCCGTGCGGCTCGCTATTAGTAAATTACCCGCCTGACCTACCATATGCGAAAAATCATACATGCCTTTGGTAATGGGTTTAATAGAAGTTTCTCCAACTAAAGGATTTATCTCAAAAATTTGCTCGGTTCCATCTATTGGAGCATTAAAAAAGATTTTTGTACCATCCTTACTCCATAAAAAACTATTTACTGTGCCATCCCATTTGGCTGTAATATTTTTGGCTTTGCCTTGCTCGTAAATAATAATATCGTTTTTATCCGATTCATACCCATCCCGTTTCATGCTTAAATAAGCTAAAATACCTTTTTTAGAAAAGGCCGGAGCAACATCATACCCCTTGTTTTCTTCGGTTAAATTGATGGTTTTACCAGTAGCAATATCATATTCAAAAATATCGGTATTAGTGCTAATAGCATAATCTGTGCCATATTTTTTCTTGGTTACATATAAAACCTTTTTGCTATCCGGACTAAAAATATAATCTTCATCGCCGCCAAAAGGTTTTTGAGGACAATCAAAAGCCTCATTAGGCATTAAATCAACCGAACTTTTATCGGTTTTGTTAGTTAAAAAAACGTGGTCATACTTACCTTCTTCCCAAGTATCCCAATGTCGGTAGTTAAGCTGATCATAAATATAAACGTTTGATTTTGGATATTGCGGATAAACATCTTTCCCTAGTATCGGGTGAATTTCTACTTCCTTATTTGTTAAGCTATATTTTTGATCTGCTGAAGTATTTTTATCAAATAAAATTCCTTCTGCCGATTTTATTTCTCGAGCCTCGCCCCCACTTAAAGAAATCGCATATATTTTACTTGCACTTTTATTGTCTTCAATCGAAAACTGAGATACCCGATATACTACATCTTTTCCATCCAACGAAACTCCTAAACCCGATACTCTACCTAATTTCCACAGAGCTTCCGGAGAAAAATTATTTTGAGCAAGCAAAGTCCCGGCACAAGCAATAAATACAAAAATATAAATTGCTTTTTTCATCAATGATAAGAAGTTCATAAAATAAAATTTCGGCTAAAATATAGAAACTTCTTCAAAGAAACTATTCCATTTCAAAATTGATTAAATCTGTATGAATTAGCTGCGAGAATATAGGACGGGAGATGTAGTACGGGCTCTAAAAATGATTTTTTGCCTCAACATCCATAGAAACCGCCTTTATCCCTGATGAGTGTTGAAGTTGAATTTTATCAGCGATGCGATTTTGCGCAAATACTGAAATTTTTAACATCACAAATATGTTAAAATATCGTATTCAGGCACTTTGTTGAAAAAAAACAGCATTAATTCTCCAATTAAAAGGAACATAGTTTATTTTTGTTTTTACTCCAAACAGATCAAAATATGTCGCATTATAAAATCCCTCAACCTTATAACGAGCCTATCAAAGGGTACGAGCCAGGTTCGTCCGAAAAAATTGCTTTAAAAGAGGCTTTAAAAAAATATAAATCAGAAGTACATGATATTCCCATGTATATTGGCGGGGAAGAAGTTCGCACCGGAAATTTAAAAACCATACATCCACCCCACGAAATTGCGCACGTATTGGGCCATTACCACTACGGGACAAAAGAACATGTTAAAGCCGCCATTGATGCTGCCTTAAAAGCAAAATACGACTGGGAAAATATGGCTTGGGAGCACCGAGCGTCTATCTTTTTAAAAGCAGCCGATTTAATTACGGGTCCGTACCGAGCTAGAATTAATGCAGCAACCATGCTGGGGCAATCAAAAAATGTGTACCAGGCCGAAATTGATGCCGTATGTGAGTTTGCCGATTTTTTGCGTTTTAATGTGCAATACATGACACAAATTTATGAACAGCAACCATACTCCCCTCCTACCCTTTGGAACCGCGTAGAACAAAGACCTTTAGAGGGTTTTGTTTTTGCTTTAACCCCTTTCAATTTTACCGCTATTGCAGGCAATTTACCTTCTTCAGCCGCCATGATGGGAAATACCGTAGTATGGAAACCCGCTGACACCCAAGTGTATGCTGCTAATTTAACCATGCAAATTTTTAAAGAAGCGGGCTTACCGGATGGGGTTATTAATTTAATATATGCCGATGGACCTGAAACAGGCGATGTTGTATTTAGTCATCCGGATTTTGCAGGCATCCATTTTACAGGATCTACAGCAGTTTTTCAACACATTTGGAAAACTATTGGCGCAAATATCAATTTATATAAAGCATATCCGCGCATTGTAGGCGAAACAGGCGGAAAAGATTTTATTATGGCCCATGCATCCGCTGATGCCAAAGTGCTGGCAACCGCTATCAGCCGCGGTGCATTTGAGTTTCAGGGTCAGAAATGTTCTGCGGCTTCAAGGGTTTATGTTCCTTCTAACCTTTGGGCAGAAACAAAAAAAACATTGTTAGAGCAAATTTCTTCTTTTAAAATGGGAACTACAGAAGATTTTTCGAACTTTATTAATGCGGTTATTGATGAAAAATCATTTAACAAAATAAGTCAGTACATCGAAAATGCTAAAACATCCAAAGAAGTTGAAATTTTAATTGGTGGAAAATGTGATAAGACCAAAGGCTATTTTATAGAACCTACCGTTTTATTAACTACCAACCCAAAATATACCACCATGTGCGAAGAAATTTTTGGACCTGTGGTAACTATTTACGTTTATCCCGAAAATGAATATGAAAAAACCTTAGAATTAGTTAATTCTACTTCTCCGTATGCGCTTACAGGTGCATTATTAGCTCAAGATAGATATGCTATTGAGTTAGGAGCAAAAAAACTAACGCATGCAGCCGGTAATTTTTATATTAA
This sequence comes from uncultured Flavobacteriales bacterium, assembly GCA_964403835.1. GTDB lineage: Bacteria > Bacteroidota > Bacteroidia > Flavobacteriales_G > JALEGO01 > CAYOHR01. The sequence continues at coordinate 80,111 of CAYOHR010000003.1, forward strand.
CGACAAACCAACCGGAGCAGTAGTAGGCCAACAACCTTTTGGCGGAGGAAGAGCCTCTGGAACCAATGATAAAGCGGGTTCTATGATCAATTTATTGCGTTGGGTTTCTCCACGCACCATTAAAGAAAATTTTGTTCCTCCTATTGATTATAAATATCCTTTCATGAAAGAATCGTAAATTGTACTATGTACTAAGCTAAATGATGCTTCATATTAACATACATAGTACTTAGTACATTTTACCTAGTACTTTAAAATTAAAATGAGTAACCTAAAAAAATATCTATCCAAACAATACCTTTATAAAAAAAAATATTGGTTAACCCTTGGTATTTTTGCTATTTGGCTTGCTTTTTTTGACCAGTATGATTTAAAAACCATCATCAAGCTAAGAAGGCAGGTGTATAAGATTGAGAAAGATCGGGTGTATTACGAACGCGAAATAAAAGAAAGTAAACGCTTATTAGAAGAATTAACTTCCAACCCTTTTGAATTGGAAAAATTTGCCCGCGAAAAGTATTATATGAAACGGGATAATGAAGATGTATTTGTAATTATAAAACCGAATGAATAAATTGTTTTCTGAATTTAATTTTTCTGCCAGCAAAGCCGAATGGGGACAAGAAGTTTCAAAAGCTTTAAAACCTCCATTTACGCTAGATAATTTGGTATGGAAAAGTGAATTAGGTTTCGAAGTACCTTCTTACATTAAAAAAGCAGATATTGCTGATGTAAGCAGAGAAGTTATTTCAACAAGCAACACAACAAAAATTCGGCAATCTTTTCTTGTTTCTGCAAATTTAGATCACACAAATGCAGAAATATTGCAAGCTTTAGAAAACGGGGTTGAATCTGTGCATATTAAAACAGATAAATTACTTACTTCGGCTCATTGGAAAAAAATAACTGATGGCCTTTTTTTAGATATTATTGACACACATATTTCTTTCCAAAACAAAGAGTTATACGCTGCCGGCTTAAAAGAATGGTTAATTTTTAGTCAACAATATTATTCCAACAAAGAATTAAGAGGATCTATAACCTACCCGACAAAAGAAAAACAAGAGATAACACTCATTTTTGATATTCTTAAATCCAATTCATATACTTCTTTTAAAACCTTCGAAATAGAAGAAGAAACGATGGATAAAGACTTGCATTTAGCGCATTTTATCCTTTTTGAAGGCTTGCAAGCAGGCCTTTCATTGGAAGAAATGAGCCGAAAAATTCAATTTAAGACAAAATTGAGTCTCGATTTTTTTACGTCTATAGCTAAAATTAAGGCTTTGCGTTGTATGTGGAATGAAATTTTGAATGGATACGGCTCAAACATAAACCAAAGTGCTTATATCATAGCTACGCTCGACACCCATTTATACCAAACTGCTGAAAACGAAGTATATAATAACCTGATCAAACAAACTTCTCAAGCCATATCTGCCTTTTTAGGAGAAGCCGATGAGTTAGAAATAAATTCTTTTGATGTTTCAAATAAACTTAATTCGACCATGAGTAATCGAATTTCCAGAAACATTTTGCACATATTAAAAGAAGAATCTTTTTTAGATCAAGAACAAGCTCCCCTCAAAGGAGCCTATGCAATAGAAGAGATAAGCAAAAAAATAATTGAAACTACCTGGAAAAACTTTTTAGTTTTGGAGCAGTCCGCAAAGATTTAATCCTATTCATTAAACCATGAAAACTCCACTCGATTATATCCAGTCTGCTACCAAAAGGTCTTCTAAAAATGGACTGGAACCTGGCAGTTTAGTATACATTGGTGAAAGTGAAATAGAAGAAACCCATATAACCCTCATCACTTATAACAAAACAAGCTTTGATGAACAGCACTTCCATGACCATTTTTCGAAGGAAATTTTTTCAAAATTATTAGGCCATAAAGAGAATTTTTATTGGATTCATGTACATGGATTAAAAAAAATTGAACTTTTAAAAAGCATTGCGGAACAATTCCATATTGATTCTTTGATTCTAGAAGACATCTTAAATACCGATCAAAGGCCAAAAGTAGAAGAATTAGAAAAAGGTTTATACTTCACCTTAAAACTACTATTAGATGTTCCTAAAAATCACTTTATTGAAGAACAGGTGAGCATGTATTTATATCAAAATGTATTAATTAGTTTTTCAGATGCTGATTTAGAAATTTTTCACGTTATTAAAGAAAAAGTTAAAAATACGGGTTCAAAAATACGGCAAAAAAAAATTGATTTTTTGATGTACTCATTGTTGGATATGATTGTAGATAAATACTTTATCATCATTGAAAACATGAACGAATCCATTAATTTAATGGAAGAAAAAGTGATTCATACACCTGATCAAACAACTATTCAAGGTATACAAAACTTTAAAAAAGATATTTTACGTTTAAAACGAGTGGTATTCCCTTTAAAAGAAGCGGTTCATTACATCGAAAAAATAAAAATTCCGATGTTTGAAAAAGAAAGCCTAAAATATCTTCGGGATCTATCAGATCACGTACACTATGTTTCTGATTACACCAATTCGTTAAATGAATCTATTAATATCGTGTTAGAGATTTATTTATCCAGCATTAATAACAGAACAAATCAGGTAGTAAAGGTGTTAACCCTATTAACCAGTATCTTTATTCCGCTTACATTTATTGTGGGAATATATGGAATGAATTTTAAAAATATGCCCGAAATTGATTCAAAATATGGATATTCTATAACCTGGGTAGTCATGATTATTGTTGCTATTGGAATGATTTTTTATTTTAAAAAGAGAAAGTGGCTTTAAATAGTGATGAGTTATTTAAAATAAGGTGAAATGAGGTAAAAACACTCCCCTGTACTGAGCTTTTGTCGAAGGACAAAGCAATCTTTATTAAAAAGAATAATTTATATGAAATTATAAAAAGAAATAAAACATGAAATTAGAACTTCTAAAATATGCGATCATCGCTTGCTGCTCCCTGCTTGCAGCCTTTGTTTTATCGACTATTATTCATAAAATATTAAATAAAATAGTTCGAAATTATTCTGATAAATTAAAAGCAGATCCCACCAATTTTAGTTTCATCAATAACTCGGTCAGTTTTATTATATATTCATTAGCTATTTTATTCATTTTTATAAAAATTCCCTTTTTAAAACAAATGGGAACTGCTTTGTTTGCCGGTGCGGGAGTATTAGCGGCTATTATCGGTTTTGCATCACAAAAAGCATTCTCCAATATCATAAGTGGTGTATTTATTCTCATTTTTAAGCCATTTCGGGTGGATGATGCCATTCAAATATCCGGAGGCAAAACAGGCGTTGTCGAAGAAATTACCTTGCGACATACCACTCTGCGCGATTATCAAAATCAACGCATTATTGTTCCCAATAGCGTGATTAGTGAAGATACCATTACCAATAGCCATTTAATTGACGAACGAATTAATAAACACATCGAAATTGACATTAGCATAGATTCTGATATTGATACTGCCATCGCTATCATTCAGGAAGAAGTATTAAAACACCCCTTATTTATGGACGGACGAACCAATGAAGACATTAAACACAACGAACCTTTAGTAATAGTTCGTTTAATTGCCATTACCGATTATTCGCTAAAACTTCGAGCCAATGTTTGGGCAAATAATAACGCTGAAGGCTTTATTATTAAATGCGATTTACTTCGCTCTTTAAAATATCATTTTGATAAAAAAGGGATTAAAATTGCACAAAGAACAGCACCTGTCTAATTAATTACTAATCAACTGTTGGCTTCGAGGGCCTCAGCCAACGAACCAATCAACTATTTAACTAATCAACCAATCAACTAATTACCAATCAACCATTTAACTAATCACTAATCAACCATTCAATGTATAAATACCTCCCATATCTCTCTTTTTATAAGATTTATAATGCGGTTCTGGTATTTGTATCGTTTCATATTTCAAAATTTTTAAAAAAACCGCTTGTTTGGGGGTTACCCACGGGTATGTCAATAGAACCCACAACGGCTTGTAATTTGCGATGTCCCGAATGCCCAAGTGGTTTAAGAAGCTTTACTCGCGCCACCGGAAATTTAAAAGAAGACAATTTCAAAAAAATCATTTTAAATACCCGAAAACACTTGATGCATCTCACTTTTTACTTTCAGGGCGAACCTTACATCAACCCTAACTTTTTAGAAATGGTAAAAGAAGCCCACCGACAAAAAATATTTACCATAACATCTACCAATGCTCATTTTTTAAGCGATGTTATTGCAAAAAAAACCATCGAAAGTGGCTTGGATGAATTAATTATTTCGTTGGATGGCACATCATAAAATGGAAAAAACAGCTAAGCTCAAAAACACCCCGGGTTATTTTTCAGTTTTTAGTGGTAAAACCCAACGAACATCAAATTGAACAAGCAAAGCAACTAACCAAAGAGCTAGGGGTAGATGAAATTAAATTTAAAACCGCACAAATCTATGATTTCGCACAAGGTAGCCCGCTAATGCCTTCATTAGAAGAATACTCGAGATATAAAAAACTGGCCAATGGCCAATATGTAATTAAAAACGAACTATTAAATCAATGCTGGAAAATGTGGCATTCTTGCGTAGTTACCTGGAACGGAAATATAGTTCCTTGCTGCTTCGATAAAGATGCAAAATATGTGTTAGGAAATGGTTTTAAACAAAATTTTAAAACTATTTGGCAAGGCGAAAGCTATCAAAACTTCAGAAAAGGCTTGTTAAAAGGCCGGAAAAACATCGATATTTGTATAAACTGCTCCGAAGGAACCAAGGTTTGGGAGCAGAATTAAATCGCTAAAACATCTACTAATTTTAATAAATACGGATTTAATTCATCGTGATGTTTTCTTGAATCTTTAAAAGAAGTATACTGATATTGATTATTAACAATCCCCAACATACTCCCCTGTTTCCCTTCCATTAAAGCATTTACAGCTCCATAACCTAAACGACTCGCTAAAACCCGATCGTAAGCACTTGGACTGCCTCCCCGCTGAATATGCCCCAAAACAGAAACCCGAAGCTCATAATAATCAAACTTTTCTTTAATTTTTTTAGCCACTTCGTAAGCCCCCCCACTATCATCCCCCTCAGCCACAATAATAATTCCACTCGATTTATTTTTCCTTCTTCCTACTTCTAAATGTTGAATAAGTTTTGAAATATAGGTCTTGGTTTCGGGTACCAACACCGCTTCTGCTCCGCTGGCAATACCACTTCGCATGGCAATAAACCCGGCATCTTTTCCCATTACTTCTACAATAAACAAACGATTATGCGAATCCGCCGTATCCCTAATTTTATCTACTGCCGCAACAACCGTATTTAAAGCGGTATCATACCCTATGGTATTATCTGTTCCATATAAGTCATTATCAATGGTTCCGGGCAGTCCAATCATAGGCACATAATGTTCCTTGGCAAATACTTCGGCTCCCTTAAAAGTCCCATCTCCTCCAATAGCAATAATCCCTTCAATACCATGTTTTACAATATTTTCGTAGGCTTGTTGCCTGCCTTCTTTGGTTAAAAAACGAGCCGATCGGGAGGTTTTTAAGATGGTTCCCCCTTTTTGAATAATGTTTGCAACCGATTTTGAATCCATTTCTTCTATCTCCCCATCAATTAAACCTTCATATCCGCGATATATTCCATACGGCACAATTTTATGATACATGCAAGTACGAACCACCGCCCGAATACAGGCATTCATGCCAGGTGAGTCGCCACCTGAAGTAAAAACTCCTATTTTTTTCATATCAATAAGTGTTACTTAAAGCGGTAAGTTAAAAATTAATCCTTCTCCTTTTTACAAAATTCACTGAAAAATATTTTCTTTCTCCAAAAAATGCCCCCTTTTACTCAAAAAAAAGCAAATAGAGTTTAATAAAGCATAATTAAAAAAGGATAAGCATAAAAAAATAGTACTAATAGTATGTAAAATAAAGGATTATAGGATAATGTTAAGATAAATTTTAAAAAGAAATGCCATGACGTATTTGCAAATTTGAACTTAATTATATATTTGCAGTAGAAAAATTCTAATTTAAATTATGAAACATTTAAAATTTCCATACTTAATAATAGCAATAGCTGTTCTTTTCTCTGCTTGCACTGGCAAGTCTGGAGATGGCGAAAACATAGGCGATGGCGATTCAACTAAAACAAATGTAGAAGATGGTAAATTGGTGCAACTAGGAGGAAATAAACTGTTTAGTATTCCTTCTCCGATCCAAACTGCCTTCCTTATCCAGTCTTCTGGTGCAGCCTACAATAAGTCTTTATTGAATAATACCGCTTCTGCTTCAAAATATTCAACAGATATTCAAAAAAGCTTAAACTTAGGCGTTTACGGAGCTGATTTAGCATACATTAACTTGTATGAACAAACGCAAGATGCTATTTCTTACTTAAATTCTTGTAAAAAATTAGCTGATGATTTAGGTGTAATGAATGCTTTTACTCCTGCTTTTCAGAAAAAATTCGAAAAAAACTTAGGAAATAAAGATTCTTTATTAGGCATTGTTTCAGATGCATATAAATCAATTGATGTATATCTTCAAAAAAATCAAAACAACGATGTAGGCAGCATGATTTTAGCAGGCGGTTGGATCGAAGCTTTGTATTTCAGCACCAATGTTTACAAAACAAACCCTACCAATGAGTTGAAAAAAAGAATTGGAGAGCAAAAATTCTCTATCATCAACTTAATCAAACTTTTAGAAACCTATTCTAACAATGGTGATATTGATGAAGTAATCAATCCATTAAGAGATTTAAGTGATTCCTTTGAGAAAGTAGAAATTTCATACGAGTATGCTAAACCAGAAGTCTTAAAAGACAAAAAAATGAGCATCATCAAAAGCAAAACTGAAATTAAAATTTCAGATGAACTTATTAAAGAAATTACTCAAAAAATATCTACTCTAAGAAATAATATTATTTCATAACAGCAAACTAATAGAATATATGAAACATATCATCCTTACTTCAACTCTATTTATTTCTTTTTTTGTAAGCAAACTACAAGGGCAAGAAATTTGTGATACCATAGCAACAACCTGCTTTGCTAAAAACGTATCCACCGATTTTATTTCAGACGGACAACAATACCGTGCACTTTTAGTGGGTAGCGATATTGCTGAATTTAAAGCTACTTTTTATGGGGGGTCTACCTACAGAATATCTGCATGCAGCGGCTACTCTGAAGGAAACCTAATTTTCAGCTTATATGATAATGATAATCACCAACTTTATTCGAATAGAGATCATAATTATTCTCCTTATTGGGATTTTAAAATGACTTCTACCGTGGATGGTTATATTACTGCCGAATTAAACGAGCTAAGCTCAGGCTGTGCGGTACTTTTAATAAGCTTTAAGCAAAATTAACTTTTAAAAAAGTAACCATTTATTAACTTTTCTCGTAGTAAAGGGCTAAACAAAGAGGAAAGAACAATATGAGTGAAAGAATACTCAAAGCCCTAATTCAATTATTTGCAATTGTTTCCGAATCTGATTCTTCTAACAAGAATAGGAAAATTGTTGAGCTGTTTTTAAGCCAGCAATTAAACCAAGAGTTAGTTGAAGAATACCTTAAGTTATATGACGATTTTGTTAATGTACACACAAAATCTTTAAACAATACCCAAGACGGAAAACGAAAACGAACCTCTTTAAGTTCGGTAAAAATCTTAAAAATTTGTACCAACATCAATTCTGAATTAACTCAAATTCAGAAAATCATTGTACTACTCCGAATTTTTGAATACCTCTTCTCCGAAAAACAAATTACCGAACAAGAACGTGAATTTGCTATTACCGTAGCCGAAACCTTTAATATCTCACAAGAAGAGTACAAAAACTGTTTTGAATTTATTACTTGTAGCCCAAGTAATATACCCGATAGCCCATCTTTATTAATTGTCACACAAAATCCACCTCAAAACACCAAAAACAAAATAATGATTGATGGGGAGTTAGATGCTTCTCTTATTGTTTTAAAAATTGAGAGCGTTAACTTATACTTTTTCCGATATTTTGGAAGCTCAGAACTATATTTAAACGGCCAACCTGTTAGCCCAAACCGGGGTTATATTTTAACTCGTGGAGCTTCTATCCGAAGCACTAAAATAAAAACTATTTATTATAGCGATATTCAAAAATGTTTCTTAACCGAGCAAGGAAAAACTAAAATTGTTTTTAAAGCCGACCATATCCAATACACCTTTAAAAACGGAAATATTGGAATGCATGAGCTAAATTTAACTGAAGAATCAGGTAAATTAATTGCAGTTATGGGTGGTAGCGGCGCCGGTAAATCTACCCTTTTAAATATCCTCAATGGAAATTTACTGCCTACCAGCGGAAAAGTAACCATCAATAACATAGATATTCACCGTGAAAATGAAAAAATTGACGGATTAATTGGATATGTTTCTCAAGACGATCTTTTAATTGAAGAACTAACCGTTTATCAAAACTTATACTACAACGCAAAACTTTGTTTTAAAGACCATACCGAAGCCGAATTACATCAACAAGTAATCGATCTTTTACATAGTCTTGGCTTAGAAGAAACCAAAGACCTAAAAGTAGGAAATCCCTTAGATAAAATTATTAGCGGTGGACAAAGAAAACGTGTAAACATTGGTTTAGAACTTTTAAGAGAACCGGCTGTACTATTTGCCGATGAACCTACATCAGGTTTGTCTTCGCGCGATTCCGAAAACATCATGGACCTTTTAAAAGAGTTAACCCTGAAAGGAAAACTCGTTTTTGTAGTTATCCATCAGCCATCGTCCGATATTTTTAAAATGTTTGATCAATTATTAATTTTAGATTTAGGCGGATACCCTGTTTATTATGGCAATCCGGTCGATGCCGTTATCTACTTTAAAACCATTGTAAACCACGTAAATGCCAACGAAAGCGAATGTAAAAGATGCGGAAATGTAAATCCCGAACAAATCTTTAACACACTCGAAGCAAAAATACTGGATGAATACGGAAACGTAACCGATCAAAGACGAATTTCGCCCAAGCAATGGAACGAATTTTATGAAAATGGCATAGAAACCCAATATGGTTCTTATAAAAACCTAGAAAGCAACGAAGTACCTACCAGCAATTTCCAGGTACCTACCAAATGGAGTCAGTTTAAAATATTTTTAACCCGCGATCTTTTATCAAAACTCACCAACAAGCAGTATTTAATGATTAACCTCATTGAAACCCCCTTGCTTGGCTTTATTTTATCGTTTTTTATCCGCTATTACGATTCCGATATCGAAAACCAAGTTGGGTACTCATTTATGGACAACGAAAGCATCCCCGTTTATTTATTTATATCCGTGGTAGTTGCATTGTTTATTGGTATGACCGTAAGTGCCGAAGAAATTATTCGCGACCAAAAAATACGAAAAAGAGAATCCTTCTTAAGCCTCAGCAATGGCTCTTACCTCGGTTCAAAAATTGTCCTTATGTTTTCAGTTTCCGCCATCCAAATGTTTCTATTTATTTTGGTTGGCAACAGCATTTTAGGCATCCGCGATATGGGCTTTTGGTACTGGTTTGCCCTCTTCTCCACCGCGTGTTTCGCTAACATGGTCGGGCTCAATATCTCATCCACCTTTAATTCCGTAGTAACCATTTATATTTTAATCCCGTTTTTATTAATTCCACAATTACTATTTAGCGGTATTATTGTCCGCTTTGAAAAACTAAACCCCATCACCACCTCACAAACCCACGTTCCTCTCATAGGTGATATTATGGCCTCCCGATGGGCCTATGAAGCCTTGGCGGTACATCAATACAAAAACAATAAGTATGAACGCCTGTTTTACAAAAACAAAAAGTTCATGAGCATTTCCAACTACAAAAAGAATTTCTGGATTCCTAAAATAAACGCCAAAATAGGCATGATTGAATCTGCTTTAAAGAAAAAAGAAGATTTAAAACTCTTCAAAAATGAATTATCCTTAATCCAAAACGAGGTTTTAAAAGAGCTTGAATTAAATCGCAAATTCAACTTTAAAAAACCAGACGAACTTACCCCCGAAAAAATTAATGATAATACTATCCGCGAGCTTAAAAGCGCTATGTATGAGTTAAATAAATTCTATATTAAAACCTATAACAAAGAAGCCGATAAAAAAGATAAAATCATTGAAAATTTTTACAAATCATCTCCCGATGGGCGCGAGCGGTTTAATCTCTTAAAAAGAAATTATGAAAACGTAGCCTTAAGCGATTTTGTAAGCAACAAAAAAGACTTAAAATACATCTTAGAAGCTGATAATCAATTAATTCAGCGTACCGATCCTATTTATTTAGATCCAACCGGTTTCCGTGCCCATTTTTATGCGCCACGCAAAAAAGTTTTCGGCAATTACATGGAAACCTATTGGGCAAATATGATGATTTTATGGCTCATGTCCACCATTTTAGCATTTACCCTGTATTTCGACTTGTTTAAAAGAGTAATGACCCAAATGGAACGGTTGTTCTCTATTAAAGTTGGGTTTAAAAATAAGTTCCCTACTTTCTCTTTTTGAGCGTTGCCCATCCCCTGCACCGGCCCATTATGTGCCGGGTGTTTCACTTTTAGTCCTCGCCTAGTTCCAGTTGCCTTCGAGTACCTCAGGCAACTTACACTATGCTCCGGGCTAACCGTTGCACCCCCTAACGCGGTTCCGTAG
>CAYOHR010000003.1:90832-116739 GCA_964403835.1 uncultured Flavobacteriales bacterium
TCTATCATTTTATACTAATCAACTAATTAACCAATTAACCATCCTTCGTCTGTCGCTCAGGATTATCTATAATTTTATACCTATCAACTAATTAACCATTTAACTAATCACTAATTAACCATCCTTCGTCTGGCGCTCAGGACATAATTTTATACCAATCAATTAATTACTAATCAACAACTTTACTCATTAAAACAGATCCCGATTCGTACCTCTCGGGATTAATTCGCCCAAACAAATTTTGCAAGCAAAATTTGGGGCTCATTAACATCTTTTAACAAGCTTTAAATTTATTAAACATTATTATTTCTCAATTTTACTAAAAATTTTAAATTCATGAGCGAAATTCTTTCTTCAACCAACATTGATATTCGTTCCTTAAACGAAGAAATTCAACGCGAAAGCGCTTTTGTCGATATCTTAACCATGGAAATGGATAAAGTAATCATTGGCCAAAAACACATGGTCGAACGATTATTGATTGCCCTCTTGGCCGATGGCCATATTTTACTCGAAGGGGTTCCTGGTTTAGCTAAAACACTCGCCATTAAAACCCTTTCGCAAGCTATTGATGCGCAATTTAGCCGCATCCAATTTACCCCCGATTTGCTTCCCGCCGATGTGGTCGGAACCATGATTTATAACCAAAAAACCGATGCCTTTACCGTAAAAAAAGGTCCCATCTTTTCTAATTTTATATTAGCAGATGAGATTAACCGAGCCCCGGCAAAAGTACAAAGTGCCTTATTAGAAGCCATGCAAGAGCGCCATGTAACTATTGGCGACACTACATACCCGTTACCTGCACCTTTCTTAGTATTGGCCACGCAAAACCCCATCGAACAAGAAGGAACCTACCCCCTGCCCGAAGCACAGGTAGACCGGTTTATGTTAAAAGTAGTGCTCGATTATCCTAAAAAAGAAGAAGAAAAACTGATTATTCGTCAAAATTTAAACCCCGAAGGCTTTCCAAAACCCAATGCCGTAGTAACACCCGAGCATATTTTAAAAGCCCGCAACGTGGTTAAAAAAGTGTACATGGACGAAAAAATTGAGCGCTATATTATCGATATCGTTTTTGCTACCCGAAAACCCGAAGAATATGGGCTGTCTAATTTTCAATCGCTCATTAGTTTTGGTGGTTCACCCCGGGCAAGCATTAGTTTAGCTTTAGCATCAAAAACCTATGCTTTCATTAAACGAAGAGGGTATGTAATTCCCGAAGATGTACGCGCCGTTTGTAAAGATGTTTTACGCCACCGTGTGGGACTTACCTACGAAGCAGAAGCAGAAAACATTACATCAGTAGATATTATTAACGAAATTTTGAATAAAGTAGAAGTACCATAGTCAATGGATAATGAAAAATTGATAATTGATAATTAATAATTGATGTGAGAAATTCCCCTCTTGAGAGGGGCTAGGGGTGTGTTTAAGAAATCTATTTAGGTATTAAAGACACTTAACTAACAAAAATGGAAACCAAAGAGCTCTTAAAAAAAGTACGAAAAATTGAAATTAAATCGAGAGGACTGACTAATCAGATTTTCTCGGGCGAGTATCATTCTGCTTTTAAAGGACGAGGCATGGTTTTTAGTGAAGTGCGCGAATACCAATATGGCGATGCCATTCGCACCATCGACTGGAATGTGACCGCACGTTTTAATCATCCCTTTGTAAAAGTATTTGAAGAAGAGCGCGAGCTTACCTTTATGTTGTTAATTGATGTCAGCGCTTCAGAAAATTTTGGTTCAAAAAATCAGCTTAAAAAAGACTTAATCACCGAAATAAGTGCCGTATTAGCCTTTTCAGCGGCTCAAAACAATGATAAAGTGGGCGTTATCTTTTTTAGCGATAAAATCGAAAAATTTATTCCTCCCAAAAAAGGACGCTCGCATATTTTACGTATTATTCGTGAGCTAATTGAATTAAAGCCCGAACACAAAAAAACCGATATTAACCAAGCTTTAATCTACCTAAATAAAGTAATTAAAAAGAAAAGTACCGCCTTTATTTTGTCCGATTTTCAGGACAAAGGTTATGATACTGCGTTAAAAATCAGCAATAAAAAACACGATTTAATCGCTTTACAAATAGTTGATCCACTCGAGCAACACATACCTAACATTGGCATTATTCAAATAAGAAACACCGAAACCGACGAACTTTTTTGGTTAGATACTGGTAATGCTAAACAAATGGACGAATATCACAAAAAAATGTTGCAATGGAAATCAGAAAGCAAAGATATTTTCCGACGATCAGGCGTAGATTTTATTGAAATTAATACACATTATTCATATATTAAACCATTAATGAACCTGTTTAAGAAAAGAGGCGCATGAAGATAGGAAGTAAAAAGTCACAAGTCGAAAGTCACGAGTCGAAAGTCGCGGGTCGAAAATTTTTTAATTTAAATCTTTTCACTTTTCACTTTTCACTTTTCACTTTTAAGATACTTTGTACTTTGTTCCCGATAGCTATTGGGATTGTACTTTGTACCAGCTTTTCTTATGCCCAACAAAAATTACCACAGGTTGCTATTGATAGAGAAATTATAAAAATTGGAGAACAAATTTCTGTCACCCTGGTTTTAGAAGGTTTATCAAGTGATGGAGTTATCTGGCCCACTTTTACTGATACCTTAGGAAATGGATTTGAATTAGTACAAGCCAATAAAATTGACACCTCCTATCAGGAAGATGTAAAATACCGAACCCTGCAACAAAAATTAATCATTACGCATTTTGACAGTGGTCATTTTTGGTTAAAACCCTTCATTTTTACCATTGGAAAAAACACGGTTTTAAAAACCGATTCTTTCTTACTGCATGTTCAAACTATACAAGTTGATACTACTCAGGCTTTTCAGGATATAAAAGGCCCGTACAGCGTTCCTTTTACCTTACAAGATTGGCTTTTAGAAAACTGGAAGTATTTAGTTGGCGCCCAAGTTATTCTCATTTTAATAGGCATAGGTTTAATTTTATACTTCCGCTATTTAAAAAAGAAAAAAATGATCCCACTTACCCCCGTTAAAGAAATAAAATCGCCTAAAACCATTGCTATTGAAAAATTAGACGAATTAAAAACCAAAAAACTGTGGCAAAGCGGAAAATATAAAGAATATCATTCTTTGATTTCAACTATTGTTAGGCAATATATTGAAAATCAATTAAATATACCTGCTTTGGAGCAAACCACGTATGAAATTTTATTAAGCCTACGAGGAGCTGCTATATCTGAAGAATCTAAAGCAAAACTAAAACAACTTTTAATCCTGTCAGATTTGGCCAAATTTGCCAAAGAAGAACCCATTGAAGCAGAAAATACTTTAAGTATTAAAAATGCCTACGATTTTATTAACGAAACTAGCAATACACAACAACCTGAATTAAATTCTTAATGCTTTTATTTTTAAACAACATAGAATTTGCAAATAAATCCATGTTTTGGCTGTTTTTGCTATTACCCTTTATGGCCGCATGGCTTATATTCAGGCATAAAAAGCAATATCCTGAACTTAAATTTTCTTCGGCGCATTTTTTTAACCCTCAAAAAACCGGGACAAAAATCGTTTTTTTTAAAGTTTTACCCTGGTTTCGGTTAGTTGCCGTTGCCCTGTTTATTGTTGCTTTGGCTCGTCCCCAATCATCTACCAGTTCTCAAAACATCACTTCTGAAGGAATTGATATTATCATTAGCATGGATATTTCGGGCAGTATGCTGGCCGAAGATTTAAAACCAAATCGAATTGAGGCTTCTAAAGATGTAGCCATCGATTTTATTAATGAACGCCCCAACGACCGCATAGGTTTAGTTATATTTAGTGGCGAAAGCTTTACACAATGCCCTTTAACCACCGACCACGCTGTTCTAAAAAACTTATTTAAAGATATTAGAAGCGGAATTATTGAAGATGGAACTGCCATAGGCTTAGGTCTGGCCACTGCGGTTAATCGTTTAAAAGAAAGCGAGGCAAAAAGTAAAGTTATTATTCTTTTAACCGATGGGGCCAACAACAAAGGCGATATTACCCCCTTAGATGCCTCAGAAATAGCTCGAACCTTAGGTATAAGGGTATATACCATTGGCGTTGGAACAGAAGGCTTGGCGCCTTATCCAATGAAGGATATGTTTGGACGAACCGTATATCAAAACATGAAAGTAGATATTGATGAACCTACCATGAAAAAAATTGCAAATGTAACCGGAGGGCAATATTTTAGGGCAAATAACAATACTAAATTGAAAAAGATTTATCAGGAAATTGATCAGTTAGAGAAAACGCTGTTTGAGGTCAGTGAGTTTAGAAATAAACACGAAGGCTTTTTTTGGTGGGCCATGTGGGGCTTTATTTTGTTGCTTTTAGAAATAATTTTTAGAAATACCTTGTTTAAATCAATAGTTTAAAGATGTTGAGATACTTCGAAAATATAATTTCTTCTTTTACTTCGATGTTGCCATCTTATTTAAGATTGGAAAAACCGCTATTGTTATTTCTTTTACTCCTTATACCAGTACTTATTCTTGTATTTATCTTAAAATCGAAATGGAGAAAAAAAACCATTCAAAAACTGGGCGATCCATCTCTCATAAATAAATTGATGCTGGGTTATTCCAGAGAACGGCTAAATACAAAGAATGTCTTTTTATTAATTGGCATTTTCTTTATCATTTTAGGCTTGGTCAATCCGCAAATCGGATCTAAACTAACCGAGGCAAAACGCGAAGGAATAGATATGAGCATTGTATTGGATATTTCAAATAGTATGCTTGCAGAGGATTTATCTCCCAACCGCCTGGAAAGAGCAAAAAGGGGCATTTTACAAATGATTGAAAAACTAAAAGGCGATCGTTTATCCATTGTTGTTTTTGCCGGGCAAGCCTATACCCAATTACCGCTTACTACAGATTATGCGGCGGCTAAATTATTCACATCTGTTATACAACCCAACATGGTGCCTACACAAGGTACCGCCATTGGAAAAGCCATTACCAGAGCGGTAGAATCATTTGATTTAAAATCGCCCACAAAAAAAGTAATTGTTATTCTTACAGATGGCGAAAACCACGAAGATGACGCCTTAGATGCAGCAAATGAGGCCAACAAAAACGGTATTATTATTCATACTATTGGCATGGGATCAGAGCACGGAGTACCTATTCCCAATAAAAAAGGAACAACAAACGATTTTAAATTAGACAAAAAAGGTCAGCCGGTTATGACAAAAATTAACGAATCGATGTTAAGAGATATAGCTAACGAAGGCCACGGAATATATGTTAGAAGCACCAATGCCGAATCAGGGTTAAACATTGTGTTAGATAACGTTAATAAAATGGAAAAAACAGAATTTGAAACAAAAATGTATAAAGATTATGAAGATCATTTTCAGTATTTTATTGCCTTGGGGGTATTTTTTATATTATTAGAGTTTTTATTGAGCAACCGCAAAACAAATAATAGAAGAGTTAGTCAATGGCTTAATAAGTAGTTATAAGTTATAAATGTTTAATGAGTTAAGAATGAAATTATTGTTACATAAAAGCCTAAGGACTCATGACTCGCGACTCGCGACCTTATGTACTTTGTTCCCGATAGCTATCGGGATTGTACTTTGTACTTTAAACTTAAGTGCACAAACCGATAAAAAATTGATTGAAAGTGGAAATAAATATTACGAACAAAAAAATTATGATAAAGCCATAGAAAATTACTCTAAAGCCAGCACCATGAATCCCTTGCGGTACGAGGGGCAGTTTAATGAGGGAGATGCTTTGTATAAGAAAGGAGAATACGAAAAAGCTGCTCAAAAATATGCCACATCAGGCATGTTGGCTAAAGATAAAAATCAAGTAGCTAGTTCTTTGCATAATTTGGGCAATTCCATGCTACAGCTTAAAAAATATGAAGAAAGCATTGATATTTATAAAAAAGCGCTTAAATATAACCCAAACGACGAAGAAACGCGATATAACCTAGCCTACGCTCAAAAAATGTTGCAACATCAAAAAAATCAACAAAAACAGAATAAAGAAAATCAAAATAAAGATCAAAACAAAGACCAGGATAAGCAAAAAGAAAAAGACAAAAAAGAGCAAAAAAAGGATCAAAATAAACAGGGAAACCAGGATGAACAGCAAAAAGATGATCAGAAAAAAGAGAAACAAAATTCAGAGCCCAAAATGAGTAAAGAAAAGGCCGAAGAAAGCTTGCGGGCTGTGCAAGAACAAGAAAATAAAGTGCAGGAAAATTTAAGAAGGGGAGTTAAATTAGAACATAAAAGGATTGAAAAAGATTGGTAAGGTTATAATGATGAATTATAAATTAAGAATGAAAATATTACATCAAAAACTGGCAACTTATAACTGGCGGCTGACTGCAGCCCTACTTTGCATTCTGTGTTTTGTATTTTGTACTAATATCATCGCTCAAAATGTAAAATTTGTTGCCAAAGTGGATAAAAAAGAATTAGCCACCAGCGAACGATTAACTATCACTTTTGAATTGGTAAATGCCCAGGGCGATAAGTTTAGGGCACCTGACTTATCCAACTTTAAATTGCTTTCAGGGCCCAATCAATCATCTAATTTCCAATTCATTAACGGAAAAACATCAAGCAGCATTAGCTTTTCATACATTGTAATGGCTTTTAAAGAGGGTGAATTTGAAATTGGATCAGCCAGCATTGAAAGTGGAGGAAAAAAATTAAGCACCGATCCCATTAAAATTAAAGTTGTAAAAGGCGCCAACGTAAATTCAAATGCAAACAACCAAAACCAAGGTAATGCCTCAAGCAACCAAGCCATTAAAGGAGATGGAAATGTATTTATTAAAATGTTTGTGGATAAATCAAAAGTATATCAAGGGGAGCAAATTATTGTAACCTATAAATTATATACCAGGGCAAGCATTGTCGATTATGAAATAAAACACAGCCCAACCTTTGATGGCTTTTGGTCCAAAGATGTGGAATTAGGGCAGGTAAACTTAACTCCTGAAAGCTATAATGGCCAAAATTATTATGCTGCTACTTTAAAAAAGAATATTTTATTCCCACAAAAACATGGCCGACTAAAAGTTGACCCCTTAAAAATGAATATCACCGTTCGGGTTAAAGAAAAAGGAAACCCGTATGATGTTTTTGATCAATTTTTTGGTCGTTATAAGGATATAAAATACGAGTTAGAAAGCAATGTGTATAATATTGAGGTACAGCCACTTCCCGAACAAGGGAAACCTGAAAGTTTTAGTGGTGCAGTAGGCACTTACAATTTTAAAGTTGAAACCTCAAAAAATAAGCTAAAAGCAAATGAAGCCCTAAATATTAAAGTAAAAATAAATGGTACCGGAAACATTAATTTAATTGATAAACCCGTCATTTCTTTTCCTACTGATTTTGAATTATATGACCCAAAAATAAACGATCAAACATCCTCAACTGCAGGTTTAATGCGAGGTAAAAAAGAATGGGATTTTTTAGTTATACCCCGAACAGCCGGGCATTTTAACATTGATCCGGTAAAGTTTAGCTATTTCGATCCAATCAAGAAAAAATACATCGAACTAAAATCAGAACCCATCATTTTAGATGTAGAAAAAGATTTAAATGCAGCAAATAATACTGTATATCAGTCAAATAACCCCAATCAAAAAGAAATTGCCACCTTAGGAAAAGATATTCGCTATATCAAAACCGGGCAGCATTTACAAGCCCCTTCTGACCCATTTTTTGGATCTACGCTCCACCTGCTCGGGTTGAGTTTTCCCTTGCTTTTAACGCTTGGCTTACTCTATTTTAATAAAAAACAAAATGAATTTAAGGCAGATACCGTTCAATTTAAAAAATCGAAAGCGAATAAAATTGCTTTAAAAAGATTAAAATCTGCTAAAATACTTTTGGATAAACCTTCTGCAAACGTAGGAGGCAAAGATTTTTACGAAGAAATATTCAATGCATTAAATGGTTACGCACAAGATAAATTTCATATTCAATTGGTCGATTTAAGCAAAGATTCCATCAAGCAAAAATTAAGCCAAATGAATATTGATCCGGAAACCATCAAAAACTTTACCGATACCATTGCCTATTGCGAAATGGCCCGATTTTCACCTGTTTCAGAAATCAGCAAAGAAGAAATTTATCAAAAATCGATGGATATTATTACTAAACTTGAAAAATAATTAAGAAACTATAAATTACAAATGAAATTAATCCTTCATAAATTAGCGCCTTATACCTTACAGCTGATCATGCTGTGTACTTTGTTCCCAATAGCTATCGGGATTGTACCACAAAAATTATCAGCTCAAACTTCTTCTATTGAAAAAACCTTTCAAACAGCCAATGAATTTTATAAAAAAAATGAATTCGAAAAAGCGCTGGAATTATATCATCAATTAGAAAACGTGGGGGTTCAATCGCCCGAATTAATATACAATTTAGGAAATGTGCAATACAAATTAAAAAACATCCCGTATGCCATTGTTTATTATGAAAGATATCTAAAATTATATGGCTACGATGAAGATGTGCAACATAATTTACTCCTGGCTAAAACGCATTTGATAGATAAAACAGAAGAAAGCTCGGAATTAATTCCTACACAATGGAATAAAGGCATTGTGCAAGCTTTTACAGAAAAAAAATGGGCGAAAATTTCCATTTTATTGAGCATTTTATTTTCTATTGCTTTGTTTTTAATGTTTCGAAGCTTTACAAGCCTTGCTAAAAAAAGATATTACAGACTAAGTTTAATTTTATTTTGCTGTTTGGTTCTTTCCCTCCTTTTTGGATATCAAAGAAAGAAATTAATGTTAAGTCAAGACTGGGGAGTAGTTATTAGTCCAACGGTTTCTGCATATAGCTCTCCAACCGAAAAAGGAGCAGCCTTATTTATTATTCATGAAGGCTTAAAAGTAAAAATAGAAAGCACAGAAAATAATTGGGCAAAAATCCGTTTACCCGATCAAAAAGTTGGTTGGATACCCCAAGAACTTGTTAAAATAATATGATATTCATAAAAGTTGTTACCCATTATTCGCTTAAGGGCTTTCCAATTATTGTTTAGATCGTAATTTATTTATACATTAGGCAAATAATTTCAAGTTATTATGATTGCCACACATGAAAAAATAAGGATCGAGCCAATAAAGGAGTCTAGGTTAGATCAATATAAAAATAGCCCGCTTATTTTTGGAAGAGTTTTCTCTGATCATATGTTTGTCGCAGATTATGAAAATGGTGCATGGAGCTCTTACAGAATTGTTCCGTATGATAATATTTCTCTTCAGCCATCTTGTTTAGTATTTCATTACGGACAAGCCATATTTGAAGGTATGAAAGCCTATAAAACCAGTGAAAACAAAGTACTCCTTTTTAGACCAGAAGACAATATTGAACGGTTTAACAAATCGGCTATTCGTATGTGTATGCCTACTTTTAATGAAGAAGATTTTTTAGAAGCCTTAAAAGAATTGGTAAAAATAGACGAAAAATGGATTCCGGAAGGTGAAAATAAGTCTTTATATATTCGTCCGTTTATGATTGCAACCGATGAGTATTTGGGCGTAAAACCATCAGAAAAGTACCGTTTTATCATTATTACATCTCCTGTTGGTTCTTATTATAGTGAACCCGTAAAGGTTAAAATTGAAACTCATTATACACGTGCTGTAGAAGGCGGTACCGGTTTTGCAAAATCAGCCGGAAACTATGCCGGATCACTTTATCCCACCAAATTAGCGCATGAACAAGGCTACCAGCAATTATTATGGACCGATGCCCAAGAACATAAATATTTTGAAGAATCGGGCACTATGAATGTTATGTTTTACTTTAAAGATAAAGGCTTGGTAACTCCAAACTTATCAAATACTATATTAAATGGGGTAACCAGAAGTACTGTTTTAGATGTTGCCCGTAAATGGGGCATTACTGTTACGGAACGAAGAGTAAGTGTTGATGAAGTGATTGAAGGCTTAAAAAATGGCAATTTATTAGAGGCATTTGGAACCGGAACAGCAGCAACAATTGCCAGCATTAGCCATATTAAATATGAAAACACTGAATTTACCCTTCCAACGTTAGATGCGAATAGTTTTTCTAAAAAAGTGGTAAAATATTTAGATGAATTACGCAGAGGTGTTATTGCCGATGAGTTTGGCTGGACCGTTAAGGTGGATTAATAAGTACAAAGTCCGATGTACAAGGTACAAAGTAGGGTATCTAGTAAATATAACCTAAAGAATCATTTTCTGATTTTGTAATATATTATGATAATTTTAAAGCAAAATCCATTAGTCAACTTCGTACTTTGTACTTTGTACTTTGTACAAAAACGACTTGTACAATGAAAATCTCCATAATCGGTTCAGGCACAATGGGTTCGGGTATTGCCCTGGCTGCCCTTCTTAAAAATAATCAGGTAAAAATTTTAGATAGCAACACAGCTGCTCTTGAAAAAGCAAAAGTAAGTATCTCCCAAAACCTCGATAAACTAATAGAAAAAGGCAAAATAAGTGCCGAGCAAAAAGAACTTTGCTTAAAAAATGCGCATCTAACTTCTGCCCTATCCGACCTAAGCGATTCTAAACTGGTTATTGAAGCCATTATAGAAGATCTTTCTATTAAAAAAGAACTTTTCCAAAACCTGGAAAAAACCGTATCAAAAACCACTATTTTAGCCAGCAATACATCTTCCTTATCCATTGCTTCTATTGCATCCGCTTGTGAACATTCAAATCGAGTAATTGGCATCCATTTTTTTAATCCGGCAAATATTATGCCATTGGTTGAAATTATTCCGGCTATTACTACGGATGAACAAACTCTTGCTTCTTCTTTAAAAATTATCCAAAGCTGGGATAAATTAACGGTTATAGCTAAAGATACCCCCGGGTTTATTGTCAATAAAGTGGCTCGTCCCTTTTATGGTGAGGCTTTGCGTATTTATGATGAAGGCATAGCAGATTTTGCAACTATTGATTGGGCCATGAAAGAAATAGGTGGTTTTAAAATGGGCCCCTTTGAATTAATGGATTTTATTGGAAATGACATCAACTACAAAGTAACTGAATCTGTTTTTCAATCATTTTATTCCGATCCCAAATACAAACCTTCACTAACTCAAAAACGCTTATTTGAGGCGGGTTTATATGGAAAAAAGACCGGTCAGGGCTATTATTCATATAGAGTAGGTGAAAGCATGCCTGAACCCAATAAAAATAAAGAATTGGGTCAAAAAATATTTGATAGAATTATAGCCATGCTTATTAACGAAGCTTATGATACCCTGTTTTGGAATATTGCTACACAAGAACATATTGATATTGCCGTAAAAAAGGGGGTTAATTATCCAAAAGGCTTGTTTGAATGGGCTGCCGAAATTGGAAAAGAAAAAGTTTTTACCCATTTACAAAACCTATATAATCATTATCAAGAAGATCGCTACAGACCCTGCCCTTTGCTTAAATAATAGCTTCTTCAACCATCGTTCCTTTATATAAATCAATCCTTTATGAAATGTTTATTAACTCTATCTTCAATGAACTTTACGTTGAATTTACTTGTGATAAATATAAAGGAAGCATATATTTGCCGCATATTTATAACCCCACTAAAACTAAAAAACATGAAAAAATCATTATTATCAGCTTTCGGTGTAGCTTTATTATTATTAGCTACTTCTTGTAAAAAAGATTATACTTGTACTTGTACTGTATTAGGTGTTTCTAACGACACTCCTTTAAACGATTACACAAAATCTGACGCTAAAGAAGCTTGTGACAAATCAAGTAGTTCTGCAGCTATCTTAGGTGGGTCTTGCACTTTAAAATAATATTTTAAATTATTAAAAAAAGCTACACCTAAAGTGTAGCTTTTTTTTTGTCCTTTTTTGTACCTTTGGGGTATGAAAAAAATAATCTTGCTCTCCTTTATTGCCACTATCTTTTTTGCCTGTAAAAAAGATTATACCTGTACCTGTACTCATTTAATAAATGGTTTTTCAACCACTTTTCCTTTAGAATATAAAAAAATGACCAAAAAAGAGGCGGAGTCTGCTTGTTCTGCAGCTCAAGAAGCTTATGAAATAAATGATCCCAGCGCTACTTGTTCATTAAAATAAGCTACTCACTTTATTGTAATTGGTACTTATTCATTTTTATCTAATATTACTATGAAAACAACCGAAGAGTTTTTAAAAGCTATAGAAGGAGGTTATTCCTTCAGCGGAAAAACAATTACCCTAGGCGGAGCAATGCGTGAAGGCGAAATTTTCAAAACTCCGATAAAAATGCCTTTAAAAACCTTTAACCGACATGGATTAATTGCCGGAGCCACCGGAACAGGTAAAACCAAGTCATTACAAATATTGGCAGAGCAATTATCAGAAAATGGAGTTCCGGTATTACTAATGGACCTAAAAGGCGATTTAAGTGGATTAGCAAAACCGGGAGAAATTAAAGAATTTATTACTTTAAAACACGAAAAAATAGGTATTCCATATGAACCCAAAGGAATGCCTGTGGAACTTTTAACGCTATCAAAAGAAAAAGGCGTAAAATTAAGAGCCACCGTATCAGAATTTGGACCGGTATTATTCTCAAAAATATTAGAGTTAAATGATGTACAAGAAAGTGTTATTTCATTAATTTTTAAATATTGCGATGATCATCAATTGCCTTTAGTTGATTTAGATGACATTAAACAAACCTTACAATACTTTACCAACGAAGGCAAAGCAGCCATTGAAAAGGAATACGGAGCTGTTTCTCCAGCCACGGTAAGCACCATTGTTCGTAAAATTATTGAATTAGAACAACAGGGCGCCGAAGCCTTTTTTGGAGAGACTTCTTTTGAAGTAAATGATTTGGTTCGTCATGTGGACGGGAAAGGGGTAATTTCTATTATTCGTTTAACAGATGTACAAGATAAACCCAAACTTTTCTCAACCTTTATGCTCAGTTTATTATCGGAGGTTTATAACACTTTTCCGGAGCTAGGCGATGTTGAAAAACCCGAGTTGGTTATTATTATAGATGAAGCGCATTTAGTCTTTAATAATGCCTCTAAAGCCTTATTAGATCAATTAGAGGCTATTATCAAATTAATTCGATCCAAAGGAGTGGGTATCTTTTTTTGTACGCAATTACCTTCCGATATACCCAATCAAATCTTATCCCAATTAGGTTTAAAAATTCAGCATGCTTTGCGCGCATTTACGGCCAAAGACCGAAAAGATATTAAATTAGCTGCTGAAAACTTCCCCATTACCGATTTTTATGAAACCGATGATGTTTTAATGACGTTGGGCATTGGAGAGGCTTTAGTAACCGGATTAAATGAAAAAGGAATTCCAACTCCTTTAGTTGCAACCTCTATGCAGGCACCTATGAGTCGAATGAATATTTTAACCCCCGCCGAAATTGATGAAATAGTAAATAAATCGGCTTTGGTAGCAAAATACCAAACTACCATTGATCGCGAAAGCGCCAAAGAACTATTATTAAAAAAAATAACAACGGCTCAGCTTCCCGAAAATCAAGCGCAGGTTGAGCAAGAAAATAAAAAAGCAGAACAATCTATAGAAGAACCTTCCGAAGGTTGGCTAAGCTCTTTAAGTAAAAATACCATGGCCCGTCAAATTGGTAATACTGTTATGAAAGAAGTTACCCGAGGTTTATTAGGTGCTTTAGGTTTAAAATCAACGGCACGTAGTACAAAAAAAAGTAAGGGCTGGTTTTAAACAAGCTCAAACATCTTATTTTAACTTTAATCGCCCAGTATGCTTAATGAACCCCTTGCTGACCCTATAAACATTAAGTCTGCAACCGGTTTTTGTGCTGTTTTTTACAATGTCGAAAATTTATATGGAATAGTAGACATTCCAAGGTCAAAAGACGATGATTTTACTCCCTCGTCTCCAAAAAGATGGGATAAACAGAAGTATTTAAAAAAAATAGAAAATTTAGCCCGGGTTCTTTCCAGTGTTGATCGAAAAAATCCCATTTTAATTGGGTTAGCCGAAATTGAAAATCGCGATGTTTTAGAAGATTTAATTAAGGCCGATGGCTTGAAAGAATCTCCTTTTCAAATTATTTTTGAAGAAAGCCTGGATGAACGAAAAATAAGTGTGGCATTTATTTACGACCGAAGATATTTCCAGTATTTAGAACATCAAAAAATTACCACCACCTTTATTAAAGAAAACCAAACTATAAACCATACCCGAGATGTATTGTATGTAAAAGGATATATGGCCAATCAAGATTTAGTCCATATTTTTATTAATCATTGGCCCTCCCGAAGAGAAGGGGAATTAATATCAGAACCCAAAAGAATTAAAATAGCCGCTCAATTACGTGAAAAAATTGACCAAATCTTATTACAAAATGAGCAAAGTAAAATACTTGTAATGGGCGATTTTAATGATACTCCCGTTAATATGAGTGTCACAAAAGCCTTGGAAGTAAATCAAACCTTACCGCTTAAAAAAAACGAGTTATATAATTTGTTTTATCGTTATCATTTAGACAGGAAGGGGAGTTTAGTGCATCACGGCGAATGGCTCATGTTCGATCAAATGATGGTAAGCAAAGGTTTTTTGGAGGCGGAAACAGGCGTTAAATTGAATCACATGTCGGGTAAAATTTTTCATAAATCATGGATGCTTTTTCGCGATCGAAGGGGTGAATCATATCCGAGTAAAACTTATAGCGGAGATAGTTACCATCAAGGGTATTCCGATCATTTACCCATTTTTATTCGGTTTTAATAGTTTTATTTACAAAGGATTAAATCCACTTACCAGCTTAAAAAAACTGGCCCAATCCCAATCGCTTAATAAGTATATGCAATAATCATAGTTATATGCTAAATGCAAGGTATATAGACTACAAACAGCAAATATCGATCCAATAAATTGGGGACGTTTACTTAACAATGCCGGGATAAAGGGCACAAAAAACGGCAACAAATCCGTAAAAGCCCGATGACTAAAGCTACATCCTAAATTATAAGTTCCCCAGGCTGAATATATGACTCCATAAGCTAAAAAGCTAAGAAAAGCGAGGCTTTTTTTACTATTGAATGCGGCGTAAACTACCAAAAGAAGTATAAGCGGAGTATAAATAAATAAACCATTATTAGGGGAAAAAAGAATAATCCATGTTTTTGGAGTAAAAATATTGCTAAAGCCCTCTCCCTGATAGGGATTAGTTAACCACTGTCCACTCGCATATTTATAATACAAAAGTTGCGGAAAAAACAAAAGGATATGCACTGCTAAAAACCAAAATAAACGCGTTGTTAAAAGAATTTTATTTTTAAAAAACGGATATTCAAATAAGAACAGTATCCCAATAAAAACAACATTTAATGGGCGAATAATGATGATTAATGCCGAAAAAAAAGCTAATAAAATAAAATACCAGGTTTTCTCATTTTCTTTACATAAACTCAAAAAATAAAGGAGCCCGGTAAAAGCAAAAAATGAATATACATGAGACATACCCGGCTCCAAAGAAGTATAATAGAACAACGAGGTTCCAAATAAAACAAACAATAAACTGATATAGGTTATCTTTCTCGAATACTTTTTAATCAACATCTTAAACCACCATATTAAAGAAGTGATTAGGAAAAATATAGCTGCTATCCCCAATGATTTTTGATAGATATACGAATATCCATCTTTCTCTTTTGAAAGCAAATGAGCTATTAACCAAAAAGGAGCCTCGCACAAGGCTGTTCCGTATGAATATTTCGTTAAAACTTTACCTAAAATTGAATCTGTTTTAAACCCTTCCCCAATTTTTTCTGTAATTTTTTCGGGAAAAGCTCTTCCATCAAAATCATATATAAAAAGGGCTGGTAAATAAACGTTGTAACCCGATCTATCGGCCCATAATTCGCTTTTATACGAAAACAAATATTTGGGCTTATGTTTATAAAATTGAGTAAAAATTAAGATCAAAATTAATCCAACCCAAAAATAGTTTTGTTTAAAGATATGGCTCACTCTAATTCGGTTAGTTAAAGTTTATAAATATGTACAAATTTATAGTCCCCAATAGGATTGGTAGTAAAAGGTTTTAAATTTTCATTCCTCAATAAAGTAGAATCGTACACCATTAAGTATTTTGCCCCTAAGTTTTTATACTGATTAATTTTAGTTGAATCGGCAAAATCATCCATACCAAAACCGGTCCAGCCCCTTCTATTCATTAGATACAAAGAAATATTAAAAGTACCGTCGGGCAAACAAATCACTTTATCCTCTTTTTTTATGTTTAACTCATCCAATGTTGGACCAATTTCGGCAAAAGCATGGTAATACTTCACATACCATTCATTCATCCAGCCTTCACTGCTATATCTATCGCGCATTCTTCTTCTGGCAAAATCTATATTACCAAACAACAAAATAAATGCTAAAAGCCTTAAAATGATTGAGTTATAAAACCCAGGGTACTTTTCTTTTAAAGTCAATAATAAGGTAATAAAAATTAAAGGGATAAAAATCAGAAAATCAATCATGTAATAGTCATGAATGTGTAATGCTTGAAAAAATAGTGGGATAAACAGCAAAAAGCCAATAAACACAAATAAAAGCAGAAAATAAAGGAATTTATTCACCCTTTTGTAATTAAAAAACAAAACAAACATGCTTATAAACATAAATGTTAATGAAGTGGGCTTTAAATAGCTCCATTTTACCTGCAAATCCCAAAACGTATGTATTACATCTTTAATTTTCTGTTCATCAGCCTCCCAATATGGGTGTATGCCTACCAAAAATATGCCTCCATTATATTTTGTATTGTAATAGTCAGCATATACATACCGTCCACTTAAAACAATAAAAGGGGCAATTAAAAGAAGAAAAGTCCAAATAGATTTTGAAAAAACGGGAGCACCTTTTCTAAATTCAATGAGTTTAGATCGTTCCAGCAAATAAATTAAAAACAAGGACACATAACTTACTGACGCAGAGGCCTTTAAAAGCCCTGCCAGCGTAAAGAAAACGCAGGCCAAAATAAAGAAGGAATTTTGCCCGTTTTTATAATATTTATAAAAGAAAAACCAGGCAATAAATACAAAACTTAAGGCAGGTACATTGGCCAAAAAATTATTTGAATAAAAAACTAAAATGGGAGATGTAAATAAAAGCACACATACTAGGATGGCCCAATAAGAGTCGGATAATATTTTTTCGGTCGTTTTAAAAAGCAAAACCAAAGCCGTAAAACTAATAGATAATACTAAAAGTCGGTATATAAACTCATGATACCCAAAAACACTCCATAATTTGGCTGCTGTGTAGTTTAAAATAGGGAATTCACTCATGGTTTTCCCGGTTCCATCGGCACCTAAAAAACATAAAGAAGGCTCTAAAAAGGGATTATGTTGCTGATAATAATTTAACGCAATCGACAAACAATCGGTTTGCCTCCAAACGTGAATACTTTGTGGACGAAGAAACAAAATTTCGTGATACTGATAAATAAAACCTAGTATAAATAAAATTCCCAAAAACACCCACCCCGATATTTTAGGTCGGAAATAATACCCTTGTACTTTATGCTGAATATTTGATATAAATTGCCGAATCATAAATTATAACTGCGAATATAGAAAATGTATAATTAGCTGAGGTAAAATTAGCTTTAAATGAATAAATTAACTTCTATTTTCATCACTATTTTCTACTTTTACGTATGCAATATTCTACTCATAAAAAACCTATTATTTACTGGTTATATACCGGGATGTTTTTCATTTTTTTAATGGTATTGATAGGCGGTATTACCCGTCTTACCCATTCAGGACTATCCATCGTGACCTGGGGGCCATTTAAAGATGCTTCTTTGTTCCCTAGTGATGAAGAATGGAATGTGCTTTTTGATAATTATAAACAAAGCCCCGAATTTTCGGCCTTTAACGCTCATTTTACGTTAGAAGACTTTAAATCCATTTTTTGGTGGGAAAACATACACCGATATATTGGCCGAATGATTGGCTTAATTTTTATTTTCCCATACCTCTTTTTCACTATTAAAAAATGGATTAAACCTGCCTTACATCAACGTTTGCTCATTATTTTTCTCTTGGGAGCCTTACAGGGCTTTTTGGGCTGGTTTATGGTTAAAAGTGGTTTAATTGATAACCCGGCGGTTAGCCATTATCGTTTAGCAGCGCACCTTTTAACCGCTTTTTTAACCTGCGCCTATATGTTTTGGGTTTTATTAGAAATAAAAAATGATGGGACTTCAAGCGTCATCATGCCTTCGAGTACCTCAGGCATCGTTAAAAACCTTTCTATCCTTACCTTTTTGTGCTTAATTATGCAAATAACCTACGGAGCCTTTGTTGCAGGCTTAAAAGCAGGTAAAATGTATAATACCTTTCCAAAAATGGGTGAACATTTTATTCCGAAAGAAATAATGAATAATGCAACTGTACTTACTTTTTTAGAAACTATGCCGGGCGTACAATTTGTACATCGATATATCGCTTATTTAGTCGTTATTTTATGCTTTTATATTGCTTGGAAAGCCCAAAACACTTCAAACCCGGAACTTAAAAAAGCGGTTCACTTCGTACTTATCCTATGCGGAGTTCAATTTTTACTGGGAGTTTTTACCTTGTTGTATTCGGTTCCTATTTGCTTAGGTATTTTGCATCAATTAGGGGCCTTTATTTTGTTATTGGGTAGCGTAAATTTGCTTTTTAGAGCTTCGTACCAACAAAAAGCACAGTAGTTTACGCGTTTATTTCACCAACCATTGGGTATTGCCTATGGTTTTGTCTTGTAAATCTTTAATAATAATGTGATACAAACCTGGTTTTAAGCCCGAAGAAACATCCAGTGTATTATTTTTTAACACAACATCATTTTGTATTACTTCACCTAACGTATTATATACACTGGCTTTAAAAAGCTGCGTATGATCCAAACCAGCTATATATACACTCTTTACCCCGTTTTCACTGGGATTAGGATACACTTGTATTGATTTTTTTACGAATTTATTCTCCGAAACTACATTAGGTATATAAGGAGCGGCAAAAACTTTAAAATCATCGAAGTAAAACCCATCTTTTGCTATAAAAGGATCGGAAACTAAGCTAAATCGAAGTTTTACATTTGAATGCCCCAAACAGCTGTGTAAGTCTATTAATTCGTTTACCCAGGACATATCTCCATCGTACAAAGGTTCATTAAAATCCTGATTCGAAGATCCCAAATTGGTATAATTTCCGCATAACGGAATCCAATTAGGCCCACCATCTATCAATGCTTGAAACTGAACATAATCATAATCATTTTCGATAAACCAGGTGGCATTAAAAGTAACAAATGCGTTGGTTGCAACCGATAAATCCAACGTGTTATTAAATGTAATAGTGGTATTTGTATTTTGAGGATAATTTAAAAAAGGAGAGTCGGTAATAGAAGTAGATGCTGAATAATATTTCTCCGGACTTGGACCCCAAGTATTTGAAGTCCAATTACTTAAATCAGAAGCATCATCAGAAAAAACGATGGTATTTGGGTTCAAATAGTATTTAGTAATGGTATCAAACGAATCATATAAACCATTGTTTAGTTTTAAAATAAACTGAATTTTTTCATTATTTAACAGGAAGTTAGAAAGAGTGTACGAAATAGAATCTATCTCGGTTTGCATCATACTTAAATTGGTATATATTTTTGAGTTTCCAACATTCATAATATTAGCCGTTAAAGGGATAATAGAAACTGTAAATGTTCCCACCGTATCTAAGCCTAATTGTTGCAGAGAATATTGAATGGTATTATTTGTTTGTGATACAAACTTGGGCCCTTGTTCTTTTAAATAACCATAATGTAAATTTAGCTCTGCCAGGGTCAAATTGGCCAATATATTTTTTTGGCACAATGTAATAATCCGTGAAGTTTGAGGCCAAAATCCATCATTATATGAACCTACTTCGGGGGTCATGGCAAATACCTTGTTTTTAGTAGAATCACCATACATCCAATCATCTGAATCGCCAGCGGCCGGATACAGCTCAGAAGTTAGTATATTGGCAAAATGATTCTCAGAAACTAAAACGGGAGTAAAAGCTTTAAAATAAGCGTCATCCGGAGTTATTTTATTTACATCATACCCATAAGGATACAATAGCAAATCACTGTATGTGTGATAGTTAAAAGCAAAATTAAACAAATGATTTTCAACAAAAAATTGAATAGCTTGGGTTTCAGGTTCTGAAAAAGCAGAAGACCCTCGATAGGTATCATCATTGGTATTAGCAGAAGCCCCCAGTCCACCCCATTGGTAGCTATAATTTCGGTTTAAATCAACCCCAAAAGTCCCATCTAAATTATTTCTACGGTTTTTGCGCCACATACCGCCCCCATTTGGGTTTGTGGTTTGATTATAATTATAACCATCAGGGTTAAGCATGGGCACAAAATACATTTCCAAATTATCGACCAGAGCTTTTATCTTCGGGTTTGTATTGTAGTTCTCTAATACATAATACATGTAAAAAATAAGCTGCGAAAGAGAAATAGGCTCACGCGCATGGTGCAAAGCCGTATACAGAAGTTCGGGTTCACTTTCATCTACATTGGGATTATCAGATATTTTTAACCAATAAATAGGTCTGCCTTCATGGGTTAAAAAGGTATCGATGGGTTGTTTAACCGTTATTAAATTGGGATATTTAGTCGACATATTATCAATATGACCTAAAAATTGTTGATAGGTTAAGTATCCGCCCATAGAACCCAATGCAAAATCTGTTGGGACTATGTATTTAGCTAAAGGATCAGTTTCTTCACAACCGATAGTAGCGGTTTCTTCTGGCGATTTAACTTTATTTCTATCTACATAAAATTGTTGAACATCTTTTATTAAAACAGAATACCGAATTCCGTTGTCATCCAATACTTTTAAATCTTTGCGAGAAAGATCTGTTTCAAATTCATTGGGTTTATTCATATGAAAGTGATCTAAATCAAGCCCCATTTTTTGTACCTGTTGAATGGTATTATTACCTAGGTACACATGAACTCTAGAATATTCTTGCGCGCTTAACTGGAGAGAAAATAAGGAGATAAAAAGAAATAAAATATTTTTCATAATGATGAGCTTCAGATATAATAAAATATACTAAGTACTATGAAATGCGATTCAACATAGTACTTAGTACAATCATCTTAGTACAAGTTAATTCTTAGGTTCAACCGTTTTAAAATCGGATTTAAAGGTAGCAGAATATTCTTGAGGAGCATTTAGTATTTCTAAAGCTTTTTTAATATCATCATCATATTTTAAGCTTTTTTCAACCCTTCCTCTTTGGTAATAATACCTCGAAACTATTTCTTCTTCAATCAGCTCTTTTATTTCTTCTTTATGTTGATAGATATCATTCTTTTTACTTTTTTTAATATCCTCTTTTAATTGCTTCACTCTCGCTTGTAAGGCCTCTTCTATCTTTTCTTTGGTCATGGCTTTTTCCACTTCAGCAATTACTTTTTCTGATTTGGTTTCATAGTCATATTCTTTATCAGCAATAAACTTAATAAAATCATTAAAATCCTGCTCTTTTAAAGTAAATGCATCCGCAGGGCCAATATTTTCATTTTTTAAGCGATATTGTGTAGCAAAATCAAAAATGAGCGATTTAGTTAATAAACTGATTGAAATATTGGATAATTCCTCTTTTTCAACGTGATAATCGGGTTTTATTCCGGCACCGTCTTTTACCAATCGTCCGTTTTTAGTTTTAAAATCTTTCATTAAAGAATCTGCTACCTGAATGGCTTTTCCGTTATCATCTTTATGAGCATAATCGAGTTTTTGAATACAACGGCCACTGGGAATATAATATTTAGCTACCGTTACTTTTAATTTGGCATTATATGAAAGGTCAAAAGTTTGTTGAACCAAGCCTTTTCCGTATGATTTTTCGCCAATAATAACACCTCTGTCTAAGTCTTGCAAGGAACCGGATACAATTTCGGAAGCCGAGGCGGAATTATTATCAATCAATACCACTAAAGGTATTTCTTTATCAAAAGGTTCGCTTAAGGTTTTATGGTCTTTATCCCATTCCTTCACTTTTCCATGCGTTTGAACGACTGATTGACCTTTATCTACAAATAAATTTACTATGTTCACCGATTCGCGCAAAAGCCCACCGCCATTGCCTCTTAAATCTAAAATAACTTTTTTAATTTGATGTTTTTCCTTTAAATCTTTTAAAGCATCTTTTACCTCTCTAGATGCGCTTTCAGTAAAACTAACCAGTTTAATATAGCCGGTTTCTTTATCAGCTAAACCATAAAAAGGCACATCTTTTATTTTAATTTCTTCTCTATTAATACTTAATTCAAGCGATTCAGGAGTTCCTTCTCTTTTAATTTTTAGTTTAACCGGAGTTGCTGGTTGTCCTTTTAAAACCTTGCTAATATCTGAAACTGTTTTGTCTTTGGTTGATTTTCCATCAATCTCCAAAATAATATCACCCGCTCTTAAACCAGCTTTGGCCGCAGGAGAGTTTTCGTAAGGTTCGGCAATTATAATTTGATGATCATGCTCCCGAATAATAGCTCCTACTCCTCCATATTGGCCGGTAGTCATAAAACGATAATCTTCAATATCCGACTCAGGGATATAATTCGTATAAGGATCTAACGAATTTAACATAGCATCAATACCATCTTTCATTAAAGCCCCTGGTTCTGTCTCATCTACGTAATAAACATTCAATTCTTTAAAAAGGGTAGCAAAAATATCTAGGTTTTTGGATATTTCGAAAAAATTATCTGTAAAGCTATAGCTTACAGCACCCAACGTAATCATAACCGTTAAAACAACGAGGGTAATTCTATTTTTTAAAAATTTCATATTCAACGATTTAAGAAATTACAAATTAATAATTTAAATTCATTAAGGAACAGGATCGTACCCACTTTTTTTGCTGAATGGATGACATCTTCCAATTCTTTTTAAGGTTAATAAAAACCCTTTAAAGAAGCCATATTTTTTAAAAGCATTCACCGAATAATGACTGCATGTAGGTGTAAACCGACAAGAAGCAGGTAAATAAGGCGAAATAACCATTTGGTACAGCTTAATAATAAATATAGCAATTTTTGCTAACAATTATTTGTTTTTTAAGTTAAGGAAAGTTAAAATTAGGGCTTCGTTTATTTCTTTCAGTGTTGGTATTTGCGTGGGCAAATAAATTAACCCAATAAATAGTTCGCTTGTGTTTTCCGTATTATCGGCGTATAAAATACTTTTATTTAACCGAAAAGATTCGCGAATTAAACGTTTTATATAATTGCGTTGATGTGCTTTTGCAAATTTCTTTTTGGGAACCGATATTAAAACCTTTGCTATAAAAGCTTGTTTTTCCTGTACATTTCTAAAATAGAATACCCGAAAAAAATCATTGGAAAAGGAAGGAGAAGTAAAAAGCTTTTTGAGCTCTATTTCAGAACAGATTCTTTCCTTTTTTTTAAATGATGTATTGCGTATAATGTATTAATTATTAATGATTTACCCTTCAAAAAGACTTTAAAAACTTATTTCTTATTAGCAGCTTTCACATACTTATCAATAGCCATAGTCATGGTTAAAGAAGGAGCATCAGGTGTTGGAGCCATTAAATCAATTCGCAAGTTATGTTCTTCAGCTGCTTTTGCAGTAGTAAGTCCATATATAGCAATTTTAGTGTCATTTTGTTTAAAATCAGGAAAGTTTTTAAATAAAGATCGTATTCCTTCAGGGCTAAAGAAAACAAGCATGTCATAATTTACCTCTGCCAAATCAGATAAATCGCTGATAACTGTTTTATAAATGATGGCCCGGGTATAATTAAACTTTCGCTCTTCTAAAAGTTGAGGGATAGAAGGTTTTAAAACATCTGAACTAGGTAAAATAAATTTTAAATCTTTATGTTTTTCCATTAATTCAGCCACTTCTGCAAAATCGCCAGAACCATAAAATATTTTTCGCTTTCGATAAACAATATATTTTTGAAGATATACCGCAGTGGCTTCGTTAATGCAGAAATACTTCATGCTATCCGGAATACCAATTTTTGCTTCTGCTGCAATTCTAAAAAAATGATCAACTGCATTTCTGCTTGTTAAGATAACCGCTGAAAAATCCAAAAAGTGAATTCTTTCTTTTCTAAAATCTTGAATTGGAATACCATCTATGTGGATAAAAGTCCTAAAATCAATCTTTAAATGGTGATCTCTCGCTAAATCAAAATAGGGATTTTTTTCTGTTTCAGGTTTTGGCTGAGAAATAAGAATACTTTTAATTTTCATCTAAAGAAAATATGTTTTTTGTCAAATCACATGTAGCTTAACTACCTTAAATTCCTCTATTTAGGATAAACTTTCCAAATAACAAATAAGGCAATAATTCTATAGTGCAAATGTACAAAATAATATGAAATAAAGAAGCTACTTTATTCGATAAACTATATAAAATAATAAAACCTATTCTGTATAAATAAATTAAAAGAATAACACCACCTATAAAAATAAAAAAGTAAAATTTAAACTCATCAGCATTTATAAATGAAGGTGGCGTAAAGTATAAATACAGAAACAAAAGAGGTAGCAAAATCACCCCCAACATATAATTATTAGAGATTACAAAAGAACTGTATAGCCTTACCTCGTTCCTTAAATTAAACAGGAAAGAACAAAATAAAATCACTAAAAATTTAATAACGTACTGCAAAGTAAAAAAAATGAGCATCGAAAACAGCACTAAATAAGTTACCTCCTGTTTTAACCGAAAGTAAATAAGCGCAAAAAACAAGCCAAACATGAGGATAAAATTTAAATGCAAAAAAACGAAAGGAGCGAAAGAATAAATATTGTTTTTTACATCCGATTTATTCAAAAAATTGATATTAAATATGCTTTCTCTCAGCATACTAAATACTTTAGGGGAAAATATTCTGATAAAACATATCATCAAAAACCCTATTAAAATAGGATAAATTAATATTTCAGAAGAAAAATCTCGAACTAAAAAAGTAGGCAAATGACTCTTAAAATTACTATCGCTCACTAATGAAGGGTAATCATACGCCCTGGCCATTTCAGGGTTTGCTGAAATAAAGTATAAATTGTCGTAATGATCCGTAGTATCTAGCGCCTTCATAAAATCAATATAAAAAATGATTATATGGATATTTTTTTGAATGAATTTTCTTTACTTCCTCGTACAAAAGGGTTCTAAACTCTTCGTAATTATTTTTTTCGGTGGCCGAAATAAAAATAGCAGGTTCTTCTCTGCTTGATTTCCAATTTTTTCGAAACGATTCTATATTATGAACAATGGCATTACCTGTAAAATCAAATTCATTTTCTTGTATATCAGGTACTTTATCAATTTTATTAAAGACTATAATCATAGGCTT
The DNA here is from genome assembly GCA_964403835.1 of uncultured Flavobacteriales bacterium. Taxonomy (GTDB): domain Bacteria; phylum Bacteroidota; class Bacteroidia; order Flavobacteriales_G; family JALEGO01; genus CAYOHR01. The sequence goes on from CAYOHR010000003.1 coordinate 116,290, forward strand.
TTCATAAGCTCCTATTTCACTTAAAGTCTTCTCTACCACTTGCATTTGCTCTAAAAATTTAGGATGCGAAATATCTACCACATGAATTAATAAATCGGCCTCTCTGGTCTCATCCAGCGTCGATTTAAATGATTCAATTAATTGATGGGGTAACTTGCGAATAAATCCAACAGTATCAGATAAAAGGAAGGGTAAATTATCAATCACAACTTTGCGAACCGTGGTATCTAAGGTTGCAAACAGCTTATTTTCTGCAAAAACGTCTGATTTGCTAATAGTATTTAAAAGGGTAGATTTCCCCACATTGGTATATCCAACTAGGGCTACACGCACCAAATTATCTCTATTTTGTCTTTGCGTAACCTTTTGCTTATCTATTTCTTTCAGTTTTTCTTTCAGGCGAGTTATTTTATCGCGAACAATCCGGCGATCTGTTTCGATTTCCGTCTC
>CAYOHR010000004.1:0-110887 GCA_964403835.1 uncultured Flavobacteriales bacterium
CATCCTTCGTCTGCGCTCAGGATTATCAACCACCTTACCAGCTCCCTCCGGCACCGCCACCGCCGCTGCTTCCACCCCCAAATCCTCCGAAACCGCCACCACCACCCCAACTACTGCGGCCACTACTTCCCAACATCGATCCCATTGCGTTTCCTAATAAAAATCCGCCTAAACCACCCCCTCTTCCTCTTGAAAAAATTAGAAGAAGAATGATAAATAAAATAATCAACACTAAACGTGAACCACCACCAGGCCCCTTCTTTTTTCGGGGAGTTTTATATTCGCCAACCGCCATTTTCATCAACACATCAGTTCCTTCATCTACCCCTTGATAAAAGGCTCCCTGCTTAAATCTGGGAGCAATTATATCTTCAATCACGTGTTTGGCGCTAATATCGGGAATAGCTCCTTCTAAGCCATATCCAACCTCAATGTAGAGTGCATTTTTTTTAGTGGGTTTAATAAGTAGTAAAACCCCATTTTTAGTTTTGGCATTTCCTATTCCCCATTTATTAAATAATTGATTGGCGTAATCACCAGCGTCAGTCCCGTCAAAATCATCCACAATAACCACACATATTTGGTTCGAACTGGCATCATCAAATTCAACCAGTTTTGCTTCTAAAGCCGCTATTTCTGAAGAAGAAAGAAAATCAGGAAACTCTTTCGAGAAATTATTGACTAATCGGGCCGGATTCTGCGGTTCAGGCAAGGCTAATTCAGCCCTTCCTATGAAATAGCTAAAAAGAGATATTATTAATAGCTTAATCTTCAGATATTTCATTAGATAATTCATTCACATCGTTTGATTGATAAGGGAAATACTCTTTTAATCGATCACCACAAGTTTTAACGCCTAATAATAAACCCTCTAAATATTTTTCTTCTTTAAATTGAGTAATTATTTGGTCCTTAATGTGATCCCAAAATTCTTGGTGTACTTTTTCATGAATACCCTGGTCTCCATACAAAGCAAACTTTTTATCTTTTGGAAAAAACACAAATAAAATAGCATTTCGTTCAGCTGTTTCATGCATTTTTAAACTATCAAACGTAGTTTTAGCTTCCTGTAAGGGATCTGCCACTTTTGATGAGTTTTTAATATGCACTTTAATTTCCCCGGAAGTATTTAGCTCAGCCAGGCGAATTGCTTCTACTAACTGACTTTCTTCTAATTCCGAGAAAAAACGCTTCTTTGTAAACATAGTGTTTGTATTAAGTATAACGTATTAAGTCTTAAGTATACTTAATGCCTAAGACTTGATACTTAAGACAGGTAACTTAAAATTTAACCTCTGGAGCAACATCAGCGCCCGCTTTAGCCTGGAAAAATCCTTTTTCTTTATAACCAAAAAGTTTAGCCATAATATTGCCGGGAAATCGTACTACTGATGTATTGTAAGACTGAACAACCTCATTAAAGTTTTTACGTTCTACCGATATTCTGTTCTCGGTGCCTTCCAATTGGGTTTGTAAATCTAAAAAGTTTACATTGGCTTTTAAATCAGGATAACTTTCTGCAATAACCATCAATCTTCCTAAAGCGCCCGATAATTGACCTTGAGCTGCTTCAAATTTTTGTAAATTCTCTGGACTTAAATCATCTACATTTACTTTTACTTGAGTGGCAGAAGCTCTTGCCAGAACTACTTTTTCTAAGGTACCGGCTTCATGCGCAGCATACCCTTTTACAGTACTCACTAAATTCGGGATTAAATCTGCTCTTCGCTGATACACATTTTCTACTTGTGCCCAGCCTGTTTTAACGGCTATTTCTTTTGTGGCCAATGAGTTATAACTCGAAATGGCCCATAATACTAGTACTCCGACTACTACTAAAATAATAATGGTTGATCTTTTCATGTTTTGTTGGTTTAAATTTTTGTTTATATTATAAATTAATTGACTTGCAACTTGCCACTTCTGACTTGCCACTCTTTTATTTTGATATCAAATCTACACTTCTTTTAATAAACTGCGACAAATTTTCTCCTTTTAGCATATTTTGAGATAATAAAGCTAAATCGGTGATTTGTTTTGCCATCTTTTTTTGTTTTTCAGCATCCGATTCCTCCATCAGTTTAGAAATAAGCGGGTGATTTGAATTGATGACTAAACTATAGCTTTCAGGCAGGTTTCCACCATAAAATCCACCGCCACCCATCTCGCTCATTTCTTTCATCCGGCGCATAAATTCTGATTGTGTAACCGTTGCTGGATGGTCTTTTTCGCTCATGCTCTCAAAAACTACATTAAATTTAGCTTTATCAACCACCTCTTCTATGATAGGTTTTAAGGTATTTTTTTGCTCATCATTCAATTTTGAAGGAACAGTTTCGTTTTTATCGATGATTTTATCGATGGTATCCGAGTCAATGCGTGCAAATTTCGATTTCTCCAGTTTGCGCTCTAAAAGTCCAATAAAATGGCTGGCCGTAGCTGTTTCAAAAACTAAAACATCATAGGCTCGTTCTTTTGCGTTTTCAACAAACGTATGGTGCTTTTCCGGATCGTTGGTGTATAATACCACTAGATTGCCATCCTTATCGGTTTGAGCGGCTTTTATTTTCTCTTTATACTCTTCAATACTAAAGTATTTGCCATCGGTATTTTTAAGCAAATAGAATTTTTCGGCTCGTTCAAAAAACTTATCATCTGTTAACATTCCGTATTCTAAAAACACTTGGATATCATCCCATTTGGCTTCAAAATCCGTTCGGTTATTTTTAAATAATTCTTCTAATTTATCAGCCACTTTTTTAGTGATGTGCGCTGATATCTTTTTTACATTCGAATCACTTTGTAAGTACGATCGCGACACATTCAGAGGAATATCGGGAGAATCTAAAACTCCGTGTAAAAGAGTTAAAAACTCAGGCACAATGCCCTCCACCGAATCGGTTACAAATACCTGGTTACTATATAATTGAATTTTACTTTTTTGAAAATCTATTTTTCCTTTCAATTTCGGGAAATACAAAATACCCGTTAAATTAAAGGGATAATCCACGTTTAAATGCACGTGAAACAAAGGATCTTCAAAAGACATGGGGTATAGCTCGCGATAAAAACTTTTATAATTTTCATCCGATAAATCGACCGGTTTTTTGGTCCAGGCCGGGTTTGGATTATTAATAATGTTATCGACTACTTCCTTTTTCTCGCCTTCTTCGCGGGTTCCAAATTGGATGTGAACAGGTAGGAATTTGCAATATTTTTTCAGTAAACTTTCAATTCGGTAATCTTCCAAAAACTCTTTTGAATCTTCAGCAATATGTAAAACAATATCGGTACCTCTTTCCGTTTTATCAGAAGCTTCCGTTACATACTCCGGATTTCCTTCACAAATCCATTTTACAGCAGGCTCATCGCGGTACGATTTTGAAATAACCTCCACTTTACTCGCTACCATAAAGGCCGAATAAAATCCAAGTCCAAAATGACCAATAATACCCTGCGCCTTATCTTGGTATTTATTAACAAACTCTTCGGCGCCGGAAAAGGCAATTTGAGCAATGTATTTTTCTACTTCTTCTTTGCTCATCCCAATCCCATTATCGCGAATGGTAAGTGTGCCCTGATCCTTATCGATCAACACTTCTACTTTTAACTTATCAAGCTCAATATTAGCCTCACCTGTGCCGTGCAATGTTTTTAATTTCTGACAGGCATCCACTGCATTTGAAACTAATTCTCGCAAGAAAATTTCGTGATCTGAATACAAGAATTTTTTAATAATCGGAAAGATGTTTTCCGCATGTACATTTATTTTTCCTTCGCTCATAATTTTAAAAAATGATTTCGGTTCTTTAAACAAAAACTATTCCTTCCTGCAAAAAGTGACAAAATGACATAAAACTATTTTTTCTATTCAAGAATAGGCGATCCAAATGACAAATTAGTCAATGCCTGGTAAAATTTATGACAAAGGAACCTGGAAAGAGGCGAAACTATATTAAATTATTTTATCCGGCGCTTTTTTATGGATGAAGGTTTATGTATTTTCGATTTTTCTATTCAACTTAATGATCGATTCATACAAACATCAGGGATTACGCAAACAATTGATTCAAGAATTGCGAAACAAAGGCATACAGAATGAAGATGTTTTAAATGCTATGTACCAAGTACCTCGTCATTATTTTATGGATAATGCATTTTTACAGTTTGCTTATGATGATAAAGCCTTCCCTATTGGGGCCGGACAAACCATTTCTCAACCTTATACCGTAGCTTTTCAAACCAATTTGCTCGATTTTAAAAAAGGAATGAAAATACTGGAAATTGGCACAGGTTCGGGCTATCAAACCGCTGTTTTATGCGAAATGGGTGCTAAAGTTTTTTCTATTGAACGCCAAAAAACACTGCATATAAAAACAAAAGATTTACTAGAAAAATTGGGATATAATACCGCTAAATTATTTTATGGAGATGGGTATAAAGGACAAGAAGCCTATGCTCCATTTGATCGGGTATTGGTTACCGCCGGAGCCCCTTTTATACCGGAAGCTTTGAAAAAACAATTAAAAGTGGGCGGAAAATTAATTATTCCTATTACAAAAAAAAACGAAGTGCAAACCATGACTGAACTTATTAAAGTAAATGATCATGAATTTACTTCCATTGAACATGGCGAATTTAAATTTGTTCCTTTATTAGAGAATAGAACGTAATTGGTTGATAATCCTGAGCGCAGACGAAGGATGGTTAAATGGTTAATTAGTTGATTAGTATAAAATGATAGATAATCCTGAGCGCAGACGAAGGATGGGTGATTTGTTGATTGGTTAATTGGTTAAATAGTTGATAATCCTGAGCGCAGACGAAGGATGGGTAATTAGTACAACCTATAGAAATCCCGAGCGGAGACGAAGGATGGTTACTTGAACGAAGCTAATATTAATCAAAAAAACCATCAATCAAGCCCTTAATTTCGTCTAATTGATAGGGAGATGCCCCCTCAAAATATTCATCAATGGCTTTCATAATTTCAGACTGAGATACCGTTCCGTCTTTATCTTTATCAACATAATCTTTAATATTACCTGCGCTGACCGGGGTTTTTACTACATTGTCTATTGCCGCTGTTTTTGCGGAACCTGAACCTGTTCCGGTTCCCGTACCACTGCCCGAGCCCCCAAAAGCAAAAACATGGATAGAAATAGATATTAAGAGAATAACGCTGAAAACTTTTTTCATAACGGACTTTTTACTTAGTTAATTTTTTTACTTTTGCTCAAAGTTAAAATTATTTAAACGTGAGAAAAAAATTATTAAATCTTTTTTTTGTAGGATCTGTAGCCTTATTATTACATAGCTGTAGCGCATCAACCAGAGGTATATCTAAACAAAATATATGGTATGAACTAGGTAGAAATGATATGGATGTATCAGAGCAAAAAACTGCTACTGCTGAGCAAACTAAAATTTTATGCATCGATTTTGATCGATTGTTTAACAAAGAAAGCGGAAACTTTAATGCATCTGGTTATGCCGGAGTAGATGGTGCTATTCCAATTGTTGGAAGCTTTATTAACCCAACCACCGTTCAAAATTATGCTTTGTATAATTTATTAAGCCAAGAACCTTCTTGGGATTTTGTTGTATATCCTAGATTTGAACAAACCTCTTCAGGTATTCCTTTTTTCTTTATGAAAACAACTGCAAAAGTAACTGCCCGCTTAGGAAAAATTAAATAAATCCTATTATTTATACATCATAAAAAAGGGCCTTCACCTGAATAGATGAAGGCCTTTTTTGTGCTCTTTGCTTTCGTTATTTAGCTTTTGCTACCAAAGCAACTTTAAATTTAATATCATCATAAATTGCTTTATCACCTAAGCTTTCAAAGAAATTTGCTGAACCATATTTAATATCCCATTTGGTTCTGTTAATTGAAAACTCAGCATTACCAGTAACATTACCGCCAGAAACTTTTAAAGTTGCAGGAAAAGTAATTTCATGGGTTATACCTTTAATGGTTAAATCACCGGTTACATTATAGGTACCTTTTGCTTTATCCAATAAATTAGCATTTTTAATCACTATTTTTGCTGTATTAAATTTTTCTACATCAAAAAAGTCTGCTGATTTTAAATGTCCATCTAATTTTTGTTTGTACTCGCCTGTTAAATCTGTAGCCTCAATGGTTGGCATATCTATAAGAAAATCGCCTTTTTTAAGAACTCCCTCGGCCATCGTGAGTGAACCGCTTTTAATATTCACTACACCATTGTGTTTGCCGGTTACCTTTTCTGCAAACCATTCAAGCTTGCTTTCTTTGGTTGATACATTGTAAGAATCTTCTTTTACAGCTTTAAAAGAAAATAATGCTACTGCTAACGCTCCTGCGCTTAATGAGAAAATTGTTTTGTTCATAATGAAATAATTTAGGTTAAAAAAAATAGTTAAAAATTTGCATCTCGTATATGGTCTAATATCTTGTTTAAAGTCTCGTATTCTTTGGGCTCAATAAATGAAAAGGATGCTTCATCTTTTTTCATCTTTTCATCTAAAATTTTTAAAAGCGTTAAGCCCTTTTCACTAATCACTACATTTACCTGCCGGCGATCTTCCGGACATGTGCTTCTTTCCACTAATCCTTTTGTTTGTAATTTATCCACTAACCTGGAGGCATTCGACATTTTATCCAACATACGCTCTGTTAAAAGATTGATGGATGCCGGTTTCGGGTATTGACCTCTTAGTATTCGTAGGATATTAAATTGCTGCGATGAAATATTAAACTCTTTCAGGGCTTTATTATGCCTTGATAACAGCCAATTTGCAGTAAATATAATATTCACAATGGCTTTATTATATTCGCTGCTAAAAGCACTTTGTTTTATTTCATCCTCAATTTTCACATTTCAAATATATGTAATAACATTTAATGTATATACATATATTTTAATATTTAACAAAAAAATGACATAAACATGTAAGGATCCGGCCTTCTTCCTTTTTTGCAACAAAACACCCTTCGACAGGATCAGGGTGGGCTTTGTTTTAACCATAGAATTCATTTCTGCGGTGCACGTGATACAGAAAATGATTAAAGGTCGGTTCGGAGAGGTTAGTTAAATGAAAATGATTATTTGATAACAATACGTTCCTGAGCGTAGCCGCGTTGGCTATAGAGCGTTAAGGTATACAAACCGGATTCTAAATGATCAAAATCAAACGTTTTTATAAACATATTGGTAAGCATGACTGATACTTCTTCAAATACTAACTGCCCTATATGATTGTGAATTTGAATGGTTATGCTTTCATTTAATAAATCGGTAAATAATATATTAAATTCGCCTTCACTAGGGTTGGGATACACCACAAAATCGTACCCCGAAAGCGGCTTAGTAATAGCTGTTGTCATTAAATCTAACGTATCCGTTAAAGTATCTGCCCCACACTCATTAACGGCAACTAACTGCACCGTATAATCTAAGTTAGCTGAATACGTGTATAAAGGGTTTTCTTTGACCGAAGTATATCCATCGCCAAAGCTCCAAAAAAACTCTTTGCCTTGCATGGATTCATTGCTAAACTGAATGTCCCGATCAGTCATAGAATAGGAAAAAGACGCTTCCGGTTTTTTAACTACTTGAATACGCATCGAATCAGCATATATACAACCCTGATTAGCGTAAGTATATAAAATAAGATGTTCACCGGCGCCACTTAATTTGGGATTAAAAACAGAATCGTGTACTCCGTTCCCTTTCCACGTGCCTCCTTCTATATTGGTTTTTAAAATAATAGAATCTCCATCCATACAAACAGGCTCAATAGCAGGTAAAATTATTTCTGGGGGAGAAGGACACGGAGTTTTAATATTGCCTATGGCAAAAACATGCTCGCAACAGAATCCCATTCCAAGGATTTGGAAGATAAAAACGAGCGATATGTCCTTTATTAATCTCACTGGTATAATGTGTTTAATACTAAATATAACAATAATTTATCCAATAGCCTCTCATATACGATGCCAAACTTGAAAGGTTACAATAAAATTTGAAATAAAACGAAGAAAACTCGAATAAATGGCACACAAAATGTTAAATTAGCCCCTAATCTCATTTATTTTAAGAAAGAATTTCTTGAACTTTTTTATTTCCCTAATTTTTCATTACTTTGCAAACCAATTAAATTGATCCCGTAGCTCAGTTGGATAGAGCAACGGTTTTCTAAACCGTCGGTCATTGGTTCGAATCCAATCGGGATCACTTTCTTGAAGAACTTTTTTTAGACCTTTCACGTACCATCAAAAGTTCTAAACCTCAACTATGACGACCACTGCGGCGTTACATAAAGCGAAACTATCTTCTTACCAAATTTTGGCTATTGTTATTTTAGCCCTCACGCAATTTACAGTAGTGCTCGATTTTATGGTCATGTCTCCCTTGGGCGATTTGCTGATGAAATCCATTAACCTAAGCACCTCTCAATTTGGGTTTGCTGTTTCCAGCTATGCCTTTAGTGCCGGTATTTCCGGATTATTAACGGCTGGTTTTGCGGACCGGTTCGATCGCAAGAAACTCTTGCTTTTCTTTTATTTGGGATTTATTGCAGGCACTGCCTTTTGCGGGATGGCTAACAGTTACCCTTTGCTTATTGCCGCAAGAATTATAACCGGGCTTTTTGGAGGCGTTATTGGCTCTATTTCTATGGCTATTATCGCTGATATTTTTTCGCTAGAACAAAGAGGTCGCGTGATGGGATTTATTCAGATGGGCTTTGGCGCAAGCCAGGTATTAGGCATTCCAATTAGTTTGTTTTTGGCCAACGTATGGGGCTGGCAGGCTCCTTTTTGGATGATTGTTCTTTTAGCTCTGGCTATTTGGTTTGTTATTGTCATATACTTCAAACCGGTGAATAAACATTTGGAATTAAATGTTGAAAAAAATGCTTTTCAACATTTACTAAAAACCATTACCGAAAAAAAATACCAAGCCGGCTTTTTATCAACCGCTCTGCTTTCTACTGGCGGATTTATGATTATGCCTTGGAGCAGTGCCTTTGTCGTTAACAACTTACACATTACCCAAGAACAACTTCCCTCACTATTTATGTTTGCAGGAATAAGCTCCCTGATTATTATGCCTATTATTGGCAAATTGAGCGATAAATTTGATAAGTTCACCCTATTTTGGATTGCTTCCATTTTGATGATGATTATTGTGTTTATTTATACCAATCTCCAGGAAATTTCTTTTGTGGGTTTATTAATTGTCAATATTTTGATGATGATGGGAATTATGAGCAGAATGGTATCTTCCATGGCCCTTACCTCTGCCTTACCCAACATACATGACCGGGGAGCATTTATGAGTATTAGCTCTTCTTTGCAACAAATTGCAGGCGGAATAGCAGCAGGAGTAGGTGGCTTAATAGTTTTTCAAAAAGACAAATTTAGCCCCATCCAAAACTATGATAAGTTGGGGTGGATCGTCATTTTCACTTCATTGGTGAGTATTTATATGGTTTGGAGGGTAAAAAAACTGGTGCATAAAAAGCAAGCACCGTCTCCTGACTTAAGCGCTTAGATCTTTTAGGATATGCATTTCCTGTTTTTAAAACAAAATACCCTTCGACAGGCTCAGGGCGGGCTTTGTTTTGTGTGATGTGATAAGCAAAGGAGCGGCGTAACCTTTTGTTGCTTTATAAGTAAATTTATTTCCTAATAAGGAAACTATTATCTTTGAATAAACGATAAAAGACCGACAAAACTCCCACTGGAGATCTTGAAAGAGCAAAAAGACTTATGAAAATTTATTTTGAATTAAAAAAATAAGGATATGAAAAAAGAGAAGCTAAAAACATATAGTTTAGAAGAGGTTACTGATAAATATATTGGTAAACGAGGGACATCAAAACGTGAATCCTTTGAAAATGAATTACGTCTTGATTTATTAGGGGAAGCTATTAAGCAAGCAAGAAAAGAACGTAACCTTACGCAGGAAGAACTTGGGGAACTTGTTGGAGTTAAAAAGGCGCAAATTTCCAAAATTGAAAATAGTTTGACAGATGCAAGATTTGAGACCATTATTAAAGTATTTAAAGCATTAAATGCGAAGATTAATTTTAATGTTGAATTATTGAATCAAAGCGTAAAGATTGCCTGAAAACAAATTTTTTACATATCTGATTACCAAATAATTACACCAAAAGCAAAAAGCTAATTGCCCAATTTGAATATTTTTAGTAACATTGCTGTATAAAAAACATAGCCGGTTGCGGCTATTGAAAGTAGCGGTAACACATAACAACTTCATCAAGGTAAAACAACAATTTTTATGAGCTTGTCAAAAACAGCACAAAACATTGGAACTACAATAAGCTGTTTCGCAATGCTTTTATTTTCTGTTTATCTAATCTTCGGAATATTTGGATCAGGGAACCAAACCCTGATTCTTTCAAGCATAGGCATTTCTTTTTTGGCTTCCCTTTTATTTTGTTTCTCTATTCAATACCACTTTAGAAAAAAAGACAAATTAAGAGAGATTGATTATCTTAATATTGGAATTCAAAGATATTTTCTTGGACTCTTTATGATATTTTATGGGGTACCAAAGTTGTTTGGGAATTTTTTTGATTATCAGCTTTTCGCTCTTGATTCAAAATTGATTGATGTATCTGAGTTTGAATTAGCTTGGTATTTTTATGGAAAAAACAGATGGCAAGAATTATTTACAGGTTTTATGGAATTTGCACCTGGTTTAATGCTATTCAACCGAAAAACATATTACTTAGCATCTATACTTTTACTTCCTGTTACTGCGCAAGTATTTATTCTTAATTTATTTTTCAAAATAGGAGGAATTACATTTCCTGCTGCTATAATATTAATGGCGTGCAATATGTACATTATTTTTAGCCAAAAAGAAAAAATAATTCATTTTTTTAAATCACTTGAACTTTCACCTACAATAAATTTAAGTCATAAAATATTATTGCTTATTAAAGCGGGCCGATGGGTTATCTTTATATTAGTGGTTCTAATATGTATAATGCGGCTAGAAAATATTTTCTTCAAATCAGATTATCAAATAAAATATAAAAAATTGATAGGCATGTATACATTAATAGATATGAAAAAAAACAATAAAGATTATAATCCGAGTAATGATAGTCTTTATTACAAAGATTTATATATCGAAAAACAAAGTAGATGGAATATCCTCAGAAGATTCAATAATAAAACTGATGCTTATATTTTAGAATTAAATAGTACTAACGATTCAGTAGGAATATATATCAACAAAGGAGGGATTGGAGATGCCCCTAACATTAGAGATTCATCAACTGTCTTAAAAGGCATTTATAAATTGAACAATAATTTACTTACAATTACTGGCATCCAATTAAAAGATACGCTGCTGTTAAATTATAAAAAGCAAGATCTTAGACCAAAAGAATGGTTTTGGTAATATTAAATTGGCTATAAAAGTTTACCAATCTAAGGGAATAAATGTTCTATCCAATTACTAGGCAAACCCATGCTACACCTCCCGACTTTCCAGCCACCCTCATCAAAGAGGGATTTCCTACGAAAAATACTCGCGCATTTTGCTAAAAAAGCTTTTATCCCGGTTTTCCGGATCGGGATTAAAATTAGGAGATACTTTTAATTTATCTAACATTTCCTTTTCTTCTTTGGTAATAGATTGCGGGGTCCAGATATTGACCGTAACCAGCATATCTCCTTCGCCGTAGCCCTGAAGACGAGGTAAACCTTTTCCTTTTAAGCGCAGTATTTTACCTGCCTGGGTACCTTCGGTTACTTTAATTTTTACTTTCCCGGTAAGGGTTGGAACATCAACACTGGCGCCTAATACAGCATCCACAAAATTGACATACAAATCGTAGTATAAATTTTCGCCTTCCCGGCTTAAATACTCATGTTCGGCTTCTTCTATCTGTACAATTAAATCGCCGGGTATTCCGTTTTTTGGTCCGGCGTTTCCTTTCCCGGTAACAGATAACTGCATACCATCTTCTACACCGGCCGGTAACTGAATATCCATCATTTCTTCGTCGCGCACAATACCATCACCAAAACAGGTTTTGCATTTATTTTGGATAATTCTTCCTTCGCCCCCACATACATTACATGGCGAAGAGGTTTGCATGTGCCCTAAAATGGTTTGTGTTACCCGGGTAATGCTTCCACTCCCTTTGCAGTTAGAACAGGTCGTAAAACCGCCCCCTTGCGCTCCAGAGCCTGAACACGGCTTGCAACTCACATATTTATTTACCTTAATTTTTTTAGTAACCCCGGTTAATATTTCTTCAAGAGTTAATTTTACTTTAATTCGGATGTTGGTTCCTTTATTAGGTCTGCGCCGTTGACCGCCACCTCCGCCGCCTCCAAAACCAAATGCGCCTCCAAAAATATCTCCAAAATGCTCGAATATGTCATCCATATTCATGTTTCCACCTTGGAAACCTCCTCCGGGACCATTATTACCTAAACCTGCATGGCCAAATTGATCGTACCGTGCTTTTTTATCGGGGCTGCTTAATACTTCATAGGCTTCAGCAGCTTCTTTAAACTTATCTTCCGAGGCTTTATCGTCCGGGTTTTTATCCGGGTGATATTTAATAGCCATTTTCCGATACGCTTTTTTGATTTCGTCATCGCTAGCGCCCTTGGTAACGCCTAATATCTCGTAATAATCTCTCTTTGCCATACCTATTTTTTATTCGCCAACAACAACTTTGGCGTATCTGATAATTTTATCCTGTAAATAATATCCTTTTTCTAAGGTATCTACAATTTTTCCTTTTAATTCCGGACTTGGAGCCGGTATATTGGTAATGGCTTCATGCAAATCGGGATTAAATGTTAAATCCGTCATGGTCATTTCTTTTAATCCTTTCGCTGCCAAAGCGCTTTTTAACTTGGTGTAAACCAACTCAAACCCTTGTTTGATAGATTCGATTTCGGAAGAGGTTTTATTTAACTGAATGGCACGCTCCATATCATCCAACACAGGTATGATGGATTTTAAAACATCTTCACTGGCGGTTCCAATTAATTCTATTCTTTCTTTAGAAATTCGACGTCGATAGTTATCAAATTCGGAGTATAAACGAAGATATTTATCATTCATTTCATCGTACTTCTGTTTCCAATTATCAGATTCAGCTGAACCATTTTCTTCCTGAAGATTCGTAGTTTCTGTTTCTTCCATTTGATTTTGATCTGTTAATTCGTTTTCTGTACTCATAAAATAAAAAAGTTGTGTGTTTCGGCGCCAATATCAATTAACTTGCCAAGTTGTAAAATATGACAAAAGGTAATAAAACAGAGATCTGCGGTACTTTAAAATCTGCAAAAAGATGACAAAATGTCTATTTTTTGAATTCTTTCACGTATTGATCGATAAACATGTGTAATTGAGGTCCGCGTAAGTTTTTAGCTAAAATAATTCCTTTTTCATCAATTAATACATTGGTTGGAATAGAACGAACTCCGTATAAAATTCCTGCAGCTGTGTTCCATCCTTTTAAATCGGCCACGTGATTAGGCCAGGTAAGTTTGTCATTGGCAATGGCTTGCATCCAGTTTTCTTTTTTTGTATCAAATGAAACACCAAATATATCAAAGCCTTTGGCTGTTTTAAATTTTGCTTTTGAATATTTTTCATACGCCGAAACTACATTGGGGTTTTCTTGTCGGCACGGCCCGCACCAAGATGCCCAAAAATCGATTAAAACCAGCTTTCCTCGTAAAGAAGATAAGGTAAGCTCTTTTCCATCGGGGTTGTTTGCCACAATTTCCGGAGCAATATCACCTACTCTTAATCCAACAACAGGTTTAGATGATGCGGTAGAATCTGCTTTTTTGTCTTGTGCCTGCATGGTGAATGAACTCATTCCGATTATGGCCACGAGGATTATTATTGTATTTTTTTTCATATATTTTAGTTTTTAGTCAACTCTTTTTATATTGGCGCCAATGGCGTTTAATCTCTTTTCTATAAATTGATATCCTCGATCTATTTGTTCTACATTATGAATGGTGCTGGTGCCTTTTGCGGTCATAGCAGCAATTAACAAGGCTACTCCGGCACGTATATCGGGCGAGCTCATTTCAATGGCTTTAAGGGTATGTTTTCGGCCTAAACCAATTACGGTTGCCCGGTGTGGATCGCACAAAATAATTTGAGCGCCCATATCTATTAACTTATCGACAAAAAACAAACGACTTTCAAACATTTTTTGATGTATTAAAACACTTCCTCGGGCCTGTGTAGCAACCACCAGGGCTATGCTGATTAAATCAGGGGTAAAAGAAGGCCATATATTATCGTAAATTGTCAAAATAGAACCATCAATAAAATTATCAATTTCGTATACTTCCTGCGCCGGTATAAAAATATCATCTGCTCTTCTCTCAAATTTTATACCAAGTTTTTGAAAAATGGATGGAATGTTTCCTAAATGCTCATATCCTACATTTTTTATCGTGATTTCGGACTGGGTCATGGCTGCTAATCCAATAAAACTTCCTACTTCAATCATATCAGGCAATATGCGGTGTTCGCATCCGCCTAGTTTTTTAACGCCCTCAATTTTAAGCTGGTTAGAACCTACTCCTGTAATTTTTGCGCCCATAGCATTGAGCATTTTGCACAATTGCTGTATATAGGGTTCGCAAGCCGCATTGTATATAGTGGTTTCGCCTTCTGCTAAAACGGCTGCCATTAAAATATTTGCTGTTCCGGTTACCGAAGCTTCTTCTAAAAGCATGTATTTTCCAACTAGTTTTTTTGCTTGTACTTTAAACAAACCATTTTCATATTCAAAGGTGGCGCCTAGCTCTTGAAACCCAATAAAATGGGTATCTAAACGTCGTCGGCCAATTTTATCACCGCCTGGTTTTGGGGTTATTCCAATTCCAAAGCGAGCCAAAAGAGGGCCCACAATCATAATAGAACCACGCAACTGCGCTGCTGATGCTTTAAATTGGTCGGTGTATAAATAATCAACATTAACTTTATCGGCTTCAAAACTGTAGGTATCCGACTTTAGTTTTTGAACCTTTACGCCCATTTCGGCCAATAATTCCATCAATTTATTTACATCCCGGATATCAGGGATGTTAGAAATAACAATCTTTTCATCCGTTAAAAGAACGGCAGAAATTATTTGTAAAGCTTCGTTTTTAGCTCCTTGTGGAATTAATTCTCCTTTTAGTTTTTTTCCTCCTTCGACTATAAATTTTGCCATGTAAGCTCTGTTTTTATGTACAATGAATTATTGTTTCTTTTTAAATTTATGAGCCCCTGGATTATGTTTACCCGGAACATTTTTCTTTTTCTTTTTATTTCTAGCTAAAATTTGATTGGTATCGTCTAAGCAAAAATCTGGCCGTAAAGTTAATTTACCCCCGGATAGCTCTTTTAAATGATTGAAAATAACGATATCATTAACTGAATCGCGGTTCCAGCTTAAGTAAGATTTTTTCATCAAATTAGCGAGGCTTTCTGTAAAAGCTACTCTAGCCGGTCCTTCTTCGGTTTCTACTGCTTTTTTAATTAATAGCTCAACCAAATAGCCATAAGGCTTATATTTAATTTTATGATTAGAGTATGGTACTCTTTCGGGTTTTTTATTTACCTCAGCCGGGTCTGGCTTTGGAAAAGGAGCATCTACATCTAATTTATAATCAGAAATAACAATTAAATGATTCCATAACCGTTGCTCATAATCGGTAATGTCTTTGCTTTGAGGGGTCATTTGAGCCATTATACGAACAATGGTTTTAGCCATTTTATTGCGTTCTTCTTTATTTTCCACCTGGCAAGCATATTCAATCATTTTTTGAATATTTCGGCCATATTCAGAAATGCTTAAGAGATCCCTTTGTGTATTATATTCCATGAAATTTTTAATGAGGTTGTAAAGATATATATTTTTTCAGTTAATTGAGTTATCAGTTTCGAGTTTCGAGTTGTGATGTGAGTTTGGAGTTTTGAGTTAGGTTCACTTAAGTTTCGAGTTTTCTGTTTCGAGTTTTAAGTTTTGAGTTAGGTTCACTTAAGTTTCGAGTTATCTAATAGTCTAACATCTAACAATCTAACCTCTTAGTGTTTTGAGTTTGGTTCACTTAAGTTTTTAGTTTTGAGTTTCGAGTTTTGAGTTATGAGTTGGGGGTTCACTGAGCAAACGGATATAAATAATTAACATATTTTGCTGTTTTAACAGAAATAACAGTATTTTGTAAGCTAAATGCTAGCGGTCAGGCTATGACAACAGACAATTTAACCCTAAATAGAATATACATGAAGAACAAATCAAATTTAGACACTGCTGTTATACTGACAGTAGTTTTAGTTTTCATATCATTTGGTAATTTAAAAGCGCAAATTGCCAGCGCTTATCCTTATGACAGTTTAATTAACAATGACCCGAACGTGTTATTCACCGAAATGTTTGAGCAATCAACCGTTACAATGATGCTTTCGACACCAGGTTATCAAACATTGACGTCCTTGTCAAGAATTCATCTTGATCCATCAGTGCCGGCAGGAAGTCATGGAATGCAGTCCCTTAGGTTAACCACAGTTGAGCATAGTAATGCTTCTAATGATACAATGGAAGATGCCAATATTAGAATAGACCTTCCAACAGCAATTACAGATTCGGTTTTTATTCGTTACTATGTTAAATATAACAGTGAGCATACCTTTCATCATTCCGGAGTTTGGGCAGGCGGAACCGACCCTTCTCATAACTGCTGGACTTGTGTTTATCCGGGAAGGAATATACCTGCCAATGGTGATTCGGCCTTTATTGTTGGAACAGAAATTCGTGGTTCCGCCACTCAAAATGCTGTTACTACTTCACAATTTGGTTTCTACAATTACTGGATGGGAATGAAACCTCTTGTTTCATCACCCAATACTGGCAAGTATTATGGGAATGAGTTTAATAGTTTGGGCTCAAATGATATAATTAACATGGATTCATGGAATTGTATTGAAATGATGATTAGGCTCAATAATCCTGTATCTGACAGCGCTGGTGAACTTAAATTATGGATAAATGGAAATTTGATAGGCTATTATGGTAAAGGTTTCCCAACCGGCACATGGAATGAAGCAACATTTGTAGAAGGTGTCGGATTCCCATTTGAAGGTTTCAGATGGAGAAGTAATTCCAACGTAATTCTTAATTACTTGTGGCTTAAAAACTATGCAACACAAAATATCCAATATCCAACACCTAATGATTTGTGGATTGATCATGTGGTGGTTGCCAAAAGTTACATTGGTCCAATTTCGACCAATCTTTCGACAGGAATAAATGAACCGAATGCGGCTAAAACAATTACGGTGTATCCCAACCCTGCAAATGAAATTGTAAAGTTCTCTAAAACTATTAAAGATCTCGTTGTATTAAATGTTTATGGACAAATTGTGTTACAAGCAAATAATGCAGAAAATATTTCAACACTGGGCTTGCAAAAAGGTTTATATATAATTCAGGCAGACAAAACTATTCATAAAATCATTGTAAGACATTGAAAATAGAAGCCCGAACCGCTCATCGAGTAGACGGCCCTAACCATTGATAGATTAGGGGGTGCACTTCTCATGGCATACTGACTTAGCTTGTCGAAGTGTGAGTTTCGAGTTTGGGTTCACTTAAGTTTTTAGTTTTTAGTTTCGAGTTGGGAGTTTGGAGTTTTTAGTTGGGGTTCACTAAGCAAACGGATATAAATAATTAACATATTTTTGCTGTTTTAACAGAAATAACAGTATTTTGTAAGCCAAATGTTTAGCTATATTTTTAAGACAACAGAACAACCATGAAACATTTATTCTTCATTTTTGCCATTTTGACTTCTTCGATTAGCGCTTTTGCAACCGAACAAGAAACAGACTTACTAATCATAGGGAAAGACACTATCTATCTGGATATCTTTCCGCTTGAAGGTTTAAATTTAACTTCCAGGCCTTTCGGCAAGACTAGAGCGACGGCACCCAGTTCTAACTGTTGGCGTGGTTATAGCGCAGTTTGGAGAATAATCGATAATAAACTATACCTTGAGAAGATTTTACACTGTAATTCAGATAAAGAATCGGGTGAAGAAAACATCCAGGAGCTATTCAAGAGAAATGCGATAGAGTACTCTGAAAATAATGGTTTGATATTTGCAAGTTGGTGTACTCTTGATTTCTATCGGATGACTTTTTCTACAGCGAAATATTACCCGGACAAGATTTACTTGTACGATGGATATAATGAGAAAGAGAAAAATAAAAAGGTCTTTTTAAGTATAGAAAAAGGAGTTATAAACCAAAGCGAATTGAAAGACTACTAATCGGGTTGTAGCTTGATCTTTGTTAACAAAAAAACTAATAAAACTTTTTATCCAGAATATATTTTTCTTGTATGGTATCCAAAAACCTAGCCTTTTAAATATTTTCAGTAATATTGCTATATGAAAAATAGCTTCAAACGGTGGGGGCTGTTGGAGTAGCAGTAACTTTTGACTACCACTTAATAACTATAATATATTTCGGAAGCCCTATTATTATCAATAAGTGCTATAATTGCACAAATTCTAAAAATTTATATTGATAGGTTTCTAAATGAAAAAATATAGATTCGCTTAAAATAAATGGAAATAGTAGTTATATCATTAGCAGCATTTGTAGTTGCCATTCTTACCTTCTTTTCGGGTTTTGGTCTTGGAACAATTCTGACACCTGTTTTTATGGTTTTCTTTCCTGTTGAATTAGCAATAGCATTGACAGGAATAGTTCATTTCTTTAATAATATTTTCAAACTGTTTTTGGTTGGTGGCAATGCCAACAAAGAAGTTTTATTACGTTTTGGTATTCCGGCTGTTATTGCCGCCATTATCGGTTCTTGGATTTTATTAAACATAACCGACTTACAACCTTTATTTTCTTATGACGCATTTGGAAAACACTTTGAAGTTTACCCAGTTAAATTTATTATTTCCATTTTGCTTATCATTTTCGCAAGCATTGATCTTATTCCATACTTCAACACGCTACAATTCGGCAAAGACAAACTAGCAATTGGCGGAGCATTAAGCGGTTTTTTTGGCGGGCTTTCGGGAAATCAAGGTGCTTTGAGGAGTGCGTTTTTAATCAAAGTAGGGCTTTCAAAAGAAGCATTTGTTGCAACGGCAGTTGTAGTTTCAACTTTTGTAGACTTCACCCGACTGAGTATTTATGCAACACGATTTACTAAAGTAGGGCTTACCGACAACTTGACTTTAGTTATCTGTGCGACATTTTCAGCAATCGTTGGAGCTTATATCGGCAACAAACTTTTAAAGAAAGTAACCTTGCGATTTTTGCAAGTAACAATAGCGATAATGCTGATAATTATTTCACTTGCATTAGGTGTAGGACTTATATGATAGACACCACGACATAAAAGCAGGGCGAAGGCATAACAGCACCAATTATAAGCTTCCCTAAAAAATTAAAACTATTTGTTAGCAGAAAAAAACTAATAAAACTTTTTATCCAGAATATATTTTTCTTTTACGGTATCCTGCACCTGGCCTTTTAAATATTTTTCAATCATTAAAGAAGCAATGGGAGCTGCCCATGTTCCTCCAAACCCTGAGTTTTCTAAATATACCGAAATAGCAATTTGCGGTTTTTCTTTGGGGGCAAATGCAATAAAAATAGAGTGATCTTCGCCGTGTGGATTTTGGGCTGTACCGGTTTTTCCGCATACTGTAATATCTTTGACTCTTGCGCGACTGGCTGTTCCTCCTGGGGTTTCCACCACTTCCTGCATTCCATCAATAACCGGAATAAAATACTCCGGATCAATCAGGGTTTTATTTTTCACTTTATATTTTGCATCAATCTCTTCCCCCTCAATTTTTTTAACTAAATGTGGAGTATAATAAAAGCCCCGGTTGGCAATAGAACAAACAATATTAGCCATTTGTACGGGCGGAATTAAGAGTTCTCCTTGCCCAATACTGAGTGAATAGATGGTAGAAAATGCCCATCTTCTTTTTCCATAAATTTTATCATAAAAAGCGGCGTTGGGAATGTTTCCTTTGCGTTCGCCCCAAATATCAATTCCTGTTCTTTTTCCTAAACCAAAACTACAAATCATTTTATGCCATTTATCGAGGTTTCGGGCATGCACCTCAAACATATTTCCCTCTTCACTTAAAATGTTTCTGAAAACCTGAAAAAAGTATGGATTACACGAATACCGAATACCCTCACGCAAAGAATATGCATTGGGGTGATCGTGACAGCCCACCAAGGCTTTATTACAGGGGAAACCGGTGTGTTCTGTGATATCTCCTTCTTGCAGGGCAACCAATGATTGTAATAATTTAAAAATAGAACCGGGCGGATATTCGGCCATTAAAGCCCGATTAAATAAGGGATTTAAAGAATCATTTTGAGCCAGCGTTTTGTAATTTTTTGTACGATCTCTACCCACCAACAAATTGGGGTCATACCCGGGACTTGAAATCATTGCTAAAACCTCGCCTGTAGCGGGTTCAATAGCAACAATACTACCCGTTTTATTTTGCATTAATTTTTCGCCGTATAATTGCAGATCCAGATCAATGGTTAAATTGAGATTTTTCCCCGGAACGGCCGGTATATCTTTCTCTCCGTTTTTATACCTTTCTTTTTGTACGTTGTGGATGTTTGCAATATAGATGTGATATCCGTTTTGTCCCCGAATATATTTTTCATAGGTTTTTTCAAGTCCATTTGCACCAATATAGTCTCCTTCTTTGTAAGTTGAATCTTTTTCGATGATGGTTCTATCCACTTCTCCCACATATCCAATCACGTGGGGGGCGCATTTTAAAGGGATTTTACGAATATTTTTTACCTGGAAAGAAAAGGCAGGAAACAAATCCATCTTTTCCATGATAGGGGCATATTGTTCAGAGGTTAACTGCTCAATAAATTCGACCGGCTTTAAAGGAGAACCTTTTCCCTTTTTAAAAACTGCTTTAATTTTTGTGAGTTTTTCTTCAAATTCGGTTTTTGTTATTCCAACTACTTCACAAAACTTAAGGGTATCAAAGTCCTTTTTAATCATTTTGGTTGTTACCATAATGTCATACACGGCTTCGTTGTGTACCATTTTTTTTCCTTTTCTATCAAACATCATTCCCCGCGGGGCAAATTGTTTAACATATCGAAGGGATTGATTTTCTGCAGAAAGAATAGCGGTATCATCGATTACTTGGAGGTAAAATAATCGAATAACGAAAATAATACCTACCGAATAAAATATGGTTAAGAGAATAAGCCTTCTTTGATCGAGTTCGCGCATGTTAATTATGCTTTTGTTCTCTTTAAAAACAATATTTTATATATAAAAATAAACACCATTGTCACTATTGAACAAATAAGCGCCCGGAACAAGGTAGAAAAAAAGAATTGGAGTGTATAAGCTTCGAAGAAATAAAGTGCAATGTGAAAAATGGGGATCAATAACAGACAATATTTTAAATACCAATCAAATAAATTATTTCTATCTTCTTGAAGGCTCGTTAAAGAGTTATAGGCCTCTTTAGGCGTGATAGATGCAATAATGGAAGGCCGGGCAAAACATAATATTAAACATGCGGTAGAATGAATGCCCATAGTGCCTGAAAAAACATCTAAAACAAGACCTAACCCCAAACCAATAAACAACAATAAGTACTTTGAAATATTAATAGGGAGATCTAACAATAAAATAATATATAACTGCGGAATGATGTATTGATTTAAAGTTAAATTGTTCAGTAATAGAATCTGGAGAAGAGTTACACCAAAAAATTTGAAAATAAATTTAGAGATTGGGATGGTCATTCATCAAAGTTATAAAACAGGTTGGATTTTTTCAATGAATAATTTCAAAAAAAATCTCTCAAGGTAATTCCTTGAGAGATTTGTATTTTAAACCTGATAAGAAAGTTAAAACTTAGCTGATTTTTTACGTTTTTTCTTCTTACTATAGATATATCTGTATTTCTTTTTAGATGCATTGAATCTTTTATTTCTATAGCTTCCTTTTATTACTTTGCTATAAGAAATAGTTGCGGTCATATATCCATCCTTATTTTTTGGATTACCTCTTGGAGATGGGTATTCATAATTTTGATGTTCGGGTAAATTATCCAATATATCATTGTCCTTGGGTCTAGAAACAAAAACTTTTTGAATAGGGGAAAGACCTGCCGTATCGCGATAAGTACCACTTACATCATCAATAAAATCAGTGAATGTAAATCTGTAACCCAATTCTATTCCAAATCGATGGGCTCTTTTAAACGTATAATTTAAACCTAAACCAATGGGGGCGCAAGGTTGTATTTTTGAATATAATACACCTTCTGTTTGAAGGGGCTGAAGTGCATACCATTTGCCATCGTAAAAAGCTTGCGGATTGTTATAAAAAACACCCAAACCTCCAAATAAATACATATTCATATTTACCTCATAGGTTCCGGCATTACCCACATCAAAATCTTTGTAGAACGTATATTCTCCACGAACACTTAATTCAATTATATCATTTTTAAAGCTTAAGTTTCTGCCTACTCTAGTAGGGTTTAACGAAAGGCTGTCTGCTCCTTGAATACGAAATAGAGATAATTGAGCTTTCACAGAAAAATCATCAATCAGTTTATACCTAACAAATCCTCCAAAACTCAATCGAGATTGCGTTAACTTAAGATCTAAAAGAAAAGGTTGTGCGTCTTTCTCTTTCCCTCCAATTTCTCCCAAATAGTTTGCCGCCCCTAAGTTAAATCCATAATCAAGATTCCACTGAGCGTTAATTTTACCACTAACTGCAACAAAAAGGAGTAATAAAACTGATATTTTTTTTAACAAACCGAACATTTTATTGTGTACTTCACAAATTATTTCAACAATATTAACTTAATTTTAGCAAATTAAAAAAAATAGACTAAAAAAAAATCAAACTATGTCTGAAAATAGGATAAAAAATTTATTTAAAATAGAATACCCCATCATTCAGGCCGGAATGATTTGGTGCAGTCCATGGCAACTGGCAGCTGCTGTATCTAATGCCGGCGGCTTAGGAATTATAGGTGCCGGATCGATGTATCCGGAGGTTTTAAAAGAACACATAGATAAATGCAAAATGGCTACTCAAAAACCTTTTGCCGTGAATCTTCCCTTACTTTATCCTCAAATAGATGAATTAATAAAAATAATTATTGATAAAAAGGTTCCTATTGTTTTTACTTCTGCCGGAAATCCAGGCACATGGACTACTCAATTAAAAGAACATAATATCACTGTTGTTCATGTTGTATCCAGTGTAAAATTCGCCTTAAAAGCGCAGGCGGCCGGGGTAGATGCCATTGTTGCTGAAGGATTTGAAGCGGGAGGGCATAATGGGAGAGAAGAGACTACTACCTTATGTTTAATTCCTTTGGTTAAGCAAGAAATTCAGGTTCCTATTATAGCTGCCGGCGGAATTGCCACCGGAAGAGGGATGCTTGCAGCCATGGTATTAGGAGCAGATGGAGTTCAAATTGGAAGTAGATTTGTAGCCTCGGAAGAGTCGTCGGCGCACATAAATTTTAAAAATAAAGTATTGGAAACAAAAGAGGGAGATACCTTACTAACTTTAAAAGAAATTACCCCGGTACGATTACTCAAAAACCCTTTCTACAAGCAGGTTGAGCAGGCTTATTTAAATAAGGCAGGGGTTGAAGAATTAACAAAACTTTTGGGCCGGGGAAGATCAAAAAAAGGTATGTTTGAAGGTGATTTAGAAAACGGAGAATTAGAAATTGGACAGGTTGCCTCTTTAATTCGGGAAATAAAACCTGCAAAAGAAATTATAGCGAAAATTTTGAACGAATTTAAGGCCGCTAAAGACGAATTATTAATCGAAAATAAATATACTTTTTAAAGATTGTATGATAAAATTTGAAAGACATACCTTGGAAAATGGTTTAAAGGTAATTTTACACCAAGATAAGGCCACCCAAATTGCAGCTATAAATATTTTGTATAATGTGGGAGCCCGTGATGAAGATTCAGAAAAAACAGGTTTTGCGCATTTATTTGAACATTTAATGTTTGGCGGATCTGTTAATATACCCAGTTATGACGAAGAATTGCAATCGGTAGGCGGTGAAAACAATGCCTTTACCAATAATGATATTACTAACTATTACATTACGTTACCCGTTAATAATTTAGAGGTGGGTCTTTGGTTAGAATCGGACCGAATGTTACAGCTCGATTTCTCCCAAAAATCGTTAGATGTACAAAGAAGTGTGGTTATTGAAGAATTTAAACAACGTTATTTAAATCAGCCTTATGGTGATGTTTGGCTTTTATTAAAACCCCTGGCTTACAAGAAGCACCCTTATCAGTGGGCCACTATAGGAAAGGAAATCAGCCATATTGAAAACGCTACGCTGGAGCAGGTAAAAGAATTTTTCTATCGTTTTTACCGACCTAATAATGCTATTTTGGTGGTTGCCGGAAATATCGATTTCAAAAAAACCTTATCGCTCATCGAAAAATGGTTTGGAAATATTGAAAAAGGAAACCCCAATAACCGAAATTTGCCTGTAGAACCTAAACAAAGGGAGAAACGAACCTTAACGGTGTATAGAGATGTGCCTCAAAACGCTATTTATAAAACGTTTCATATAGGTGCCCGCACTTCGGAAAATTATCAAACCTACGATTTGATCTCGGATGTTTTGTCGCGCGGAAATTCTTCCCGTTTATATACTTCGTTAGTAAAAGAACAAAAATTGTTTTCTAGCATTGATGCTTATATTTCGGGTGATGTTGATCCGGGATTATTTATTGTTTCAGGCAAACTGCATGACCATGTATCGATAACAGATGCGGAAACCGCCATTGACAAAGAACTTATTAAGTTAATTTTATCAAAAATTGATGAAGAGGAATTAACCCGTACAAAAAATAAAGTTATTTCCAGCCATGTATTTGCGGAGATGGATGTTTTAAATAAAGCTATGAACTTGGCTTATTTTGAACTCATATCAAAAGCAGAAGATGTGAACAATGAAGTTGATAAATACGTTTCTGTAACGGCAGAAAAAATTCAACAACTTGCAAAAGATACTTTTCAAGAAACAAATAGCTCTGTTTTATACTATTTAAAAACACAAAAATGATTTTAGACCGAAAAAAAAGACCTACATCAGAAGATATTAACTTCGTTCTTCCTGTTTATAATAAAGAGGTTCTTAAAAATAAATCCTCGTTATATGCATACCAGGGAGGTGATCAGGATGTTGTTAAAATAGAATTTGTTTTTGATGCGGGTGAAATATATGCTACGCATCCATTAATGGCTATGGTGACCAATAAAATGTTGGATGAAGGCACAAAAACCAGAACATCCAAACAAATTTCAGACGCTTTTGACTATTACGGCGCTTTTATTGAATTATCAGCCGATAAGGAATGCGCAACAGTTAGTTTATATACCTTAAATAAGTATTATGAACAAGTACTTCCTCTAATGATAGACATTATAGTCAATCCAATCTTTCTCCAATCAGAGCTCGATTTGTATGCAAGCAATGCCCAACAAAATTTTTTAACAAACGAAAAAAAGAACTCCTTTTTGTCTAAAAGATATTTTATAAAACATTTATTTGAAGGAAATAGATATGGAAATATAGCGGAACTAAAGGATTATCAAACACTTACATCGGAATCATTAATTGATTTTCATGCAAAACATTATGCGCTTTCTAATGCTACTATTTTCTTATCGGGCAGGGTAGAGCCTTCACATATAGAATACCTTAATAAAATTTTAGATTTTCCTGATAAAGCAAGTCATACGATATTACAGGATAAAGCTTTTACACCAACGCAGTCCACTAAGCTTTTTTACCAAAATGCTGACTCTGTACAAACTTCTATACGTATTGGTTGTGTAACAGTTAACAGAAAACATGCTGACTATCCTAAAGTGCAACTATTAAATACGATTTTAGGTGGATATTTTGGGTCTAGACTGATGTCTAATATTAGAGAAGAAAAAGGATATACCTACGGTATAGGATCTTCTATTTCATCGATGAAAGGTGGGGGTATGTTTATGATTTCGACCGAAGTTGGCACCGAGTTTACGCAAGCCACTTTGGATGAGATTTATAAAGAAATTAAATTGCTTCAAAACTGGTTAGTTGAAAAGGATGAATTAGAAAAAGTAAAAAACTATATGCTTGGGGGTTTACTGCGTAATTTTGATGGCCCTTTTGAAACAGCCAATCGCTTAAAAGCAGTCGTTTTAGATGGGCTTGATTTTGAGTATTATCATTATTACATTAATACGATAAAAAGCGCTACGGCAGAGGACTTGAAAGGATTAGCCAATAAATATTTTAATGAAAATAATTTATTAGAAGTAGTTGTTGGGAAGAAATAGGATGGGTGATTGATTGAATGGTTAATTGTAAATGGTTAATGGTTAATGAGTTAAATAGTTGATTACTATCACATTGTAGAAATCCTGAGCGGAGACGAAGGATGGTGGATTTGTTGGCTGAGGTACTCGAAGCCATTAGTTTGCATAGTCACTTCTACACTATCTCAAACTCAATGCCCTCTTTAAGCATTTGTTTGTAGGCTGCTTTATTAAAAGTATAATATTGAACGGGTTTGCGCACTGCTTTTTTATCTTTTTCTTCCAGCAGATCTACTATTTTCATATTTAAAATTTTCTTTCTGAAATTTCTTTTATCCATTGCTTTTTGAAAAATAGCCTCGCATACATGTTGCATTTGCGTTAAAGTAAAGTGCTTGTCTAACAGCTCAAAAACAAGGGGTGTATATTTGGCTTTGGCTTGTAAGGCTTCAAAGCCTTGTTTTGTAATATCTGCATGATCCAGACCTAATTTAGGTAGTTTTTTCAAATCAAACCATTCTATTTTCTCCGATTTTTTTTTGGAGAATAATGAAACCTGTTGTGGGCTAAGGAGTGCGTAATGTGCAATAGAAATAATGCGCTCGCGCGGGTCTCTATCAATATTTGTGTATGTAAAAAATTGTTCTGCAAATACATTTTTTAATCCTGTTTCTTCCAATAATACCCGATCAACGCATTCAGCAACAGTTTCGTTGGTTTCAATAAAATCACCCAATACAGCCCATTTATTTTTAAAAGGTTTTTTATCGCGTTCTGTTAATAGAACTTTCAGCGTATTTCCATCAAATCCAAATACTATGCAATCACCCATTAACAATGGTTTTAAAGCTTCGTGGTTATGTTTTTTTGATTTGCTCATGTCGATGTGTATTTTTTACACAATATAGTGAAAAGTAATTATATATATTATTTTAATAAGCTTAAAACCCAACATTTACACCTGCCCGAATAATGGGGTTTTGATAGGGGTATAAGGTATTTGGAAGCACGTTCCAAAGTCCCATAAGCATGAATCGGCTATTTCCGCCTGTGGGTATAATATAGCCTCCGCCCACTAAAAAGGCATTTACACCAATTTTTTCACCAAACGGCGGTAAAGAATAATTGATTCGGTTAAATTCGCCATGGAAAAAAAGCCCTTGATATATTCGGTATTGTGTAAAGGCGCTATACCCGATAATATTGGTTTCGTAATTTACAAAATTATCTCTGTAATAGGTATAGGAAACGCCGACTCCCACATTTACTTTTGGGGTTAAGCGATACCCTAAAATGGGCGAAATATTAATCATGGTAATTGTTCCAAATTGAAGTCCTAGGCCGCCTCCGGTATAGAATTTATCTTGCCAAGTAGATTCTTTTTGGTTTTCTTCGTCTGTTTGATAATAATCGTCATTTTGTTGTGCAAAACTAGGGATGCAGAATAGAAACAATATGATTATAAGATTATTTTTCATTCTTCAAATGTACAAGGATTTTGCCAGTATTAAAACCGGCTCACCCGTTTGTGACAATACGGGGTTGATCCTTTATGTTCGTAATATTGTTGATGATATTTTTCGGCAGGCCAAAAGGTAGTAGCGGGTCTTAATGTGGTGGCTACTTTTAAGCCTTTGGCATTTAATTGAGATATTAAATTTTCACTGGTCTTTTTTTGTGCATCATCTAAATAAAAAATGACTGAAAGATATTGTGATCCAATGTCCGGCCCTTGCCCATCTGTTTGTGTGGGATCGTGAATTTCGAAAAATAATTTTGCCATTTCTTCAAAATTAGTTTCTTTAGGATCGTAGGTAACTTCCATGGCTTCAATGTGACCCGTGTTATGTCTACACACTTCTTCATAGGTCGGATTTTGTGTTTTTCCGCCAATGTAACCAACCTGTGTACTTTTTACACCTTTGGCATTTTGAAAGTAATATTCTACGCCCCAAAAACATCCCCCGGCAAAAATTGCCCGCTCTAATCCAGCGACACTCGCCAGAGGAGAATCTTGGCTGATAAACTGCATAGAGGCAGAGTTAACACAATGTCGGGTGTTTTTATCGGTCAATCCTTCTCCATAAAAAACATGTCCTAAATGCCCATTGCAGTTTGCGCAAATAATTTCTGTTCTTTCTCCGTCAGCATCCGTTATTTTCTTGATGGCTCCCGGAATTTCATCATCAAAACTGGGCCATCCGCAAGAGGAATGAAATTTATCTTTAGAAAGATATAAAGGGGTATTGCATTGCCTGCAAATATAGGTGCCTGCTTCAAAGTGATCGGTATATTTACCTTTATAAGGCATTTCAGTCCCTTTGTGTAAAATAATGCGTTCTTCTTCGGGGGTTAATTTATTTAGTTTCATGGTTGAATCTTTAGTGTTAATAATGGTTTGGCCCTTACTTTCATTCCCGGAGGTACAACCGGCAATGATAAAAAATAAAACAGGGATGATCAAGAAATGTTTGATGTGTTTTGCTTGATTTTTCATAATTATCCCATTAATTTTTTACGATTATTTTTTCTGTTAAACTGGTTTCAATGCTATTCATTTTAATAAAATAGATCCCGTTATTTAAATTTAAGGGGATTGAAACAGATTGAATTTCTGAATGAATATTTTTTGAAAAAACAAGTTCTCCTAATTGATTTATTATCTCAAAAGAATGAATAAATTTTTTATCTGGAAGTGTTATGAAAAGTTTATTTTGAGCAGGGTTTGGGAAAATATTGATTTTAAATGGAGCATTTTTTTCTGATATATTTAATGGAAAAATTTGAGGGGTAAAAACCTGGGTTTGATAAATTTCTTTATCCGAATTGTTTTGAACAAAGGCAATGACTCTTAATTCTTGAATATCTTTAATATGATTTAAATTCCATTGTAACGAAAGGGTATCGATATTATTTAAGTTTTTATTGATTAGGAGTGTTCCATTTGCATTTGGAAACATTTTTCGCATAACATATTCATAGTGTGTTTCAGCATTATTGCCTGGCGATGCAGCATAAGCGCTTTTTAAAACATCTTTTTCAATAACGACGATGTGCGCAGTTAAATTTTCGTTGGCATTATTTGTATCTTGTGAAATAAATTTAAACGATCCTGAAAGCTCATTTTCATTTAAGTTTAGCCAAATATTTTCTATTGAATATTTAGGGATATTGGAAGATCTGTTACTAATAATAGTACTCATATTTGGAGTAAAACTTGCGCTTGCATCGGAGTAAACATTCCCATCAACGATGGAGTAGGGTACGCTAGGTATGCCATAATAACTCACTCTTTGTGAAACATCTACCGGATTTTCGAGGTTCATAGAGTCGTTATTATAGGGAAACGAAGTATGGTAAGCAATGACCGTAGTATTTGAATCATGATTGTTAGCAAAATCATATACTACAGGACTATGCTGTGCACAAGGAGGGCAACTAGAATTTGTAAATTGTTCAATAAGAACTATTTTATTTTGAGCATTTAAAAAACTTAATTTTAAAGTTATTATTAATAAAAGCAAGGTGTTTTTTTTCATTTTAAATATTTTTAATAAAATATATCCTTTTTATTTTACAATCGAAATTCCTTTTTGTTTATTAATAAGCATATTTTTTTATGATTCGACATTTTTTTCTACTTATCCTCATCCTTCAACTCATTAAAATTTAATGTTCTCAGTTTCGGGGCCTTCCACCAGGTTATCAGCACGACTAATATAGTCATTCCTCCACCAAAAAGCACGGAATTAACCGTTCCCATCATACTTGCAACAACGCCACTTTCAAAAGCGCCAATTTCGTTTGATGAAGTAACAAAAATGCTGCTGATGGAGGCTACACGGCCTTTCATATGATCGGGTGTTAAATGCTGGGCCAGCGATGAACGAATAAAAACACTGATAGAATCTAACATTCCGGCAATAAATAAACACCAAAAAGATAACCAAAACGAGGTAGAAATGCCAAAAATGATCATGCAAATTCCAAACCCGGCCACGGCGGCAAACAAAATTTTTCCGGCGTTTTTACCTAAAGGTCGATGGGCAATAAAAAGAGCCATTAAAATAGCCCCAATAGACATGGCTGCTCTTAAGGCTCCCAGCCCTTCGGGACCTACTTTTAAAATATCTTTGGCATACACGGGTAATAAGGCCACTGCTCCTCCAAAAAGAACCGCAAATAAATCGAGGCTGAGGGTAGCAATAATTAATTGCCGACTAAAAACAAATCGAATTCCTTCTCTTATACGAGATAAAACGGGTTCTGTGTGATCAATCTTTGGAACAGGTCTTGAGGGAATGAATGCAATCAAAACCAGACCAATTAAACATAAGCCTATCATGGCTCCAAAAGCGACGTGTGGACCTCCCCAAATGCCGTATAAAACACCTCCTAATCCCAAGCCGGTTATGCTGGCAATTTCCCAGGTGCTGCTGCTCCAGCTAATGGCATTGGCCAATGTTTTTCGATGGACTAATTGAGGTAAAAAGGAAAAATTGGTAGGGCTAAAAAAACCGCGGGCTACCCCGGTTAAAAATACGAGTGCATATATGCAGGTCATAATCCATGTTTTTTCGATGGAAGTTTGAAGAAAAACCAAAGAAAAAAGCCCTATGGAACAAATAAGCAATAAGGTAATGCAAGCAATTAATAATTTTTTTCGATTGTATTTATCGGCCAAATGACCGGCATACAGACTGACCGCAATAGCAGGAATGGCTTCTGCCAATCCAATTAATCCCAATTTTAAAGGATCTCCGGTTAGTTCATATACAAAATATTGAACGGATACTGACATGATTTGGATGGATAAAGTAACCATCAAACGCATGCCTAAAAACATGCGAAAATCTCTTACTCTAAGCGCTTCGTACGCTGGTGATTTAAGTATAAGAGAGAGGCTTTTCAAATCAATATTGTTTGTTACAAACCTACATTTAAAAAGAAATATGATTTATATCATTTCCTCGTTTAAGTGTTAAATAATTACTGCTAAAATCCATACCCCGGAAATTCAGAGGTAAATTCATTGCTTTTAAAAACAGGGCCAACTTTTAAAAATTTATATTCAAAAGATTCTAAAAAGCCTTTGTCGTCATACACCTTTAGCATCAAGGGTAAATAAGTGGTTTTATTAACCCACATATATATCTTTTTTCCATAACAATTTGGAACCAATAATTTTTGTCCTTCGCTTAAAACATCATCGTAACTATCAATTATACTTTGGTTTCTTTCTAAAATAGAATAGGTTCCCACATTATATTTATCAGCAATTTTAAAGATGGTTTCGCCTTTTTTTACGGTATGTGTAAAATAACCATAGTCCAAAACATCCATTGCAATTTTAAAGCAAGTAGTATTCATCACCTTTTCATCGGGTTCTACCTTCAAATTATATTTTAATGGATTATTAATATAATAATTAATGACTTTTGCTAAATAGCGGCATCCCGAATGAAAAACTTGGTGGTGTGAATCTTTTAAAACGCTGTTTGAGAAGGGAGATAAATTTATATTAACCCATGGAAAGCCATTTGGGTTTATTAATAATTGGTTGCTTCGCTCGCCCTGTACATATAAAGTTTCAAGGCCTACTTTGGGTTTTGCTTGTTTTATATAAACTTTAAAGGGTTCATAATTTATTTTTGAATAAATATCAGAAACAATGGTTTTATCATACAAGCGTTCATTTAAAATAATTTGATACTCTAAGGTTTTTACCTGAGTCGATTTTTCAACCATTTTCTTTAATATACTCAAGGCATCTTGCTGAGAAAATAAGGAAAAAGGAATAAACAAAATGAAGAAAAGGTACTTTTTCATGCACAAATTTTGTAATGTAAATTTAAAAAATTATCACATAATGATAGGAATCAGCAATTTTGACGGATATTTTGGTCCAAAATAGACCTTCATTTTTTCGGGCATGTCCTCGGGGTGATCAAAATGATCGAAATCCGCAGCGGCAATAGATATTTGCAGTTTATGATCCTTTTTTAAGGTGTACCCAATCGGAAAAA
Source organism: uncultured Flavobacteriales bacterium (assembly GCA_964403835.1). Lineage (GTDB taxonomy): Bacteria > Bacteroidota > Bacteroidia > Flavobacteriales_G > JALEGO01 > CAYOHR01. Next base: position 32,451 of record CAYOHR010000004.1, read on the forward strand.
AATCGAATTTTAATTTAGTTATTTGATGTGGAACTATGTTTTCCATATCTTCTATTTTAAAGCTTCTGTATGGGACAGGAAACGTGTACGTGTTGTTTTCTTGGGGTTGGATTTTTTGATGTCGAGCCGCCAGCATGGCTTCGGTAATATAGGTGCTGGTATTTCCATCTTTGCTTACATCTTCTAGGTAAACAAAAACATGGGCATCGGTTGTGTCAAAACTCATAAATAATTCAATAATTCCATGGCCGCTTATATCTAAGTTTTGATGCATAGGTTCGCTTGTAAAAACAAGCATTTTTTGATTTACTTTTTTGCGGTTTCCATATCTAATCTCCCCTTTTCTGAAGGAAGGGGTTTGGCTATTCCACCGGATACTTTTGCCGGAGCTGATAGAATAATCGCAGGTATATTCAATTTCTCCGTTCGACTCCGGAGTTTGCTCTGTTAATGCCTTGTTTTGAAGGAAAAAGCATTGTTCTTTTGCTCTTGGATCAGGCCAGGTTTCTGCCGAAATAAACTTTTCTTTGCCCATTAAGAAGTAGTTTACCTTGGCTTTTGTTTGAAAATGATTTTTTATGCCTTTTACATGGCAATCTAAAAAACCTTTAATTTCTTCGAAAATATTATAATCGAGTTTATTACTTTTTTTAAAAGGGCTAATGTTTTCTCGGGGGCCATGATCCCATGGGCCTATTAATAAATTGGAGTTTTCAGGGGTATTTAAAAAACCTTTGATGGCTGAGTTTACAAAAGCTCCATCGTACCAGCCCGAAATTCGATATATAGGCACGTTTGAGCCTTGAATGCTACGCAACCGGGTATGTACGCTAAAATCATCGTTGCAATAGCCCAGCTCTTTTACTACGTCATTTCTTGCCTTAATTTTTTTTATTCCGGCAAATACATCAAAATTTTCTTCATGATCTTTTTTAGCTTGCTTTAATATTATGCTATCCACATCTTCCGCTATTTTTCTTGAGCTTTTTAAAACATAAGGAGCCAGCTTGCCAAAAACCGTATAATCCCATGTATCTAAGCCTTTAATGCCTTTTTGCCAAATATCAATAAAATGCGTTTGTCTAATTCCGCCCGGAAAATTTACATCTGTATATAAGTCAAATAAACCGGAACGGGGTACACAAGCTTTAATGGCAGGATGTTTTGTTGATAGGGAAAATTCGGCCGTGGTGGCGGCGTATGAAACTCCGGTGGTGGCAATTTTGCCATCTGACCATGGTTCCGAAATAATCCAATCAATGACTTTATGCATATCATCAATTTCTTCATGACCAAATTCCATCAATCGCTTACCGGTAGAAGATCCTGAGCCTCTTAAATCTACTAAAACACAAGCATATCCATGCGAAGTAAAATAGGTAATTTCTTTTTTTGTTATTTGCCCAAAAAAATGTTTAAAAATTTTATTAAAGGGGGCTTTTAAATCAAAGGCTCGGGTGTACCGTGTAAAATATACAAGGGCCGGATATTTCTCTACTATTTTTTTAGGCAAATAAACATCCACGGCAATTTTAATCCCGTCAGGCATGGTTATGTATGCGTTATAAAAAGAAAAGGAACGATGTTTCTGAATTTTTGATGTGGCCAATGGGGTCGTATTATTAATATCAAAAATAAAGATACAAAATTACCCTATTATACTTTTTACTGGATAACCATGAATAAAAAAGCCCTTTGTTTAGCTGATTTTTACTCCCATCACTAAAATATCATCTACTTGTGGTTGATTGCCTTTCCAAGCTTCAATGGCCTCATCAAAAAGTACTTTTTGTTGGTCGAGGCTAGCGGAAGGATTATTTTTAATAATTTCTTTGAAAGCAATGTTTCCAAATTTTTTCTTTGTTTCAAAATGAAACTGATCCTGATAACCATCAGAGAACATATATATTACCGAATTAGGTTCTAAAGGCCTGGAGAAGGTTTTAAATGCTCGCTTAGAGGTAGTTTCGTTTCTTCTAATGCCTCCAATGGAAGAAAAATCACCTTTTAATACAACCACTTCACCTTTTTCTAATAAATACGCTTGTCCTGCTGCTGCTGCGTACTCCATAATTCCTTTGCTGGAGTCAATAGAGCAAATAACCATATCCATTCCGTCCTGAGAGCGAGAGTCGTCATGTTGCTGCAAATCATGCACTACACTGGCATGTAATTCTTCTAAAATTTTACCGGGTTCTAAAATGCCTTTTATGTTTACAATTTCGTTTAGTAAACGATTTCCAAGCATCGACATTAATGCGCCCGGAACGCCATGTCCTGTACAGTCAACGGCAGCTAATAATATTTTACCATCTTTTTCTGTAAACCAATAAAAATCGCCGCTAACAATATCTCGGGGTTTATAAAGAATGAAAAAACTGGATAAATATTGATGAATGTTTTGTTCGGAAACCAAAAAAGATTGTTGAATTCTTTTGGCATACCGAATACTATCCAGGATATTATTTTTTTGTTTTTCGATAGCGTCTTTTTGATCGCTGATTAATATATTTTTTTCTTCCAACGCTTTATTTGCTTTTTTCTTTGCCTGAATAGAATTATATAATATAAAGGCAATGGCAATAAGGATTATACACGCACCAATGATGGAGATTTTAATGATTTTATCGCGGGCAATTTGTAAGTTTTTGATGTCGTTTTCCTGGTTTAATAATTTAATTTCTTTTTCTTTTTGATTAGATTCATATTTTTCTTGCATTTCGGCCAAAATGTTTTCGTTGTTTTCGGCGGTAATAGAATCTTTCATTTGATCAAATTTTAGCACATAATCAAACGCCTTTTTTTCATTTCCAAGCGAAGAATAAGACTGAAATAATAATTCGTAACACTTTACCAATTCAGCTTTTCCATCTATTTCTACAAATAGTTTTTCTGCTTTTAAAATAAAATCGATGCATTTATTATATTGTTTTAAATCAAAATACAAGGATCCCAAGCCTAATAAGGCATTGGAGGCTATAATTTTGTTGTTTTTTTCAGCATTTAATTTTAAAGACATATCATAATATTGTTCTGCCTTTTTATAATTTTTCTTTTTCTGAAAAGCATCGGCCAGATTCAGGTAGGAGACCGATATTTTGTATATATTTTTTGCCTGTTCGTATTTCTTTTTCCCTTTTTCTAAATATTGAATTCCTTCATCCAGTTTGTTCAGCTTAATATAAATAGAGCCTATATTGGTGTATGTGTTTCCTAAAGGTTCAATATAATTTAATTCTTCTTTAATTTTCAGGGACTTGAAATAATTGTCCAGTGCGTCATTAAATTTATCTTGATCATCATACACCCGGCCAATGTTATGATAGGTGCTTGCCAAGCCTGATTTATCGCCCGTTCTTTCACGAATTTTGAGTGCTTCTAAGTGATTAATCAGAGCGTCGTTATTCTTACTAATGTCGGAATAAGTGCTTCCAATATTATTATAAGCATTGGCCATGCCGGCACTGTCGCCAATTTGTTGGTGAGCCTGTAATTCTTTTTTAAAGCTTTCAATGGCCTTGGCTCTATTCCCTTGTATATTAAGCACTTTGCCTTGAATGTTGTAGGCACGTCCTTGGTCTTTTAACCAATTATTTTTTTTAGATAATTGAAGGGAGCTGTCTACCAATAAAAGACACTCGTTCTGTTTCACCCTGATTAAATATTCTGCTAAATTTAACCACTGCACAATTTTTTGGGTATCGGTGGTTGCTTTTCTTACCTCTATTCTTACACTATCAATTTTAGCATTTTGTGCAAAGCCAAAATTTGTAAAAACTAGCAATAATAATAAGAGAATTAATGACTTATATATGTTTACTAAGAGATTCAAATAGAAGATTTAATAATGATAATTCACCGTTTCAATAATACAAAAAAATTAATGCATCAGCCAGTTGAAAATTATTTTTTTTCCATATTCAGTTAAGATTGATTCAGGGTGGAATTGAACCCCCCGAACGTCATCAGTTTTATGTGCTAAAGACATCACTTCTTTTTCTTCATCCAGAGATGTTATTTCCAGGCCTGTATTAGCTAAACTGCTTGAGGAAACAGCCCATGAATGATAGCGTCCGACCATAAATTGTTGGGGTAAATTTTGATATAAGGGTTCTTGGCTAGAAGTAATGTGTATTAAGGAAGAAACGCCATGTTTTACTTCTTCCATATTTTTCAATTGTGCGCCGTAAAATTCACCAATAGCTTGCATGCCTAAACAAACACCTAAAATGCTTTTTTGCTTATGAAATGTGGCCAAAAATTGCATGAGTTTGCCCGCTTGTTGAGGCAATCCCGGACCGGGAGAAATAATAATTTTGTCAAATTGCCAAATTTCCTCCATATTTAGTTCATCGTTTCGAACCACTTTTACCTCGTTACAAAACTCTTCCACATAGTGTACAAGGTTAAATGTAAACGAATCGTAATTATCGATGATATAAACTTTTTTTGATATCAAGAGATGGATAGACTAAAAATCGATTCAAAGTTATTACTTTTGAAGTCTTAGAAACGAGGATGAAAAAAGAAATTTTTACACCTAATGCTCCAAAGGCAATAGGCCCTTATAGTCAGGCTATAGAGGTGAATGGGGTTTTGTTTATGAGTGGGCAAATTGCCCTGGATCCTGTTAGTGGTGGGTTATTAAATGAAACGATAGAACAAGAGGCGACCCAAGTATTAGAGAATGTAAAAGCTATTTTGGTTGCATCTGGATATACATTTGCAAATGTTGTAAAAGCAAGCATCTTCTTAAAAGATATGAATGATTTTCAGAAAATAAATGAAGTGTATAATGCTTATTTTCAGATGCCTTACCCTGCTAGAGAAACGGTTGAAGTGAGTCGCTTACCAAAAGATGCCCGGGTAGAAATTTCGGTTATTGCATATAAATAAATTGTCCTTAAAATAGTACCTATGAAAAAAATCGTATTTATTTTGTTTTTCGTTCATCGGTTGTTTGCACAATCAATTCCTTCGAATGGATTGCTTATTCAATTTGAGAGAAACACTTCTTTAGAAGCCAAGCATAACCTTATTCAAAGCATTTCAGACATTGCTTTTTATTGTCAGGACGAAGTTCTATTGAATCAGGGAATTGGGCTTATTCGTTTGCGATCAGCCATTTCAGAAGAAAAATTGAAAGAAATAAGAGCTAATATGTATGCTGCATCCGATGTAAAATACGTAAATCCTTTAAAAATGAACGATCAGGGGCGATTTTCAGCCTCTCTTTCAAATGCTTTTGTAAAACTAAAAGAACCCTATTCTTTGGATGCTTTAAAAAAATGGTCTTCTGAACTTCATTTTACTATATTGCATCAAAATAAATATTTGACGGATGTATATGAAATTGAGTTTACAAAATCCTTAGATATTCCTATGGAAAAAGCCATTGAAATATTGAAAAAAGATATGCGATTTGCATACGTTTCGCCCAATTGTGCCTATTCACCTCAGGCAAATGCGGCGGTAAATGATCCTTTGTATAATAGACAATGGGCTTTGGATAATAAGGGAACTCCTATTCAATTTAGCGGGACCCCAGATGCGGATATGGATGTAGATTCTGCCTGGATAATGACTACTGGAGATTCCACAGTTAAAATAGCGATCATTGATTCGGGTACAGATACTTTGCACCCGGATTTAGCACATAATATTTTACCTGGATTTGATGCTACGTATGATAGCGCAGGATCATCCCCAGATTTAAGAGGATACCCCAACACAAATCATCCGGAGGATGGCCATGGAAGCTGTACTGCGGGTATTGCGGCCGCTGAGGGCGATAATGCTTTAGGGATGGCCGGAATAGCTTATCATAGTAAAATACTACCGGTGCGCATCTTTTTTTATATCAATTTTGGTCAAATTATTCCGTACTCAACTGCAAAAATTGGTGCTGATGGTTTAAATTGGGCTACTTTTGAAGCACATGCAGATATTTTAAACAATTCGTGGGGACTGAGGGAGGCTGAAATTGCGCAAGTAAATTTTGATACCGTATACTGTAACGATGTTATTAGAAATATTGTTAAAAATGGACGAAATGGATTGGGAATTCCGGCTTTTTTCTCAGCAGGAAATGACCCGGATCCTTTTACCATTTGGCCATCAAATCTTCCTTTTACTATTTCGGTGGGAGCCACCAATATGTGTGATTCATTAAAGAGTATAAACGATTGTTCTCCTGAAAACTGGGGAAGCAATTATGGGGTAGGTTTAGATATCTCGGCGCCCGGAGTTCGCATTGTTACCACAGATATTAAAGGAAATAAAGGCTTTAGTGTTGGCGATTATAGCTATGTTTTTAACGGAACATCCTCTTCATGTCCGCTTGCTTCCGGTGTAATGGCACTGATGTTTTCGGTCAATAAAAATATGTCCCTTGAAATGGCTCGTAGCATTATTTCTTCTACCTGTGATAAAGTAGGGGGGTATGCCTATGACTCTACTGCTGCCTTTGGGAGTTGGTGCCCGCAATTAGGTTATGGTCGAATAAACGCCTATAAAGCAGTATATAAGGCATTGCATAGTTTGGGAATAGATGAAAAAATACAAAAACAAGATTTGGCGTATTATATTTATATAAATGCAAATCATGAGAAAATATTGACCTTAAAAAATGCAATAAATGAAAATGGGTTGTTAGAAATTTATGATGTTACCGGAAAATTACTTTTTCAAAGAACTATTTCAACCCTGCAAAAGCAAGTCAATTTGTCGAAATTTAACCTGAATGAGGCTGTATACCTTGGTAAAATAAGTACTTCTTCTACCGTGTTTTCGTTTAAATTTATGCCCTAGTATGACTTCTATCTTTCAAAAAGTAGTTGTTTTTTTAGCCTTTTTATTTATTAGTTTCTTTTTTTGTAAGCCCATTTTTTTAATCAATGCCGACTTAGGAAGGCATATTAAAAACGGAGAAATTACGGTTAAACAGGGAGTTATTCCCTCTGCCAATTATTATTCATATACCGAACCCGATTTTAAGCTGGTAAATCACCATTGGGGCTCTGGAGTCATCTATTATTTTATTCACACAACAGGAGGCTTTAAATGGCTTTCTTTGGTGAATATTTTGGCCATGTTGGGCGCTATTTTCTTCTTTTTTTATCCAACCGTTAAACAAATGGGGTTTGTTTATGCTTTTTTGGGTCTTGTTTTAAGCATTCCGCTGTTGACTTATCGGGTAGAGGTGAGGCCCGAAATTTTCAGCTTTTTGTTTATGGGTGTTTTTTATTATTTATTTCATCAATATTCCTATAAACAGATTGCTTTAAAGAAATTGTTGATGATTGCCATTCCCTTGCAATTAGTCTGGGTGAATATGCACATTTTCTTTGTTTTTGGATGGGGTATTGCGGGCGCTTTTATCTTAAATAAATGGTTGATTGAAAAAAAGATACTTAAAAATGATTTGCTTGCACTAGCAGCCTTGTTTTTGGTTTGTTTTTTGAATCCCTATACATGGCAGGGAATTATAGAGCCTTTTTTCATTTTTAAAGAATATGGATATATGGTAGTCGAAAACCAATCAATTCCATTTATGCACAACCGCTTTCCTAATCAATTCATTTTTTATCATGTAGATGTTATTGCTTTATGCATTGTAATAGGAATTGCGATATTATTGGGTCAGAAAAAAGCGGGCCTAATTAATAAAAACGGGGCCCTTCTTTTATTAACCTTGGGCACATTTATTCTTTCGTATAAAATTATTAGAAGTATTCCTATAGCAGGCTTATTTGCTATACCTGCGCTGGCTTTTATTCTTAAAAATTTGGTTATAGGGGAGTGGCTAAAGAAACAGGAGAAAATGGTTGTTATTTCTGCTATGCTTGTTTTTTTAATGCTCGGAAAAGGGATCAAAGATTGTTACACGCCTTTTGAGTATCCTTTTTCCATTGGTTTGCCTAAAAAAATTAATAAATCAGCGCAATTTATTAAATCAGTGGGTATTCAAGGGCCTATTTTCAATAATTATGATATTGGCGGATTTTTTATCTACCATCTTTTTCCTCAACACCGGGTTTTTGTAGATAATCGGCCGGAGGCGTATTCGGTTTCTTTTTTTAAAGAAATATATGAACCGATGCAAGAATTTGAAGAAAAATGGCTAGAAATGGAGAAGAAATATGGGTTTAGTTGCATTTATTTTTATCGCCTAGATCAGACCCCTTTTTAATTCGACGAATTCAAGACCCTACCTGGGTTCCCGTTTTTGTAGATGATTACAGCATTATTTTAATGAAGAATAACCTTCAAAATGCAGCTATTATTCAACAGCATGCATTGCCCAAGAGTATGTTTATTTCGACGCCCGGTTAAAAATAATCTTTGTATATATTCCAAAAATGAGTTTTAACACCCACGGTGAAAAAATAGTTTTTTTGAACATTTCCTAAAAAATGAGCTTCTCTGTATGAAGCCGCCCCATTTGCGTACATACCCAGTTTTTCAAAAAGCAGGTATTGATAGGTTAAATCAACCCGTAACAAATCGAACTTAAAGCCCTGTTCAATTTTATTACCATATTCAAATGCTTTTGTTGAGTATGATAATAGGAGATTTGAACCATAATTAACTGCTCCGGTATCTTTACCGATAGTAGATTTTACAATATTTAGCCCCCATTGATGTTTTTTAAAATTGCTGCTGAGCATGATGATGGCCTCATTAAAATTGGCTCCCAAAGGATGTGCCAAAGATTGCCCCAGGTGCGAATAGGACTCTAAACTTCTCGAATGAGAATAGGTAAATGGCCGAACCGAATTATATTCTGCCCTAAATTGAATTTGGTTATTTTTGATTTTTTCATTGAGTTTAAACCCGACCTGAACCCCATATTTGTTGGCCCACCATCCGTTTCGGGCTTTTAGTTCTTTTAAAAGAAATTCATCCAACATCAATTGCCCGTAGAAATAGTTTCGTTTGCTTATGTACACTTTTAAATTACTCCCTAATAATGAATTATCGGCCGATCCTATCGAGTATTCAACGGGTCTGTAAAACACAACCGGGTTAATGTAATTAATGTCAAAATTTCGTTTATTTAAGGTGTCTCTAGCTCCCCAAATAACGGTTTCAAAAATTCCTAAATAAATATTTTTTAATAGCTTAATTTCTAAAAAATGAAATGTTCCATACTTGGTATTTGAAAAATTGTGCGCGTTATTATAGGCGTTTTTATTATTGAATTGCGCATATATATTTTGGTACTTAAATCTTTTTCCGAAAGAAGTATTCAATTTTAAAAAAGGATAAGCTGCAGTTGCGTCCGACAGCAGGAGTGAGCGATATCCGTTTCCAATAAAATTCTTATTCATGCCCGCTTCTATGTTTAAATACGAAAAGGGCTGATAAGAAAGAGTAAAGGCTAAAATTTGATTTTCGAACCGATTATTTTTGAGGTTGTTTGGCCTATTTAATCCTGGAACAAATTGATTTTGCTCGATAAAAGGCTGATAAAAATTGGGATAAGTAGAGTTGAAATACATATATCCCGCTCCGACATAAAACTTTTTGGTGATATATTCAATATTAGCACCAATTCCGTTTTGGAAAGAGGACGTACTGTTTTTATTGAAAACAGACTGTTGATAGATTAAAGGAGAGACAGAAAGGCTTGTTTTTTGGTTTAAAAAAGCGGAGGGTTTTACCGATATATTTCGTTCAATGGTGAAGTATAAATTGGTATCAGTAAAGTTATTAAAGTTTAATTTTGATTGAGCGTAGGTGCTTAAAGAAAAAGAAAAGAGGATAAAAAGAAGGCGAATGTTGAATAAAAACCGGATTTTATCTAATCTCATTAATTTAATGAAATTTTTTCGGCAGCCTTCATTTTTTTTTCTATGGATTGTAAGATTTGAATAGCTTGATTATTCATTCTCTTTTTTTTAAAAAAGAATGGGATTTGAGCTAGTCCAATAGCTATAACAGCCATAATAATAAATGACAGACTTGGATTCACATACATAAACAGAGAGCACACAATATTGATGAGGGTGTATAAACAAACAAAAAGGGTAATTTGTCTATGGTTTAGACCAATATCTTGTAAACGGTGGTGAATGTGGTTACGATCAGCAGAAAGCGGAGACATTCCTTTTGAAATGCGGACAATAAAAACGCGTAAAGTATCAATTAAAGGATAAGATAAACAAGACAATACAAAAACGGGTTTTGATACATGTAAAATAGAAACAGGTATTTTAGAAGCATCAAATTCTATTAAACGAATAGATAATACAGACAAAATTAACCCAACCGTTAGCGATCCGGAATCGCCCATAAATATTTTTGCCGGTGAAAAATTATAAATAAGAAACCCGAATAATGCTCCGGCTAAAGCAAATGCCAATACACTCATAGAGAGGCTTCCTACGGCATAAAACCAAATCCCAAAGGAAAGGGAGACCAAAAAGCCTACGCTGCCAGCTAAACCATCAATTCCATCAATTAAATTGATAGAATTAACAATTACTGTATAGCTAAAAATAGATAACAACACACTGGCCCAAAAAGGCAAATCATAAATACCGAAAATACCTTTCATATTGGCAATCCGAATATCTCCCATGAGTACTAAAATAAAAGCGACAATTAAATGCGCAATTAATTTTTTGATAGGTGAAGTACCTATGATATCATCTTTAATTCCAACAAAAAAGAGAATTAATAAAGTAGAAATAATATATTTTGATTCTCTTACAGCAATTTCTAATTGTCCGGCTTCTTTTAAAGCATCAACAGGAAACCATAAAGTGGCGGCGAATAAAGTGGCAGCAAAAATCAATATTCCGCCTAATGTAGGAATACTTCTGATGTGTAGTTTTCTTTCAGAATCAGGAATGTCAACCAGATTTTTTAAAAAAGAAACTTTTATAACCGAAGGCGTAGAAATAACGACTACTAATAAAGCAGTTATAAATGCGAGCAATAAAGGTTCAAATGAAAACGAAGTAAGCATAATCAGTATGCAAAAGTTAATAAAATAATTTAAATATCAAAGTATTGATGGTAGATTCTTGTCCTAATTCCGAAAAAAACATAATTTAATTTGTTATTTAATGCAAAATTATAATCTATTCTACTGAAAAAACCACTAAATAGTTGCAATTTATAAGCATTGTTTAGTTGATAAAAAATTTCAGCTTGTGCTATAACCTGTTTATTTGCCTTAGAAAGATGCGTATTTATAGGGGTATTTTTATTCTCAGAAAAAATGAGATCGGAACCAATTCTGTACCCGGTAGTATCTGTATAAAAGTTTGTGTACATGTATTTTAGCTCTAATCCAATTCGTTTATAATAAAAAGAGGACATCCATATTTTTTCATTAAAACCCGAACCCCTCGGATTTGCTAATGGCTGATTATAATGGCTGTAATTACTTAATACATTGTTTGAAAGATATAAATAAGGCTCTGCATGATTTACTTCCGCCTGAAATTGTATATATCCATTTTTGTATTTGATAAAATATTTTCCTCCCAACTGATATCCTTTTCTTTTATCTTGATCTAAAACCACTTGCCCATATAAAAAGGCATTGCTAAACAATTTGCTATTCACATTTAAACCCAGTACGTGGCCATTTTTTTTAGAAAAGAAGTTAACTACGGGTAAAGGTTGATAAAATGCGAACTCATTTTTTTTTGTGCCCAATGAATCCCACATGGGTATAACAGTAGCATCAAATAAAGAAACTTCGAGTTTTTTTGTAAGGTTAAAAGAAAGATAGTGAAAAATGGCATTTTTCCTTTTAAAAATAGCTTCAGTGGTAGTATGAGCAGGTACGCGGTCAATATTTTGCATCCATGCATTCATAACATGGTACGTTATTTGTTTGTTGAAAAAACTAAATTTTTGATGTAGCATAGGGTAGCTAAAGCTATTATCGGATAAAAGAAAAGAGCGATAGCCGTTACCAATAAAATTTTTACCCGAACCAAATGTGATGTTCCAAAAATTATACGGTAAAAAAACGATTTTTCCTTGTGCCTGCGCATAATCAAAACCTGTAGTTTTAAATGTTTTTGTTCTTCCTTCGCCGGGTACAACCAAATAGGTATTGACAAACTGGCTTTGATAATCGGGTAAAAAAGCCTGATTTTCAGTAAAACTTGAAAAAATGAATATTTTTTGTCCTAATCCGGCCTGAATATTAATTCCGCGCGTATTTCTGCTTAACGAACCGGCCGCTTGCGGTGTTGAAGCCTTCATTTTTTCAAAATAGATGATCGGGTTTACCTTTACATAAAAAGTAGCTGAATCGCTCGCAGAAATAAAATCTTTATTCATTAACCAGTGCATGAATTTTGATTTATTGCTTTTTTGAATAGGGGCAGAGGGGAGGTATATTGGAAATACTGATTCTGGAAGGAACGTATCGGATTCTAATGTTTGAAATTGATATCCGTGAATGGTCGTGTTATTATAGGGAATGAGCTCCGTTTGAGCTAAACCTCTATAAAATATAAGTAGAAAGAGGTATGTAAACGCTTTTTTCAATTATGAAACCTTTTCTAACACTTCCTTCAAAAAATTTTGATAGGTCATTTTAATGCCTTCTTCTAAAGATATTTTTGGGCTCCAACCTAGTTTTTTTGCCTTGCTGATATCTAATACTTTGCGCATGGTTCCGTCGGGTTTAGAAGTATTAAAAACCAAAATACCTTCAAATCCAATAATACGTGCAATAAGTTCGGCCAGTTCTTGTATGCTTAAATCTTCTCCGGTACCAATGTTTATAATATCCGGGGTGTTATGGTGTTGCATAAAATAGAAACAGGCATCGGCCAAATCTTGGGTATGTAAAAATTCTCGTTTAGGCTTTCCTGTCCCCCAAATTTCTACTTCATTTTTTTGATTTGTTTTGGCTTCGTGAATTTTTCTGATTAATGCTGGTAAAACGTGCGAATTATTTAAATCATAATTATCTTTTGGGCCATACATGTTGGTGGGCATTAAAGAGATAAAATTGCAGCCGTATTGTAAATGAAACGATTCGCATAATTTTAGCCCTGCTATTTTGGCTAAAGCATAGGGTTCATTTGTTTTTTCTAAAGGGCCGGATAATAAATATTCTTCTTTAATAGGTTGAGGGCAATCTTTAGGGTAAATGCAAGATGAGCCTAAAAACAAAAGTTTTTTTACTTCATATTTATATGCAGCATAAATAACATTATTCTCAATCTGTAAATTATCATAAATAAAATCGGCTCGGTATATGTTATTAGCTTGTATTCCGCCCACTTTAGCTGCAGCTAAAAAAACAAATTCAGGTTTTTCTTTTTCAAAAAAATCTAATACAGCTTGTTGGTTTCTCAGGTCTAATTCTTTCGATGATTTACATACAAAATTAGTATACCCTTCTTTTTTTAATTTTCGGAGAATAGCAGAACCAACCATTCCGTTATGTCCGGCTATGTATATCTTACTTTGAATATTCATCATGAGCGAAAAAGTTATTATTCGTTAAACATATAAATACTATGTCCTTTTTCTAGTAAATATTTATCGCGATTAAATAAATCGATATCGCCTGCAATCATTTCTTTTACTAAGTCCTGTACAGTATATTTAGGAGTCCAGCCTAACTCATTTTTTGCTTTTGTAGCATCACCAATTAATAACTCAACCTCTGTTGGTCTGAAATATTTTTTATCTATTTCAATCAAAACTGAATTATCTTTTGCGTTTAAGCCTTTTTCATCTATCCCTTTACCTACCCAATTAATGGTAATTCCTACTTCCCGAAAAGCCATATTAATAAATTCGCGTACAGAAGTGGTTACACCGGTGGCCAATACATAATCATCGGCTTCTTTTTGCTGCAACATTCTCCACATACCTTCTACATAGTCTTTAGCGTGTCCCCAATCTCTTTCAGCATCTAAATTACCAACATATAATTTTGTTTGTAAGCCCAGTTTTATTTTAGCAACTGCCCGGGTTATTTTTCGTGTTACAAAAGTTTCTCCGCGCAAAGGACTTTCATGATTGAATAAAATACCGTTGCAAGCATACATTCCATAAGCTTCGCGATAGTTTTTTACAATCCAAAAGTTTTGCAACCGCATAAGGACTTCTGGGGTAAAAAGGTGTTTTTTCGGTTTGAGGAATTTCTTGCACTTTCCCGTATAGCTCAGAAGTAGACGCTTGATAGAACTTGGTTTTGGCTTCCAATTTTAAAATCCGGATGGCTTCTAAAATCCTTAAAGAACCAATAGCATCGGCATTTGCAGTATATTCAGGGGTTTCAAAAGAAACCTGAACATGCGATTGTGCTGCTAAATTGTATATTTCATCGGGTTGAACATCTTGAATTATGCGAATAAGATTGGTAGAATCAGTCATATCGCCATAATGCAAATGAAAATTTACATGATCTTCATGTGGATCTTTGTATAAATGGTCAATTCTTTGTGTATTAAAAAGAGAACTTCTTCTTTTAATACCATGAACGGTATATCCTTTTCCAAGCAATAGTTCTGCTAAATACGCTCCATCCTGGCCCGTTATTCCTGTAATTAACGCGATTTTACTCATAGGTCTAAATCAATTGATGTGCAAAGGTACTTAAACTAAATAATTTAACACAAAGTTTTAGTAAGATATGTGACTAAATCAGAATTTTGATTTGTTTTTTAGTTCCTTTAAAAAAGACGAGGCGTAAATAAAATCGGAAAGATCTTGATCTTTTGTTTCTAAAATCTCATTTTTTGTGCCCTCCCATTTTTTTCTGCCTTCCAAAAAGAAAAAAATCTTTTCTCCAATGGCCAAAACCGAATTCATATCATGTGTAATAACGATGGTGGTCATATTAAATTCGTGCGTAATTTCATTTATTAATTCGTCAATTACTACCGAAGTTTGAGGATCGAGGCCCGAATTAGGTTCATCGCAAAATAAATATTTGGGGTTTCCGGCAATGGCCCGGGCAATACCCACTCTTTTTTTCATTCCTCCACTTAGTTCAGATGGGAATAGTTTATTGGTGTTTTTTAGGTTTACGCGTTCTAAACAAAAATTAGCGCGATCTTGCATTTCGCTTTTTGACATTTCCGAAAACATTTGCAAGGGAAATATAATATTTTGCTCTACATTCATAGAGTCGAACAAGGCACTCCCCTGAAATAAGTAGCCAATTTGTTTTCGAAGTGTTTTTTGGTCGTTAAAAGAGAGGTTTAAAAAGTTATCTCTATCATAAAAAATGTCTCCGGTATCTGGCTTTTCAAGTCCCACAATGCATTTAACAATGGTTGTTTTGCCTGATCCGCTAGCTCCAATTATTAAGTTTGTTTTGCCCGCATCAAACTTTAATGAAATATCTTTTAAGACTTCCCGGTCACCAAATTTTTTGCTAATATTTTTTACCTCAATCATACCAGGAAATTATAATAACATAGTTTGAGTTAACACCAAATTTAAAATTAAAATAATAATACTAGTATATACGACCGCATCGGTGCTAGCTTTTCCTACATCTACCGCCCCGCCTTTTACATAATACCCAAAATAAGCAGGCACTGAGGCAATGGCAAATCCGAAAAAGATGGCTTTAGTAGTAGCATATACAATATTAAACGGTTTAAAATCGATAGTAATTCCCAATAAAAAATCATGAATGGCTATTAAGCCTGTAAAATGACCAACAATCATACCTGATACAATGCCGATAAAAGCGCTATATACCATTAAAATAGGGTTAATAAAAAGCAGGGCTAATATTTTGGGCAAAATTAAATAAGAGCAAGAATTAACCCCCATAATTTCTAAGGCATCGATTTGTTCAGTTATTCGCATGGTGCCTAACTCGGTAGAGATGCTGGACCCTATTTTTCCGGCCATGATTAAGCCTAAAATAGTAGTTGAGAATTCTAAAATCATGGAATTAGATGCGGTATATCCAATGATATAATCCGGAACAAGTGGGCTAGAGATATTGGTTGCCGTTTGGATAACAATAACGGCACCCATAAAAAAAGAAATAATGGCAACTAAAGGCAAAGAGCCAATTCCTAAAACGTAAATTTCAGAAATAGTCTTTTTCCAATAGAGCATGAACCGTTCAGGCTTAAAAAAAACCTTTTGAATCATTAAAAAATACTTTCCTGCATGAAAAAACAACTGCATGTTTTACATTTTAAAGTAAAATTAGTATTTTTAAGATTCTCTTGCTATGAAAAAAACTTATTTAATACTTTTATTATTGGGTATTTTTGCCTTTGTTTCCTGTCGGCCCTTGCCAAGTGGAAAAAAATATAATAATAAAAAGGATAAAAAATGTAATTGCTCTAGCTTAGGTTAACTCATTTCATTATTATTGTAAAAAAAATACAATGTCTGAAGAGTCTCCAAAAAAATTATACGATAAAATTGATAAAAACCTTTTAAAAGCGATTCCAAATCCATCGAAAGGTGCTTATGAAATAAAAATAAAAATTCCTGAATTTACTTTCTTAGGAGTTCATAATCAGCCTGATTTTGCAACGGTTTACCTCACTTTTTATCCGAAAAATAAAATTATTGAGTTAAAAGCACTCAAATATTATGTTTATCAAATGCGTGACATTATTGTATCGTATGAACGATTAATCAATATTTTTTACGATCATTTGATGGAAGTATATGAGCCTGAAAGATTAAGGATTGTTTTAGTGTGTAATGCTCGCGGAGGAATTACCTCGCAATTAACAATAGATTCTGACTGGAAAGTTCGTGGTGGTCAAGAAAGATTTAAAGATTGGTTTGGGAAAGAACAAGAAGGTGAAGGCCATTTTGAAGTGTTAAGATAGGCTTCAAGACCATCATTTTTTTTAGGATTGACGTTTTTTAAATTATCTTTAAATTTTGAAACTATCCGCCCCTTTTAAATATTTTGTTCTCATTCTGCTGAGTATTTGTGATTTTGTCCTGTTGGGCCAAAACACTTTAATCAAAGGGAAAGTGGTAGATGGTATAACCTCCGAGCCCCTAGCTTATGTAAATATCCTATTCTTAAAAACAAACATGGGAACTGTTTCTGATGAAAACGGTGAATATGTACTTGAATCAACAACACCTTCCGATTCTATTTTGATATCTTTAATTGGGTATGAAACCCAAAAAATTAAGATAAAGAAAAATATTTCTCAAATCCTTAATATTAAATTAAAACCATCTCAAATTAATTTGCGAGGAGCGGAAGTAATTGGCAGTAAAAAGGATGAAAATCCGGCGCATCGAATTTTAGAACAAATTATTGAGCATAAAGAGCTGAATAATAAAAAAGAATTGGCTTCGTATGAATATGAAATGTACAATAAAATACAATTTGACATCAGTAACATAAAAGCAGATCTTTTTGATAAGGCTCCTATGAAGTCATTTGGCTTTGTTAAAAATTATATCGATTCCAGCTCAGAAAAACCTTCTTTGCCCATATTTATCACAGAATCCATGTCAGATTTTTATTATCGAAAAAATCCAACATCTAAAAAAGAATTTATTAAAGCAGCAAAAATCTCGGGTATTCAAAACGAAAGTGTATCGCAGTTTTTAGGAGACATGTATCAGGATATTAATATTTACGAAGATTATTGGATCCTTTTTAATCAAAGTTTTACAAGCCCCATTTCTAAATACGCCCTTTTTTCATATAAAATATATTTAACAGATAGCGCTATTATTGATAACCATAAGTGCTATAAATTAGATTTTTATCCTAAACGAAAACAAGAAAAAACATTTAAGGGTTATTTGTGGGTGGTTGACTCATCGTATTCTATTCAATATATTGAGGCTCAACTGGCTTCAGATGCAAATGTGAATTGGGTAAGCAAATTTTTTATTTCTCAAAAATTTAAACAAGTAAATACAAATAAATGGATGATTGAAAAAGAAGAATTATTCGTTGATTTTCAATTGTCGAAAAAGATGACAGGCGTTTCCGGAAAAAAAACGAGTACCTATCGAAACATTAAAGTAAACCAAGAAAAACCCAATGAGTTTTATGACGGCATGCAGGATATAACCGTAGTAGACCAAGTTTATAATAAAGATAAGGCTTATTGGGATCAGGCCAGGCATGAAAAATTGACCGAAAGGGAGAAGAGCATTTATATTATGATTGATTCTATACAGGATGTTCCTATGTATAAATCGGCCGTAGATATAATTAACATGTTTGTTTTAGGCTATAAGGTCATAGGGCCGGTAGAAATAGGGCCTTATTATACCCTTTATAGTTATAATGCCATAGAAGGAAATCGTTTTAAAATTGGAGGCCGAACCAGTAATTCGTTTAGCAGCAATATTATGTTGGACGGCTATTTGGCTTATGGTACAAAAGATCATAAATTTAAATACGGAATTGGAGGCATTGGGTTTATTTCAAAATTACCTCGCCGATTGCTTTCTATGCATTATTTTAAAGATGTAGAGCAATTAGGGCAGGGCTTAAATTCTTGGAAGCAAGACAATATTTTGGCCTCATTTTTGAGAAGAAACCCTGCAAACCGCTTAAATGGGTATGAATTATGGCATTTTTCGATAGAAAACGAATGGTTTAATGGCTTATCAAGTACGCTCCATCTCCGAAAAAAAACAATTTGGCCTTTGGGTCAATTACAGTTTTATTCTCTTTCATCATCCGGAGAAAAAATATTTACTCAACAAATTAATACCTCTGAAATTGCTATAGAAACTAGGTTTGCATTTAAAGAGAAATATTATTTAGGCCAATTTGATCGGGTAAGTTTAGGCACAAAATGGCCTATAATTAAATTTAATTATACATTGGGAATAAAAGGTTTGTTAAATGGACAATACAATTACCAAAGAATTTCACTAACCCTTTCTGATGATATTCATTTACCGCCCTTTGGATATACAAAAGTTATGCTTGAAGGAGGGAAAATATTGGGGCAAATTCCATACCCTTTGCTTAAATTGCATAATGGAAATGAGACCTATTCTTATGACAATACTGCCTTTAATTTAATGAACTTTTACGAATTTGTAAGCGATCAATACTTGAATTTATCGGTAGCCCATCATTTTAATGGAATATTTTTAAATAAAATTCCTTTCCTGCGAAAATTGAAATGGCGCGAAATAGCGCAAGCACGCGCTGCATACGGAAGTTTAACTTCACACAATCATTTATTAACCCTGCCCGCAACTTTATCCTCATTACAAAAGAGGCCGTATTTAGAAGCTGGCCTTGGAATTGAAAATCTTTTTAAAGTATTGCGGATTGATGTTATTTGGCGAATGACTTATATAGATAAAGATTATATTCAACAATATGAATCTAATTTAAATGCTACTAAAATTGCTAAGTGGGGACTCCGAGGTACCCTTCAAATTTTGTTTTAGAAAATCTTCTTTAAGTCGCTCTGGTGGCTATAATTGTATTTTGTACACGTGATAACGGTAGGAGTGAGGTATATAAGAAAAATCTTATTCTCATACAGGGTCTTCTTCCACCTCAATGAGCGGTTTTTGTGTTAATTCCTTCCTTAATTTTCTATTGTGTATAGAAAGTAAAATAGAAGGAAGTAGTAATAAATTAGTCGCTAATGAAATAATTAAAGTAAGCGAAACTAAAACCCCTAAAGCAACCGTACCGCCAAAATCAGAGGCGGCAAAAATACCAAAGCCTAAAAAGAGAATAACTGTGGTATATACCATGCTTAAGCCGGTTTCTTTAATAGCTATAGAAATAGCCTCCGTCACCTTTCTTTTTTGTTTTTTTAATTCGTGCCGATATTTGGTTAAAAAATAAACGGTTCCATCCGATGAAATACCAAAAGCAACGCTAAAAATAAGAATGGTTGATGGTTTAAGGCGAATATCTAAAAACCCCATGATACCTGCTGTTATAATTAAAGGAATTAAACAAGGAATTTTAGAAAAAACGATAATTCGGACCGATCTAAATAAGGCTAAACCAATTAAAGCAATTAAAATAATTTCTATAATTAAACTTTCAAAAAGGTTAGATAAAAGGTAATCGTTATTTTTTAAGAACATAAGGCTGTGGCCTGTTAGCGTTACTTCATAATCAGTATTTCTAAAAACAGAATCAATGCGCGGCCTGATTTCACTCATTAAAACATTCATTTTTTGGGATCCAATATCCAGCATTTGATAACTAATTCTGGTTAAACTGCGCGCAGTATCCATAAAAGAGTTCAATTTATTGTCTGTTTCTTTTAAATTTCCTCTAAATGACGCTATTTTATTGAGTTCAAGCGCATTGGGTAGTTTGTAAAATTTAGGATCGCCGTATTTATACCCTTGGTACGAAAACTTTAATCCTTCCACAATGGATAAAGGCTTTGAAAACTCATCATATTGGGCAAATATTTTTTGTAGCGCTCTAATTTTATAAATAGCCGATGCCGAATTTTCAAATAATCCATTTGGTTTTTTAGTATCAACCACAATTTCAAAGGCTAAAATCCCATGAAAGTTTTTTTCGAAAAACCGAATGTTTTCAAACACCGGGTCTTTTTTCGGAAGATCATCAATGACAAAACCAACCACTTTTACTTCATACAAACCAATCAAAGAAATAATAGTAGCAATAGCAGTCGTGTAATAAATACGCTTTCTTTTGTGTTGCACCATTTCATCAACCCAAGCTAATAAAGAATTAATTCTTTTTCCGCTTAAATGTTGGGTCTGTTTTGAAGTCGGATTTGGTAAGTAAAATAAAATAACAGGAATAAGAATAAGCGTAATTAAATAAGTGGCCATAACATTAATGGCGGCTATCACTCCAAACTCTACCAGCATCTCACTATTTGTAAAATAGAGCACGCCAAAGCCAATAGATGTGGTAATATTTGCTAAAAACAGCGTAATGCCTATGGTTTCAATCATAGTTGATAAGGCTTGTGTTTTATTGCCATGTATAGCAAATTCACTTTGATACTTGTTAATTAAAAACACACAATTGGGCACGCCAATAACCATCATAAGAGGGGCTAATAAGCCAGTTAAAACAGTTATTTTGTAATGAAATAGTTGTAGGCTGCCGAGCGACCATAAAACGCCAATGATAACAACCAACAGCGAAAAAAATACTACCGAAAAATTTCTGAAAAATGCCCATAAAATAATGCCCATGACAATAACAGCTAAAGCAAGAAATAAAATTGCTTCGCCGGCAACTTTTTTCATCATTTGGCTTCGGATGTATGGCAACCCCGAGTAATACATTTTGATATTATTATTTTTTGAGAAAATCTCCCCTTCTTTGGTAATGTCTTCTGCCATTTGCAGTCTTCTCTTGGTGTTTAATGCTTGGGTTTCAAAGGTAACAGCAATAAGGGTACTGTGTGTTTCTTTGTTGTAAATATACCCATCATAAAAGGGCATATTTTCAATGGCCGTTCGAATGCTATCAGAAGTATAATTTTGGTTTAAAGGGAAATTAAAAACTTTTACAAAATCAAACTTTTGTAAACTATCGTTTCTAAGTATGTTATAGGTCTGAGGCAGCGAAATAACTTCCTTAACACCTTCAATTTTTTCGATTTTTTTTCCTAAATCATTCCAGCGACTAAATATTTTGGTGTCAAACAAATTACTATCCTGAAACCCTAGCACCATTACATTTCCATCTTGCCCAAATCTTTTTTTGAAATTTTCATACGCAATAAAGGTGCTGTCATTAGCAGGCAATACTTTTGGGTATTCATACGATAGCTCTAATTTCGATGCCTCAAAAGCCATAAAAGCAGTAATGAGGAGGCAGCCGAATAAAAAGGCTTTTTTGTTTTTTAAAAGTAATTCAGCAAACGATTTCCACATAATCATATCTAAACAAGTACAATACTAGTTATTTTATATTAAATTTAGGTAAATAGGGCTTCTTTTATGATATTTTAGGAAGCATTATTGCTTGTAAATCTCACTTTAACAACTGATTATAGGTATTTTCTTTTGAAAATAACATTTACGGAAGGGGATAAGTTTTTGAATGCTAGCAGTATTCAAAGATCTTCGATATATTTGCATCGAAAAAAAATGGCATGGTATATATAACTAGAAGAGAACGTTTTAATGCGGCCCATAAATTATGGAATGAAAAATGGGATCAAAAAACGAATGATGATATTTTTGGTAAATGCGCTAACCCTAACTGGCACGGGCATAATTATGATATGTATGTGACAGTAAAAGGCGAAATTAATCCGGATCGCGGATGGGTAATTGATTTAAAAGAACTAAGCCATTTGCTTAAAATAAAAATTGTAGATGTGCTGGATCATAAAAACCTGAATTTGGATGTTGATTTTATGAAAGATAAATGGGCTTCTACAGAGGTTTTAGCCATCGAAATTTGGAAACAAATTGAAACCGATATTAAAAAAATGGGAGCCACGTTACATTGTGTAAAATTGATGGAAACCGAAAATAATTACGCAGAATATTATGGGGAATAAGAAAAAGGCAAAAGTAATTACTCGTTTGTCACAAGATGATGATGAAAATTATTCGGTAGAACATCGCTATAATGAAGCGGCAACAAAAAAACTGACCACCCATTTTCAAGGAATTATTAGTTTGATTGGGGAGGATGTAAAACGAGAAGGATTAATAAAAACACCCGAAAGAGCGGCAAAGGCTATGCAGTTTTTAACACAGGGCTATCATCAGGACCCTGCCGAAATTCTTAAATCGGCTATGTTTAAAGAAGATTATAGTCAAATGGTTATTGTGAAAGACATTGAAGTATATTCTATGTGTGAACATCATCTTTTACCCTTTTTTGGAAAGGCGCACATTGCCTACATACCTAACGGTTATATTGTTGGTTTAAGTAAAATTCCACGTATTGTTGATGCTTTTTCGCGTCGATTGCAGGTGCAGGAGCGCTTAACCAACGAAATTCGCGATTGTATTCATGAAACATTAAAGCCCTTGGGAGTGGCTGTGGTTATAGAAGCAAAACATATGTGTATGCAAATACGGGGTGTTCAAAAACAAAATTCAGTAACCACTACTTCTGCTTTTAAAGGCGAATTTTTAAAAGAAGCAACACGGAAGGAGTTTATTTCATTAATTTCATCCAAATTGTCTTAGATGTTAGATGTTAGATGATTAGATATTAGACTATTAGATGTTAGATTTTTAGACTCATAGATGTTAGATAACTAGAAATTCGAAACTATAAAACTCGAAACCCAAAACTCGAAACCCAAAACTCTAAACTCTAAACTCTAAACTCTAAACTCCAAACTCCAAACTCATAAACCAAAACTCCAAACTCATTAAACTCGAAACTCAAAATGAAAGCATATATTTTTCCAGGACAAGGAGCTCAATTCCCAGGTATGGGTAAAGACTTATATCAGGCGAATAATCAAATTAAAAGTTTAATTGACCAGGCCGATCAAATTTTGGGGTTTGAGTTATCTAAAATTATGTTTGAAGGATCTGAAGAGGAGCTAAAACAAACCAAAGTAACACAACCCGCTATTTTTTTGCACAGCATTGCGGTTATTAAGTCTCTTACAAGCTTTAAACCCGATATGGTGGCAGGTCATTCTTTAGGAGAGTTTTCAGCCTTAGTTGCCAATGAATGTTTACGTTTTGAAGATGCTTTACAATTAGTTTTTCAACGGGCTTTAGCCATGCAAAAAGCATGTGAGCTACAACCCTCCACCATGGCTGCTATACTAGGTTTGGAAGATGATGTAGTGGAGAAAATATGTAGTCAAATGCCGGGTGTCGTAATCCCTGCTAATTATAACAGCCCGGGTCAGTTAGTTATTTCGGGTGAAATAGCCGCTGTTACAGAGGCCTGTGAAAAATTGAAAGAAGCCGGAGCCAAAAGAGCGCTTTTACTGCCTGTGGGCGGAGCTTTCCACTCTCCGTTAATGGATTCGGCCAAACTTCAATTGCAAGCCGCCATCGAAAAAACTTCTTTTCATACTCCTATTTGCCCAATTTACCAAAATGTGGATGCAAAACCATACACCGATTCGGTACGTATTAAAGAAAATTTAATTAAGCAATTAACGGCTCCGGTACGTTGGACACAAACCGTTCAAAATATGATTGGAGATGGAGCCACGGAATTTATAGAAGCAGGTCCGGGCAAAGTATTACAAGGCTTGGTAAAAAAAATTAACCGAGAAATGGTGGCGGAAAGCGCCTAAAAAAATTATAACGTATTATTCAATAATTTTCCACCGGTAATCAACTTATGCAAACCCTCATGTTTTCTAGCATGTTGCGTTAATTCAATATGACCCATGTGATGACAATCGCTGCCAATAAATTGGTACATATTGTTCTCGATCAAGTATTCAGCGGCTTTTTGTGTTTGTTGATTGTAATGTCCGGTTAAAGAATTGATATTTAACTGCAAAAATATGCCCTTATCAAACCATTCATGAAATTTATCATAATTGTGGTGCCAGTATCCGTAGCGCTCAGGATGTGCCATAATTGGCTTGTAACCGTTCATTTGCAGCTCGAAAAGGGCTTCGGGTAGTAAACGGCCTTCCGAAACAAAAGAAAGCTCAAATAACACGTATTTATCACCAAAGGTGAGAATGTTTTTTTTCTCTAACTCTTCCATGAAATGTTGATCGAGAAAATATTCCGAAGCAGCCTCAATTTCAATGTTCATATTTCTTTTTACCAGCTCTTCCCGCACTTTATCTAAGCCCGCTCGAATAATATCTGGCGTATTCTTATAATAATCAATCATCGTATGGGGCGTGGTAATCACTTTTTTATATCCCAGTTTTATAAACTCCTCTATAAGGAACATACTATCATCCATGGTTTGTGCTCCATCATCAATTCCGGGAATTAAATGAGAATGCATATCTACCTGAACAACGGATAAATCAATGGGTGGATTAGTAAATTTATTTTTTTTGAATAATTTTTCAAAGAATGACATACTGTAAAGTTAATAATCTTTTTATATCAAGCCCAATCGGGCTAAAGAAATTACTTTTTGGGAGTCCTAAAAAATGAAAATTTTATACCTCCGTATTTACGCTCTTCAAAATAACCGGGCGTGTTCAAAAAACTCTTTTTTGCTTCGTGTTCCAGAATAAAAATTCCATCTTCTTTTAGTGTTTCTAACTCAAAAATGGTATTTATTAATTTTTCATATTCTTCAAATGCAAACGGGGGATCGGCAAAAATCAGATCATACTTTTGACTATCTCGTTTTAAAAATTGAAAAACATCTGATTTATAAGCTTTTATGGCGTTAAAATTAGATTTCTCAACCGTTTTTTGAATAAACTTAATGCATTCATAAGATTCATCTACCGCATATACTAAATGGGCTCCGCGCGAAGCAAATTCGTAACTGATATTTCCGGTGCCTGCAAACAAATCCAAAACAGTACATTCTTCAAAATCAACCCAATTATTCAAGATATTGAATAGCCCTTCTTTCGCAAAATCAGTAGTAGGTCTGGATGGAAGGCTTGCCGGCGCATCAATTCTTTTGCCTCTGTATTTTCCTGATATTATTCTCACAAAGTATGGGTTAAAAGAGCTACAGCACTGGTTGTGTGAGATGGAATATGGATAAATTTATCCCATTTTTCAATTTTTGCAATATAATGATTTAATATTTCTGTTTCTTCTGCCTCATTTTCTGTATAACCCGCCAAAAGTAAAGAAATTTCATTTTTATCTAAATTAAATTCATTATATACCAATAAGGTATAGTAGGCAATATCAGCGCCTGTTGCATACTCAAACTGATTACAGAAATGGAGTTTTAAATCTTCACAATACATTAAAGTAATGTGTGTTGAATCTTTTACCAGCAAAACGCCCTTTTTAAATTTATTAAAAATAAATGGCAGATTTTTTAAGATAAAATATAAATCGTTTCCTAAAACGGCAGAAGGTAAGGTGCTTTGTAAAAAACGATGCAATTCCTGGTCGATCGAAAAGATCAATTTACAGTCTAACCAATCAATATTTTGAGGCACTAATTTTTTATGGGTAATGTCGGCAATGGGCTTAAAATAATCTTCTAGATGATCCTCAGAATATAGCGGATTTGGAATTAATACAAAAGGTGTTTTTCCTCTATTTATTTCAATAAAGGTTTGATGAAAAGCCTTTTTAAAAATAGATCTTTTTTCAAGCATGTCTTTCATTTCTTCTATCATCAAAGTAGATTGTAGCGAATTAAAAACAAGCTCTTCAAAAACAAGCAATTCTTTTTCTTTTGAATGAATAAAGCAATAAAGCGATTTTTGATTGATTACAAAAGAAAGCTTCGAAACAGAGGGATCTATGTTAGAAAATGAAACTATACTCATCAATAAAAGGGTTCCTCTTTAAATAATTTAAATAACAGGTTAATTATGCCTCTAAACTTTTCAAAGGCTTTATGTATGCGAAATTAATGTTTTTAAGTATTATTACCGAATTAATAGAAAAGAACCTCTTCGTTGTAAAACATCTCCCGCCGAATTTTTAAATTGTAAAAAATACGAATAGTATCCAATGGGTGCATTGTAACCCCCTCCATCCCAACCATCTAAAGGGTTTGTTGTTGAGTAAATAGAAGTGCCCCATCGATCATAAATGGTAAATTCGTATTCTCTTTTATCTACAAAACTAATGATGGGTTTAAATACATCGTTAATATCGTCGAAGTCAGGAGTAAACGCTGTCGGAACCCATACTATTTCTTCCAGTCCTAAACATACTTTATTGGAGTTACATGATTCTTTAAATCCGTAAACATTATTGGTTTTACTCTCTTGTGCGTTTATGTAGTAACAAAATTTCCCGTTATTTTCCAGTAATTTCTCCACTTCATCTTTAAATTTAGAAGTGGTATTTACAAAACTATCTAGTTCAACAAAATTTTGATTATTGTTTAAACTTCTATATAAAACATATTGATTTACTCTGCTTCCAGCATGTTCAAAGCCTCCATAGCCGTTCCATTTTAGAGATGTGTAAAATTCCAAATCATTTTTTTCACCGGTTATTCTTACCGTATTGGAGGTATCAGAAAAATAATATTCATTTTTACAGCTATCTAGGGCACTAATCATATAGTAATAAATATTAGTATCTGCTTGTACATTGCGGTCTTTAAATTTATAAAGGGTATCTGTTTTTGTAGGTAAGATGGTATCTACCGGTTCAAATAAAGAATCGGGGTGAATGGACTTTTTTATTAAATAACCCGTAGCCTCACTTTTTTTAGGAACATAAAATTTGATCACAACTTGATCTGAGTCTTCCACATGTAAACATGTGATATAAATATCCTTTGGAAGCTCTATTGAAGAGGTTTTTAAACATACTTGGTTCGATGAAGAGGTTGTAGAAAATCCCACTTGTTTTGCTCTTATGGTATAACAATATTGCGTGCCGGGCTTCACATTTTGATGAGTATATTCATTCACATTTCCATCCACAGTGCCAACCCTTTTCCATGGGCCGCCATTTTCTTGAGCCTCAATATAATAATCTTGCACAGCATTCCATCCAACATAAGGAGTCCAGGTTAAATCAATTTTCTTTTCACAATTATTAGGAACTGCTTTTACAAATATGGTGGAGTGTAAAATACCTGTTGAACTGGTGTTATAAGAGAGTGGATTTCCGTTAGCACAGGTATCTATGGCTGCTACCCCGTATTTTACCGAATGTGTATTTGGATTTCCATTGGGATCTATGAAAGAAATGCTGTTTTTTCCTATCACGGTTGCAATAATTACTTGGTCACGCACTATCACGTATCCTCTAATATCTCCGGAGCCGTCCGGTGTCCATTTTAAGAAAACCTCATTGCTGGCCGGATTAACACTAATGGAATCAATTAAGGGTGTGCCGGGTGCCCGTTTATCAAAGATTAATTTTTTAGCTAAAGAAGAAACAGATTTACAACCTGAAACATCGGTTTGTTCAACCGTAAAATATAAAGTATCGTTACATACTTTTTTTGTATCAGCGTAGGTTTCAGTGCCAAAAAATGTATTTCCAACGTTTGCCCAAACGCCATTAAATGCTTTCCGACGATGAATATCATACGAATTACTTGTCGAGGCTAATTTTGGAGTTTTTATGGGATTCCAATCAATGCTTGCAAATCCATCCGCAACAGGCAGGTTATTATTTACTGTCAAAAACATGGTTTGAAGTGTGTCGGAAGCAGGAGTATACAAGGGGTTTGCACCTGAAGTATACTCAACAATTAACATGTAGTATCTTATACCTAAATGAGCATTGGCTCCTGTGTGCGTAAATGAAGTGGTTGCTATATTGGGTATAAAGTCGGGCAGTAAAGTAAAATTAACGTTGTCGGTTGAATACCAAATTTGATATTGATCAAATGCATTTCCGGGGGCAGGAACATATTGCATCCAAGTAATGGTTACATCACCATTTGGAGCCACAGCCAAACATCGAATGTCGGGCTTGGATTGTGAGAATAAAAATTTGCTAGATAATGTAAGTAAAAAGCAAATTGTAATAACCTTGATATGAAGATTCATCAATATTAACTAATAACCTTATAACGAAAAAAAAGTAAAAAGGATGCCTCGTTAGTTATTAAATTTTAATTTTATTAAATTGTTAACAAATTGAGAAAATACTTTAAAAGCGTTTTATAGCTTTTGCATTACCTCTGTTTCTTCGTATCCTTCAATAATATCGCCTACTTTAATATCATTAAATTTTTCGATATTTAAACCACATTCGTATCCGGCGGCTACTTCTTTTACATCATCTTTAAATCGTTTTAAAGAGCCTAACATTCCTGTGTATAAAACAATACCATCTCGTATTAAACGAATTTTAGTTTTTCTGGTTACTTTTCCGTCTAAAACATAACATCCGGCAACGGTTCCTACATTTGTAATTTTAAATACATCGCGTACTTCAATATTACAAACTATTTTTTCTTCAATTTTAGGAGCCAACATACCTTCCATGGCTGCTTTTACTTCTTCAATGGCATCGTAAATAACAGAATATAAACGCACATCAATTTCTTCTTTTTCAGCTAATTTTCGAGCGCTATTAGAAGGTCTAACCTGGAAACCTAAAATAATAGCATCCGAAGCAGAAGCTAACAATACATCCGATTCAGAAATTTGTCCGACAGATTTATGAATAACATTTACTTGAATTTTTTCGGTCGATAATTTTAGTAAAGAGTCTGCCAAAGCTTCTATCGAACCATCTACGTCTCCTTTTACGATCACGTTTAATTCTCTGAAGTCTCCAATGGCTAATCTTCGGCCAATTTCATCTAAGGTGATATGTTTTTGAGAGCGGATGCCCTGCTCACGAACTAATTGTTGGCGTTTAAAGGCAATACTTTTAGCTTCTTTTTCATCTTCCATTACATTAAAGCGATCGCCTGCACTAGGTGCTCCATCTAAACCTAAAACAGAAACCGGACTAGAAGGACCTGCTTGCATAACCTTTTCGCCTTTTTCGTTAAACATAGCTTTTATCTTTCCCCAATGACTTCCTGCAACTACGGCATCGCCAATTTTTAAGGTTCCGGATTGAACTAATAAGGTCGATACATATCCTCTTCCTTTATCCAAAGAAGATTCGATAACAGAGCCTATGGCTAATTTATTTGGGTTTGCTTTTAAATCTAAAAGTTCAGCCTCCAGTAATACTTTTTCTAATAATAAATCGATGTGTAAGCCTTTTTTAGCTGATATTTCCTGGCTTTGATATTTTCCACCCCAGTCTTCTACTAAAATGTTCATCGTAGAAAGCTCTTCTTTTATTTTATCAGTATTAGCGCCTGGTTTATCAATTTTATTGAAAGCAAATATCATAGGGACACCCGCTGCCTGAGCGTGATTAATGGCTTCACGTGTTTGAGGCATTACGCTATCATCTGCTGCTATTACAATAATTGCAATATCTGTAATTTGAGCTCCACGAGCACGCATAGCGGTAAATGCTTCGTGACCAGGAGTATCTAAAAATGTAATTTTTCCATCGCCAACTTGCACGCTGTAAGCACCAATATGCTGGGTAATTCCACCCGCTTCGCCACTTATAACATTCGTTTTTCTAATATAATCTAGTAAGGATGTTTTACCATGATCTACGTGTCCCATTACGGTTACAATAGGAGGTCTGCTCATTAAATCTTCAGGTTTATCAACAACTTGTTGAATAGATTCCTGAACTTCAGCAGTGGTAAACTCAACTTTAAAACCAAATTCTTCGGCAACAATTGAAAGTGTTTCGGCATCTAATCGTTGATTGATAGATACAAACATTCCCAATGACATACATGCGGAAATAATTTCAGTAACAGGTACGCTCATCATATTGGCCAGTTGATTAGCTGTAACAAATTCGGTAACCTGTAAAGTACTTTTATCTATTTCTTTTTGTTTCTCGCTTTCTTCTAATTGTTGATTGATCGATTCACGTTTCGCTTTTCTGTGTTTAGAAGACTTAGATTTACCTTTAGAGCTTAATCTTGCTAAGGTTTCTCTTATTTCTTTCTGAATTTTATCAGGATCAACAACTGTGGGAGTAGGAGCAACATAAACTCTTCTGGATGCAGGGTCTCCCGGTGCAAATTCTTTTTTCTTGTTTTGAGTTATTTCTTTGCTGGCTTTATCTAAATCGATCTTATTTGGACCGGTTTTAATGATTCGTTTTCGTTTTTTACGTTCTAAATCATCTTTTGCTTTTTGTTCTGCGCTAACAAAACCAGGGGTTCTTTTCTTTTCAGCAGGTAAATCAATTCTGCTCAAAATTTTTGGGCCTTCTAATCGATCAACTTTAACCCGAATGGTGGTATCAATTGCTTCTGCGGGACTAGCGGGCTTTGCTTCCGGCTCAATCACCTCTTCCTTTTTTTCTTCTACCTTAACTTTTTCTTCTACAATAGCTTGTACCGGTGGCTCTGGAGTTACTACTACTTCTTCTTTAACTTTAGCAACTGGAGCTTCCTTTTCTTTTTCTTTTTTAGGTTTTTTTGCAAATTTATCAAGATCAATTTTACCAACAATGGTTACGTTTTTCTCTTCCACTTGTTTCTCTTCCACTTGTTGAACAACGGTCGGTGTTTTAAACTCAGAAACAGCGTTTTCTAAATTTTTTATAACAATGTCTTCCTGTTCTTCCTCAACTTTTCTTGAAGGCTGCGGTTGAGCAGGAGTATCCTCTACCGTTTCTTTTTTTGCATTTAAACCCAATGTGTTAGATTCTTCTCTAACTATTTTATCTGCCTGAAATGAGCCTGATAATAAATCATACATTTCAGGGGTTATTTTTGCATTGGGATTAGGTTCAACCTCATGTCCTTTGTCGAATAAAAAATCAACAATAGTACCTACAGAGAGGTTGAATTCTCTAGCAACTTTACTTAATCGTTTTACGGAGACCTCAGTCATTATTATATTTTAATTTTAAACCTTATTCAAATTCTGATTTCAAGATAGAAATTACTTCTTTTACAGTTTCTTCTTCTAAATCAGTTCGTTTTACTAAATCTTCTAGGCCAAGTTCTAGAACACTTCTTGCTGAGTCACAGCCAATTGCTTTTAACTCATCAATAATCCAGTGATCAATTTCATCTGCAAATTCATCTAAATCCACATCTTCAAATTCTTCAACCGATTCTCTAAACACATCTAATTCATACCCGGTTAATTTACCGGCTAATTTAATGTTATGCCCACCTTTTCCAATAGCCAGAGATACTTGATCGGGTTTTAAAAATACGTTTGCTCTTTTATTTACATCATCTATTTCAATGGAAGTGATTTTTGCAGGGCTTAAAGCACGGCTAATGTATAAAAGTGTATTGTTTGTATAGTTAATGACATCAATGTTTTCATTTCTCAACTCACGAACAATGCCATGGATACGAGATCCTTTCATCCCAACACATGCTCCAACAGGGTCAATTCTATCATCATAAGATTCAACCGCTACTTTTGCTCTTTCACCGGGCTCTCTCACAATATTTTTGATGGTAATTAATCCATCAAAAACTTCCGGAACTTCCCGCTCAAATAATCTTTCTAAGAACAATGGAGAAGTTCTGGAAAGGATAACAATAGGAGTATTGTTCCGCATTTCCACGCGAGCAACCACTGCTGTTAGCGAATCTCCCTTTTTGTAAAAATCACTTGGGATTTGCTCTGATTTTGGTAATACTAACTCATTACCATCCTCATCTAAAATGAGTAATTCTTTTTTCCAAACCTGGTGAACCTCACCTGAAATAATCTCTCCAACACGATCTTTATATTTCTTATAAATCCCTTCTTTTTCTAATTCGCTAATGCGGGCAGCCAAATTTTGACGCATTGCTAAGATAGCTCGTCTTCCAAAATCGTTAATTTGAATTTGTTCTGCAAAGTCTTCACCTACTTCAATATCAGGTATTTGCTTTACTGCTTCAGAATATTCAATTTCATTCCATTCAAAATCAATATCTCCATCGGCAACAACTATTCGGTATCTAAATAGTTCCAAATGGCCTTTGTCGACGTTCATAATAACATCAAATTTTCCTTCTTCACCAAATTTCCGTTTCATCATTCCAGAAAACACATCAATCAAAATACTGGTCATCGTCTCTCGATCGATATTTTTTATGTCTTTAAAGTCTGAAAATGAATCAATTAAATCTTCGCTGTTCATGATTAATTATTTAAATTTTAAAATGATTTTTGCCTCTTTAATATTGGGAAATTCTACTGTTTCTGTTTTTATTATTTCAATTTTTTTATTTTTTTCGTTTCTAAGTTTCTCGGTGTATTCCAAGACTATATTTTTTTCGGTTACTTCTTTTAATAGCCCCCTTACTTTCTTTTCATCAGAAGTTAAAACTTCAATCTCTTTCCCTACGTTTTTTTTATATTGATCAAATACTTTAAAGGGTTTTTCCAAGCCTGGAGAACTCACTTGCAAAGAAAAATCTTCTTCCTCCCGATTCATTCTTTTTTCGATAAATCGATTTAACTCAATGCAATCTGCAATTGAAAATCCGGAATATTTATCCACCTCAACCTGAATATTATTGGATAAATCAACTTTTATATCAACAATAAAAAAATCTGAACCTTTAAATTTTTCAGAAACTATATCTCTTATTTGTTCTTTTGTTATCATAAATAAAAAGAGGGGCTTTTGACCCCTCTTTCAAATTTCACAATGCAAAAATATATAAATTTCTTTATTCTACAAAAGAATATTCCTAAATGTGATTATTGAGCAACCAATTTTACTTGCGAAAGAACTTCTTTAGTTGAAGTATTAATCAGCTTTCCAATATAAGTTCCTGCACTTAAGCGATCATTCATATTTACTCTATTACTTAATACAGGGTATGACTGAATAGAACGTCCTTGTAAATCATACACTACAAAAGAAATGGTTTCAAAATTTGTTAAATTTTTGAACTCAACAAAGGTATTTTTTACAAATGGATTTGGATAGGCCACCATATAAATATTGGACTGCAAATCAGATTTTATCTGTGTTGTTAAACTATCCTCTACAAACACAACTAAGGTGTCTGATTTAACGCAGCCATGATCGTTAGATACATTCACCAAATAATAATTGTACCCTCCATTAACCACCGTAGCTATTGGATTTGCAATAGTATCGTTATTCAATGTAGCTCCTGTCCAAGCATAGTGATATGTTCCTGAAGGCGTAACCGAAGTTGTAAATTGAACTTGATCATTTAATAAAACAGTATCTTCTGCTTGAGTAACACTCAAAGTAAACCCGGGAACAACATGAACTGTAAAGGAAGATGTTCCTTGGCAATTACCAATAACATCTGTTGTTGTTAAAGTGTAAGTAACGTCTGAAGATGGCCAAACATAAGTGCTAGCTCCATGTGGGTCAGATAAGTTTGTTGTAGGATTCCATTGATATAAAATATTGCTATCTACACAATGCATGGTGTAATTCCATATACTCTGACCATTTAGAGGGTCAGGACCATCATTATACAAAATGTTTCCAGAATATCCCGAAATAGAGAAACTCTCTTCGCTAGGGTAGGCTCCGCTAGTGTAAGATAAAGAAACCTGATCTCCATCATTTAAATAAACATATTCGGCACTTTGGAATCCGTTAGGCAATGTGAATGTATTGTGTAACACTCCATTTACAAATATTTCGAGCGAAGCTCCATTCCATCCATCACCATAGCTATCATACAGATCTATCGCTAATTGGCAAGAATTGAAAAAGTCAGTAGCTTGTAATAAAGCACTATCTCCTGAACATAATATAGAGTCTCCTGTAATAATATAATTTCTAGCATGGCCATTAGATACCATCACTTTTAAGCTAGTGTCTGTTTTAGTGCAACCCTCGTTAGTTATTTCAAGGGAAATAGTATTTAAACCGGGATGATTAAATACACCTACCGGATTAGTGATAGTATCAGCATTAAATAACCCTAAAGAACTCCATTGATAAGAATAAGATCCAGCAGGGCTTACAGACACATTAAATTGAACACTATCATGCAAACAAATGCTGTCATCGCTAGCAGTAATTTGATACGTGAAATTTGAACCTATATGCACTAATATAGTAGTTGAATCAACACAATTTCCCACCGTTTCAGTAGCAACAATCGTATATAAGGTGCTTGAAGTTGGAGATACCCAAACACTATCAGAAGTACTAGAACTTAATCCGTTGCTTGGAGTCCATAAATAACTAATTTGTGAGCTACACATCCATGTATGTTGCCAAACCTGCAATCCATTTAAAGGAGTAGGTCCATCCGAAAATAAGATGCTGCCTTGCGCGTCTAAAACTTGGTAGCTTTCTTCTGTAGGATACAAGCCACTAGTGAAATCAATACTTACTACATCACCTAAGTTTAAATGAATTGTATCTAGTAATTCAAAACCGGTTGCTATAGTGTACGATTGATATAAGGATCCATTAATGTTTAAATTAAGATTAGCACCGTTCCATCCATCACCATAATTATCACTTAATACTAAAACCATATAACAACCGATATTGCCATTGTTCACAACTAATAAAGTAGAATCGCCTGTACATATATTAGTATCTCCAACAATAGAAATATCCGGTGAAATATTATTAGAAACTAAAACAGAAACACTGTCTTTTTTGTTACAACCCCCTGCGCTTGCAACATCCACATAGAACGTATTTACACCAGATTGAGATAAATAAGCAATTGGGTTGTGAGTAATATCATTATTTAATAAAAAGGAAGGGGTCCATTGATATGAATAGCTCCCGGCAGGACTAACCGATACATTTAACTGGTTTTCACTATACAAACAAGAACTTAAATCGGCAGCGCTCGCGTTAATGGTGAAATTAGGTACTACTGAAACGTGATACTGAACTGTATCTGCACATCCATTTAAAGAAGATGCAATGACCGTATATGTTGTGCTTACAGTTGGAGAAACTATTACCGTATCATTTGTAGTGGTATTTAAACCTATAGCAGGAGACCATGCATAAGATACATCTGCTCCGGTTAAAGCGATATTCACATTGTCAATCGCCCAGTTATCAAATCCAATACCCGAAAAAAGTGGTTGTGACCATCTAAATCTGGTAGAAGTAGTTTGGGCAGCCAAGGGAATGTTTTCTGAAATGGGAGTAAAATTAGGATAATTTGCAACTGCATACTGATTAATATTAAACCAATTGACACCGCCATCATAAGAATATTGAAGAATAACATCTTCACCTACTTCTGCTGCGTCGCAGGAATCATTTCCTTGTGCTATATATAAAGAAAAATTAATAGTTCCACCTAATGATGCATTTAAATCAATGGTTTCAGCAAGTCGGCTAAAATCATCATTAAAATATAAAGCATTACCCGAAACCGAACCACAAGTAGAAGCCGTAATTCCTGTGGTAGAATACCAATTGGAAAGATGAATGGGATCAAACTGATCAACCAATTGAGCATTACCATATTGTGAATTCACCACAATCATTGAACTGTCACCTTGACAAAGTGTACTATCCCCATGAAAAGTTAAAAGTGGGATTGAATTAGTCGAAACAGTTACAACAACACTATCATTTTTGCTACAACCATTGTGACTGGTTATATTAAAATACAGGGGCGTTGTTCCTGAACTTGTAAAGGTAGCCCTCGGGTGAAATGAAGCGTGATTATCTATCAGTGCGTTTCCTGTCCAATCAATAGTGTAACTTCCTGAAGGATTGGGTGTAACATTAAAAACTACATCATCATTTAAGCAAATAGATGCATTGCTTGGTTGAACTGCATATGTAAAGTCAGCTACTACAACAACTTGAACAGTATCTACGTTAGCACATCCACCTTGTAAATTGCTTGTTACTACATAAGTGGTTGTTGCAGAAGGGGTTGCAATTGGGTCGGCGCATGTGTCACAAGAAAAATTAGTGCCTATCACGATGGGTGAACCGGATATAGATTGCCATGTAAATACAGTAC
This sequence comes from uncultured Flavobacteriales bacterium, assembly GCA_964403835.1. Classification (GTDB taxonomy): domain Bacteria; phylum Bacteroidota; class Bacteroidia; order Flavobacteriales_G; family JALEGO01; genus CAYOHR01. The sequence continues at coordinate 68,926 of CAYOHR010000004.1, forward strand.
CTCCCGCAGCATGCAAATGAGCTTCGCTCGAGCTGCCTGAAGTTCCACAGATAAAACGATCAGGACCGGCATTCGTAGATTTTACAATTTGAATGTGATAAACAAATGTATTGGATCCTGAAATAGGACATACATTATCAGAAACCAGAACACTAAAAGAAGCATTGTTTGTATGGGATTGTGCTGGTAATTGAATGTTGTATTGAACAGTTAATGGATTTACACCAGTAATGTTAAAGGAAGATCCTGGAAAAACCTGTGCTAGATTAGTCATGATGCTTAAGCTATCTAGGCTATTAGCATCAACATACGTACTATTAAAAGAAATCATTGAGCCTTCACATGCTTCTATTGTGTTATTATTAATTAATATAGCATTACTTACATTTTGAATAACTCCTGAGCTTGCCGAAGGATTTGAGTTAGAACAATTTACCGCATAAATTTCTATATCTCGCATCACGGTTCCGATCAAGTTTCCTTGATGATCATATTCTGTAACCTGGTAAACTAAAACATAATTACCAATAGTATTAGCAGTAAAGCTAATGTTCCCATTCGCATGATCAATGGTTATTCCGTCGATAGGATTAACACATGAATAAGGAGAAACATAAGTTATTGGATTTCCCCATTCATCGCGGGCACAAATCAATTCATAATACAAAGAATCTCCATCCGCTTCTGATACACCGCCGTTGATGGTTATATTCTGACCAATGCACGCATAAGGAATAGGAGGTGAATTAAATATGGGTGAGTTATTACATGTTTGTATAGAATTATTTAAAAAGGCATCAACAAGTAATCCCCAGTTTGCGCCATCTATGTTTACTGAAGTATTTCTGGCGTAAGTAGTTAGGCTTATATACCAATCAGAACAAGGAGTTAAATTTACCTGAGCTTGATAAATAGACTCGATAAGGCCGGGTTGAGTTCCACCGTTACAAATCGAATTGTTTATTTCAGAAGCACATAGAGGTGCTACTTCTTTTGCATGAAAAAAAGAAAGAGGAACATGTAAAGTTCCGCATGAGCTAATTATATCTACTAATTGTTCGGTTGAATCGATATAGGAACTGACCGAACAATCTTGAAAAATTTTTAATTGTATAGTATAGTTGTTCCCGCCTGTGCAGATATACGTAATTTCGCCGCCAGCATAATGGCTAGCATTCATCTTGGTAATAAATACCAAAGAGAATAGAAAGGAAAAAAGGAAAAATGATTTTTTCATAGTAGATCTAAAAATGTTTGTGCAAATGTACAAGGAATGATAAATTAATAAAACAAATTGTTAAAAAATATTTAATTTTTGTAAAAAAGCATCCTTATTTTGTAAATATGGATGCGTAATCTTTTGCTAAATAACTAATGATTACGTTGGCTCCTGCCCGTTTTATGGAATAAAATGTTTCTGCCAAACAGGTAGGGTAATCTAACCAGCCATTTTTTGAAGCAGCTAATAACATGGCACATTCTCCACTTACATGATATGCAGCAACTGGCAAATTGAATTTTTTGTGTAATTGATGGATGATATCTAAATAATGTAATGCCGGCTTAACCATAATAAAATCAGCTCCTTCTTGTACATCAAGGCTAGCTTCTAACATAGCTTCTCGGGCATTTCTAAAATCCATCTGATAGGTCTTTTTGTTTCCTTTTTTAGGGGCCGAATCCAAAGCATCTCTAAAAGGGCCATAAAAAGCGCTGGCATATTTGGCGGTATACGCCATAATAGAGGTTTCGTAAAATCCTTTGTTATCTAAGTGTTCTCTCAAATATCTTACCCTTCCGTCCATCATGTCTGATGGGCCTATCATATCTATTCCTGCTTCCGCCTGGGCCAAAGCCATTTTAGCAAGAATGGGCAGGGTTTCGTCATTTAAAATACGATCTCCTTCCACTAAACCATCATGCCCATCTGAACTATATGGATCCATGGCTACATCAGAAATAAGACATGCTTCCGGAAACTTCTTTTTCGCCTCTTGAATAAATTTTAGATAGAAGTTTTTTGAATTATAACTATAGGTCGCTTTTGTATCTTTTAAATGATCTTCAATGGCAGGAAACAAAATAAATGAACGGATTCCTAACTTTAAACACTGCTCCATTTCTTGTAATGCAGTATCCATAGAAAACCGGAAAGTGCCGGGCAAAGAAAGTACTTCTTTTTTTATGCCTTTTCCATCTACCAAAAAAAGGGGCATCACTAAATTATTTGCAGAAAAGGAGGTTTCGGCAACCATTTCTCGAATGGCACCTGATTTCCTGTTTCTTCGGGGTCTGATATTCATTATATGGATGTATTAATTATAAAGAACCTGTTCTGCCACCATCCACCGGAAAATTAATTCCCGTTACATAAGAAGCTGCCGGAGAGCTTAAGAAAGCAACCACATTTGCAATTTCTATAGGTAACCCAAAACGGCTCATGGGTATTTCTTTCAACATTTCCCCTTCAACTTCTTCTTTATTTAAACCTTCTTTTTTCGACTTATTTTCAACAATGTGCGACAAGCGTTCTGTTCTGGTAGCGCCAGGTAAAACATTATTTACAGTAATTTGATGTTTGGCCAGCTCATTGGCCATTGTTTTTGACCAATTGGCAACCGCTCCACGAATAGTATTGGAAACCCCTAAATTTTTTAAAGGAATTTTTACTGAAGTTGAAATTATATTAATAATTCTTCCATATTTTTCCTGAATCATACCCTCCATCAATTCCTGAACTAGAATATGACTGCATAAAAGATGGGCATTAAAGGCTTGCTGAAAAGATTCTATGGAAGCTTTTGTAATCATTCCTGGATCTGGTCCGCCGCTGTTGTTTACCAAAATGTGAATGGGTTGATCCAGTATTTTTTTTATCTCCAATTGCAGCGATTCAGGGTCAGAAAAGTCTGCCACCAAATATCCATGCTTTTGGTTTTTTGTATTATCTAATTCTTTCAAACTTTCTATCAACTTTTCTTCTTTTCTCGAACATAAAATAACCGAGGCTCCTAGCTTAGAAAGCTCAATAGCACAGGCTTTACCAATTCCTTGGCTGCTGCCACATACTAAAGCGCGTTTACCTTGTAAATTAAGATCCATGCAATAAAAATTTATACAAATTTAATAAGTAAAATGGTTTTTCTTCATTTATTTTAAATTTAAAGCAACCATGTTTGGCAATAAACGTTGATACTTTATAGTTATCAGTAAAACATGGAAGGTGAATTTTTTGAGAAAAAACCGTTCACATTCAAAAAACAACCGTTCAATAAAAATATTGACTCTTGAATATTTGGCATTGCATTTGCAGATCAAAAAAACATACTTTTAATAGAAAGCGAGTAATCGAGTAATGAAAATGAAAAAAAATATCTTTCAAAAATTATTAACTATGAAATCAAGAAAATCAATTAAATTCGATGTAAGCGATAGCTTATCGGTTAAGAAAGAAGCTTTTTTAAATGAATTTCAAAACATTTTACCAGGTAATAAAGTAGTTATTACTATCTATTTAAACTAGTTTTTGAAAATTTCTTTATAAATTTCCAAAAAAATAGTTTTGAATACTGCTAAAATTAAAGCTGCCATTACCGGCGTTTCTGGATATGTCCCTGATTTCGTATTAAGCAATCAGAAATTAGAAAAGATTGTAGATACCTCTGCAGATTGGATTTTAGAAAGAACCGGTATACAAGAGCGACGCATTTTACAAGAAAAAGGAAAAGGATCTTCAGATATGGCTGTGGAAGCCATTCAAAAACTTTTGAAGAAAAAAAATATAAATGCACAAGAAATAGATCTTATTTTATGTGCCACCACAACTCCGGATATGGTTTTTCCGGCTACCGCAAACATTATCGCTGATAAAATTGGTTGTACCAATGCATTTGGTTTTGATATACAAGCTGCCTGTTCGGGCTTTTTATACGCTTTAGTTACAGGATCTAAATACATCGAATCAGGAACACATAAAAAAGTGCTGGTGGTAGGGGTTGATAAAATGTCTTCTATTATTGATTATACCGATAGAAGCACCTGTATTATTTTTGGAGATGGGGCAGGCGTTGTTTTATTAGAGCCTACATTAGAAGAAACCGGCGTGATGGATTCTGTTTTACATAGCAACGGAATCGGACGAATACATCTAAATCAGAAAGCAGGGGGCTCTGTTTTACCCCCCAATAAAAATACGGTTGACGAACGTTTGCATTACGTATATCAAGAAGGACAAGCTGTTTTTAAATGGGCAGTGGCCAAAATGGCTGATGTTTCGGAAGAAATTATGCTCAGAAATAATTTAAAAAGTGAAGATGTTCAATGGTTGGTTGCCCATCAGGCCAATAAAAGAATTATTGATGCAACGGCAAAACGAGTTGGACTACCAGATGATAAAGTAATGTTAAATATTCAGAAATACGGAAATACCACCAGTGCCACTATTCCTCTTTGTTTGAATGATTGGGAAAGCCAGTTAAAGAAGGGAGATAACTTAATTTTATGCTCTTTTGGAGGAGGCTTTACCTGGGGAGCTATTTATTTAAAATGGGCATATTAATTTACTTTTACACTTAGCCCGTTTCTTTAACCAAAGAAAATTAGTGTGAAATATTCTTTATATTTGATTAAATTATCTTTTTATGAAAAAAGTATTGGTTTTTATTGCTATTGCAATCTATTCTTTCTCTTCTTATTCTCAATATGACTGCAGTTATGGCCGTTTTGTAACCCGAAATTTTTTCACTACCGATGTGGTTACTACAAACATTTTGTATGGATCAAATGTGATTGTAGGTGGAGTTAATCAGCAACAATTAAAATTAGATTTTTTTGAACCCAGCAATGATACTTTAAGCACACGTCCTTTAATTATTTTGGCTTTTCCGGGGTCTTTTGTTTCTGGGTCACGCACAGATATGCATCCGATTTGTCATGAATATACTAAAATGGGCTATACTTGCGCAACCATTGATTATAGAACAGGCTTTTTTTTACCGGATTCTGTAAATACGGCAAAAGCAGTGGTTCGGGCAATGCATGATATGAGAGCTGCGGTTCGTTTTTTCTACAAACAGGCTCAAAATGGAAATCCATATAAAATTGATACTAATAAAATTATTGTAGGTGGAATATCTGCCGGAGCTATAACTGCTTTACACGTGGCGTTTTTAGATCAGTCATATGAAACAGTACCGGCTATTAATTTAAATAATTTAGGCGGAATAGAAGGAATTAGCGGAAATCAGGGATATTCATCTCGGGTACACGCAGTTATAAATTTAAGTGGAGCAATAGGCGATACCAGCTGGATTGAACCCCAGGATTATAAACCTGTTTTTAGTGTACACGATATTGGAGATGATGTAGTTCCTTATGGAACGGAGGAAGTTTATTTTGGAGGGACTATTCCAACAGGACTTACTGCCAGCGGAAGTCATGATATAAATGAGCGATTGCTTGATATATCAGCGCCTACCCAATTATTATCGATTAATTCAAACACACATATTTCTTACCAAAACAATGTTCCCATGTTTGATTCAATCTTTAATTTGAGTATGAATTTTTTGGCAACGTATGTTATTTGTAATAATATTACCGCAATTTCTTCTCAAGAAATAAAGGAAGAAAAAGTGGTCATGTATCCTAATCCTAGCTCTGGTAATATTTCTATTACCAGTAAGGATAAAATAAAGAAAATTGAGCTTTATTCCCTGAACGGAAAAAAGGTATTGGAAAAAACTTTTGCGTTCAATCAAATGAATATTTCTCATTTGCCAGAAGGCGTTTACTTCAATAAAGTTTATTTTGAAAACGGATCTTCAAAAACCTTCAAAATACAGAAGTTAAACAACTAATTTTCTTCCCTTTTGAAAAATTGATTTTGAAGCCGTTTTGCCGAAAATGATCCTTTTTTAACATTTTGAAGATCAATTTTCATATCCTGAAAATTAGTAGTTACTTCACCCAATGGATGTTCTTCAGAGGTATTAAAATGGGTGAATTTTGAAGAAATCTTTCATGTGTTTATTTCCGGCTCTTTTACTCCGAATGGAGATGGATTAAACGATGTGTTTTTTCCAAAGGGAGTGGGAATTAATCCAAAGGAGGAGTATGAATTTAGAATTTTTGATCGGGATGGAGAAAAAATATTTGAAAGCTTTGATTTGGAGAATGGGTGGGATGGAAGATACAAGAACACAAGTACAATTGTTTTGAAGGGAAATTATGTTTAGGAATTATCATATATAGACATTCATAATAAATTTCATTCGTAAATAGAGCAAAATTTTATTGAAAAATTAATTTTTCTTTTTATATTCGTTTTCACATTATTTTAACATTTATGAAACATTTATTTTTGTCTTTTCTTTTTTGTTTTTTTGGAGCAGGTTTGAGAGAGAAGTATTTTATCGATTTATATGTGGGTGGATTATATGTGAAAACAAAAAGCAGCGATGCCGGTAAATTAATTTCAGCCGATGAACCTATGGCTATGAGGTTAAAAATTGTTTCTGGGATGGTAACTAGTGAAAAAATGGCTGAAACTGTGAAAGAAGGATTTCAGAAATCGATGAATGGGAATACAAAGCCTTTGCAAAAAGAAATTGATCAGTTCATTAAAGCATTTTCTACCTTTAAAATGAAAGTGGGAGATCAGTGTGATTTGGTATATATCCCCAATGAAGGACTTCATATGATCATCAACGAGAAAGAAATGATTCTGGTAAAAGGGATCGAATTTAAAAAAGCTTTATTTGGCATTTGGTTAGGAACTAATCCTGCGGACGAAGATTTTAAAGCAAGCATATTAAAATTATAAATATCGGAAACGATCAAAAAAAACTGTTTAAACAACTAATACTAAGTTACTTATGAATAAATATTTCCTTACTCTATCAAGCTTATTTTTAATATCTATAAAAATATTTTCTGCTTCTTTTACAGCTACACAATCAGGCAATTGGAACATTGGAACAACTTGGGGGGGCTTATGTGCTGCGGGTTGTACAGCAGGAGTTGATTTTCCCGGAACCGGAGATGATGTTATCATTGACGCCTTTGATATTAGTGTAACGGCCGATGCAACTTGCCTAACTATCACTGTAAATCCCGATAATACAAGCTTAAGTATAAATTCTACGTTTTTGCTTACAGTAGAAGATTTTATTGAAATTTATTCTGCAGCTGACGCCAGTGCATTTGACTTTAATATAGATGGTTACCTTTATGTAGAAAATTATATCCTGATGGACGTTGGTAACAGTGGAACGTATAATATGAATATTAATTCAGGAGGTAAACTAAATATTAATTCAGCCACTGGTACCAGTCTTTTTAAATCAAGAAAGTCAGGCGGCGGGGCTATTATTAATATCAATGTCAATGATACCTTTATTACGAATGGAAATTTAACTTTACAAGGACAAACGCATACCGATGATTCGGTAAATATGTTTGTGAATGCGCGCACAGAAATTTTGGGTACAACAGGGCTAAAGTTGACTTCAACGAGTGCAAATGCAGATGTTCTTTTGGAGTTAAATGACACCTTAGTTTGTTTCGGAGCCTTAACATTAAATACTTCTTCTAACCAAAATGATGTAAGGCTAGATATGACAAATACAAATAATGCATTTCTTGATTTGCAAGGTCAATTATCTATCACAAACCAAGGTGGTTTAATTGATGCTAGTGCTGCAACAAATACCTTTTTTCGTTTTTCCGGGTCAGCTGGTCAAAATGTAAAAATGGGATCGGGGTATGAATATGATAATTTGATTATTGCCAATACGAGCGTTTCAGGCGCTGCTTTAACAAGTGGAGTTACTACTTCGGGGGTATTAGGAAATATTACCATTGAAAATAACTCTAAGCTGGTTGCCGGCTCTAATGATATTACTTTTGGAGGAGATTTAACCATTAATGGTAATGGAACCATTACACAAACAAGCACAAACAAAATAAGTTTTGCAGGTTCTGCTCAGCAAACTATATACGGAACCTTTGTGTTTCCGGGAATTGCAGAAGTTGATAATTCATCCATGAATGGACTTACTTTAGATGGCTCTTCTGCCGTAACTTTTAATGACTTGAATATTTTAGCTGCCCGAAAATTTAATAGTGCAGGTGCTAATTATATAATCAAAGAAGATATAACAAATAATGGAGGAACATATACCGCAAATGTAGGTGATACCACTACTTTTAGTGGAACCAGTCTTCAGACCGTAACAGGTACTATCCCTTTTGATCATACCATTATTGCCAATTCATCAGGTGTAAATTTAGCCACAGGAGGTGATGCTATTTCTTTTAATAATTTAACAATTAATAGTGGTTGTTTTTTAGACCCAGATGCGAATGATTTTTCCGTAAGAGGAAATTGGATCAATAATAATGCAGAAGCAGGTTTTACCCCTGATGCAGGTTGTCGAGTTCGATTTAATGGAAGTACAGCACAAACTATTACTGGTTCGGACACTACTGATTTTCAAGATATTAGTGTTGAAAATACTTCAACTGGACTTACCGCAACAAACCCCATAGATATTATTGGAGTTTTAGATGTACAAGATGGCGCTTTTAATGGGAATTCTGTTGCACGCTTGGTATCCAATTCTTCGGCTACCGCAGTTATAGCAGATTTATCGGATGGTACCCCGGATAACCCTGCGGTTACTAACATCATTGTAGAAAGATATATGAATGAGCATGCTGGCTCTCCAGGATGGAACTTTGTTGCATCCCCTTTAACCAATACAGTATTAGATGATTGGGATGATGATTTGTATACTACCGGAAATGTTGGTAGCGATGATCCTCAATGGTTTTTTTCAATACAAGGATGGGACGAAGCGGCATGTGCGTCTACTACTCCTGATTTAACTACACAAAATACAAATAATGGATCAGATCAATCAGGTTGGTTCATTTATGAAAATAGCGGGGTGACAATAGATGCCACAGGAAGTATTAATCAGGGTATTGTAAGTATAGCCGGATTAACATGTGGAGTAGGTTGTGCTTTTGGAGATGGATGGCATGTTTTAGGAAATCCGTATGCTGCGCATGTGACTTGGGATAATGTAACATTGACCAATATAAGTGGTGCAGGCGGAGGATCTGCCTATGTTTTACAAAATGACAATAGTGGAAATTTTATAGAATATGACCACAGCACTCCAACAGACATCTTAGCGTCTGGCGAAGGTTTTTATGTGCAGGTTGCTGCTGGTATGGTAGGAGAAGTACGATTTGACGAAAATGATAAAACCAATTCAAATACTCCGGATAATTTTAACAGTGTAAAACTGGTAGGAAACATAGAGCCGGTCTTAAAAATTAATATGTTGGCTGATGGTACGCGTTCTGATTTTACCAAAATTGGTTTGCGAGATAACGCTGCTAAAGGATATGAGTGGTTTAACGAAACAACTAAAATGGGCAATGCAAATAACCTGTTAAACATAGCAACCGTTGTGGATGATATCAAAGTTTCAAGAAATTCTATTCCTTCGGATGTTGATAGTATCGTTATTCCTATTGTTTTATACAGACAAAATAATGCTTTAAGTACTACTAATCAATATGATTTGACTTTTAATGATGTAGATGCTTTTTTAGATCAAAATAAATGTATGACCTTGATTGATTCAACTGATTTAAGCTCAACAATTATTGATACCGAAGGTCAAACGCATTCAACCACCATGATGGATGATGGTGTGGCTCGATTATTCTTACATGTTAGCTCACCTTTAACTATTTCTTCAACCAATCCTACCTGTTTTGATTTGCCAAACGCAACTGCACGGGTAACAGGCAAAGGAAACGGACCTTTTAACTATACTTGGCAAAATGCAAACGGAAATACTGTTCGAACTACAACAGGTGTTTTCGGAGCTGATTCATTAAGTAATGTTACGGAGGGTATTTATACTGTAATTGTAACAAACAATGAAGGTTGTGGAACAGTACGTGCTAAAATTGAGCTAATGGCGCCTGTTTCGCCGAACTATACTACTTTAACTTCTGAAGATGTTACTTGTCATGGAGGAAATGATGGAACAGCCTCTGCCCATATTTTTACTGGAAATGCAGGTCGAACATTTTTATGGTCAAATGGAAATAGCGATTCGCTAGCAACAAATTTATCGGCAGGAACGTATACAGTTTCTATAACCGATAGTACTGGTTGTTCATTCAGCAAGAGTATTATGATTAATGATGCAATATCAAATATTACCCAAAAATCTAAAGCAGATATTACCTGTTTTGGAAGCACCAATGGAGGTATTTTGCTTCAAATGAATGGAGACCTAAGTAATTATACTTTTGGATGGTCAAATGGAGTTACTACGCATGATGTATATGGTTTAAGCGCCGGAACTTATTATGTTACGGTTTCTCATTCGAATGGTTGTGTTGAGACAGATTCAGTTACCATAGATCAACCTGAAGAAATTAACAGCAATGCAGTTATACAAAATGCAAGTTGTTTTGGTTTAATGGATGGTACTATTACCTTAAATACAACAGGTGGTGTTGCTCCTTATGATATTAATTTGGCGGGATATAACACCAGCTTTTTAGATTCGTTAACTCCTGGTAGTTATACTTTATTTATCATGGACCAAAATCAATGCCAAAAAAGCCTTGTATTAAATGTGACCGAGCCTCCTTTAGTGGATGCCGCTTTTAGCACTGCTAATGATACTTTTTATGTAAATGAACCGGTTATTTTTACAAATACTTCTGCCGGAGCTACCCAATCCGATTGGAATTTTGGTGATGCAAGCACTTCATCTATTACAGATCCAATTCACACGTATTTAGCTTCAGGAACCTATTCAGTTCGTTTATTGTCTTCTCAAAATGGGCAATGTGCCGATTCTACCGATCAAATGCTTTATATATTGGATGAATTAGTTTCAGTGAATGCTAATGGCGATAAAGATTTTATAAAAATTACCAGAACAGATAATACTTTGATTATTAATACTTCATTTAATAAACCTGAATTTTTGAAAATTAAAGTTTATAATGCATTAGGACAAGATTTAGTAAGAAGCACCGAAGAAACCGTTTCTATATCTACGATTAAAATAGCCTTGCCAGATACAAAAGGCATGTATATTTTATCAATTTATAAAAATGATGAGATAATAACGAAGCAAGTAATCAGATAATTTATAAATTTGTATTGTAAAAACACAAGAAATTGAAAAAAATCCTAGTTATATCATTTGTCTTTTTAGGGATTAACTTATTACAAGCAGCTCCACCACCACCACCTGCTGGTGGCGGTGATCCTGCATGTTGGCCTCCTCCGTGCGTGCCTATTGATGGTGGTGTTGTATTTTTGCTTGCAGCAGGCATTGGGTTAGGAGCAAAAAAATCGATCTCTCTTCTTAAAAAAGAAAAGACTACCGCTTAGTCTTTTATGAGCACTTCGGTATTTAAGCAGCCTATTTTCCTTTTTTTTATAAAATTTTTCCTTTTATACTTTTCTTGGTATTTTATTTATAAATATTGGATTCATCCTGGGCATAATATTGATTTATGGATTGCCAATAACCTGGTTGATGGAGTTAAAGTTATTTTAAAAGCATTTCATTATCCATTAATTAATTTTAGCCAATACGATCGAGAGTATAGAGCGGTTGGTATTGATGGAAGCAATGGAGTTTATATTGGCGATAGCTGCAATGGATTAACCTTATTTAGCATTTATGTGTTTTTTTTAATATCCTTCCCCGGAAGAGTATTATCAAAAATTTATTTTTCTGTTATTGGAGTAGTGGTTATTCATATTTGTAACATTCTACGAATATTCGCCCTTTGCCTAGTGGCATTACATTATCCGCAATACCTCGATTTTAATCATACCTATACTTTTACTATTATTATGTATGCCATTATATTTTTAATGTGGTATATCTGGTTAAATAAATTTTCAAAATCCAAAAAAACAGTCCTTGAAAAATAAAAATTTGCTCTTATTCAAGCTAAGTATTTTGGTTATCCTTTTTGTTTTGGTTGGATTTTTACGTGAACATATTTTTGTTCAAATTAATTACAGATTGGGCTATTTGAGGACTCTTGATCCTTCGTATGACCCCTATATGACCCTGCCATTTATCAGGGATTTATCTTTTTCTACCTTATACTATGGCAAGTTTGTACTTACCCTTCTATTTTCTTTAATATACATGCTTTTAGGGTATACTTTAATAAATATGTTATTTCATAACAGTGTATTCAACAAATACACCATTGCTCTTTTTCTACTTGTAATTTTTATATCGTTTATTTTGTATTTAACAGGGTATTTATACAACGATATTTATTCTTCGTATGAGATAGCTAGGTATTTAGCAGGATTGGTTCAGTCTCCTATTATTCCAATGGTTTTGGTTTTGGTTTTTAAATTCGGAAAGACAGAAGTTGAATCTTGATTTAAGAAAATAGTATAGGAAGCAATGCAAAATATGGCAAAATCAGCCACGCCAGCCATCCACAAAATAAATACATGGAAAACAATACCAAGGACTAAAAGCCCCTTTTTTACCTTCTTAAACCATACTAAAAAGGGAAAAACCGCTTGGTAGCCCAATGCAAAATAATTGGCTATTACGGCAATCCATTGTATTTTAAATATATACGAGAAAAAAGGGGTTGAATAGCCTTCGGTTTTCGCTAATAAGTATAAGGCGTTCCCTTGTATCCATTCGGTACCCTGCAACTTATACCAGGCTGAAAAAAAGTACATCAGCGCGATTTGAATTTGGCAAGCATATACACTTATATTGCTTAACATATTAAACAGCTTATTCTTATGCTGTTTGCTTTCAGATAAAAAGACATTAAAAAACAAGAGCATATTTAATAAATGATGCCCTCCGTTTGTTATTTCAGGGGCCTTAAAACAAAGGGTTTTAAAAATAAAATAAACCCCAAGGGCTGCTATTTTGGGGTATTTTCCAAATAAACCTAATAAAAGAAGGAGGATGTATATCCAAATTACAACCAAATAGAAATTTGCAAAAGGAGGAATGGTTAATAACGTAAAAAAGCCGCTTATAAAACCCGTTGGAACCTGTACTAAATGGGTTAGCGCATCGGGTGCGTAAAAAGTCGACCAGTGATTGATAGTGGTTAAAATATCAAATAACAAAGCGAAATAAATACATCGTCGGAACCATTGTATAGCAAATACAAAGTGATTTTCTTGTAATAGACAGGTCGGTATTTTTAATAATTTATTCAAAAGAAGGTCTTATTGGTTCAATAGGCATAAATAAAGTGTCATTTTTGCAATTGCGAGCAGCATTCAGGCAAACACACGTAAAAGCTACTTGTATGGCAGAGGGATGCACGTTTTGCGAATCTATCTTTTTTTTAGCTTCTGTGAGCGCTCCATAATAAGATTTGGTTCTTCTTAAACGGGCATAATCAATGGTTTTTCCCATGGTTTCCTGCATCGAAATTAAATTACGGGCATAATACTCATGCATGCGCAACATTTTTCCGTGCCAGCTAATTCGGTATGTATGATGTTTTTTGATGAAATCTTCACTTAAATAATTCCATGTACTTGTTTCATTTTCAATATGATATCTATATAAAACTTTGAGTTCGCAGGGTGGAGGATCGGGGGCAAATAGTTTCCAGTTTTGATGAAAAAGCGGAAGCATATACTTAGCTGTTACCTTATTTATCGGAGCCGATGTATATTTTCCATCCGTTGCATAAATAAGGGTAAATAAAAAATGAACGAAAAATATGAAAATTAAAATCCAGGTTAAATAAATTTGGTATTTTTTCATACTTAATTGCGACAGCTAAAACGAACTTAAAACTAATTTTTGAAAGTATACATCACTTTATGCAGGTTTTTGCTATTATGAGAAAGAACTTTTTTTACTTTTTAACAATATTGCTGGTTAATGCAGTCATTATGTCGCTTGAGTTAGTTGGGCCACGTATTATTGCACCCTTTTTTGGGAGCACGGCCATTGTATGGACCGGTATTATTTCAACCATTTTAGTATCTCTATGCATAGGGTATTATGTAGGTGCCTATGTAGTTCGGAAATACCCAAATATTGAAATAAGCCTTTCTTATACTATTCTTTTAGGGGCTTTTTTTATTCTTTTAACCCATTATTTAAGCCCTAAAATTCTAATTCACATATCGTCTTATCCTATTTCTTTATTAGCTAAATCATTTTTGGCAAGTATTTTCATTTTTAGTCTGCCAACCAGTACACTTTCCATTATTCCAATTTTAATTAGTAAGGCAATATTGGTGGGACCATCTGAAAAAATGCCCCAAAGGGTGAGTATTTTATTTAGTTTAGGTACATTAGGGGCTTTGCTTGGTGTTTGTGTGACCACCTTTATTTTAATACCCACTTTTGGAAGCAGTAAAATATTTTATTTGCTATCTATCTTATTGATTATCAATAGTTTTTGTTTTAATGCATCTCTTTATAAATTTTTTATAGCTGTTTTGCTGCTTGTTTCAAGTGTATTGTTTTATTCGAAAAGTTCTTTTGGGAATAATACTATTGAAGTTGATTCTTTATATAACCATATTTTTATTTACAATACATTAAATTTTTCCAATCAAGAACCTATAAAAGTGCTTCAGTTAAATGAACATATCAATTCTGCCATTTATACAAAATACCCCGATAGTTTGGTTTTTCCGTACCTTGAAAAAACCTATCAAATTATAAAAAATAAAAAACCTTTAAAAGATATACTCATGGTGGGTGGGGGAGCGTATACTTTGCCCAATAAGGTTTTGGAAACGTTGTTAAATGTAGACATAGATGTGGTAGAAATAGACCCCATATTGCATGAAATGGCAGTAAAATATTTTACTCTCAACCAAAGCTCCAGGCTGCACATATATGATGAAGATGGACGTACCTTTTTTAAGAAAAGAAAAAAGCAGTATGATGTTGTTTTTTTAGATGTATTATCTTCTTTATCCAATGTACCCGATCACCTAACCACGCAAGAAGCTTTTTCAGAAATTAAATCGATTTTAAAAGAAGATGGGGTGGTTGTTTTTGCTATGATGGGGGCTTTGGAGGGCAAGTATTCTCATTTTCCGAAAGATGAATATAAAACGCTTGCATTTGTTTTTCCACATGTACAATGGGTGTCCGTTTCAAGTACTAAAAAGGATGTTTTGCAAAATATTTTACTGGTAGCAAGCAATAGCAGTATTGATAATTTGCTTGGAGATACCAATAAATTAGATATTTTTAATTTAAATCAATTAAATCGAAATATAATTTTGAAAGATGATTTTTCTTGCTACTCTTACCTGAATAGTTTTAAATAAAATTGAAATTATTAAAATAAAGTTTTTTGCCACAGGGCTTTGTTTTTTAAAAAAAAATGATATGTTTGTTGGTAATTAAAGTGAATATGAAGAAAATTTTTGCACTATTTATTTTCCTTTTTGGATACATAGGATTATTCTCTCAGAAGATAACTCCTTTTGTTATTGCTAGTGGGGGGCATCATTATAAAGGGGCACAGTATAATGTTTCTTGGACCGTTGGAGAGATTTTTACACCAACCATTCATAATGATCAAAATTATATCACACAGGGATTTCAGCAACCTACAGGTAATGCCTATATTTCGGTGCCTGAAGTGTTTGAAAAACTAAACAACTTTAGTTTTTATCCCAATCCTTTCAGTGATCATTTAAACGTTCGCGTAAATAATGCAGAACCTCATAATTATGAGGTTTATGTATTTAATATTAGTGGGCAATTAGTTGAAAAGCCTTTGGTTATCAATTCATTCTCTGATTCGCAAGTATATTCCTTTAAAACAACCTCTCTTAAAACAGGGGTATATCTTATTAAAATTATTGAAATAGGTACGAATAATACGGCCGATTTTAAATTAACTAAAATATAAGAATGAGGATATTTTACCTTTTTACACTCTTTTATTTATTTTTTATCGGTCTCGCTCAGACTCAAATTCTTGTAAGCATACAAGCAGATACAGCTTGTCCCGGAGCGCTTACAAATCTTATGTCTACTTCTACCACAACCAATGGAAATATTATTGATTATGCTTGGGATTTAGATCATGACGGACAATTTGACGATGAAATAAACCCCACTATTTTGCATAATTTTAATAGTGCTGTTGATGTAACTATTGGGTTAAAGGTTACCACGGATGTTCCACAGTCCGATTCGGCATATTTTACCATTCATTTTAGAAATAAGCCTGTTGCTAGTTTTAATATACAAAACATTTGTTTAGGGAATATTTCTCAGTTTAATAATCTTTCTACCATAGAAGGAAGTGATGTGCTAGATTATTTTTGGGACTTTGGAGATGGGAATACTTCTACCCTTAAATTTCCTTCTAATACGTATGCAACTATTGGAAATTACTCCCCCTCTTTAATTGTTCGAAGTCAGCATAATTGCCAAGACACCTTAGTGAAAAATATTACAATCCGCGAATTACCAGAAGTAAAAATACATGTGGTGGGCGATTTAATCATTTGTGACAATAATGTAACAACCTTAGAGGCTCAAACCAATGTAAGTTATTTTTGGTCAACAGGAGAGAACTCAAACAGCATTATTATTTCTACTCCCGGCACGTATTATTTGGTAGGAACAGACTCTTTATCCTGTGTTAATCGGGATAGTGTTCAAATTACACTTTCTCAAAATCCGGCTTTAACTGTTTCTAAGGATACCTTTATTGTGCGGGGTGAAAATGCACAGATTTCAGTAAATGGAGCCGATTCTTATGTTTGGAGTCCTTCTGAAGGTCTTTCTTCTACAACAAGCGATAACATATTAGCTTCTCCTCAAAATACAACAACGTATGAAGTAACGGGGCAAAATTTATTTGGATGCAGCTCAACAAAATCAGTCACCATAGAGGTATTAGATAGTTATTATATAGATTATACCAATTCAATCACACCCAATGGAGATGGCTTGAATGATTTTTTTATTATTCGAAATAAATTTATGTTTAAAGAGTGTCCGTTAACCATTTACAATCAAGCTGGGGATGAGGTATACTCTAATAATAATTACAACAACGAATGGAATGGGACTTTTAGTGGAAAAGCATTACCACCCGACACTTACTATTTTACCATTAAGTGTGAAAAAGAAGAAAATTCATTTACCGGAGCTATAACTCTTATTCGATGAGCATTTGCGGAGAGAAAATATTATTTTTTTTCTTACTCTTTTTTGGGGTAAAGGCTTTGTATGCACAACAAAATGGCTTATCTAATCAATATTTATTAAATGGCTATTATTTTAATCCGGCTTTTGCAGGAAAATCAAATGAAATAAACGGTCTTTTAGGATATAGAAAACAATGGGTGGGTTTTAAAGGAGCCCCCACAACTAAATATTTTTCAATTAATAGCAGTGTGAAAGAAAACATGGGAATAGGTGCTGCAGCAAATATTGAAGAATTTAACATTATTGAAAAATTTAGTGCCCGAATTTCGTATGCTTATAAAGCAAAACTATCTGATAATCATTTAATTGCATTTGGTTTAGACGGGACGTATCAAGAAAATAGGTTAAAAGCTGCCGATATTGATGTAGATTTTGGAAATGACCCGCTTTTATTGAGCAGTACTTTTTATAGAGGTTCCACTTTTGACGCCAATTTTGGTATTCGGTATCAATTTAAAAAGTTTGAACTGGGTATGGCCGGCATAAATATATTTCAACAAAAAAGTGTATTGAAGTCAGAAAATAACAATAATCAAAGTCAATATTTAAACATACGGCACTATAATATATCTGCCTCTTATGAATTGAATGTATTAGAAAATGCTTTACAATTGACCCCTTTTGTATTTGGCCGATATGCGGAAAAAACTCCATTTTCGATAGATGGAGGAGTAAAAGCAGCATGGAAAAATGCAGTTTGGTTAGCCATGGCTTATCGCACCAATCATACCTTAATAGGGAGTTTGGGGGTAAACATTGCTGATTATGTTCAAATAGGATATTCTTACGATGCTGGTTTTGGAACAGATATTTCTACCTTTTATAAAAACACACATGAAGTGTATGTTGGGTTTAAAATAGGGTATAAGTCTGAAACAAAGAGCGCTGCTGATTTTAAGCAAACCTTGGCCTTAGAAATGAGGGCAGATAGTTTAGCCAATGAATTAAATAAAAAGGACCTGGAAGTGAAGCAAATGAATGAGAATTTGGCCAATAAAGAATTGGAATATAAAAACAAGCTTAAATCCATCGAGGACGAAAGGAAAGATGATGTTTTAATAAATAGCGAATCAAAAGATCAAGTAAATGACACTACTAAAGAAATAGGTGCTGACTTTGTCACCATGGATCAATTACACAAAGGGCATTACATTGTTGTTAAATCCTTTTTAAATAAGGAATTTGCCCTAAATGCCATGACTGAAATAAAAACAAAAGGATACCAACCTTTATTAGTTTATAATAAAAGTAGGGGATATTATTATGTTTATATAGAAAAATTAGATAATTTGCAGTCGGCTTTAAAAGAATTAGAAAATATTAAAAATGCAGGCTTTAAAGATGCCTGGCTCTATTTGCACCAATAAATGAATTGTTAATTAAATTATTATTAGTATGAGAATGAATTACTTAAAAAATGGCGTGTTGACGGGATTAATCTTGTTAGGGTTGAATGCTGCAAATGTATTTGCAACATTACCAAAAGGGTTTAGCTACCAAGGTATTGTAAGAGATATCGCAGGAGATGTTCAACCCAATAAAACTTTGTTGGCTCGGATGAGTATTAGAGAAGGATCAGCAACAGGCCTTGTAGTATGGCAAGAACAACATACTAAAACAACCAACGAGTTTGGTTTACTAAACGTAATAGTTGGAACAGGTATCAACACTGGAGGTGGTACTTTGAATAATTTTGATGAAGTTAATTGGGCATCGGATATTTACTTTTTGGAAGTAGAAATTGATTTTGGAAGTGGCATGAAAAGTGTTGGAACAACGCAATTATTAACCGTACCTTATTCGATGGTAGCTGACACTGTTTTAAGAAGTGGTATACAATATTTAAAGTTAGTTGACTTAAAAGATGTGGATGCATCTAGCGTTACTAATGGAAATGTATTGGTATGGAGCGGAACAAAATGGGTAAAAGGAGATTCTATTAAAACTGATTATATTCAAGTATCTCAATCAATTAATACCCCGCTTTTAGTTTCTGATTCTATTTCAGCCGTTAGCATTAATGCAGATAATATTCAATCTAATATTGGTAATATCGCACTTTTTAGCGCTCAAGACGGGTATATTAATAATTTAGGTGGTAATGTTGCCATTTTTGATACCATCAATTCATATCAAATAACAAGTAATATTGGTCAAATAGAAAATCTTTCTGGTGATAATTTAACATTCAATAGTGGTAATATTTCAAGTATTACCTCAAATTCTCTCTCAACAAATAGTTTTTCAACCAACTTATTTTCGGCTGATAGCATTTCAACAAATCATATTTCTTCTGTATCTATCGCAAGTAATTCATTAACAAGTACTTCTGGAAGTATTAATCATTTAAATACCATGGCAATTACTACAGATTCGTTAAACGTGAATTTGCTTACTGCAGATAGTATAGATGCTAATTATGCTAATATTCATTACATTGTTACCGACACAGTAAGTACTAATCTTTTATTATCGAACGCAATAATTTCTTCGACTGCTGAGATAGATTTAGCACATATTACAACAGGCAATATTGATTACTTGAACGTAACCAATTTAAATGCTTTAAATATGAATGAAAAAGATGGTGATACAACAAATGAGGTTATTACAAGCATTATTTTAGATGTAAATAATCATCTTCAAATATATGAAGGCGATGATCATAGCAGTGTTGATTTAAGCTCTTTAGCAGATGCCGATGGAGATTCTACCAATGAAGCTATAGATACACTTATCTTATCAGGAACTACCTTAACAATTAATGAAGGAACTAATACTCAAACCGTGAATTTATCTTCACTAGCTATTGATAATAGTGTTTCAAATGAGTTAATTGATTCGGTTTATATGATCGGAAATACTTTATTTGTGGCAGAAAACGGAAATCTTAAATCAGTAGATATTACTACACTTTTAGGAGATTTAGATTCTACCAATGAGTTAATTACAGACGTTCAATTACATGGAGATACCTTGATTATTTCTGAAGGAGTTCATGTTAAGCAATTAATTTTACAAGGCTTATCAGGAAATGATAGTATACATCCTTCGTATGCTGATATCAATGATGCTGATATCAATCACTTGGATGTAAATTTGGCTACTTTCGATTCAACGACTACTAATTATGGCGTAGTAAATAGTTTACATACAACGGCTATATATACTGATTACATGCAATCTGCTCAAGTAGAGATTATTTCCGCAT
Organism: uncultured Flavobacteriales bacterium; assembly: GCA_964403835.1. Lineage (GTDB taxonomy): Bacteria > Bacteroidota > Bacteroidia > Flavobacteriales_G > JALEGO01 > CAYOHR01. Next base: position 89,404 of record CAYOHR010000004.1, read on the forward strand.
TAATTAATCAAATAGATGTGGATAGTATTGATAATACGTATTTCCGTGGACAACAAGTCCATGCTCATATGGGAACTTTCGATTCTTTAAATATCAACCAATTGATGGTTGATTCTGTTTCTACCATGTATGTACAAAGTACGTATGCAAGCATAGATACCTTAGTTAATCATCAAATAACTACTTCTAATGTAGTGGCAGATGCAGTAAATGCGGTTAACTTAAATATTTATGATAACACAACATTAGGGGATGATGCAAATTCTGACTTTGTAAATGTAAATGCAAATGCTGTTTTTTCAGGCAATGTTGTGAATTTTGGACAAATGGATAATTTTGGTTCGGTAATAAATTACGCAAATGTTACTAATAATGGAATTTTAGAGCAAAATGATTCTCTTAATATGCATGCTCCATTAAAAACTAATAGCAACATTATCGTGAGTGATACTATGCTTACCATTGATGGAAGCAATGGTAATTTAGTAACCTTAGGTACGTTAACAGTGGGTACTGGCGGAAGTGCTGTAACAAAAATTATTAAAACAACTGTTGCTGTGGATATCAGCAATGTTACTCCAGGTTTAATGACTACAGTAAATATCCCGGTTGTAGGCGCTAATTTAGGATCGGTAGTATCTGTTTCTACGCAAGAAGATTTAGGATATTTAATTATTTCATCTAGCAGAGTTTCTTCCGTTGATTTAGTGACTGTAAAAATATTTAATCCTTCTGGATCGGCTATTAATCCAGCAGAAATGGAATTTTACATCACGGTTGTAGAATAACCTTATAAATATTTAATTAAAAAGGCGGTGAATTTTCACCGCCTTTTTTGTTACATACCGCTGGCTAATTAAGTTATAGATTAAAACATACGGCAGCGCTGCTAAATATTTGCAGATACATTAACGCGCATTAATTATTTAAATAAAAGGGTATGTCGGAAGAAAATTAATTCTGATTTACACTTTCACCGCCTCAATTTGATCATTAATAAGCAATATACTGCAAACCATGCCCATGCTTAAAGCGCCCACAATATACAAGTAATGCGGCCATACTAAAACGCCGGGCAGTAAGTAAAATAAAATGGCAAATAGAAACGGAAGCAATATTTTAATACTTCTTTTTTTGAAAAACAAGAGCACAATGCCCACATTAAAAAACAATAAAAATTTCTTCAAACAACTTAAAAATTTAGCCCAATAGGTTTTAAAAGCGAATGAAAAATCATGCATCACAATATCTGTATATTTCTTTTTTAATATGCCTTCATACTCTTTTGGCATGCTTAAAGGATTAAATTTTGGGATATTTTCTTGCGGATTTTCTTTGGCATATTGTCGGGCGGTTTGGTAGCCATAATCATCGGCCCAAACAATTCCATATTTATTATCTTTTTCATACCCCAGGCCTAAGTATAAAGAGTGCCATACAATATGCGAAAACATAAAACCCTGAAACATACGTTCATCAAAACCTTTTTGAATTAATTGTTCGTTCCTGTTCTCAATAATCCTGTGAAACATCCATTTTGGGATGAAAAAGCTAGCCAGCAAGGCAATGAGAATCAATTTTTTAGGTGTGGTTAATTTATGCAAGGCGAATATAATTCCGGTTAATAAGAATATAATAATGCCTGTTCCCGCATGATTCCTCATAATATTGAGCCACCCGGCTATAAAACAGACCACTAAAATGGCGGTAATTTGAACCGCATACATTTTGTGTTTAGCTGCCCAAATAATCATGGGAATAAAAGAACAAGCGACAAAAGAAAAGATGTATACATCTTGCACATAAAAACAAAAAAACGTTAAAATGCCATATAAAACTGAAGCTAGTATAAAAGGTGTTTTTTTCTTAAACAGTAAATGAAAGCCCAAAATGGCAATAAAATAACTGCCAAATAAAGCAATATAACAAAATACGTTATAGGCTTCTATAGAAGTCAGATTAAACCAAACACTTATTTTTGGAATAAAATAATAAATACCTAAATCGTCTCCGGCGGTTTCCATAGGGAAAATAGCTTTTTTTACCGATTGATCCTGATCTACAAAATCAACATACCGTATTAAATCGGTTTTTTCGGCCTTATAAGCCTCTACAGCATCATAAAGGTGCCCTTGGCGGTTTCCTTTGTTCATGAATATCAAAAATTCGTCTGGGGCGTCTAGTTGATGTAGTAAGGATGGGAATACATTGCAAAGAATGATAATAACCACAAAAATAAACCCTGCGATAATAAACCTGAATTTTTGCATAGAATAATAGAAAATAATTTTACAATAATAAGAATTACTCTTGTACCCGAAACATTTCTGCAGAACCAACGTTAAAGTCCTTCTGAAAAGATTTGAAATGAGAAAAGCGATAAAATTATTTGGGGTACTTCTTTTGTTTTTTGTTCATGCTGTTTATAGTCAATCCGTTAAAGTAGGTGCCGAGCGTTTAAGCCAGTATCTCCCTCTCTTAAAAGATAAAAGAGTAGCCATTGTTGCCAACCAAACCTCTATGGTTGGTAAATCACATTTGGTAGATACGCTGCTTGCACACAATATTAAAGTAATGAAAATATTATCTCCCGAACACGGTTTCCGGGGCATAGCAGATGCAGGAGAGCACATTAAAAATGGTGTAGACTCTAAAACCGGCATTCCCATTGTTTCTTTATACGGAGATCATAAAAAGCCTTACCCCGGCGATTTACAAAATATTGATGTCGTTGTTTTTGATATCCAAGATGTAGGAGTGCGCTTTTACACCTACATTTCTACCTTGCATTATGTAATGGAAGCCTGTGCAGAAAACAAAGTTTCTTTGCTTTTGCTCGATCGTCCGAATCCCAATGGTTTTTATGTCGATGGACCTATGTTAGAAGAAAAATACAAATCTTTTGTGGGCATGGATCCTATTCCTTTGGTACACGGATTAACTCTGGGCGAATTTGCTCAAATGCTCAATGGTGAAAAATGGTTAAGCAATAAAGTTACCTGTGCTTTAACGGTTATTAAGTGTGAAAATTACACACATTCAACATTGTATCATCTTCCTATAAAACCATCACCCAATTTAAAAAATATGTGTGCTGTTTATTTGTATCCATCGCTTGGTTTTTTTGAAGGAACGGTAGTAAGTGTTGGCCGCGGAACCGACAATCCCTTTTGTATGATAGGGTATCCTAAATTGGAAAATGCCGAGTATGCATTTACTCCAAAAAGTATGGATGGAGCCAAAAAACCACCTTATGAAGGCATAGATTGTGGTGGGTTTAATTTAGAAAAATTTGCTAATGAAGATTCTCCTAAACAACAAGGCATTTATTTGCACTGGTTGCTGGGCTTATACCGAAGCTATCCGGATAAAGAAAAATTCTTTAGCAACGAAAAATTCTTTGATTTGCTTGCCGGAGGTAAAGATTTAAGAACTCAGATTAAACAAAACTGGAGCGAATCTCAGATAAAAGAAACCTGGAAAGAAGGTTTAGATAAATATAAAGTCATGCGAAAAAAGTATTTGCTTTATGATGATTTTGAATAGATAGTGGGCAAGCATTTACTTACGTTCAAAAAGGATTCTTGATTTAGAAGAAAAAGACCAAAAAGCGGTTCGTTTTTATATAGAAAAGGCTTTGGGTGTTCTACCCAAGAATCTACCTATTTTATAAACCTACCTCAAAAGGTTAAAATTTCATTTTTTAGCTCATAAGTCCCTAATCCTGAAAAATTTATGATTTTTTAGAAAACATTCTTATCTTAGTTTTATGGGATTAGTAAGTTTTTTACAAAAATACTTTACCAAAAAGTGGTTATTTAAGCAAGAAGAAAAGCCAAATACCCGCTCTTTACCTCCGATTATTAAAAATATTGGTTTCCTTATTTCCCTTCAAAAACCTGAGGATGAAAAGAGATTCAAAGAAATTGAAAAAATTCTGAAAGACTTTTTTAACGAAGCCGAAGAAATCAAGTGGATTGGTATTGTAAAAGCCAAAAAACAAAAAGTCAATTTGTTTAAAAGCACTGAAATTTTATTCAAAGATGACCTGAATATTTGGGGACAAATTAAAAATTTTACGGTTAAAAAATTTATCAACCAACCCTTTGATGTTTTATTTAATTTAACGGAGGATGAACTGCCTGTGGTTCAGATAATTATATCACAATCAAAAGCAAAATATAAAGTGGGCCGGGGTGGAAAAAAAATACAACTATATCAAGATTTTATGGTGAATCCGAGTATAAAAGGCAATTCAGTAGAATTGTTGCATGCTATTTTAGATTATTTAAAGATTGTAAAGTCGTAAAATTATCAGAATGGCTAAAATAAAAATTGGGATTGTAGGTTGCGGAAATATTGGGAAACGCCATGCTGCTGTTATTCAAAGCGAAGAAAGAGCCGTTTTGCAAGGTGTTTGTGATTGCAATGCGGAAGAAGCAAAAAACCTGGCAGAACTTTATGAAATGCCGTATTGGAAAGAATACAATGCATTTTTAAATGAAATTGATGCCGATATTATCAGTATTTGTACCCCGCACGATTTACATGCCAAAATGGCCATCCAGGCTTTAGATAAAGGCTTTCATGTGATTGTTGAAAAACCCATGTGTTTATCCACGGCTGATGGAATAAGCATGATTGAAGCCGCCAACAGAAATAAAAAGAAATTATATGTCGTTAAACAAAATCGTTTTAATGTCCCCGTGCAGCTAACTACTGAAGCACTCACACAAGGCAAGTTGGGCCAAATATTTATGGTCAAATGTGATGTTTTGTGGAACCGTTTCGAGGGGTATTATAAAGATTCAGATTGGCGCGGTAAGCTAAAAAGAGAAGGAGGAGCCCTATTTACACAAGGGAGCCATTTTATTGATTTGCTTATTTGGTGGTTTGGCGATGTGGTAAATGCTAAAACGCTCATTGATACCCAACACCATCAAATAGAAACCGACGATTGTGGCATGAGCATTCTCCAGTTTAAATCGGGCGTAATGGGCTCGGTAAATTGGACCACCAATGTGTACAACAAAAATTATGAGGGAAGCATTACCATTATTGGCGAAAACGGAACCATTAAAATTGGCGGCCAATACTTAAACAAAATAGAATATTGGGATGTAAAATCCTTTCCTTTGCAAGAAGGCATTGAGTTTGTTGATAAACCCAATAGCTATGGTAAATACCAGGGTACCAGCTCCAACCACGATAAAGTTTTTAAAAATATTATTGCTAATTTAAAAAAGGAAAACGATCAAATTGTGGAAGGACCCGAAGGCATTAAATCCATTCAAGTCATTGAAATGATTTACGCCGGCGTTAAATCTTAAAGCTGATTTTGTATTCTTTCGAATTTCCTACTTTATCATTCACAATCAGCTTAAAATCATAATATCCGTGCTCTTTGGGCATGTTTTCATCAAAATGATAAGTCAACGTATTGTTTTTATACTCGTATTCCATTAAAACCCAAGTGTCATTAATGCTTGCATGATAGGTGCCTATACCCGATAAATCATCCTTCACTTTAAAAATAATAGTGTTTTGTTTCGAAATATTTTTTCCTTGCGAGATATTAACGGGATAAACCGTGGGTGCATTAACATCAACCGCAATGGCATAATCCCCAAAGTTTTTTACAGTACCTGTTACATAACCATCTTGGTATTTTCCTCCTTCATAGGCCACATAATTGCCTACATTGGCAATAAAACATTTGTTTTCATATTCTACAGGTAAATTCATTGCTTTAATAGAAACAGAAATCGCTTTATGAAGGGGTGTATTCACGTCGTGTATCTGATGAATGTTAGAGTACAAGCCTTTGCTCCCTTTTTTTAGCGAGTATTTAAAATCAATGTTATCATACAAGCTTCCTTCTGGTATTTCTATTTTACATTCCTCATTTTCAAATGCGTTGGGCTGGTTATAAAGAAAAAGATGTTTTATAAAGGTAGAATCTACAATTTTTGCTATTTTTTCAGAAGCCAGGTACGTAGGTTTAACACTTTTAACCGTAAAAGAAAGCTCAGAAGTGTTGAAATGCGAGTCTTTTACAATGATTTTAATCGCATGATTTAACGAATCGTCGAAAAAGAAGATGCCTTCATTGACCAAATTTGAATAGGTTTTTAGATGATTTCCGGGCTCCACATAACAGCGTTGAATTTTCATTCCATATCTTCTCATAATTTCAAAATGAACCAAAGAATTAATATATCGGGTGTCATCAAATGCTACCTGATCTAAGGTATGTTTAAAATACGTCACTGAATCAATCAGTAATTCAATCGAATAAATACCACATTGATTGCTCGAATTGCATAAAAAATCCAAAGAAGAAATACCAAAGCCAACTTGTCCCGAAACTTCGATGGGTTTATAACTTGGGATAAAATATTTGCCATTGCTTCCGTTTGTTTTTAATAACAAATGCGTACTCTTTTTATTAATAGTGGCCTCTTTATTGATTGGAAAAACGCCTAACATATAAATAGAAGGTTTAATATCATCTTTTATATCAAATCCAAATAATAATGGATTATAGGTTTCGTCGTCTTTATCCCTAATTTCGAAATGTAAATGCGGGGCAGAAGAGCTTCCGGTATTTCCGGAAATGGCAATAACCTGCCCTTTTTTTACCGGTAAATCTGTCGAATCCGGAAATAATTCGATTTCGTAGGTCTTTTTTAGGTATTGATATTTTTTTAAATAATTTTCAAGGGTATCACTCAGTTTTTGCAAATGCGCATACACACTTACATACCCATTAGGATGCTGAACAGAAATAGATTTTCCATATCCCTTATGCGAAATTTTAATGCGAGATACGTATCCATCATAAATGCTGTATACATTTTTGCCTTCTACACCCCCTGTTTTAATATCTATTCCGCCATGAAAATGGTTGGGTCGAAGTTCAGCAAAATTGCCCGCCAGCAATATAGGTGTATCAACAGGAGGGGTAAAAACGCCCTTTGGAAATTTATCTTGCGCAAAACTCACATTTAAAAAAATGTTTATTGTGAGTATATATAGCAAACAAATCGGATATTTGTAGTTTCGTGTAAACATTGTATTAAAGTATAACAAAAGAATGAAAAAATTCGATATCCCCGAAGAATATCAGAGTAGTTTTATCAAAAAAATAAAACAAATAAGAAAAGAAAAAGATCCAAAAAAGAAAGATTTTTCTCCTACTAGGCTCAATTTTGGGGCTTTAGAAATTATTATGGCTCGGCATTTTGGCTTTTGTTATGGCGTAGAAAATGCCATAGAAATTTCTTACAAAGCGGTGCGTGAAAATCCGGAAAAAAACATTTATTTGTTAAGTCAAATGATTCATAATCCGCATGTTAATGCCGATTTATTAAGTAAAGGAATTACCTTTATTATGGATACTGAAGGGAAACAGCTTATTCCCTGGGACCAAATTAAATCCGAAGATGTAGTGATTATTCCTGCTTTTGGAACCACCGTTGAAATTGAAAAGAACTTAGTAGCCAAAGGCGTAAATATCGAAAAGTATAATACCACTTGCCCTTTTGTTGAAAAAGTATGGAAAACATCCGATAAATTGGGAGATAAGGACTATACCATCATCATTCACGGCAAGCATAATCACGAAGAAACACGGGCAACGTTTTCCCATGCAAAAGAAAAATCACCCAGCATTATTGTGAAAGATTTGTCGGAAGCAAAATTTTTAGCTGAATTTATGTTGGGAAACCTTTCGTTAGTAGAGTTTCAGATCAAATTTCAAGATAAATTTTCATCCAATTTCGATCCTTTAAAAGACTTGGTTCGTGTGGGAGTAGTCAACCAAACCACCATGTTAGCCACGGAAACACAGGCCATTGCTGATATGATGAAAGAAACCATGAAACAAAAATATGGCGAAGATCAATTTTTAGATCATTTTGCCGATACACGCGATACCCTTTGTTACGCAACCAATGATAACCAGGACTCTACCTATGTTTTATTGCAAGAAAAAGCAGATTTAGCCATGGTAGTTGGGGGGTATAACAGTTCTAACACCCAACATATTGTGGAGCTTTGCGAAGAAAAATTACCAACGTATTTTATTTCTTCTGCGGCAGAAATTATTTCGAAAGATATTATTCAGCATTTTGATTTGCATCAGAATAAAGTGATAGAAACACAGAATTATTTTAAAAATCAAGATAAAATTACTCTTTTGCTAACTAGCGGAGCCTCTTGCCCCGATAGTATTTTAGAAGAAATTATTCATAAATTACTGGGCTTTTTTGAAGTGCAGTTTGATGAAGATGTTTTGAATAAAAGTTTGCAAGCTATTTAAATACGAGGTTTGTTGGGTTGAATCCATCGCCGAAAGGGGCGAAAGATTTTTTTTAATAATTTACCTCATTTAAAATTCGGAAAATCCTATTGTTTTAGTATATTTGCACGGGGTAAGTCCTGTACGACCAGCTCCTGCTGAACTCCCCCAGGCTGGGAACGGAGCAAGGGTAGGTGGTTGTAGCGGTGCGATGCAGGTCAGCTTACCCCTTCTTTAAATTATAAGTACTATGCGATCATTAAAATATCTTTTTTTAGGCAATATTTTTATTTTGTTTTTATTTTCTTGTCAAACAGAAGAAACTACTAAGGTTGATCCTGAAAAGGAAAAACTTTTTCAAGATGTGCAGTCGCTGCGACTAGAAAGCGCCGATAAAGATTCTTCTCTAAACCAGGTGTTAAAATATTTTAATGATATTGAAAGCAATTTAGAAGAAATTAAGAAAAGAGAAGGTTTAATTTCTATGGCTTCTAATAACAAAGCCGAAATGACCAACGATAAAAAAAGCCGAATTATTGAAGATATTCAAATGATTAATGCTTTATTAGCAAAAAACAAAGCTAAAATTTCTGAACTACGAGGTTTATTGAAAAATAAAGGTCTTGAAATGGAAGAATTAAATAAGATGATTGAGCGCTTAAACGCTGATGTAACCACTAAAAATGGTGAAATAGCTGTTTTAAAAGATGAATTATCTAATTTGAAAATTTCATACGAACTTCTTTCGATGGAAAATTTAGAGAAGTCTGAATTAATTAGCATTCAAAAACAAGAATTAAACACTGCTTTTTATTGTTTTGGAACATCTAAAGAATTGAGAACCAAAGGAGTATTAACTAAAGAAGGTGGGTTTATTGGCTTAGGAAAATCTGATAAAGTATCAGAAACCATTAATCAAGAGTATTTCACAAAAATTAATGTTACCGAAACCAAGCAAATTGATGTTTTTGCAAAAGAAGCTAAACTAATCACCACGCATCCTGCCGGAAGTTATGAGTGGCAAGGAAGTGCTAACAAAAAAGATCGTTTAATTATAAAAGATATAGCCAAATTTTGGAGTGTTTCTAAGTATTTGGTGATTGTTGTTGAGCAATAAATTGGTCTTAATCTGCAAGCAAAAGGGTCTTCTATCTTACCGCCTTTGTCTTACTACTTTTAATATTTGATCCCTGACTCGGTGACCCCCAACTTGCCACTTGCCACTTGCGACTTTATATACATAGAAGTTATTCTCCCGCTTTCTATTCCTAAAACCCTTACGTTTAAAGTTCCTGTTGCACAAAAAAATCAGCTCGAACTGGGGAAAAGAGTGGTTGTTTCCATCAAAAAGAGTAAGCTGTATACGGGCATTATCTGGAAAATTTACGACGAGTTTACACCCGAATACGAAATTAAAGAAATTGAATATATTTTTGATGAAATAGCTATTGTTAATGCCAAACAAAGAACCCTTTGGCAATGGATGGCCGATTATTATTTAGCATCCCTAGGTGAGGTTATGATTTCTGCCTTACCTGCTTATTTAAAACTAAGCAGCGAAACCACCGTTATTCTTCCTAATGAGTTGGTGGCAGCGGATTTGTCCGATAAAGAGCGCATGATTTATGCCTTTGTTAAAGACAAAAAAAGCGCTTCGACTTCTGATATTCAAAAATACCTTCAACAAAAAAATGTGTTGCCCATTTTAAAAGGACTGTTCGAAAAAGGTGTCTTATTGATTGAAGAGCAGTTAAAAGACCGCTATAAAATAAAGCAAACGGCCTATGTAGGCTTTCATCCCTCTATTTTGGATGATGCCGATTTAGAGAAAATATTTCAGCAATTGGAGAAAAAAGCTCCAAAACAAGTACAGATTCTCTTGTTTTTTGTACAACAAATAAAAGAAGGAAAATGGAACGAAATTGAAATAAAAAAGTCGCTTTTACTAAAATCTACCGAAACTTCGGAGGCCGCTTTACAAGGCTTAGTGCAAAAAAATATTCTCCAAATCAATTATCATCGCGAATCGCGCTTAGTTATTTCAAAGGTTTCTAACCATGTGTTTCCGGTGTTAAGCAGTGATCAAAATGAAGCCCTGAAAAAGGTGCAAGAAAACTGGAAAAAGACGGATACCGTTTTATTGCATGGGATCACCTCTTCCGGAAAAACAGAAGTTTATATTCATTTGATTCAGAAGGAATTAGATGCCGGAAAGCAAGTTTTATTCTTATTGCCCGAAATTGGTCTGACCACACAAATGATTGAGCGGTTAACACGCTATTTTGGAGCAGACGTAGGTGTTTATCACTCACGCTTTAGCGATGCTGAACGCACCGAAATTTGGGAGAAACAAATGAGTTTAAAGCCCTATAAAATTATTTTGGGTACTCGTTCTTCACTTTTTTTGCCCTTTCAGGATTTGGGACTTATTATTGTGGATGAGGAGCAAGAATATTCCTATAAGCAGATGTCTCCTTCTCCGCGCTACCACGGGCGAGATTCGTCCGTCATGCTGGGGCAAATTCACCAGGCAAAGGTTTTATTGGGATCGGCCACTCCCTCTTTTGAAAGTTTTTACAATGTACAAAAGGGCAAATATGGCATGGCTAACCTTTCGGTGCGGTTTAGTCAGACAAAACTTCCCAAAATTGAAATTATTGATATCAAACAGGCGACCCGTAAAAAGCAGATGAGGTCTCATTTTTCTGATGTTTTATTAAATCAAATTAAAAGCACCTTAGAACAAAAACAAAAAGTGATTCTTTTTCAAAACCGAAGAGGTTTTTCCCTGTTTTTACAATGCGATTCGTGTGACCACATCGAAAAATGCAAAAATTGCGATGTTCATTTAACGTATCATAAAAGTGAGCGAAAATTAAAATGCCATTATTGCGGATACTTTTTACCGGCTGATATTGCTTGCCGTTCGTGCGGCAGCGTAGATATTAAAGTACGGGGTTTTGGAACCGAAAAAGTAGAAGAAGATTTGCAAATATTTTTTCCCGAAGCTAAAATTCAGCGCATGGATTTAGATACCACCCGGGGTAAAAATGCTTTTCAACAAATTATTTCTGATTTTGAGTCGGGAGAGATTGATGTATTGGTAGGCACGCAAATGGTCACCAAAGGGCTCGATTTTAAAGAAGTGGGTTTGGTGGGGATATTAAATGCAGATAACCTCCTGAATTTCCCCGATTTTAGGACAAATGAGCGATGTTTTCAATTAATGACACAAGTAGCAGGTCGGGCAGGAAGAAATGGTGAGGAGGCCTGTGTAATGATCCAGACTTTTACTCCGCATCACCCTGTTTTTTCAAAAGTGATTGAAAACGATTACCTCGGAATTTACGAAAAAGAGATGGAAGAGCGCTTTCAATATGGTTATTCGCCTTATGTACGCATGATTTCCCTTTCTTTGCGGTGCAAAAGTAAAGATGTGTTAGAAAAAGGGGCAGATGCCTTTGCTTCTCTGCTTCGGCAACATTTAAAATCATTGGTTCTGGGACCCGAATTCCCTTATATTGAGCGCATTAAGAACCTATATCAAAAAAATATTTTAATAAAGGTGATCGATAAAAACGCAGTGATGCAGGAAAAACAGACCATTAAAAATATTGCTTTATCCTTTTCCATAGACCCTAAATACCGGTCTATCTTTATTTCAAAGGATGTTGATCCGCTATAAATGACAGGAAGAAAGTGTGAATTAATCTAATCTTTCGATTTTTACCTTGGCTTTGCCGGACGAAATAATATCTAATTCTTTGGCCGCTAAATACGATAAGTCAACGACTCTTCCTTTTACAAAAGGACCCCGATCGGTTACTGTAACAATAACAGAATCGCCATTTTCGAGCTTAGTAATTAATAATTTAGTGCCAAAAGGCAATGTTTTGTGTGCGCAGGTTAAGGCGTTTTGATTAAAGATTTCGCCACTGGCTGTTTTTCTTCCATGAAATTTTTTTGCGTAAAAAGAGGCAATTCCTTCTTCTACAAACGTTTTTTTAATTTCATTCGCAGCGAGCTTCGAAAATACTTCCAAATCCTTATACCCTCCCACTAAGGTATTGGCGGTTATAATGTACTCTCCCATTAAATAATTCTGAAGTTTTTCGCAGGTTTGTGCATACATCACTCCATTCAAAAAAAGGGCACATATCAATATTAAAAATGTTTTCATTTTAATAAAATATGATGCAAATATACAAAAAAATATTTAACGACACACTAATAAAATCTGTTAATGGCTAATAATACAGAATTATATGTTGAAAAATAAAACATATTTAAAACATTAAATTAAAAACAGCTCATTTGTCTTATAAAAACGATGCCGACCCTTGCTCCCTTGTACTGGTGTTAATAAAAGTTAAAAGAAGTCGGTAAAAGCCCGATTTGATCCTGTAAAACATGGAAAAAATCTTTTCATAAATGGGAAAATCTATTCGTTAAAAGCGATGAATCTTTTGTATATGTTTATTTTCTATTTTACAATTCAGTACTTTTGTAAAAAAAAGAATGAGCAAGCCCAAACAAGTGCCCTTTATGTTATTTGCAGATGCAGAAGGTAACATTATAGAAAGCCCTAAACATTTATGCGTTGGAAGGATAGGGGACAGAACGGTTACTCTAAAACCCGATGATTTTATAGAGTTGCCCTATGGCAGCGAATTGTTTTTTCTTCCGAAAAGAAATCCGTTTGGATTAAATATTAAAACCAATACCATCGAATTATTTGAGGAAGGAACGGCTGTTTCTACCTTTGCTTCTCCTGCTTATACACAAACGTATTTATCGGCCTACGAAACCAAAGAAAAAGCACCAATTTTGCCTTTGTATGCATACACCGCAGTAGGTTGGTTAGATGATAAGTTTTATACTACGGCGGTTCGTATCGACCCGGATATTCGGCAAGATAATGTTCAGTTTGAACCGCATATCATTAAAAAACAGGTTAAACGAATTCAGAAAAAATACCCGGGAAATAAACTGGTTGATCATTTGACCAATAATTGCGCCTTAAATTATAGTTGCCGGGCCGCTCAAAACTTTGTGTTGGGTCGCTGGGAATGCCCTATTCCGTCTTCTCCGGCGTGTAATGCCGAGTGTTTAGGATGTATCTCCCTTCAACCGGAAGATCATAAAATATCTTCCTCTCATTTTCGATTAAAATTTACCCCCGATCCGAAGGAAATTGCTGAAATTGCGATTGATCACTTAGAAACCGCGCCTACTCCCATTGTCAGCTTTGGACAAGGGTGCGAAGGCGAGCCTCTTTTGGTTTGGGAAACCATACAGGAGGCAATTATTCTCATTCGTGAAAAAACAAAAAAAGGAATCATCAATATGAATACCAACGGAAGTAAACCCGAAACCGTTGAAAAACTATGCAAGGTAGGTTTACAAAGCATCCGGGTGAGTATGAACAGCGCTCAAAAAGAGTGGTATACTCCATACTATTTACCTCGCAATTACCAGTTTGAAGATATTAAAGAATCCATTAAAAGAATCCGAAAATATGGAGGTTGGGCATCCATTAATTACTTTACTTTTCCGGGTTTAACCGATACAGAAGTAGAGTACCAGGCATTGCGTAACTTCATCAAAGAAACGGATTTAACCATGATTCAGTGGCGAAATTTTAATATTGACCCCGATTGGTACATCAAAAAAGCAAAAATGGAAGTGCCGCAAGAGAGCATGGGTGTAGCCAATTTGATGAAAAAAATTAAAGAAGAATTTCCACACATTGCATATGGATATTTTAATCCGATTGAAGAAACGCAGCAGAAGTATTTGGCAATGAGGTAATTACAATAGATTCTTCCTTCGTCAGAATGACACCGTTTGTTATCATGTTATCCTGACGGAGAAAGGATCTAATAAAACAACAACACATGTCCGAAATCATCATTCAACATATAAGCCAGGTTCTTTCTATTGCAAAATCGCAAGTTAAGGCCACGGTTCAATTATTAGATACAGGGGCCACCATTCCCTTCATTTCGCGCTATAGAAAGGAAGCAACCGGGAGTTTAGATGAGGTTCAAATTGCGGCCATTGAAAACGAGTTAAAAAAGTACCAGGAGCTCGTTAAACGGCGAGAAGCCATTCTGAAAAGCATGACCGAGCAAAATTTGTTGACCAAAGAATTGGCCCAAAAAATTAATGAATGCTGGAATTTAGCCGAGTTAGAAGATATTTACCTTCCCTATAAACCAAAAAGAAAAACAAGAGCTACCGCAGCCCGTGAAAAGGGCTTAGAACCATTGGCAAAACTCATTTTTGATCAGTTTGAACATCACATCGATCAAAAAATACCCCAGTTTATCAATGAGCAGGTACCTGATGTGGAAGCGGCCTTAGAAGGAGCCAGAGATATTATGGCCGAATGGATCAATGAAAGCCAAAAAGCCAGAACCCTGATTCGGAATTTATTTGAACAAGAAGCCGTAATCAGTTCCAAAGTTATTGCTAAAAAGGAGGTTGAAGCCGTTAAATACCAAGATTATTTCGAATACAGCGAGCCTTTGAAGAAATGCCCCAGTCACCGGTTGTTAGCGGTTCGTAGGGCTGAGGAAGAAGGATTTTTACGTGTATCGATCTCCATCGACGAAGAAAAAGCGGTGGAGCGATTAAAAAATATTTTTGTTCGGGGTCAAAACGCCTGTGCTCCTCATATCATTTTAGCCATTAAAGATTCGTATAAGCGATTATTGGGGCCATCTATTGAAACCGAATTTGCCAATCTTTCCAAAGAAAAGGCTGATGAGGAAGCCATACAGGTATTTGCTGAAAATTTGCGGCAATTATTAATGGCAGCGCCTTTGGGCTCTAAAAGTGTATTGGCCATGGATCCCGGATTTAGAACCGGTTGTAAAATTGTTTGTTTGAACGAACAGGGAAATTTGCTCGATCATACAGCTATTTATCCGCATCCGCCTCAAAATCAATACCAAGAATCGAAAGAAATCATTCAAAAATGGGTTCAGAAATACAATGTAAAGGCCATTGCGATTGGCAATGGAACAGCGGGACGAGAAACAGAACGGTTTGTTAAATCGGTTTTGGAGCCACAAAAAGAAGTAGAGGTTTTTATGGTGAATGAGGCAGGAGCTTCTATTTATTCGGCTTCAGAAATTGCGCGTGAAGAGTTTGCAGACCTGGATTTAACCGTTCGGGGTGCCATTTCTATCGGGCGAAGATTAATGGACCCTTTAGCTGAATTAGTAAAAATTGATGCTAAATCCATTGGTGTGGGCCAATATCAGCATGATGTAAATCAAGAAAAATTAAAAAATAATTTAGATCAGGTGGTCAGTTCGGCTGTAAATCAGGTGGGGGTGAATTTGAATACTTCCAGTCAGCATTTATTGCGCTATGTTTCGGGTATTGGTCCGGCTTTGGCAAAATCTATTGTGGCTCATCGGGCGGCAAACGGGGCATTTAAAAGCCGGAAAGAACTATTAAAAGTGGCTGGTTTAGGGGCAAAAGCCTTTGAACAATCGGCCGGATTTTTACGAATAAAATCGGGGGAACATCCTTTAGATAATAGTGCGGTACACCCCGAGGCGTACCCGGTGGTGCAAAAAATGGTAAAAGATATTGGGGTACCCATGCAGGAAGTGGTTGGAAATACTTCCCAGGTTCAGAAAATAGATATCAAAAAATATGTGAACGAGCAGTTTGGATTGCCCACTTTAAAGGATATTTTAAAAGAATTAGAAAAACCCGGTTTAGATCCGCGTGGAAGCGCTGAAACCTTTTCGTTTTCGGAGCAAATTTACGATATAAAAGATTTGCAATTAGATATGCGTTTACCCGGCGTAGTTACTAACTTAGCTAAGTTTGGAGCCTTTGTAGATATTGGTATTAAAGAGAATGGTTTGTTGCATATTTCGCAAATAGCCAATCATTTTATAAAAGATCCGTCGGAGGTATTAAAGCTCGATCAAAAAGTAATGGTAAAAGTGGTGGGGATAGACCTGGATCGGAAAAGGATACAACTGAGTATGAAGGATTAAATGTTTTGCTCATCTTTTATTTGTTTTTGAAACCAAACTAAATAGGGCTCTAGTTGACTAACTAAATAATAAGGCAGATTTAATAATTGATATTTTTTTCCGGAGGGGAGTGTAATTTTTGAAATAGAAATTTCACCTGCATAAAACCGAATAGCCATATGGTGTGGGGCACTATCCATAAAAAGCTGTAGTGATTTTAATTTACCTTCAGTACCTGATTTTACTTCTATTGGAATTAATCTTCCATCATACCTATAAACAAAATCTACTTCTGCCGAGGAACCTTTTTTTTCTCGTACCCAAAAATGAAGTTTACTTAATGAGTTGAACTGAAAAGCGAGTAATTCTTGACCTATAAGATGTTCTATCATAATACCCTGATAAATGTTGCTCAAGTCTTGTGTTCCTATTATTTCTTTTTGGATACCTATAAAATAGTTAAGCATACCGCTGTCCAATACCTGTAAACGAGGTGATTTTTTTATATCTGGGAGTATAGGTAAATTTGTAGTTGAAATTGGATAAATTAATTGAAGTAAAAGAGCATTTTCTAATATACGTAGTGATTCTCCCATTTCTCGGGATCGATATACGGAATTTCCAAAACCTTCGAATTTAATTCGTTTACCTGCTTGTGAAAAGGAAGTGCGTATGGCATGCCTTATATGCAAAATTTGAGAAGAGTTGGTAGCGTATTTTTCAACATCTTCAAGGTAAGATGTAATGAGTGAATCATAAATGGGAGTTAGGGCTGAAAGATCCCTGTTTTCGCTATAATGTTTCACTATTTCTGGCATTCCTCCAATGAGGGCGAATGTATGAAACAGTTGAAGTAATTTATTATGAGTAAATGATGCCGCTGGGATTTGCTGTAATTTTTGTAATGCAGCAGTTTCCCCCATGGCTTCTAAAAATTCAGGGAAAGAAATGGGCCTTAATACCTTATATTCTACCCGACCTACAGGAAAACGAATGTTTTTATCAAACAAGGTTTCTAGCATGCTTCCGGCTGCAATGACTGCAATATTTGGTTCCGTTTCATAAAAATATCGCAATATATTTAAAGCATTTGGTACCTCTTGTATTTCATCAATAAACACGAGGGTTTTATTTTTAATTTCCAGCGATTTGTTTTTAATAAAAAAAATTGACTCAAGTAAAGACCCTATAGTTTTAAAGTTTTCAAAAGGAGCTTTATCTTCCGGAATTTCAAGATTTAAATAAATATATTGCTCAAATTGGTTGGCAAATTCATTTACTAAAGTAGTTTTTCCTACTTGTCTCGCGCCTCTTATAATTAAAGGTTTACGATTAGGTTTTATAACCCATTTCTCTAATTCGTTAAGTAGTTGTCGTTTAATCATGTAACAAAGATAGGGTAAATTATGTTATTTTTTGTAACAAAGATAGGGTAAATATTGCTTTTATTTGTAATAAAGATAGGGTGTTTTTTGTGATAAAATAGGAGTTATTATAATCAAGGCAATATAATTTAGCCTAATTAGCCAAGAATAGTTGCGTTTGCAAAACATACATCTTTTTTATAATATTTAAGTTGTTTTGACGTTCATAAGAAGAACTATTTTCAAAAAATGACATGATCAATTCAACAAAGGTTCAAATTATTTCCATTACTTTTGAAATCCAATGAAATTGAGTGTCCAAATAAGGTATATACTTTTATTGATAATTCTGGGCAAATTTTCTGCTGCTTACTCGCAAACCTGTATAGTTACAGGAAAAATTACGGATGTAAACCAAGAGCCTATTCCGGCTGTTTTTATCTCTTTAAAAGAGGATAAAAAGGTGTTTGTATTAACGGACAAAGAAGGAAATTTTTCGTTTTCTATCCCGGATGATCAAAATCAGCACTCTTTAACCATTAGTCACTCAACATTTAAAGAAAAAAAAGAAAATGTACAATGCGGTCAACGGATTAAATTATCCATCATTTTAGAGTTAAAAGCAAATACCTTAACCGGAGTGGAAATTAGCGGAAAAGAAGAAAAACCGGCTAATATGGAGAAAATTAATATTAAAAATTTCCAGGCCCTCAGCAGTGCATCGGGCAGCGTGGAATCGATGTTATATTCGCAAGGAGCTACTTCGCGGAATGAGTTAAGCAGCCAGTATTCAGTACGTGGAGGTAATTTTGATGAAAACTTAATTTATGTAAACGATGTTGAAATATATCGCCCTTTTTTGGTGCGCTCAGGTCAACAAGAGGGTTTAAGCTTTTTAAATGCGAATTTGGTTCAAGACTTATATTTTTCGGCCGGCGGTTTTGAATCGCGGTATGGCGATAAAATGTCATCGGTGTTGGATGTTACCTATAAAACACCCAAAGATTATGCAGCTACCATAGAAGCCAGTTTATTAGGCGGAGCGGTTACGTTTGAAGGGGCATCAAAAGATTATCGTTTTACTCAAATTCACGGGTTTCGATACAGAACAAACCAGTATTTATTAGGCGCTTTAGAAACGCAAGGCGCATACAAACCCGTTTTTTTAGATTATCAAACCTTTCTTAAATATGAAATAAACGATGAATTGGATATTAGTTTTTTAGGGCATATTTCATCCAATAGATACAATTTTACGCCTGAAAGTCGCCAAACGGATTTTGGCACCATTCAACAAGCCATCCGTTTATCCGTTTTCTTCGAAGGACAAGAAAAGAACGCTTTTGATACCTATTTAGGCGCGTTTACCTTTCATTATAAACCTAATCTTAAAAACGATTTTAAGTGGATCAGTTCTTGTTTTTTATCGAACGAACGTGAATATTTTGATGTATTAGGGCAATATCGCTTAAGTGAACTGGAAATTGATTTATCGAAAGAGAGTTTTGGCAATGAAAAATTTAATTTAGGCGTAGGTTCTTACTTAAACCATGCCCGAAATGAATTATTAGGCTTGGTGTTGAATTCGAATTTTATAGGTAAACACATTTTTGACCGGTCTTTGGTTCAATGGGGAGCAAAATATCAGCGCGAGCATATTAATGATGAATATAGGGAGTGGAATTTGATTGATTCTGCCGGGTATTCATTACCCCATTCGCCAGATTCGGTCGGGTATACCAATCCGGCTATTCAATCAACCAAAGAAATTGAATTAAATGAGTTCCATTTTGCACAGAACTCCATTTTTTCGAATAGATATCAAGGGTTTGTACAATACGATAAAAGTTTAAGTGGAGATAGTTTAAAATACAGCTATACCTTTGGAGCCCGCTTTAACTATTGGGATTGGAATCGGCAATTATTAATAAGTCCCCGGTTTACTTTAAAGCTATATCCTATTGCGTGGAATAAAAATGTAAACTTTCGTTTTGCAACCGGAGTCTATCAGCAACCTGCTTTTTATCGGGAAATGCGCGATTTTGAAGGAAATTTAAACAAGAATATAAAAGCCCAGTCTTCGGCTCAAATATTAGGGGGAACGGATTATTTCTTTAAAGCATGGGGAAGGTCCTTTAAATTTACCACGGAAGTATATTACAAATACATGTGGAATTTAGTCCCTTACGATGTTGAAAATGTGCGCATTCGTTACTATGCAACCAACAATTCAAAAGGAGATACGAAAGGGATAGATTTGCGCCTGCATGGCCAAATTGTAAAAGGCTTAGATTCGTGGGTGAATATATCTTTATTAAATGCGCGTGAAAAGATAGATAACTATCAGTATTATGTGTATTATAACGATAATGGTCAAAAAATAACCCCGGCTATTGTTGATCAAAAGGTAGTGGATAGCATTCTGGTAAAACCCGGTTTTATGCGCAGACCCACCGATCAACAGGTAAATATTGGGATGTTTTTTCAAGATTATTTGCCCGGATATGAGAGCTTTAAAGTTCATTTAAACTTGTTATACGGAAGTAATATACCCTATGGGCCACTTTCTTTAAGATTGAGAGATACCTTGGAAATACCACCTTATAGAAGGGTTGATATTGGATTTTCAGCGCTTTTAAAGGCAGAAGGCAGCGAAGCGAAGCAACATAATCCATTTAAACATTTTAAAAGCATTTGGGCCACGGTTGAAGTCTTTAATTTATTAGCGATTGACAATACCATATCGTATTTGTGGGTAAAAGATACGAGCAATAATAACTGGGCGGTACCTAATTATTTAACTTCCAGGCGAATAAACTTGCGGCTGGTGTGTACCTTTTAAAACAATTGTGGGTGAATAATGGTTAGTTATTAATGAAAAATTTATTTAAATTATATGAGTCATCAGCCCCTAACCACCAATCAATTATTGGCTTCGAGTGCCTCAGCCAACTATTTAACCAATCAACCATCCTTCGTCTGCGCTCAGGATTATCTATAATTTATACTAATCAACCAAATAACCAATTAACTAATTAACCACATGTACATCCTTGGTATATCCGCTTTTTATCATGATTCATCAGCCACCCTGTTGAAAGATGGAGAAATTATAGCTGCGGCCCAAGAAGAACGTTTTACCCGCAAAAAAAATGACGAATCATTTCCCATAGAGGCCATTAAATTCTGTTTAAAGCAAGCAAATATTCATATTGATAAGGTAGATCAAATCAGTTTTTACGATAAACCCTTTTTAAAATTTGAACGTTTATTGGAGACCTATTATTTAAACGCTCCATTTAGCTGGAGGTCTTTTGTTACCTCGATGCCCGTATGGTTAAAGAATAAATTATTTATTAAAAATATCATTAAAAAAGAGCTGCAAAAACATACCGGATTATCAAAAAAGAAAGTATTGCCTATTTTATTTCCGGAGCATCATTTGTCGCATGCAGCCAGTGCTTTTTATGTTTCTCCGTTTGAAAGTGCCGCTATTTTAACCATGGATGGAGTAGGAGAGTGGGCCACGCTTACCTGGGGAATAGGCAATGGGAATGACATAAAAATTTTAAAACAGTTAAATTATCCTGATTCGGTGGGCTTGTTATATTCGGCATTTACCTATTTCTGCGGATTTGAAGTCAATTCGGGCGAATATAAATTGATGGGCTTAGCTCCGTATGTGCAGGAAGAAGATGCCTTGGTACAGCGCAGGGTAGAGCTAATTAAAGAGAATTTAGTGGATATCCGGGAAGATGGTTCTATTCGATTAAACCAGCGGTTTTTTCATTATTCAGATGGCTTAAAAATGATTC
>CAYOHR010000005.1:0-69406 GCA_964403835.1 uncultured Flavobacteriales bacterium
CATATAATTCGTGAGAAGTTTATCAAACAATAATTAAATAAACCAGTATATAAAAAGGGGTGTGCTTTTTTAGCGCACCCCTTTTTTGTTTTATTATAAATCTCGAGCGTAATTGATATGTTTATCTATTAACTTCCTTTCAATATATTTGTTCTAATTTACATATATGGAAAACATTCTCGAAATAAAAAATCTTTACAAGAGATATGATACAAAAATCATTCTAAATAACATTCAACTTCAGGTGAAAAAAGGCACTATTTTTGGGCTTTTGGGACCGAATGGAGCCGGAAAAACATCCCTCATTAGAATCATTAATGGCATTACCGCACCAGATGAAGGCGAGGTTTTAATCAATCACCAACCCCTTTCTGATATGAACTCGGCTTTGATTGGATATTTGCCCGAAGAACGCGGTCTGTATAAAAAAATGAAAGTCGGCGAACAAGTCTTGTATTTAGCCCGCTTAAAAGGATTAACAAAAAATGATGCCACCGAAAAATTGCGTTTTTGGTTTAAAAAGCTCGAAATGGAAGCTTGGTGGACCAAAAAAGTAGAAGAACTTTCGAAAGGGATGCAACAAAAAGTACAATTTGTGAGCACTATTATTCACGAACCCAAATTATTAATTTTAGACGAGCCTTTTAGCGGTTTTGACCCTATTAATGCGGCCTTAATTCAAAAAGAATTATTAGAGTTAAAGGAAAAGGGAGTTACCATTATTCTTTCTTCTCATAACATGAGTTCGGTAGAAGAATTATGTGAAGATATAGCGTTAATCAACAAAGGAAACATCATATTAAAAGGGAATGTAAAGGAAATAAAATTGCAAAACAGCACCAATAAATACGAGTTCATTTTTAGAGGCAACACTGCTCATTTTACCAATGCGCTATGGAGCGGGGGAGAGATTTTGAATATGGTCAATGAAAAAGATTATGTTAGGGCAGAAATTAAATTAAACAAACAAATTCCTGCTAAAGAAATTATTAAAGCCATTGTTGAACAAGTAGAATTAGTTGGATTTTATGAAAAATTACCCACCATGAATGATATTTTTATTCAAAAAGTAGGAGATAACCAATTAGGAATCTGAGAATTACGAATGTGAGCATCAAACATTGAAATAATATAACAAATGAAAAATAAAATCTGGTTAATAATAGAACGCGAATTCTATAGTCGAGTCAAGAAGAAAACCTTCATTTTGATGACCATTTTACTGCCTGTTTTTACTGCCTTGGTTATGATTGCAGCGGTTTGGTTCAGTATGACCGATAATCAAAATCAGAAAATATTAATTGTAGATGATAATTACCCTGTTTTTTCAGACATAAAAAGTGAAAAAGGTATTGCTTATGAATATTTGAATATTCCATTAGGAAAAGCCCAAATGCTGATGTTAGAATCTGATTATACCGCTGTTTTGTATTTGCCATCTAACATTGTACAAGCAAATACGGCAAAGTTGTATGTAAAAAAAATGCCGGGGGCCATTACACAACGCCGGATTGAGAAACAAATTGAAAAAGTGATTGAGGTTCAAAAATTAAAGTTGAACAATATAGATCCCAACATATACTCAAAAATTAATACCAATTTTAATTTAAGTCCGTTTAAACTTGATCAACAAGGGGAAGAAAAAAAGGTAAATACCGATCAGGCGTATGTTGGACTTACATTAGGGGTTTTTATATTTTTCTTTATTTCATTTTACGGAGTACAAGCCATGCGGGCAGTCATGGAAGAAAAAAGCAATCGCATTGTAGAGGTCATTATTTGCAGTGTTCGCCCCTTTCAGCTCATGATGGGAAAAGTCATTGGCATTGCTTTGGTCGCTTTTACTCAGGTTTTAATTTGGACTGCTTTAACAGGAATCGTTTTTGCGGGTCTAAAATCAACCTTTTTTAACGATTTTTATGATCCATCGGTCATCCAAAACACCCAAATGACGCAAGATGTAATGGATGAAGTAAAAAATGAAGAGATAAGCGCTATTAACTTATATGACCCTAACAACATCATTAATCGCATTAATTTTCCCTTAATTATTGGCATTTTTATTTTCTATTTTATAGGGGGATATTTATTGTACGCTTCCCTGTACGCCGCCATTGGAGCCATTGTTGATAACGAAACAGATACCCAGCAATTTATGCTTCCGGTTACCTTACCCCTTTTATTAGCCTATATTGCTTCCACGGGTATTGTCAATAACCCCGAAGGTGATGCAGCCCTCTGGCTTTCTATGATTCCGTTTACTTCGCCCATTGTCATGATGATTCGAATTTCTATTGGCGTAGGCGGAGGAGAAGGTTTGCCCTACTGGCAATTGTTTTTATCGATGGGCATGCTCATTTTAGGCTTTATTTTTACAACCTGGATCAGTGGTAAATTATATCGAACCGGCATTTTAATGTATGGTAAAAAACCAACCTGGAAAGAATTATGGAAATGGTTGAGGTATAAGGATTGAGCGTGTAAATATTAGATTCAAAATAGACCAAAACTATTTAGAACCGTTCTAAACACCAATTTTAACAACCTGCAAACAGCTCTTATTCTATTGATAATCAATATATAAAAACATCAACTTCATACTTGATACTTGATACTTAATACATCGGGTTGCAATCAAAACTTTTCCTGATTACATTTGTTTTCATAAAATAAATTCAATTATGGCTAAATCAGCTATTTTAAAATCATCCCTCGCAAAAAAATATTGGATGGCTCTTACCGGTCTTTTCCTTTGCGTTTTCTTATTGGGACACTTAGCAGGAAACCTTCAGTTATTAATGGATCCGGCGGTTGCGCAAGAACAATTTAATGCGTATGCTAAATTTATGACCAGCAATTTGGCGGTTAAAATTTTATCTTATTTAACTTACATCAGCATTATTTTTCATGCGGTTGATGGGCTACTATTAACCATTCAAAATCGGAAAGCCCGGCCAAAATCATACGAATTTAATGCCTCTGGAGAAACAGCTATTTGGACATCCCGATATATGGGTGTACTAGGAACTTTAATGTTGGCATTTATTGTCACGCACATGGCTCATTTTTGGAGAGAAATGCATTGGGAATTAGAAACCACTTTCCTTTTATCAGACGGAACCCCGGTAAAAGATTTATATTCGGAAGTGACCGAAGCATTTCAAAACCCTTTGTATGTATTGTTGTATGTAATTTCTATGTTTCCTATCGGGCTTCATTTATCGCATGGGTTTTCAAGCGCGTTTCAATCCTTGGGATTAAATCATAAAAAATATAATGGCATTATAAAAAACATCGGATTAGGATATAGCATCCTTATTCCGGCTTTATTTGCGCTTATTCCTTTATATGTTTACTTTACGTTTTAATTTTTTAAAGGCATGACAAAATTAAATTCAAAAATACCTGCAGGTCCCATTGATCAAAAATGGACCACCTATAAAAATACGGCTCATCTGGTAAATCCGGCCAATAAAAGATCTATCGATATTATTGTTGTTGGAACAGGGTTAGCAGGAAGTTCTGCAGCAGCTACCTTATCAGAGCAAGGCTATAATGTAAAAGCCTTTTGTTTTCAAGATTCTCCACGTCGCGCACACTCTATTGCGGCTCAAGGAGGGATCAATGCAGCTAAAAATTACCAAAACGATGGCGATTCAACCTATCGTTTATTTTATGATACTATTAAAGGGGGCGATTACCGCGCTCGCGAAGGCAATGTATATCGCTTGGCTGAGGTTTCTGCCAGCATTATCGATCAGTGTGTGGCACAAGGAGTTCCTTTTGCGCGTGAATATGGCGGTCAGCTAGATAACCGTTCGTTTGGAGGTACCCAGGTATCCAGAACCTTTTATGCAAAAGGACAAACCGGTCAACAATTGCTTTTGGGAGCTTATTCTGCCTTATCAAAACAAATTGCCAAAGGCAGCATTACCATGTATAACCGACATGAAATGTTAGATGTGGTTATGATTGATGGCAAATGCCGTGGAATTATTGCCCGGGATTTAGTCAGCGGACAAATTGAGCGACATGGTGCACACGCTGTGGTATTATGTACCGGCGGATACGGAAACGTGTTCTTTTTATCGACCAATGCCATGGGTTCAAACACCTCTGCTATTTGGAAAGCGCATAAAAAAGGAGCCTTTTTTGGAAATCCTTGTTTTACACAAATTCACCCAACGTGTATCCCCGTTTCAGGCGAACATCAATCAAAATTGACTTTGATGTCTGAATCGTTACGAAACGATGGTAGAATATGGGTTCCCAAGAAAAAAGAAGATGTTGAAGCGATTCGTGCCGGTAAATTAAAACCAACTCAAATCAGTGAAGAAAACCGCGATTATTATTTAGAGAGAAGATACCCTGCTTTTGGAAATTTAGTGCCCCGGGATGTGGCTTCCAGAGCTGCAAAAGAGCGTTGCGATGCCGGGTATGGAGTAAACGCCACCGGAGAAGCCGTTTATTTGGATTTTGCCTCCGCCATTACCCGTTACGGAACTACCGAAGCGCATGTAAAAGGGATTAAAAATGCCGATGCACAAACCATCCAGGATTTAGGTAAAAAAGTAATTGAATCGAAATACGGAAACTTGTTTGATATGTACAAACAGATTGTAGATCAAAATCCGTACGATACACCTATGATGATTTATCCTGCTGTGCACTATACTATGGGCGGTTTATGGGTTGATTATGAACTGATGACCACGGTGCCCGGGCTTTTTGCTTGCGGCGAGGCTAATTTTTCCGATCACGGAGCCAATCGTTTAGGGGCTTCTGCCTTAATGCAAGGCTTAGCCGATGGCTATTTTGTATTGCCTTACACCATTGGAAATTATTTGTCGGATGACATTCGTACCGGAAAAATCAACACCCAGGCGCCCGAGTTTGAACAAGCGGAAAAAACCGTCAGAGAAAACATCGATAAACTCATTAACAACAAAGGAACCAAAACGGTCGATTATTTCCATAAGGCCCTCGGAAAAGTAATGTGGAACAAATGCGGAATGGGTCGCAAAGAAAACGAATTAAAAGAAGCCATTAATGAAATACGGGCTATTCGGGAAGATTTTTATAAAAATGTGATTGTTCCGGGCAGCGCAAATGAACATAATCCTGAATTAGATAAAGCCGGCCGTGTTGCTGACTTTTTAGAATTAGGAGAATTAATGTGTTTAGATGCTTTGGAAAGAAATGAATCGTGTGGCGGACACTTTAGAGAAGAATATCAAACACCGGAAGGAGAAGCCTTGCGTGATGATGAAAAGTATGCGTACGCAGCGTGCTGGGAATATACCGGAGATCCTTCAAAAGCGATCTTAAACAAAGAAGAATTAATATTTGAAAATATAAAAATATCGGCTAGAAGCTACAAATGATGTCTTAAGTATTATGTATCAAGTATTAAGCGAATACTTTTTACAAATTACTTAATACCTAATACTTTATACTTAATACCTTACAGCATGAATTTAACCTTAAAAGTTTGGAGACAAAAAAATGCAGCAGATGCAGGTAAGCTAGAAACCTACTCCATTTCTGATATTTCACCAGATATGTCCTTTTTAGAAATGATGGATGTGTTGAACGATAAATTAGTTCTGGAAGGCAAGGATCCTGTTGCTTTTGACCACGATTGCCGTGAGGGTATTTGCGGAATGTGCAGTATGTTTATCAACGGCCGTGCACATGGTCCGCAACGAGGAGTTACTACTTGTCAGTTACACATGCGCACGTTTAAAGATGGCGATATTATTTATGTGGAGCCCTTTAGAGCACAAGCATTTCCTGTTATTAAAGACTTAGTGGTTGATCGCAGTTCTTTTGATCGGGTAATACAAGCAGGAGGTTTTGTTTCAACAAATACATCCGGCCGTACCCTGGATGCCAATGCTATTTTGGTTCCTAAAGCAGATGCGGATAAAGCATTTGATGCGGCTACTTGTATTGGTTGTGGGGCCTGCGTAGCAACTTGTAAAAATGCTTCGGCCATGTTGTTTGTTTCTGCTAAGGTTTCTCAGCTGGCGTTATTGCCACAGGGTCAGGTAGAAGGCAATGAACGTGTTTTAAATATGGTAAATCAGATGGACGAAGAAGGTTTTGGAAACTGCACCAACACCGGCGCTTGTGAAGTTGAATGCCCCAAAGGCATTTCTTTAGAAAACATTGCCCGCATGAACCGCGAGTTTATGAAAGCAAGCATTACTTCGGAGGAGTAGATTACCATTAATCGATTTTTTTTACGATTTTTCATCATTGGCACAAATTTTGATAATTGCGCGCAAAATTTGTTATCCCTAAAAACTATATCTTGAAAAATTCATTTCTCCTTTTTATTACCCTATTTTATTTAAATGGCTCCATTCAGGCTCAATTAATAAATGAGTATTCTTTTTTTGAATTCGGATCTCAAAAGTATTTTGATAAACATGGATCGATTGGTTTTACATGTCACGGGCAAAATGAGTTGTTAGCTATTGATATAGATGATAGTTCAGCTTTTTACTTTGTTTCAGATTATGATTTTGAGCTTATTTATACAGGGAAAGCTAAAATATTAAACAATCAATTGATCATTTCTTTTACAGGTAAATTTTCTGAAAGATTTGATTTTGAAGACGAACAGCCCTATTATATCGATAGTTTTAAGATAGCTTGGGTTGATACTTTTGTGAAAGCTAACTTACCTGATGCCGATCTTTTTAGTACAACAGATAAGTCAACCCTAATGGGTCCCTGTGGCGAGGAAAAAATTTCATCTATCATGAAAGAACTAATGATGAGAAGTATTTTGCTTGAAAGAATAAATTTTCCGATACAGCAAATGTTTGATTTTAATATACAGACAGATAGTATTATTATTGATTCTTTCAAGGTTCTTTTAAATGATGATGAAGGGAACGCAGAGCGGCCTTTTGGTGGTTACCGCTCAGCAACAATTTTTTATGCACCTGATAGCACATTTAAGGTTTTTAATTTTGAAGGGGAAGCCTGTGGTGCACATTGTAGCACGGTTGGATATAATATTATTTGTTTAAAAAATGGAACCATAAAATTTGTAGATGAAGTTGGTTATATAGACACCATTATAAAACTAGACCCAGATTTATATTTAATCTCGGACAGCCGGGGTTTCGGAGGTACAATGGGTGGAGCATCCTATGATCTTCAAATAATAACTATAAAAAATGCTGAGATTCAAAATTCAAAATTCTTAATGGATACAACTAAAATCCCCCTGAGCTTTAAATTATATAAAACTCCTTTTTCTTCAGAAACCATTCACTTTTTCGACCCTTTGGGGGGGTGCTCAAAAGGTTTTAAAACAGAGCAAGGATCAGATTATTTACTTGTTTCCTACCAATATGCTATTTTCAATACAGAGATTGAGGATTTTTTGAGATCAAAAAAAATTAAAATTAAAGGCACAAAAACAGCAGATTCAAACATTAAAATTTCAACCTCATTTAAGCTTCGCAAAAATCTCATTTTCGATTTTAAAGAAACGTATTGTTATTATTTGGATGAGGAATAGGAAATCATTTAAAAACAGGTTTAAACCAGGGCTATGATTGCAAATTGCCGGGTAGGCAGATGTTGGGAATTATTTCATGAAAAATATTTTGCATAGATTTTGTAAGTGCCAGTTAATAGAAAAAGATAACTGCTTTTCTGTTATCGGGGGACGTAGTTTTTCCTCTTCATTTTTTAACATTTCCGGAATTTGGATTTCTATATCTTTAATTTTTTTTACTCAATTTAAATGGGGAGATTTCTTGTTGGCAAGCTTTCTTACTTTAATACTTACTATTTTTCTTGTACTTGCATGTAAAATTGAGATATCAATTAGCAAATCTCATATAGTAGTTAAGCTGAAATTATGGATTATTCCTTTATACGTCATTAAAACTAAGACAGAAAAATTAATAATTAATGATAGCCAAATTAATGATATAAAAATAATATCCCAAAGAAAGGATTATTATAAGGAAGATATAAAGAATGATTTAAGGTTTTCATATATAATGCCTATGGATGGAAACGAGTTTACATTTTACATCGACTATAAGAATCGGGAACGAACTTCTTTCTATGTTTGTTGTGATGATTTTTTTTGGAAAAGCATTATAAAAGGCTTAAGAAATCTTGATACTAAAACAACTATCAACACTAAATAATAAATATTGCTAGTGGTTCTAAACCTAAGCATTCTAACTATTATTTCATTGCTTTCTCTATAAGTTGAAATGACTGATTTAAAATTATCAACTAACAGCTATGGGTTGGTGTTAAGCCAACTTTTTTTGACTTTTAACTTTTAATTTTTTTTCGTATTTTTAAAATATGAATATTCAGTCAAAAAAATTGCTTTTAATTGAATGGATTACAGCTCTTCATGATTCTAAAGTTTTAGATAAATTGATTGCGCTTCAAAAATCTAAAGTTGAGGATTGGGCTGATAAGATTTCTATTGACGAACAGGAAGATTTGGAGATAGGGTTAAAGGATTTTGAAGAAGGTAACGTTATCCCTCATTCTGAAGTTAAAAAACTTTATGGCAAATTCCTTTAAGATCGTATGGACCAGCCGAGCATCTAAAAATTTAGAAAAAACCTTATTATATCTTAAGCAAAATTGGACTTCTAAAGAAGTAAAGAATTTTACTGAAAATCTTGAGAGATTCATATTAGTTATTCAAAAGCATCCTGATTCTTTTCCTATCTCTCAGAAATATAAACCCTCAAGAAGGGCAGTTATTACAAAACTAAACACTCTTTATTATCGCTTAGATTCTAATGTTATCACCATTTTAACTCTTTTTGACACAAGGCAAAGTGTACGAAAAATTAGGTTATAATAGTCCTTTTACCCAAGTTAAAATTTCTTAATTTATTTACGTGCTTTTAACGGGTGTTGCGGTTAGGCAGATGTTTGGCTCAATTTAAATGGCCAATTCAAAAAAGAAATCAAAGAAAATCGAATATAAATCATAGCCCCCGGTTTAAACCGGGGGCTATGATTGCAAATTGCCGGGGAAGAAACCGTTTAAACGGTTTTAAAAGTAAATTGAAGAATCTAAGGGAAATAATACTGTTAATTCAAAATCGCCGAAACCCCTGGTAATACCTTGCCTTCTAAGTATTCTAGCATAGCACCACCACCCGTAGAAACATAACTAACCTGGTCGGCTAATTCAAATTTATTTACGGCAGCAACCGAATCACCCCCACCCACTAAAGAAAAAGCACCTTTTTTAGTCGCTTCTGCAATGGATTTGGCCACAGAAATGGTTCCGTGTGCAAAGCTCTCCATTTCAAAAACACCCATAGGTCCGTTCCACAATATGGTTTTTGAATTTAATAATACTTCTTTGTATTTTTTTTCGGTCTCTGGGCCAATATCCAAGCCCATCCATCCTTCTGGTATATCATGAATATTACACATGCCCTGGTGCGCTGCATTGTCAAATTTATCGGCAATGACCGCATCTGTTGGCAAATAAATATGTACCCCTTTTTTTTCGGCATCTTTTAAAATCTCTTTTGCGGTCGAAATCATGTCTTCTTCAACCATAGAATTGCCTGTTTTTCCGCCTAAAGCCCTCACAAATGTAAAAGCCATGCCCCCGCCAATTAAAATGTCGTTTACTTTATCAACCAGGTGTTTAATAATTTCAATTTTAGAAGACACTTTTGCTCCTCCAATCACTGCTACTACCGGTTTTTTCGAATCATTTAATACTTTTTCAATGCTTCGCACTTCATCATTCATCAGGTATCCAAATAATTTATCTTTTGGAAAAAACTGAGCAATAATAGCCGTGGATGCATGCGCCCGGTGCGCCGTTCCAAAAGCATCATTCACATATACATCGCCATGTTTGGCTAATTTTTTAGCAAAGTTTTCATCGCCTTTTTCTTCTTCTTTATAAAATCGCAAATTTTCCAATAAAATAATTTCTCCCGGTTTTAAATTAGCTGTAGCTTTTTCTGCTTTTTCACCAATGCAATCATCCACAAACAAAACGGGTTTACCCACCAGGGTAATCAATTCTTTCACAATGTGTTTTAAGGAGAATTCATCGGCAGGGCCATTTTTTGGTCGGCCTAAATGCGACATTAATACAACCGATCCGCCTTCAGCAAGAATTTTTTTAATGGTTGGAATGGCTGCTTTTATGCGGGTATTATCCGTTACTTCGAAATGATCGTTCAACGGAACGTTAAAATCAACACGTATTAAAGCTCGTTTATTTTTGAAAGAATAGGTATCGATATTCTGCATAAGACAGGGAGTATTAATTTGTTGCAAAATTAATACTAATCCAGGTTGGGTGCAAGTTTAGTGCCCTTGTTTTTAATAGAGATCTTCATAATTCAACAAAAATATGGTTAAAAGATGGCGTTACATCCTCCGAAGCCGACCTTTAATCATTTTCTGTATCACGTGCACCGCAGAAATGCGCGCTGGGCTTAGTAAGGAATCCTTGAAGCACTGCTATTTCAAAGAGCTACCATATCTGTTTCTTCTGTACTGCTTCAAAAAGTATACATGGTGCAGAGCTTGGATTTCGTGAGAATTTCGAGGATACCACGTGAAAGAAAAGGATTAGAAGTCTTGATTTTTTGATCCTTTTTTATCAAGAAAAAAGGATGAAAGCCTGTTCTGGTATGTTGTTTCTCTTTTTCCTTGGAAGAAACAAAGAGATTGCCGCGCTACACTTCGTTTCGCTCGCAATGACGATTGAATCTTGCCTGTTTGCAGGCAGATTAAGAAAGGTTTTTAATCAATAAAACAATTTCGCCGCGGGGGGCAATTTTCTCAAAATGCGCCTTTACTTCCGCAATATTTCCCCGAACAAATTCCTCATATATTTTGCTTATTTCACGCACCACTACTACTTGTGTATTGGGTTTAAAATAAGTCTCCAAATCTTTTAGTGTTTTGTTTAATTTATGAGGCGATTCATATATAACAATGGTTTTTTCCTCCTCAGTCAGAGCCTTAAAAATAGTTTGTCGGCCCTTTTTTACGGGTAAAAACCCTTGAAAAATGAAGGTATCGCAGGGTAATCCGGAGGCTACTAAAGCAGGAACAAAAGCGGTTGCGCCCGGTAAACATTCTACTTTAATTCCCTCTTTTACACATTCCCGTACAATTAAAAATCCCGGATCAGAAATACCCGGAGTACCTGCATCTGAAACCAATGCAATGGTTTTGCCTTGTTTTAATTGATGAATATAATCTGGTAATTTATGATGCTCATTATGCATGTGAAAAGAGTACAAGGGTTTTTCAATTTGATAATGATGAAATAGCTTTAAGGTTTGGCGGGTATCTTCTGCCAATACCAAATCTACTTCTTTTAAAATCCGGAGGGCACGTAAAGTAATATCTTCCAGATTTCCTATGGGGGTAGGTATAATGTATAGTTTCGACATGGTTAACCGGATAATATTAGGCATGCAATATAAAGTAAAATATTTTTTTCACATGACATAAATCAGCAAATTTTCTTGTAAAAAATACTCAACTTTGAATTTAAAGATAATTTAACATCCTTTTTTCAATGATTTGTAAAGGATATTCATATTATTATTACCTTAGAAAGCTTTTCAAAAACGAAATATGGCACTGAATAAAACAAAAATAATCGCAACAATTGGCCCCGCATGCGCCTCTAAGGATGTTTTAAGAAACATGATTTTAGCGGGGGTGAATGTTTTTAGGTTAAACTTTTCTCACAGTCGGCACGAAGAACACTTGCTGGCCGTAAATGCCATTAAAGAATTAAACGAAGAATTAAATACCTATGTGGCTGTATTAGCCGATTTGGGCGGACCAAAACTGCGCGTTGGTGAAATAGAAAACAACTCGGTTGTTTTAAAAGAAAACGAAATTATTACCATTAGCACCGATAAATTTGTGGGGACTTCTACCCGTATACCCATTAAATACTCGCATTTTGCGATTGATGTTAAACCAAAGGATAAAGTTTTAATTGACGATGGTAAACTTCAATTAGAAGTAGTAGAAACCAACGGAAAAGATGAGGTAAAATGCAAGGTATTATACGGAGGTAATTTATCTTCCAATAAAGGAGTAAATCTCCCCTTAACTAAAATATCATTACCTAGTCTTACCCCGCATGACAAAAAGGATTTAGAGTTTATTTTAACGCTGGATGTTCAATGGATTGCGCTTTCTTTTGTGAGATCTGCTTCGGATATTATTGAATTAAAACACTTATTAAAAGAAGCTAAAAGTGATGCCCGTGTAATTGCTAAAATTGAAAAACCGGAAGCCATTTTAGAATTGGATGATATTATTCGTGAAACCGATGCCATTATGGTGGCCCGGGGCGATTTGGGTGTGGAAATCCCAATCCAGGAGGTTCCTTTAATTCAGAAAGAAATGGTGGCGAAATGCCATACGGCTGCTAAACCGGTTATTATTGCTACACAAATGATGGAGACCATGATCCAAAACATTACTCCCACCCGTGCGGAAGTGAATGATGTGGCGAATGCGGTGATGGACGGCGCGGATGCAGTGATGTTAAGTGGTGAAACATCCGTTGGTAAATATCCGGTACAGGTGATTGAGATGATGTCCAAAATTATTTACGAATCAGAAAAACACGAAGCCATTTATAATTTACATCACGAATTAAAATTAAACGATAAACGATTAGTGACGGATGCTGTTTGCCAAAGTGCCTGCGTACTTACTAAATCAGTAGGTGCAGCGGCCGTGGTTGCCATGACTTTTTCTGGTTATTCGGCTATTAAAATATCAAGTTATCGGCCTAAAACAAAAATTTTCGCCTGCACAAGCAATCGAAAAATACTGAACACGTTAAGCTTGGTTTGGGGCGTATATGGCCTATACTACGATAAATTTGTAAGTACCGACCATACCATTGCCGATATTAAATTTATATTGCGTAAAAACGGATTGGTGCAAGAAAATGATTTGGTCATTAATGTGGCCAGTATGCCTATTAATGAAAAAGGTCAAACCAATATGATTAAACTAAGCCATGTAGAATAAGGTATTAAGTATTATGTCTTAAGTATTAAGAGGGGTTTAATTCTGTCTTTTTTACTTAATACGTAATACTTCGTACTTAATACTTTTAAAGATGAAACTAAACATTAAACTCCTAAAAGAAATTAGCGAAACGCCCGGCACATCAGGGTTTGAACAAAGAATAAGAGAAGTTGTATTGCGCGAATTAAAGGGACATGTAGATTCCGTTGAAATCGACAATATGGGCAATATTATTGCTTTAAAAAAAGGAAAAAGCCATGCCAAAAAAGTAATGTCGGCGGCGCACCTCGATGAAATTGGTTTCATGGTTAAACACATTGATGATGAAGGGTTTATTCGTTTTCATACATTGGGTGGCTTTGATGCAAAAACCCTTTCGTCGCAACGAGTTATTATTCATGGTAAAAAAAGTTTGGTGGGGGTAATGGGGAGCAAGCCCATTCACGTAATGACGGATGATGAACGCAATAAAGCACCTAAAACAACTGATTATTTTATTGATTTAGGGCTTTCTAAAAAAGAAGTAATTAAATTTATTTCTGTGGGTAATCCTATAACCCGCGATCAAGATTTAATTGAAATGGGAAATAACGTGTCGGGTAAATCATTAGATAACCGAATCAGCGTTTTTATACTTATTGAAGCTTTAAAACTCCTAAAAAAGCCCGCCTACGATTTTTATGCGGTTTTTACGGTGCAAGAAGAAGTGGGTATTCGCGGAGCGCAAGTAGCCACTTTAAAAATTCAGCCTGATTTTGCCATTGCCTTAGACACTACTATTGCCTTTGATGTTCCGGGAGCCAGAGCCGATGAAGTGGTAACCAAATTAGGAGAGGGTACCGCAGTAAAAATCATGGACTCTTCCGTTATTTGCGATTATCGCATGGTTACTTTTTTGAAAGAAACTGCTGATAAAAATAAAATAAAATGGCAAAGTGAAATTTTAACGGCTGGAGGTACAGATACCTCTAATTTACAAAGAATGACACCCGGCGGATCTATTGCCGGCGCTATCTCTATTCCTACGCGCCATATTCACCAAACGG
Source organism: uncultured Flavobacteriales bacterium (assembly GCA_964403835.1). Taxonomy (GTDB): domain Bacteria; phylum Bacteroidota; class Bacteroidia; order Flavobacteriales_G; family JALEGO01; genus CAYOHR01. The sequence continues at coordinate 14,106 of CAYOHR010000005.1, forward strand.
TCGAAATGGTCAATAAAGATGATGTTATTGGATCTATTCAGCTCCTTAATTGTGCTTTAGAAGGCCTAGATAAGGGTAAGTGGGGGTTTTAATTTAAAGAACACACTTGTTGGCTTGCAGAAATAGGGTGCTAATTTTTGATAAAATTCTGGATCAGCACAACATTAGATGTTAATTTATGTATAGATTTGGCATCTAAAATTAAAACTATATGAAAAAATCTTTCTTTTCTTTACTATTACTTTCAAGTGCTAAATTGGCTTTATGTACTCAGTTTACTATTGTTAATTCAGGCTCCACCTTTTCGCCGGATACCATAACCATACAATTTGGTGATACCGTGAATTTTTCACTCGCATCAATTCACAATGCACGAGAAGTAAGCCAATCAACTTGGGCTGCAAATGGTTCAACAGCACTTTCTGGAGGATTTGAAACAGCATTTGGAGGTGGCGAAGTATTGCCTGCACAACTTACCGTTGGAACACACTATTATGTATGTCAACCCCATGCATCTATGGGCATGAAAGGAGTGATCATTGTAGAAACTGCTGTAAATACAAATGAGGTTAGCCAATTAAATAACATCTCAGTTTTTCCAAATCCAAGCAGCAATATGCTATCGGTAAAACTAAATCCAAACATCACGGAGTCAAATTTTAATATTATTGATGAACTTGGAAAAATTGTTATGTCGGGTAAACTTAATAACAATCTAAGTTCTATTAACATTCAAAACTTAGTAACGGGTTTCTACTGGGTAGAAATTCTAGTTAGTAATGAATCAAAACAAACCTTTAAAATAATCAAAAAATAAGCTGCTGTTTTCAGTAGAGATTGGCTACTTTAATAGTTCACCTCTACTGAAAACGCCTCTTTAGGCTCTTTGTGAAGCTTCCAAAATTGTTCAGCAATAGCCTTAGGCGAATGTTTAGGGCTTTGCGGAGCAATATATCCTAAAATATTTAAAATACCCAAATGAACATTTATTTCTTTAAAAGAAGCGTGCAAGGCTTTTACCAAATTTCTTTGCGCTGCTTTACCCATCGATAAGCCTAACCAATCGGCACTGGGATTGTCCGAAAACCCACCCCCGGTTACTAAAAAGCTGCCCTGGCCCTTTTTCTTAAAAATAGGGTATATGCTTTTTAAAGCCTGGTATAAACCTCCGGCGCTTACCTTTACATCTGTTAAAATATCTTCTAACTCATGCTCTAACAAATTTGTTTTTCTGACCGATGAGGCATTATACAAAACAATATCCGGTTGGGTACTTTCTATTAATTCTTTTACACTGTTTGCGTCCGATGCGTCTACCGTTTTTACAATAGATTTCACACCATCAATCTCCAATTTATGTTGAAATTCCTTTAAGTTTTTTTCATTTCGGGCCGCCATAATAATAGGAAATCCACCTTTTCCAAACTTCTTAGCTAAAGCCATTCCCATTCCTTTTCCCATGCCAATAATTAGTACTTTTTTCATACGCCAAGGTTTTTAAAGTTTCAAATCCTATTTTTCTAAGGGTAAAAATAAGATAATTTACATGCAATTTTAAATGTTATTTTAAGATTTTTTTACATTTAAAATTGTCAATATCATCAATTAAACTATTTTAGTAACAAAATAAAACACATGTTGCCTTTTAAAAAATTGATAATTCTATTAGTTGTCGGCCTTTGCGCCTCAATTACACGAGCTACACCATTAGGAAAAGGAGGAAATAATGGGTCACATCAAACTAAATCTGCCAATCAAGCCCCTATCGCTATTGATGATATTGCACAAACCGGAGATACTACTTTAATTGAAGTAGATTTAATAAGTGGTCCCGGCGATGATTATGATCCCGATGGAGATTCTTTATTCATTTCTATTATAAGTGGTCCTTTTTATGGATACGCTACTTTATTAGGCCCCGACAGTATTTCTTATATTTCTAAACTAGGTTTTTGTGGGTATGATTATATTATCTATCGCGTTTGTGATAACGGACAACCTTCCTTATGTGATACCGCAACGCTCTATATTGGCGTAACTCCAAAAGATGATGATGGAGATAAATTACCAAATTATTATGAGGGCTTTGCTTTGGATACCGATAATGATGGAATTTTAGATTACCTCGATTTAGATACCGATAACGATGGTATTCCGGATAGTTTAGAGGCGCTTGGAAGTTTATTTGATATCTGCGATATTACTATTGCCGATAGCGATAAAGATGGCATTCCTGATCATAAAGATTTAGATAGCGATAACGATGGAGTGGCTGATATTGTAGAAGGAGGGAATCCTGATATTAATTCGGATGGAATAGTGGATGATTTTACGGATTTAAATCAAGATGGGATAAGTGATATAAATTCTATCAGCAATCCTGTTTCTACTGATACAGATGGAGTTCCAAATTATAAAGATAAAGACAGCGACAACGACGGAATAACTGATTTAAAAGAATGTGGTGGGATAGATGAACAATCAAAAGGAACCATTGTGAATACATTTGTTGATAATGATCACAATGGTTGGGATGATCATCAAGCGGTAACTTCCCTGCCTGATTTTGATAACGATGGAGTGCCTGATTATATCGATTTGGATAGCGATAATGATGGAATAACCGATATTGTTGAAGCAAATTTTAAAGATATAAATGGCGATGCCGTGATTGATCTATTTTCAGACATTAATAAAGACGGAATGGACGATACTACGCGAACTGGTGTTCCGATTGATTTTGATGCAGATGGGAAACCGGATTATGTAGACCTTGATTCAGATGATGATCGTTTAGAAGATATTATTGAAGCTGGCTCAAACGGAAAAGATATCGATTATGATGGAATGATAGATATGTTTACGGATGCAAACAAAGACGGAATGGACGATTCGCGCATGGTGTTTTTTCCATTAGATACCGATCAGGATTCAGCCTACGATTTTAGAGATTATGATTCAGACAATGATAAAATTGGCGATCAGTATGAAATTGATGAAGATGATAATGGAATACTAGATGATTGTAATAAAGATGGTATTCCGGATTTCAGAGAAGCTGAAAATTGTATTGTCGAAGTTCCGGAAGCATTTTCGCCAAACAATGATCATGTAAACGATAAATTAATAATTCATGGGTTGTACCGATATCCAAAACACACATTAAAAATATTTAATCGCTGGGGAAATGTGGTTTACGAAGCAGCACCTTATGAAAATGACTGGGCTGGTAATAATTCCCTTGATAGCGAGAACACGGTTCCAGATGGAGTTTATTTTTACACCCTCGACCTAGGCGATGGTCAATATAAAAATGGATCAATCTACATTAAAAAATAGATCTTATGAATAAAATTATATTTCTTTTGATAAAAACTCCCCTCTTGAGAGGGGTTGGGGGTGTGTTTCTACCTTCATTTAATGCTATTATGTGTTGTGTTTTAGTTATTGCAGGCAATAACCTACAGGCTCAGCAAGACCCCATGTACACCAATTACATGTTTAATACATTAGCTGTAAATCCGGCCTATGCAGGCAGCCGAGATGCTTTGTCGGCTACGTTATTAAGCCGCAACCAATGGGTTGGTTTTGATGGCGCTCCATCTACCCAAACCCTAACCATTCATTCGCCCTTAGGGTCTGAAAAATTGGGAGTAGGCTTTTCAGCCGTGCGCGATAAAATTGGCCCCGTTAATACCAATTCTTTTTATGGCGATTTTTCGTATAGAGTAAAAATGAGCGACGAGTCTCATTTATCTCTTGGATTAAAAGCCGGAATAAATACCTTGTCGGCCAATTTAAGTACCTTAAAAACAGATCAATCCGGCGATGTTTCTTTTCAACAAAACATTGAAGGAAAAACCTTGCCAAATGTAGGTTTTGGAATGTATTATTATAGCCCAAAATATTATGTAGGTTTATCTGCCCCAAAATTGCTCGAAAATACCTTCAGCTCCAACACACAGGCCTCTGAAAAAAGACATTATTACCTGATTGCAGGCGCAGTATTTAAAGTAAGTGAAGACATTAAATTTAAGCCCACTTTATTAACCAAATATGCCGCAAATGCTCCTATACAGGTTGATGTATCGGCTAATTTTTTATTCATTGAAAAATTATGGGCTGGAGTCATGTATCGTTCTAACGATGGAATAGGGGCCCTGGTAGGGTATCAAATAACGGATCAGTTCAGGGTCGGTTATGCTTATGATTACCCCACTTCGGTCATTAACAGATACAGTTCAGCATCGCACGAAATTATGATTAGCTATGACTTTATTTTTAATAATACAGCTCATATTAAATCACCCCGTTATTTCTAAAATTAATTTTTTATTAAGATGAAAAAAATCAGCCTTATTATATTCCTGTTTGCTTTTATTAATGTGTCTTTTTCTCAGACTAGAAAAGAAAGAAAAGCAGATCAGCTTTTTAATGCATATTCTTATACCCAGGCATTAGAGATTTATAAATTTATTCAGTTTACGGATACAAATAATATCCCCCTTATCCGCAAAATAGCCCTTTCTTTCAATCATTTGAACCAAAAAGACAGTGCTCAAAAATGGTACGCAAGGCTGTTTCAAAAAGACACTCTTTTAATAGCAGAAGATTATTATAATTATTCCGAAATTTTAAAAAACCATAAACAGTATGCCGAATCGGATGTGTATCTTCAAAAATACAAAGATATGCAACCCTCGGATTCGCGCGCTGAACGTAAATTATCCTTAGAAAACTATGCCTCCAAATTAAGTGAGAATAAAGAGGAAATTATCATTAAAAATTTATCTATTAATACCTCTTCATCCGAATTTGCGCCGGCTTATTTTTTAAGCGATAAAATTGTTTTTACCCGATCTCATAAGGTAGTTGGGTTTATTTTACGAAATTATAATCGCACCCGAGCACCTTTCTTGCGTTTATTTGAGTCCGATATCGATAAAATCACACAAGACCTTCTAAAACCTAAACGCTTTAGCCATTATATTGAAAATAAGTTTCATAATGGCGCCGCAAGTTTTTCTGAGGATGGACAATATATCTTTTTTACTCAAAACTATGCTAAAAGAAAATCAAAAAAGAACTTAAAAATTGTATATACTGTCTTTAAAAATGGGGCTTGGGAAGCACCCGAAGAATTTCCATTTAATAAAGAAGAATACTCAAACGGACATCCATATTTAAGCAAAGACGGAAAAACACTTTATTTTGCCTCAGATATGCCCGGTGGTTACGGCGGAAGCGATTTGTATTATTCGACCTGGAATACTGATGGAACCTGGAATACACCCGTAAATTTAGGTTCTTTAATAAATACAGAAGGACATGAATTATTTCCCTGTTTTAATAACCAAGATGTTTTATACTTTGCGTCTGACGGTTTGCTTGGTTTAGGTGGGTTAGATGTATATAAAAGTTATTGGGACCATGCTGCTAAAAGCTTTAAAGCCCCAATTAACATGGACAGTCCAATTAATTCTTCGTACGATGATTTTTCTTTGGTAACAGATACCACCGGAATACGCGGTTATTTTGCTTCTAATCGCCCCGGAGGAAAAGGAGAAGATGATTTGTATTATTTTGTGAAGAAAAACGACAAAATTGCCGTTTCGGGTATTGCTAGGGATAAATCGTATAAAGGCACTGCCGTTTCGGGAGCCAGCATCATCCTTTCTAATTCAGAAGGAGTGAGCATTACAGAAGTAGCTTCTGATGCCGATGGTAAATTTACGTTTGGTATGCAAAACGGAAAAAAATATAAATTAAAAGGTGAAAAAGCAGGTTATCTATCAGATGAAAAAGTGTTTGTATTTAAGCAGGAAGACGCCGATAAAAGCATTGATTTAGAATTAGAAAAAATATTAGATCTGCGCGTTAGCGGGATTGTAAAAGACGAAAAAACAAAATTACCCTTAGAAGGCGTTACTTTTAAAATCCTGGAACCCTTTACAAACCTTATTCTGTATGAAGGATTTACGAAAGCAGACGGAGAAATAACCATCCCTACAAAAGACAAAAAAATAGGAGAAAAAATTGAATGTCAAATTAAATTAGATAAACAGGGATATTTAGCCAAAGTGGTACCTATTTTAATTGTTATAAAAGATGAAGAACCTGTTTCGTTAAATGAAATAGCCGATATTAATTTGGATAAAATTGAAATTGGGGTTGATATAGGTAAATTGGTTGATTTAGAGCCTATTTATTTTGATTTAGGTAAATGGAACATTCGGCCCGATGCCGCTAAAGAGCTGGATAAAATTGTAAATGTAATGTTTGAGAACTTAAATATTACCATTGAATTAGGTTCGCACTGCGATTCGAGAGGGAATGATGCTGAAAACCTTAAATTAAGTGATAAAAGAGCTAAAAGTTCGGCAGAATATATCATATCTAAAGGCATTGAAAAATCAAGAATCAGCGGAAAAGGGTACGGAGAAAAGCAAATTTTAAACCATTGTAAAAATGGAGCAAAATGTACCGAAGAAGAACATCAACTAAACCGACGTACCGAGTTTAAAGTAGTGAAGATGTAGTGATTTGGCCAAGCAACTTTATGAATTGGAAAAAAATCATTCTTTATATCCTGTTTTCATTTGGCTTTAGCTGGGCCATTGCTTTAGCAATGAAACTTTTTCATGTTGAATATGGAGGTATTTCCTCTACCATACTCATTGGGGGGCTATATATGGCAGGACCTGCCATTGCTACTTTTATCATTCAAAAATTTATTTATAAAGAAGGCTTTAAACAATATGGATGGACCTATGATAAGAAAAACTTTAAATGGATTTTATACACCCCGTTAATTTTCTTAGTATTAATTTTATTGACTTTTTTGACGATTGTACTTTTAGGTAACACCAACATCATTCCTTTATTTGGACAAGTTGATTTTTCGCAAGGGAACTTCGATCTTCAACTTCGAAAATTAATGGAGGGTAAAATAGATATTTCTAAGGTGAAAATACCGCCCATTGCCCCCTGGTTACTTTTTTTGCTTTCCCTGGTACAAGGCATTATAGCAGGTGTAACGGTCAATTTACCTTTTATGTTTGGCGAAGAATTTGGCTGGCGAGGGTTGATGTTAAAAGAAACCCAACCTTTGGGGTTTTTAAAATCTAATATTTTTATAGGGGTGGTTTGGGGACTTTGGCATTTACCCCTCATATTGATGGGGCATAATTACCCGCATTATCCTTATTTTGGAATAATTATGATGTGTTTAATGACCACCGCATTAGCACCTATTTTTGCATACGTCCGCTTAAAAACAAAATCAATATTGGGTCCCTGTATGTTGCATGGAATGATTAATGCTACCGGAGCCTTATTTATACTTTATACGGCCAATGGAAATGAACTTTACAATTCTATAGCAGGATGGGCAGGAGTTATTGCCAGTTTAATAGTAATTATAGTAATTTATATATTTGATAATCAATTTGTTAGGAATTACTCCAACTATGAAAATGTATAGCGAGGTTTAACCCCTTAAACCCAATTCAATCACTTCTACGTTTAGTATTTTTTTACCATCAATAGCAAAACGAATCAACGTTTTTACCTTATGAAATCCGTGAATACCGCATGCACCGGGATTCATATGCAATAAATTTAATTTTTTATCGGGCATAATTTTTAAAATATGCGAATGCCCACAAATAAAAATATCGGGCGGATTATTTTGTATTTCTTCTTTTACAAAGGGCGAATAATGACCCGGATATCCTCCAATATGGGTAATCCACACATCTACATCTTCACATAAAAATCGCTGGTTTTTAGGACACATTTTGCGTATATCTTGCCCATCAATGTTGCCATACACTGCTTTTGTTGGTTTAAAAGCTTCTAATTTTTCTAATACATCAATAGATCCAATATCGCCTGCATGCCATATTTCATCACACTTTTCAAAATATTGAAAAACTTTTTCATCTAAAAAACCATGCGTATCCGAAAGTAATCCAATTTTAATCATGCAAATTTTATTAGCTATTATAACTTTGTGTAAAATTATAAAAATTACTTTGCCACGCTATTTTATTCATTTATCGTTCGATGGAACCCGCTATCATGGCTGGCAAATTCAGGAAAATGCGTTTTCTGTGCAACAACAGTTAAACGAAAGTTTATGCAAAATTTTGCAGGAAGAAATTTCGACTATTGGTTGTGGAAGAACCGATACAGGCGTGCATGCCACCAATTTTTATGTGCATTTTGATAGTGTTTTAGAAGAAATCACCGAAAACTTAATTTTTAAGTTAAATTGTGTGCTTCCAAAAGACATCGCTATTTATAATATTACCCGGGTAAAAGAGGATGCGCATGCCCGTTTTGATGCATTTAGCCGAAGCTACGAATATTATCTGCACACCCAAAAGGATCCTTTTAAAATAGGCAAATCTTATTATAAAAGAGTTAAATTGGATCTCGATAAAATGAACGAGGCAGCTCAATTGCTGCTAAAACACAGCGATTTTACCTGTTTTTCAAAATCACGAACTCAAGTAAAAACCAATATTTGTACTATTACAAATGCTGTATTTGAAAAAAAGGATGAATCTTATGTTTTTAAAATAACAGCCAATCGGTTTCTGCGGGGCATGGTACGCGCCATTGTAGGCACTTTATTAGAAGTGGGAGAGGGGAAATTAAGCAGCCAAGATTTTGAACAAATTATTCTGTCAAAAGATCGTAAAAAGGCGGGAGAATCCGTTGATCCATGCGGTTTGTACTTAACCGATGTAAAATATCCGTCGACTATTTTTTAATTGGCGTAGTTAAAAAGTGAAACCTTGTCCGCTAAACCCCTAAACTTATTAGTTTTGTAATTATTGATGAGCGATTCTAAAAAGCCCAAAGGGATTCATATTATTCAGCGCTTGTTTGGTTATGTAAAGCCATTCCGGGGGGCATTTATACTTACGGCTCTTTTTACTTTTGTTGCTGCTTCGCTATCTCCCTTGCGGCCTTGGCTTATTCAAAAAACAATTGATGGGTATGTAACAGAAAAAAACTTTCCAGGTCTATTAAATATGATTTATTTAATGATTGGGGTTTTAATTTTAGAATCTATCATACAATTTTTGCAAGCATACATGGCTAATTATTTGGGGCAATCTATTGTAAAAGAAATCCGCACAAATTTGTTCCGAAAATTAAGTCACTTTAAGTTAAAATTTTATGATCAAACCCCTATAGGCACGCTGGTTACCCGGGTTGTTTCCGATATTGAAACCATTGCCGATGTTTTTTCCGAAGGGTTTTTAATGATTATTGCCGATCTTTTAAAAGTAATTATTGTTTTAGCAGTGATGCTGGCGACCGATTGGAAATTGACTTTAATCAGCTTGACTACCTTGCCCATACTCATATTATCAGCCTATTGGTTTAAAAATTCGGTTAAAAAATCGTTTCAGGAAGTCCGAAACCAGGTAGCGGCATTAAATACGTTTGTCCAGGAACATATCACCGGAATGAGTATTGTGCAAATGTTTAACCGGGAAGATATGGAGATGAAAAACTTTTTAAACATCAACGAAAAACATCGCAATGCCAATATAAAAGCCATTTGGGCCTATTCAGTCTTTTTTCCGGTGGTGGAGTTGGTTTCGGCTATTTCTTTAGCACTTATTGTTTGGTGGGGCGCTAAAAATGTGATTACCGGGTATGTAACTCTGGGTTTATTAACCGCTTTCATCATGTATATCAATATGTTATTTCGTCCTATCCGCCAACTGGCTGATAATTTTAATGTATTGCAAATGGGCATGGTAAGCTCTGAGCGGGTTTTTAAATTGATGGATTCGGAAATGGAGCTGCAGCATGAAGGAAAAATTAAAATGGGCACTTCTGAAGGAAACGTAAGCTTTAAAAATGTGTGGTTTGCCTATACGGAAGAAGATTGGGTTTTAAAAGACTTTTCATTAGAAGTAAACAAAGGAGAAAAACTAGCGGTAGTAGGAGCCACAGGGGCCGGAAAAACATCGTTAATTAATATATTGGGCCGGTTTTACGAATACCAAAAAGGAAACATTTATATGGATGGAAATGAGTTGCGGGAAATAGATATAGATGACATTCGAAAAAACATAGCCATTGTTACGCAAGATATTTTCTTGTTTTCAGACACGGTATTAAACAATATCACCCTGCACGATCCTTCGGTATCGCTGGAGCAGGTAATAGAAGCAGCAAAGGCCGTAGGAGCGCATGAGTTTATCGAAAAACTACCCAATTCGTATGAATACAACGTGCGTGAACGGGGCAATTCGCTTTCGGTGGGGCAACGACAGTTAATTTCATTCATACGCGCTTACGTACAAAAGCCGGAAATTTTAATTTTAGATGAAGCAACGTCCTCTATTGATAATGAATCGGAATTATTAATTCAAAAAGCGACTGAAAAAATTACCGAAGGCCGGACTTCTATCATTATTGCGCACCGGTTGACTACCATCCAAAATGCAGATAAAATTGTGGTGATGGATAAAGGAAAAATTGTTGAAATAGGCACCCATTCCCAATTAATTGCACAAAACGGCTATTACAAACAATTGTACGAGCTTCAGTTTAGCGATATTTAATTTTATCCTTTCACTTGCCAGAAATCAACCACGGGCCCTGTATATGCGTGTGTATTTTCAATCACATCATAAATTTCTTCGGCCGACTTCTGAGGGGTTTTGTTTACTCCCTGCGCAAACATATCTGCAAATTTGTTCACCATACTAAAGGCGTCTTTGGATGAGGAGCGGATGCTTTTTTGCATGCCGGTTTCCACAATACCCGGATAAACGGATAGAATTTTAATGTTTTTTCGGCCTTTTTCCACACTTTCTTTTTCCACCACTTTGGTCAGCATTTCAATGCCTGCTTTGCTGCAACAGTATTCGCTCCACCCATCATACGCGTGGTTTCCGGCGCCAGAACTAATATTTATAATTAATAATTCGAGGCCCTCTATATGAGCATAGGTTTGTATAAATTTATTGATTAAAATGGTAGGGCTGATTAAATTAGTCACCAAACTATCATGTATGCTTTCATTGGATAAATTACCCAAATAATTTATCTCCCCTAAAGTACCCGCATTATTAACCAAAACAATTTTATTTGCTTGGTTTTTTGGAAAAGCAATATTCTTAACCTCCTCAAACAAGGCTAAATTGACCTGTAAATGGGTGTAATTTGAATCTTCTATCAAATTTCGCCTAGAGATACCCAAAACACGGTTTTGTTTCTTTAGAGCTAATTCTGCTAAGGCTTTTCCTATTCCGTTGCTGGTGCCTGTTATAATAAGGTGCATAAGGTGTTTTTTTAAAGATAAGAAGATAAAATGTGTATTAATATAGATATGGATTAGAGAATGGAGAAAAATTTATCAATAAAGTCTTCATTTTTCTTTTTCCTAGATGAAAAAGAAACAAAAAATCACGGCTTACTTCCTTTTTTTACAAAATTAATTCTTTCTTTTTTTCGCGCATCCCAAGCCGCTTCTCCTTCGACTCCGCTCAGGACTAGTCGTTGCTCTGGAGATGCTTTGCTCAGCCAATCGCACAAAACAAAGAATATTTTGTTTCAAAAAAGGAAGAATGCCGGGTCCTTAACCTACCTGATTAAGAAAAATCCTTTTCTCTTTTTTTCAAAATAATCCAAACAAAACAAACTAATGCGGCTCCAAAAATATCGGCAAAAATATCTGCTAATTCAAAAGATCGGTGGGAGATGAAAAAATGCTGAATAATTTCTATCAAGCTACCATACACCGCAGAAATAGCCACTATACCAATATATTTTAAAAAGGAATTTTTTTGATGGAGATAACCTTTCAGGAAAAACCAGGTCCACTGGCCATATAAATAGGCATGAATCACTTTATCTAAGCCGGGGATAATGGGAGTTTTTGGAAAAGCAACTCCCGGCAAACAACACAAAATCAAAATAAAAAAACCCCAGAAATAGAATAATTTCTGAGGTTTAAGCCACTTTTTATTTTCGATGATATTATGCGCCAATTAAATTTTTATAGCTTACGTCATTTAAAAGTTCCGCCACCTCTGATGGATTGCTCATTTTTACTTTAATCATCCAACCGGTTTCATACGGATCTTTATTTACGTATTCAGGATGTGTATTTAAACTTTTATTAAACTCTACAACTTCACCCGAAACAGGCATGTATAAGTCCGAAACTGTTTTTACTGCTTCTACGGTTCCAAAAATTTCTGATTTTTGTACGTTTTGGCCTAATGTTTCAACTTCAACATAAACAATATCCCCAAGTTCGCCTTGAGCAAAATCAGTAATTCCAATGTATGCGATATCTCCTTCCACTCGGATCCATTCGTGATCTTTGGTGTATTTTAAATGAGCTGGAAAATTCATATTAATTTTTTGGGCAAATATAAGAGCATTTTAAAATAAAAACCACCTTTTAAAAAAGATATTTAAAAGGTGGTTTCTGTCATTTAATTATTTTAAATATTATCTAGAAATAATGATTTTCTTAGAGATAGATTTATTATCAGATGTTTTGTAAGAAACAAAATACACACCTTCGTTTAAATTACTAATGTTTAATGAGTTTAAGGTTTTTGTATTAAACTTTTTAACCAAAACAGTTTCGCCTAATAAATTATATAAACTAATCTGATCTACATTTTCTATGAACAGCTTATCATTAGCCGGGTTTGGGTAAATAGAAATAGCTTCTACATCCGAAATATTTTCAATGGCAGTTGGCCAAGCAGTTAATGCAAAAGAAAAATTCTTTGTACACGCTTTAGCATCTGTTACGGTTACTGAATATGTACCAGCGGTTAAGTTTTTAATAGTATCGTTGGTGCTTGGGTTGTTGTTCCATTGATATGTATAAGGCGCTGTACCTCCAGAAACAACTAGGCTAATAGAGCCTTCAGCACTACTAGCTGTTTGAGGATGCGTTAATACCGAAGTTTGAGAAATATCATTGGGCTGCGTAATAACAATGCTAGCTGTAGTAGTATTTGATGCAGCATCTTGTACAGTAACAAAATAAGTGCCTACCGATAAACCCGTAGTCATTTTTGTATTTTGTCCATTGCTCCAAGTGTATGTATAAGGAGGGGTTCCTAACCCAATGCTTAAATGATTTACATCTGCAGTACCATCATTTCCGTTAAAACAACTAACGTTTGTAGGGGTAATGCTTACCGCTAGCGCATTTTGATATAAATAGGTAGCTTTTAAGATGTTGTCATTAATATCCGCATCTACAGATAAAATGGTAAATTTTTGATTATTGGCATACCATTCATACGAATAAGAAGTGTCTTTAACCGGATTTTGAGGAATTTGCGGAACCGCATTTGCCGGCACTAAAGCCCACTGATAAGAAGTAATTAAGCCTTTATAATAAAAAGTATCATAGGAAATTTCCATTCTCTTTTTTCTTAAAGTATTAAATGTATTTCCGGGCAAACTTAACAGGCCGTGGGCATCAATATTGTGAGTTGAATAACCGTAGTGAATTAATTTTACCGAATCAACTAAACTATTGGGAGTAGTAATATCAGATAATTTTACTGCTTTTACAAAATACGTGGTATCCAAGTATTGATCATTAAAATTAGCCGGAAACTCTAATACTAACTGTGGATCATTAGATAAAATAGGGATAAACGTATTGGTTGCAAATTGAACATTTGCACCTAAAATTTCTACTTTACTTGCTTGTGCTTTAATATAAGTTGTATTGGTAGATGATTCGTACGCTAAGTTAGACGCAGGAAAATAAGATCCGTTTGGCGTTGAAACAGGATCTTTAAACCGATTGATAGAAGAGCTTTCTACTTGTAAAGAGGTAAAATCCCAGGTTTGAAGCCCGGTTCCGCCTACAGAAACTCCTGTTGGCAAGGTATCAACGGCAATTAAAATGGAATCTCCAACCACTGCAAAATCCGATAAACTTAAGGTTATTTGAGCAAAGCTTGATTGAACAAGAAACAAGGCTACAGGCAATAAAAATCTTTTCATTTTTTAAAATTATGAAGTAAATATAGTTTTTATAAGCTAATTTATCAAATCTTTTAAGGGGTAATTGCAATAAGGAAGTATAATAAGATGAAGAATTAATTTAAGCAACAGAATTTAAGTGATTGATAAACAATGTGCTATAATTAAGAAAAAGACTGTAAATCGAACAGTTTTTTATACACTCCATTGTTCAACAGAAGTTCTGTATGTGAGCCGGATTCAATAATTTTTCCTTTTTCTAAAACAAGAATTAAATCGGCGCTTTGTATGGTAGATAAACGATGCGCAATAACGATAGACGTTCGGTTTTCCATTAATTTTTTAATGGCATCCTGCACCAGTTTTTCCGATTCTGTATCTAAAGCCGAAGTAGCCTCATCTAAAATTAAAATGCTCGGGTTTTTTAAAATGGCCCGGGCTATGCTAATGCGTTGTTTTTGTCCGCCCGAAAGTTTACTGCCCCGGTCTCCTACAATGGTATCATAACCATGTTCTAGCTCCATTATAAACGAATGGGCATTCGCAATTTTTGCCGCTTCTATAATTTCTTCTTTGCTTGCGTGATGCTGATTAAACTTAATATTGCTTAAAACGGTATCGTGAAACAAGAAAGTGTCTTGCGATACAATTCCCATTAAACTTCGCACATCTTTGGTTTGATATTCCCGAATAGAAACACCATCAATTAAAATATCGCCATGCAAAGGGTCATAAAAACGAGCAACTAAATCCGTTAAAGTTGATTTTCCCCCGCCCGATGGCCCTACTAAAGCAATGGTTTTGCCTTTTTCAATATGAATATTAATGTTGGATAATACTTCTTGATCGCCGTATGAAAAGGAAACATTTTTAATTTCTATTTTATTCTCAAAACGCTTAATTTCTTTGGCGTGCGGAATATCTTTAATGTTGTTTTCTACGCTTAATACTTCATCAATACGTTGCGCCGATGCAGCCCCTCTTTGTAAATTAAAATAAGCCGAGGTCAATGATTTTCCATAGGGAATCAGCTGTGAAAACAAAATAATGTATAAAATAAATTGCGAAGGAGAGATTGATTTTTCTTCTAAAATCATACCTCCGCCAAACCAAATAATAATAATGAGCACTAAAACACCTAAAACTTCGCTTAAGGGCGAGGCTAAATCCCTTATTCTATATTGCTTTAACATAAATTGTGTATAGGCATAATTCATTTCTTTAAATTTATTTTGCATAACTTTTTCGGCATTAAATCCTTTTATTATGCGTAAGCCGGCAATGGTTTCTTCAAAAACGGTAATTAATTGACCCATTTTACTCAAACCTTCAATAGATGCTTTTTTTAATCTGTTCCCTGTTAAGCCAATAATAAAGCCGGCAAAGGGCAATAATAAAAATACAAATAAGGTTAATTTTGGGCTGATGAAAATTAAGGCAATTAAATAGGCCGAAATAGCAATGGGATCACGAAAAATCATTTCAATAGAGGTTAACACGGTCCATTCTATCTCTTGCGCATCTCCACTCATTCTTGAAATAATATCGCCTTTTTTTTCTTTGGTAAAATATCCAATGGGTAAAATGGTAATTTTATTATATAAACGGCCTCGTAAATCGCGCATAATGCCGTTGCGCATAATGGCCACAAAAAACATGGCTAAATACCCAAATAAATTTTTAAAAAACACGCAGCTACCTATAATGGCACATAAAAAAATGAGGGCATTTTTTTGTCCGTGTTCCGGGTCTTTTAATATAATATCAGAAAAATGGTAATAAAAAGCATCTTTTATGTAATATACCGTATATGAAAAAGTAGGCTGGCCTTTGGCTAAAATTTGGGCATAATCGTTCATGTTTTTCTGAAAAATTAAATCCAAAAAAGGAGCCAGTAAAGTAAAAGAAAACAAAGAGAAAACAACGGCCAATAAATTAAATACAATGTTTAATATAGCCGGACCCCGATACGCTTTTGTAAAAGAGAGAAGTTTAAAAAGTTTTTTCACAGGGCCAAAGTTAGCTTACCAAAATGAATTAGCAATACATGTTGCAAAATTTTAAACCCGAATTATGCATTTTCTAATGCATAATTCGGGTTAAATCGGCGCTTACCGTGTATATGTAATATAATCTTGTATTACCGGTTTTAAAAATTGAATTTGATTAGTTGGCGCTTTCTCTAATTTTAACTTTACCTGAAAATTTATCTATTAACGTCATTACAATTGAAATACTAGGAATATCAAACTTTAAAAAGATAACTAAATGAAAAAAGAATCGGCATTCTTCCTTTTTTCAAAAAAATATTCTTTATTTTGTGCGATTGGCTGAGCAAAGCATCTCCAGAGCAACGACTAGTCCTGAGCGGAGTCGAAGGAGAAGCGGCTTGGGATGCGAGAGAAAAAAAAGAATAAAGTTTGTAAAAAAAGGAAGTAAAAAGCCTGCGCTGAGTTTGTTGAATGGGTGATTTTTTGTTTCTTTTCCATCCAGTCCGTAGGACTCCTTTGGAGGGAAAAGAAAAATTATCTTTAATAAGCGGTTTGAAAACAAGTTATATAGGAGATTAATTAAATGAAAAAAATTCTCACAGTCGTTGGCGCAAGGCCACAATTTATAAAGGCTGCCGTATTAAGTAGAAAAATAAAGCAAACGCAAAATTGCGAAGAAATTATTGTGCATACAGGCCAGCATTTCGACGCAAAAATGTCCGATATATTTTTTGATGAAATGGACATTCCTAAACCACATTATAGTTTAGATATTAATAGCCTTTCACACGGGGCCATGACCGGCCGCATGTTAGAAGAAATTGAAAAAGTAGTCATTTCTGAAAAACCTGATTTGTTAATGGTATACGGAGATACAAATACTACTTTAGCAGGTGCTTTAGCTGCAAAAAAACTGCATGTAAAGGTAGCACACGTTGAAGCCGGATTGCGGTCCTACAATATGAACATGCCCGAAGAAATAAACCGGATATTAACCGACCGAATTTCTGATTTATTGTTTTGTCCAACACAAACTGCCGTAGATAATTTAATTGGCGAGGGGTATAAAGCATTTCCGTCTTCCATTTTTTTAACCGGTGATATTATGTTTGATGCGGCGGTATATTATAGCCAGGTTTCTGCCGCTCGCTCAAAAGTGATGAGCGAAATGAAATTAGAGCCCAATGGGTTTATTTTATGCACCATCCACCGACAAGAAAATACCGACGATTTAAGCCGGTTGAAAGACATTATTTTCGCATTAAACGAAATTCAATCCAGCATACCGGTTATTGTTCCACTGCATCCCCGAACCAAAAAAATATTAGATCAGCACGGAATAGTATGTCATTTTAAAGTCATTGAACCCATTGGTTATTTTGACATGATTGAACTATTAAAAAATTGCCGCATGGTTATTACCGACAGTGGCGGTTTGCAAAAAGAAGCGTATTATTTTTTAAAAAACAGCATTATTTTGCGAGATCAAACAGAATGGTTGGAGTTGATTGAAAACAACTTCAGCGTTTTAGTAGGAGCCGAAAAAACAGCTATTTTAAGGGGTTTTGAGCAAATGATGCAAAAAGAAAACCCGGTATTAAATAAGCATTTATTTGGCGATGGAAATTCGGCCGATTTAATTTTAACCCGAATTATACAATAGGAAGCTCGAAGAGCTGAACTAGTGCATCCATGAGGGTAATCCCGACTTAGTGTTTGTATCAAGGCAATTTTTATTGACTTGATTTACAAACAATTAGTCGATTATGCATTAGAAAATGCATAATTTGGGATTAAAGGGGATTGTTGAAAGCATTTAGTTAATAAACACCGCTCTATTTTTAATATTTTTTCATGCTTTTTTCTTGTATGAAGAGTTTAAAAAAATACTTTTGTTATAAATACATAAACTATGAAAAACATGAACATTTTTAAATTGGTAGCCTTCACCTTGTTGATTGGCTTATTTGCATCTTGTAGCTCTGATAAAGTAATGACCGGAGGGTTATTACAAAAAAGAAAGTACAACAAAGGATTTTATTTTGAAGGATTTGCTAAAAAGGAAAAAGAAGCAAATAAAATAAACCACAAAAATGAAAACCAAACAGAAAGTAACTCTACAGCTACTTCTGAAAATGTTGTAGATCAATCTATTTCAGCATCAACCAACAAAAATGAAATTAATTTAGTTGCTCCATCTTTAAGCGAATTAGTTGCTGAAAAACAAGCAAAAACAAACACTACTAAAATTTCTACCAAAGAAGCTAAAAACAGAGCTAAAATGGAGAAAAAAGCACACCGATTAATTACTAAAATTGAAAAAAGAGCGAATTCTACCGCCGGGGATGATATTATTTTGTATTACATTTTAGCCATCTTAATTCCATTTGTTGCAGTAGGTTTAGTTACTGATTGGGAAATTAAACAAGTATTAATTTGTTTGATATTAACAATGTTATGTTATATTCCTGGGTTAATTTACGCCTTAATGAAAGTGAGTCAGAACTCATAACAATAACTTTTTAGCTCTCAAAAGGCTTAAACATTTATGTTTAAGCCTTTTCTTTTTGTATGAAGACCGAACTACGCAAAAAATACTTCCGCTACATAAAGTTGGGTGTCATGGCGCTTGCCCCCATGATCATTCTCTTATTACCCGCTGACTATTTCGATCAGGGTCCTGCTCTTTGTCCCTCCGTTATATTTTTTAACAAAACCTGCTTTGGATGCGGCATTACGCGGGCTATTATGCATTTAATGCATGGCGAATTTTCTATCGCTAAAGAGTTTCACGCCTATGTGTTTATTATTTTCCCCATTTTATTAGGACTATATATTACCGAATTTGTTTATTCAATAAAAGGGAAAAGCTTTCTGTTTTAAACAAAAACCTGATAAAAATCATAAACATATTTTAATATCTATTTATCTACTGTTATGCGAGGCAGAATATAGCTTTTTGATTAACTCTCAATGGCTATTTAGATTCATTTCAAATAAAGGTTTATGACAATTACATGACACTTTCTTAGCCAATGTAATGTTTCTTTGTAATAAGCAATATGAAAGAGTTATACATACTATCATTCACCCATGCTTTCTTTAAACCTGAAGAGCTTGCTCTGCTTTCTATTGAGCCTGATCGCCAGGCAACTATTTTAGAAAAAATAAAACTAGAATTCGGATTTGAGGAATTTATGTTTATTGGTACTTGTAACCGGATCGAACTTATTTTTGCCTCTTCATACACCTTAAATAAATTAAAAAAAGGCCAATTAATTGAAGCTATTAGCCAGGGAAAGGTAGATGTTTCTTCTGATTTTTCTGAACGGGCTTATTTATATACCGGCGAAAGCGCTGCACGACATTTATTCCGGGTTTCTTCTTCGCTCGATTCTTTAGTCATTGGCGAACGAGAGATCATTACCCAGGTTCGGCAGGCATACGAGTTGTGTCAAAAAAATAATTTATCAGGCGATTTAATTCGTTTGTTAATGAAAAAAACCATAGAAACCGCCAAAGATGTTTTTACCTATACCGATATTTCAAAAAAACCGGTTTCAGTGGTTTCTTTAGCGTTTCAAAAATTATTATCGCATAAAGACATTCATAAAAATTCTTCTATATTAATGATTGGTGCGGGCCAAACCAATACAGCCTTTGCGCGCAATCTTAAAAAACAAGGTTTTGATAACGTAGTTATTTTTAACCGAACGCTATCTAAAGCACAAAAACTAGCCGATGAAATAAATGCCAAAGCTTTTTCTTTAGAGGAACTTAGTTCTTATAAACAAGGATTTGATGTTATTGTAAGTTGCACAGGATCCGAGCATGTTTTGGTAACCCCAGCCCTTTTTAATGCCTTAACCCAAGGCGATTCAAAAAGAAAATATTTAGTCGATTTAGCCATTCCGTATGATATTGACCGAAGCATTGCACAACATGCCCATGTTCAGTTTATTGGAATGGAAACCTTAAAAGACTTAGCGAATAAAAACTTAAAAGAAAGACAGGGCGAACTGAATAAATGCGAAACCATTATTGAAAAAAGCATAAAAGAGTTTAAAAATATATTAAAAGAAAGAAAGATAGAATTGGCCATGAAAGAGGTGCCTGAGCATATTAAACATATTAAACAGGTAGCCTTATCCGAAATTTTTGCCAAGGATATAGAAAAGCTGGACGATGATTCAAAAGCCGTTATAGATAAAATCATCAGCTACATGGAAAAAAAATATATCAGCGGACCCATGAAAATGGCCAAAGATATTATGTTGGAAACGGAGATATAATCATAGACCTTTCCTTTAATAATCAATGAATTATAAATTTTACCACTCAGACACTAAGTTCACTCAGATTCACTTAGTGTTTCTTAGTGTTCTCAGTGTCTCCGTGGTTTGTTTGACAAAATACTCAAAACTTTGAAAAACAAAATCATCATAGGTTCACGTGGAAGCGATTTAGCGCTATGGCAGGCCCATTATATTTCCGGCCAAATAAAGGATAAGTGTAATATTGACACCGAAATTAAAATCATTAAAACCAAAGGCGATCAAATTCAACATTTAAGCTTTGATAAAATGGAGGGCAAAGGCTTTTTTACCAAAGAAATTGAAGAGGCCCTTTTAAAAAAGGAAATTGATATCGCGGTTCACTCTTTTAAGGATTTAGAAACGGCTCAGCCCGAAGGGCTTGTTATAGGCGCGGTTAGCGAGCGGGTTGATCCCGCAGACATCATTATTATTCGAAAAGAAGCCTATGATAGAACGCAAAAATTCGGATTTAAAAAAAATGCCATCATAGGCACTTCATCCTCTCGCCGAAAATCACAACTATTGCTTTTTCGGCCCGATGTAGAAATAAAAGATTTACGCGGAAATGTGCCCACTCGCATTGATAAGCTGCGCCAAAACCAATACGATGCTATATTGCTGGCCAAAGCAGGATTAGATCGATTAGAAATTGATTTAAATGAGTTTTATTTTACCGTGCTCGATCCTACCGAGTTTATTCCGGCTCCGGCACAGGGAGTTTTAGCCATTCAGGCTCGTTCAGAGGATCAGGAATTGTTACAGATTTTAAAAAAAATCAATAACCCGGAAGTAGAAGCCATTGTGCATGCCGAACGCTCCATTTTAAAACAATTTGGCGGAGGCTGCCAGGTTCCATTGGGTATTTATGCAACGGCAAAAGAAAAAACATTAAAAATCTGGATTTCTAGATCGGCCAGTTGGGACAAAATTCCTGCTCAAATTTACTCCGAGTGTACAATGGACACTTTTAGCCCCCATGGCTTTGTCAACTCATTAAATATTGTTCCAAAATCTGTATTTATTAGCAGTGAAATGGAGCATACTATTTTTGAAAGAATGTTGAACGAATATGGCTTTAAAATCCTGGCAACTTCCCTTATTGATACGAAAGTGATAGAAAATTTGCCTTCTAGCGCACCGGCTGCCGAATGGATCTTTTTTTCAAGTAAAAATGCGGTTCAGTATTATTTAAAAAAATATACCATTCATTCCCATCAAAAGGTGGCTGCCATTGGCCAGGGGACAGCTTTAAAATTAAAAGAAGCAGGCTTCGAGGTGGCTTTCGTCGCTGACAAAGAAAGCATGCAGGTTTCGTCTGAGAAATTTAAAAATCTGGTTAAAGGCGAAAAGGTTCTGTTTCCCTGCGCTGAAAACAGTTTAAAAAGTTTTGAAAACACCTTAGATTCAAAACAAGTTATTCATTTTCCCATATATCAAACCTTGGCTAAACCTGTTAAAATAGAAGCGCATGAAATATATGTTTTTACAAGTCCTTCCAATGTAAATTCATTTTTCTTAAATAATACTTTGCCTTCTAACGCTATATGCATTGCTATGGGCGAAAGTACGGGCTCTGTTTTAGAACAACATGGGGTAAAAAACTATCATTTACCGAGGGAAGCCGAGGGTTACCGCATGAGTTATTTGGGCCTGGCCCGGTTGGTTTTAAAAGTATCCAATTGAAAAACGTCCTTAGTCTTTTCATAAAAATGTATATTTGAGTACATCAAATTAAATCATGGTAACAATATATACTGACGGTTCTTCTCGTGGAAATCCAGGTCCTGGTGGCTATGGAAGCATTTTAATGTCGGGCAGTCATATAAAAGAATTATCGAAAGGGTTTCGCTTAACCACCAATAACCGCATGGAATTAATGAGTGTTATTGCGGCTTTAGAAGCGTTAACACGGGAAAAATGTGATGTTACTGTTTACAGCGATTCAAAATATGTGGTCGATGCCATTGAACAAAAATGGTTGTTTGGTTGGGAAAAGAAGAATTTTAAGGACAAAAAAAATGAAGATTTGTGGCGCAGGTTCTTGAAAGTGTACAGAAAACACAACGTTCGGTTTAAATGGGTAAGGGGCCATGATGGCAATGAGTTTAACGAAAAATGTGATGTATTAGCCACCGCTGCTGCCGATGGCAATGATTTAGGAATAGATGCTGAGTATGAAAAACTGAACAGCTGACTGACCATTAAGCATCAATCTCTTTCTCGCTTTTTACCACCTCATACACTTCCGCTGATTATTGATTTAATTATGCATGAAGATGTAAAAATAAAAGTCAGCCGTCCCCGCAAAGGAAAATTGGGCGATTTTAGACCATCCGACGATCATGAAAACCATGTGATTACGGTAAACGATAATTTAAACCCGTACTCTTTTTTAATCACCTTTGTACACGAAGTGGCTCATTTAAAAATTTGGGAAAGGCATAAAAATAAAGTCGATCCGCATGGAGCCGAGTGGAAACAGGAGTTTAAAAAATTGATGCGCGATTTTATGACTCCTGCTATACTGCCTGAGTCTTTAATTACAGCGCTTTCCATTCACTTTACCAAAACAAAATCAAGCACCTGTTTTGACCCCGATTTAATGCATGAGTTGTTGAAATATGACGTGAACAATACGAAAATATTATTGTCGAATGTAGAGATGAATGTTCCTTTTGAATTTGATAATCGCGTATTTATTCGAAAAGAAAACTTGCGAACACGCTCTAAATGTGAGGAGTTAAATACGAATAGGGTGTATTTAATACACAACGCAGCTTTTGTGCGGGTGAAAGAGGAATTATAAAACCAGTCTATGGCTTGAAAAGGGATAGAATGCATGGTTTTCTATTTTATTGAATAATTATATCAATGACACACCAATCATTTTTCCTATTCCAAAAGTAATGGTTGCAGCTATTAAACCAAAAAGTACTTGTCTAAAACCCGAATACCAGATGCTTTTTCCGGTAAATAGGGTAATGGCCGAACCAATTATAAACAATCCAAATCCGCTTAGTATGGTGCTCAATAAAATGGCCTTAAACCCGCTAGAAAAGAAAAACGGAATAACGGGAATAATAGCCCCAAGCGAGAATAAAATAAAAGAAGCAACAGCGGCTTCCATGGCCGATCCTTTTAAATCTTCGGGGTTAATACCCAATTCTTCTTTTACTAAAATTTCATGTGCATGCTCTTTATCTGCCATAATTTCTTTGGCCATTTGCCTGGCTTGATCCTCTGGTATTCCTTTGGTTATATAGATCAAAGCCAATTCTTTTTCCTCTCCTTCGGGGTTGGTTTCTAACTCATCCATTTCCAATTGCATTTGGTTTTCACAAAGTTCTTGCGAACTTTTAACCGATATCCATTCGCCCAAAGCCATGGATAGGGCACCTGCTAAAAGACCCGCTATTCCTGCCAACAATACGCCATTTTGTCCACTAGTGGCACCTGCCACACCCATTACCAAACTAAAATTAGAAACCAAACCATCATTACCGCCTAAAACGGCTGCACGCAATGCATTTCCTCCAACCGAGCGATGCCTTTTTTCGAAGCGCGCTAAATTTGAACCTGATATTTTTTGGTTATTATTTAAAATGTTTTTAAGAATGGTTACATGGGCCGTATCAGAAAGGGAAATTGTTGATTGGTATTTTTTTCGGGCACTTAAAACGGAAGTCGCCAGGCTTTTTTCGGTATCTAATAAAATACCTAAAACATAATCATACCCAAATACTTTACCCAAGGTTTTTAGAATTTTGGCTCGCATGGAGGGTGCAGGCAATTGAGAAATGTCTACCCCATTTTTATTCATAAAAGCGACTGCATGGCTATGCTCTATGTCGCTCATTTGATGAAAAACATTGGCTACATTGGGGTCTTCCTCTTTTTCAGCCAATACTTTATACAAAAAGCTGGCATCTACCTCGGTTTGTATGTTTTGTAGGTTAATCATGTTTAATTATTCTGAGCATTCACCGTTAAACCACATTTTAAATAATTAACGTATTCCGCTACTGCCGGAGTATAACCAACGGGCGGAACTAACAATTGTTCTTTGTTGTTTAATAAAAAGTAAAAAGGTTGTGCATTGCTATTAAAAGTTTCGGTTTCAAACGTGGACCATTTATCACCGGTTGTTTTTATTTTTTTGCTTCTCCCTTGGGCATTTACATAAACATCTTGCAAACTATCAGGTAATACTTCCCGATCATCTACATACAGTGAAATCAAAACATATTCTTCATTAATTATTTTGAACACTTCGGGTTTATTCCACACATTTTCTTCCATTTTTCGGCAATTTACGCATGCCCAACCGGTAAAATCCAATAAAATGGGTTTATTTACTTGTTTTGCATACTTCACGCCTTGTTCATAATCATGAAAACAATTTAAATTTAAAGGACAATGAACAGGATACATCCAGCTATAACCGGCCGGTGGAGCCAAACCGCTTAACAAACTTAAAGAACTGAACGTTTTGGCATCTTTATTATATTTAAAACCACTTACAAGGTATATTACAAAGGAGATTGCAAGTAAAAGCGTAGTCAATCTGAAAAACGTCCATTTTTGAAAAGGTGTATCGTGCGGCAGTTTAATAAATCCGAGTATATATAGGGCCAAGGCAAGACCTATTAAAATCCAAAAGCCCATAAAAACTTCGTATTTTAAAATGCCCCAATGCTCGACCAAATCAGCATTGGATAAAAATTTAACCGCTAAGGCCAATTCTATAAAACCGAGCAATATTTTTACTTTGGTTAGCCATCCGCCCGATTTTGGCAAAGAATTTAACCAACTTGGAAAGGCCGCAAACAAGGCAAAAGGCAAAGCCAGCGCCAGTCCAAAACCGCCCATACCCGCTGTTAATTGCATGGCTCCTCCGTTAGAAGTTAAAGAACCTGCTAATAATGAGCCTAAAATAGGGCCGGTACATGAAAATGAAACTAAAGCTAAAGTAAGCGCCATAAAGAAAATACCTAATAATCCGCCCGAATTCGATGCAGAATCGGCTTTGTTGGCTAGTGAATTAGGTAAAGTAATTTCATAATATCCAAAAAAGGAAATAGCAAACAGTACAAATACAATAAAGAAGAAAACATTTAAATAAGCATTGGTAGAAATGGTGTTTAAAATATTAGGATCTAACGAGTCTAACACATGAAAAGGCAAGCTTAAAACAATATACACCATGAAAATAAAAAAGCCATATAAAAAGGCATTCAGCATCCCTTTTTTCCCCTCACTACTTTTGGTGAAAAAGCTGACTGTAAGCGGTATCATAGGAAAAACACAAGGAGTTAAAAGGGCTAATAAACCACCAATAAAACCTAAAATAAAAATAGCCCAAAAGCTTTTCCCTTCCACATTATCATCCGATTGAATATCGCATTTGCCAAGTGGTTTTTTTAAATCTATGGTAGGGTGCTTGTAAGGGAATTTTTGAGCTTTATTAAGTACTGTGTCTAGGGTAGAACTTATTTGTTTAGCGGAATCAATGCTTGCAGAAGTATCTGAGCTTAAAATAGGGGCTTTTGCGGTATCTTCGCCCGTTGCTTGAGCAGAAGTCGCAAACTCTAACTTAAATTCAAAGGTAGGGTTATAATCGGGCTTAATACAGGTTTGATCGTTGCATGACATGTGTTCAATTTCGCCTTTAACAAGGGTTGTTTTTGATATTTTTACTTTTTGTGTAAAGGTGGCTTCGTTTTCAAACCAGGCTAATTTAGTATCAAAATTAGGCTCAAATGCTACATGAGGCTTTGGTTCGGTGGGTTGTCCTATAAATTTAATATCCGCATTGCTTTCAAATATGAATTTTGTAGGCAGAATAGGGGTTTCCTCTACCGGCTGAGTCTGGGCATATAAATGCCAACCCTTATCAATAAAGGCTTTAAAGGTTAGTTGGTATTCATTGTCGGCTAATTTTTTCTGAGAATACGTCCATTTTACCGGAACCAACACCTGGGAGAAAGAGGAAAGTGTAAAAAGTACACAATAAAAAGTGCAAAGTAGTTGAAATATTTGAATTTTGTTTTTTGACCTATGCATAGTGGTTCGGTTTTCCGGTAAGGGCTGATTACTTCTTTTTAAAATTTTGGATAAAATTTTTGGTAAAATCTGATAAAACTAATTTACCGCTAATTTCAGCGCGTTCTACTAACAACTGATCCCAGTTTTCGGTGCCTTTCCAAAAAATGGTTTTTAATTCTTTCATGGCTTCGGGGTTATATCCTTTTAACTGGTTTAAAAGCTTATAAATGGCTTCATCCATCAAGTGTATGTTTTCATGAACTTCTACAAACAAACCCTTTTCTTGCGCCCACGCAGCCGATTTCCATTCGCTTGCATCAATGGTTAATTGTGAAAAAGCAGATAATCCAACTTTGCGTTCAACCGCCGGACCCACTACAAAAGGACCTAAGCCAACCGCCAATTCGCTTAATTTGATGGAAGATTGTGCAGTTGCAAAAGCATAATCAACCGCTGCGGCTATTCCTACACCGCCACCTACGGCTTTCCCATGGATTCTTCCTACCACTAATTTAGGACTTTTCCGGATGGCATTAATTACTTTGGCAAAACCGGAGAAAAATTCTTTTCCGCCGGCCAAATCTTTTATTTCAATAAGTTCATCAAACGATGCTCCGGCACAAAAAGCTTTTTCGCCTTTGCTCCGCAATAAAATTACTTTTACTTCCGAGTCAGCACCGGAAGCAGTAATTTCTTGCGCTAATTTATTTAAAATATCAGCCGGTAAAGAGTTGCTGGCCGGATGATAAAATTCAATTTCGGCTACCTGGTTTAATTTTTTAACCTGTACAAAGGGCGCTATTTCTGTTTCCATAGTTTATTGATCAACTAATTTATATGATTTATAGGTTCCGTTATTTAAAATTTCGACTGATTTTAGATAGATAGGATTTAAATCGTTGGCAATATAAAAGAAACCATCCGTATTAAACATTCCGCGGCATATATATGCTTTTAAAAGGGTTTTAATTAGTTTTTCAGATGTTTTTATTCCGGCTTCATTTCTTTCAACCCCTTGTTTTTTGGCATTTTCCAGAAATTCATTATAAAATGCATCGGTAATCATAAAATTGCTTTTAAAATCGACCATGGTTTTGTATTTAGCGGTTAATTCTTTTCGATGGTCATCTAAATAATTTAAACTAAACGTATTAAAAACGCCTTTTCGCAAAAGATCAGTATAATACATGCTATTCATAGATGTATCTAAAGGAACAAAGACATCGGGCATAATACCTCCGCCGCCATACACGGTTCTTCCATTTTTTGTTTCGTACTTTAACGAATCGGGTAGTTTAATGCTATCCTGGCTAAAAAGCTCGCCGTGTTCAAAGCGATGCATAAAATCATTTTTATAGTCTTGGTAAGGTTTTTGAATGCTTCTTCCCACGGGGGTATAATACCGCTGAATGGTTAATCGAACCACAGAGGTATCTGGAAATTCGTAGGGTTTTTGAACCAAACCTTTTCCAAACGATCGGCGTCCGACAATTAATCCACGATCCCAGTCTTGCACGGCGCCCGACACAATTTCACTGGCTGAGGCAGATCCGGCATCAATCATAATGATTAAATTTCCTTTTTCAAAAGAGCCATATTTAGTAGCAAAATTTTCTGTTTTTGGAAAATGAGTTCCTTCTGTATACACAATCATTTTTCGGTCGCTCAAAAATTCATCGGCTAATTGGTTTGCAATATGTAAATAACCGCCCGAATTACCTGTTAAATCAAGCACTAGGTGCTTCATCCCATTTTGCCTTAAGGTATCTAGTTTTTCTCTTATTTCTTTCATAGTGGTATTGGCAAACCGGCTTAGTTTAATGTAGCCTGTTTGGGCATCAATCATATAACTGGCATCGACACTAAAAATGGGAATTTTATCTCTTACAATGGTGTAATCAATTAATTTTTTTTGTCCTCTACGTTGTATAGAAACGGTCACTTTGGTCCCTTTTTTACCGCGCAAGCGCTTCATGACCCCTTCATTTTTAATGGCAACCCCGGCTACATTTTCCCCATCTACTTTAATGATTTTA
The DNA here is from genome assembly GCA_964403835.1 of uncultured Flavobacteriales bacterium. GTDB lineage: Bacteria > Bacteroidota > Bacteroidia > Flavobacteriales_G > JALEGO01 > CAYOHR01. The sequence goes on from CAYOHR010000005.1 coordinate 42,498, forward strand.
TCCCCTGCCAAAATGCCCAATTTTTCTGATGGGCCACCAATAATGGTAGCTACAACGCTAATAGTATCATTCAAAATATTAAATTGAACTCCAATACCGTCAAAATTACCGGTTAAAGGCTCATTAGCCTGTTGAACTTCACTTTTGGGTATGTAGACCGAATGGGGGTCTAAATCTTCTAGGGTTGAGTTTATGATTTTTTCAGTAATAGCATCAATATTAACCGTATCTACATAATACCGATCAATATACCGAAGCAATGTTTCAATTTTTCTAACTGAATTTTCTATGTCTTTTTGAGCCTGAGACAAATTCCATGTACATAAGCAGGAAATAACAATGATTGATTTTTTAAACATGAATTTTTATAGATTGATGAAAATGAATAGTTTGCATGAAAATATAGGGATGATAAAAGAAAAGAAGAAGAAGAAATAAAATTTTTTCTTTTTTCATAAACTAAAGTTCAACTTTGATGGTTAAGTTATGTAAAAATACGTAATTTGTTTAATCAGTATTTTTAGTTTTGATTAAAATTAGCCTTCATGAGATTTTTTACCGTTTTTTTCTTGTTATTTTTTGTTAAAACTACGCTTGGCCAAGAAAAATTTACCGTTAGCGGGTTTATGAGGGATAAAGCCAATGGAGAGGCCATGATTGGCGCTAATGTGCTTGCAAAAGGTACAACTATGGCGGGCGTTACCAATATTTATGGATATTATTCACTCACCTTGCCAAAAGGGCAATATGAATTGGTGTATTCCTATTTTGGATATGCCGATTTTTCGGTGAACATTGATTTATCTCAAAATATAAAGCAAAATATTGAGTTAGAACCATCGACCCGAACTTTAAAAGAGGTAGAAGTTGCTGAAGAAAAAGCCAATGAAAATGTGTCTTCGGTAGGCATGAGCACCGTAAATTTAAAAATGGAAACCATTAAAAAAATTCCGGCTTTAATGGGCGAAGTGGATATTATACGAGCCATTCAATTACTTCCGGGAGTGCAAAATGCGGGGGAAGGATCAACCGGTTTTTTTGTGCGAGGTGGGGGTGTGGACCAAAATTTAATTTTATTAGATGAAGCTACCGTATTTAATGCTTCTCATTTGATGGGATTTTTCTCTGTTTTTAATCAAGATGCCATTAAAGATGCGCAATTATATAAAGGCGGAATACCGGCCCGCTATGGAGGCAGACTTTCTTCCGTGTTGGATATTCACATGAAAGAAGGGAATTCTAAGAAACTTTCCGTATCAGGCGGTATCGGGGCAATTTCTAGCCGTTTAACGGTTGAAGCTCCCTTAATTAAAGATAAATGTTCGTTTATTGTTTCGGCTCGCCGAACCTATGCCGATTTATTTTTAAAATTCAGTAACAATGAGGGTTTAAAAAAGAGTAAGCTTTATTTTTACGATTTAAATGGGAAAATAAATTATAAAATTGGAGAAAAGGATCGGATTTTTGTTTCATCCTACTTTGGAAGAGATATTTTATCTATTTCGGGAGCATTTTTATTAGGCTGGGGCAATCAAACAGTGACCACCCGTTGGAATCACCTTTTTACCGATAAATTATTTTCTAATTTGTCGCTCATTTACAGCAAATTCGATTATACGCTGGGCATACCCAACGGAGTGAATGCTTTTGAGTGGAAATCAGAGATCACTAACTTTTCTATTAAAAACGACTATTCGTATTATTTAAATACGTCAAATACGCTAAAATATGGCTTTCAATCAACGTTTATGATTTTTAATCCGGCTGATTTTAAACCCCTGGATGGAAATACACTTTTTACACAATTAAAACTGCCCAATAAATATACCTTGGAACATGGTATTTATGTAAGCAACGAGCAAAAAATTGGGGCTCTGTTAACCATCGATTATGGCTTGAGATGGTCACTTTTTCAAAATATTGGCCCTGATTCTGTATATCAATTCAACGAAAAACACGATACTATTCCGGGTCAAGGGGTAAAAACCTATCAAAATGGTAAAATTTTTAATCAATATAACGGTTTTGAACCCCGTTTGGCTGTTAAATATAGCTTATCGGAAACCAGCTCTATTAAGTTGTCTTATAACCGAATGTTTCAATATTTGCATTTGGCAAATAATTCGACCAGCGGAACTCCTTTAGATATATGGTTTCCATCCAGTCCCAATATTAAACCTCGCATTGCAGACCAAGTTGCTTTAGGGTATTTTCAGAATTTTTTCTCGAATAAGCTCGAATTTTCAACAGAAGTGTATTATAAATACTTACAAAACGATGTGGATTTTAAAGATAATGCCCAGCTCATTTTTAATCGCTTGCTCGAAGGGCAAATTAGGACCGGTATTGCGAAAGCGTATGGGTTTGAGTTGTTTGTGAGAAAACCGAAAGGAATTATTAACGGGTGGATAAGTTATACCCTATCTCGGGTTCAGAGAGAATTTGCCGAAATAAACAATGGAAAACCTTATTTTGCCAATTATGATAGAAGACATAATTTTTCGTTGGTTTTATCGTATGATATTAATCCAAAATGGAGTGTAGGAGCAACGTGGGTGTACACCACCGGCTTACCTTTAACTGCGCCCACCGGCAAATTTGAATACCAGGGCATGTTGGTGCCGGTATATTCGGAACGAAACGGGGCACGACTTCCAGACTACCACCGGGCCGATTTTTCTGTTACCTTAACACCTAATCGGGAAGGCAAAAAATTTAAAGATAATTGGAATTTATCTGTGTATAATTTATACAATCAAAAAAATGCTTTTTCCATTACTTTTCAGGATGATCCAGATAATCCGGGTCAAACAAAGGCGGTTAAAACCTATTTGTTTTCTATCATTCCAACCATCACCTATAATTTTAAGTTTTAAGCGATATGTATCAGCTATTAAAAAATATAAAACAAAACGGCATTAGATATGTCGGTTTATTAATAATATATTCATTTGCAAGCAGTTGCAGTGAAGATATTAACTTTGACTTAAATGATGAAAACACAAAAATTGTGATCGATGCTTTTTTTACTACCGAACAAAAAGAGCACATTATTAAAGTAAATAAAACCACGAGTTATTATGCGAGATCTGGCGCGGGAACGGGTGTTTCCGGTGCCCGTGTAGAAGTGACTGATGGGGCACAAACGTTTGTTTTTAACGAAACCGAACCCGGCATTTACAAAAGTGGCGCCGGCGTAAAGGGAGAAAACAATAAAACCTATACAGTAACTGTTGCATTTGATGGCCAGGTGTATACGGCCAGCTCTTATATTCACCCACTAAACCATGCGGATACCATTGTAGCTATTCAATTATTTGATACCATTCCTATTTTAAATGAAGTAGACTCTGGTTATAGCTTATATATAGCTGTACAAGAACCCCCTGAGCCTGGCAATTTTTATTTGTGGAAATATTACATTAACGATAAACTAGAAACCGATACCGTGCGTGAATTTGCATTTACAGATGATGGTTTTGTGAATGGGACCTATGTAATTGCTCCTATTTATATTATTAAACATCAAAAAGTGAGGTCCGGAGATATTATTCGCTTAGAAACCTACTCCATTAATAAAGAATACAATGATTTTTTATTTACTATTCTTTTGCAAACCGATTTTCGGGGAGGCATATTTGATGGGCCCGCAGCCAATGTAAAAGGCAATTTTAGCAACGGAGCTTTGGGCTTTTTTATGGCCTGTGATGTGGATAAAAAGGAAACTCGGATACCCTAAGAACTTTAGTGTTTTAGAGCTTCTAGCTGATCTATAATTTGATAGAATAAATCTACCTCATATTCTGGGGGGATATATCCTTGACGTTCCCTAAATGTAATAATCATGGTGTTTTGATCGGGAAATAACTCAACCATTTGTCCAAAAAAACCGGATGCTTTATATTCGTTGTACCCTTTGGTTCCTACCCACCAATGCATGCTCTGAAAGTCGCCATTTGATTCGCGTGAGACCAATTTAAACCGATGGCTTTTTTTATTGATGTTTCGGGCCGAGGTTATTTCCGCAATCCATTCTTCGGGCACAATTTGCTCCCCATTCCACTTGCCCTTGTTTAAAAAAAGCTTCCCTAATCGGGCAAAATCTCGGGGATTTGCAAAAAAACAACAAAACGCTTTTATATTTCCGTTTTCGCGATCCTGACTCCAAAAGGCATCATATTCGGGGCCAATTTTGCTCCATATTTTTTCATAAAAATATTCGTTTAATTTTTTACCTGTGGTTCGCTCAATTAAAAACCCCAATAATTGAGTGTTTGTGCCCACGCTATATCTGTACGCTTTATCGGGAGGAAAATCAACCCGTAGTTTTTTAATTTCTCGCTCTAAATGATGGCCATAATAATACCGAAGTTGGGGCGACCATGGAGCCTGAACAATGGGGAATTCATAAATACCCGAATTCATATTTAATAAATGCCGAATGGTAATTTTTTTGAATTTTCGGGCAGGTTTTAACTCAGGAAAATAATCTGTTATAGGATCATCAACCGACTTAATAAAGCCTTCTTTAATAGCAATACCAATCATAGGAAAAATACCTAAAGCTTTAATCATAGAAAAGGAAGGGAACTTATAAAACGGACCATATCCTTTGCTATATTTTTCATACAAAATGCTGTCGTTTCTTATGATTAATAAGGCCAATGTAGTGGAGTTTTCTACGTAATCTTTTAACGACTGGCATTCATTTTTTGACAAAAAAGTCTTACCGGTAGGAAGCACCTGGATGTGATCAATATTGGTGTCTATCGCTTCTACCCATGAAAAACCGGGGCTAGGGTGTTTAGGAATAACTACATTCGAAAAAATTTTGTATTCATCTGCATCAGGGGCGTTATATTTTATAACATCCACCAAATAACAACTAGAAAAACCTGTTAAAAATAAAAAAGCAACAATTATTTTTGTGCGAACCATTCCAAAATAAAGGTAACTAAAGTTAAGAAAGTATTTTGTTAAAAATTATATTTTAGTCTTTAAAGGCATCCCAACCCTGTGCGGTAATAGGAATTTGAGTCCCGGCCTTTAATAATAAATTGGTGCCGGCATTTTTTTCGGTAATATGTCCTATAATTGAAATTCCTTTAAAATCTTTTATTTTTTCGTAGTCTTTTTGTGATACAGTAAACAATAATTCGTAATCTTCGCCGCCGTTTAAGGCAGATATGATGGATGATATATTTAATTCATCGGCCGTTGTTTCGGTTTCATAATCAAAAGGTATTTTTTCTTCATACACCACACACCCTACATCAGATGCCGTGCAAATATGTAAAAGTTCAGAGGCCAAACCGTCCGAAATATCAATCATAGCGGTTGGAACCACTTTAAATTCTTCCAGTTTTTTTATAATATCAATGCGGGGTTCAGGCTTTAATTGGCGCTCTAAAATATAATTGTAATTATTTAAATCGGGCTGAATATTGGCATTTTCAAGAAATACATTTTTTTCGCGTTCTAATATTTGCAAACCCATATATGCACCTCCTAAGTCTCCGCTTACACACAACAAATCAAATTCTTTGGCACCGCTTCGGTACACAATTTTTTCTTTTTCAACTTCGCCAATGGCTGTAACGCTAATAACTAAGCCGCTTCCGTTAGAACTAGTGTCGCCCCCAATTAAATCTACCTCGTAATTTTTGCAGGCCGCATTTATTCCTTCATACAATTCTTCCATGGCTTCTACCGAGAACCGGTTCGACATAGCTACAGACACCGTTACATGCGTAGGGGTGGCATTCATGGCGCAAATGTCTGACAAATTAACGGCAATGGCCTTATAGCCTAAGTGTTTTAAAGGGCAATACATTAAGTTAAAATGAATTCCTTCTACCAATAAATCGGTACTAACCACAATTTGTTTGGTTTCCGGAGCAATAACAGCTGCATCATCGCCAATTCCTTTAATGGTAGATGTTCGGTTAATTTTTACCGAGTCGGCTATTTTTTTAATAAAGGCAAATTCTCCTAAATTGCTTAATTCTGTTCTGTTTTCTTGCATTTTATAAAGGTAAAATAAGTTTACTTGTTCTTCAATTTCGACAAATCATCAAATACCCCAAAATTTAATCCGTTTCCAATCCAGGAAGCGGCTAATGTATTGTTTTTTACATATTTAAAGCGAGGGTAGCTGCCGCCTGCATAATCAGGAAACGAGGCATCTTCTATTTTAAGATACGGGAAATGAGTATCGGTTATTTTCATGTAATGCTGTATGCTTTCTTCTTCTCCCCAAAAAACAACTTTTACTTTCGGGAAATTGGGGTACCGCGCTTGTGAAACATATAGTTTTCGGGCTGCTAACTTGCAATACGGACAGGTTACACTAAAAAAAGCATACACCGTATTGGTATCGTTGGCAGTATATGCAGGAAAATTAGCTTTTAGTTTATCGAATTGTGCGGAGCCTTCCGGATCTATGGAATAATCTGCTTTAAAATCGCATGGATAAACGGGATTTAATATAAAAGGCAATACAATGAGAATAAACGGGAGAAATTTAATAAATGCATATTTTTTAATAAACTTAAATTCGGTAAATAGATAATAATGCAGACTTGTAAAAAACGCCAGTAGGGCTAAAAAGCCGGCTTCTACAATAAAACTGGGGTATCTATAAAATCCAATAAATATGACCCCTTCTTTTTGAAGAAAAGCTAAGTCTACAAAAACACTAATAATAACAAGAATTAATAAAAACGCGGATATTTTTTTGTTAATCCCCACTAAAACGCTGACTGCGGTCATGAATATTAAACCGAGCCATATTCTGCAAACAATGGGCGACCATATCCAATTGGTATGTAGGGTTTCAAAAAATTGGGCTTCCATAATTTCAATGGGGGTGAGTGTTTCAATCACTAGCATAACTAAAAGAAACGCTAAGAATAAGTTGTTTAAAATAAATAAAACAGCTTTTATATTTTTTTGCATGGGTTTACAAATTATTGAAGAAGTCAAAAGTAAAATAAAAAAGCCACGAGTAAAATAACTGATAACGGATAAAAATCCTATTTACTCATCCTTTTCACGGATCAGTTTAGCCAATTTTAGGCTCATATCCAGCAAAATCATTTTGGCGCTACCATTTCGTTCTAAATGATAATAGGCTTTTTCAAATTCATCTTTTATCTCAGAAGCGTTTTTAATATGAATAAATGGGGCAAACTTTTTATAGGCTTCTACCTGATTTTGCTCCAACGCCACAAAGTCATTTACCTGATAATTCAACAAAATGCACTGGTGTATAATATCTAAACAATAGGAGAAAAAATGTTTTAAATCTTCTCTCGAATGTTTGGTGAGTTCATCAATCCAATCCTGCACCTTTACAATGTTATCATCCTTATGAATAGAGTAACACCAGCGCATCCATTGTAAAAAATATCCCGAGTAATCCACCACTTCCTGGTGTAATAACTGCAAGGCTCTTGCAAAGTTGCCTTCCGCAATTTTTGATATATATACCAGCTTTTGATCTTCGACTTGCGTGGTATTGATGTTTTGCAAACCCTTTAAAATTTCGTCACTCAATAAAGGTTGTAAAAGCACCTGTTGCAAACGCGATAAAATAGTGGTTAAAAGCATTTCGGTATTGTCCGAAACCAAGAAAAAAAGTGTTTTTTCGGGCGGTTCTTCCAATATTTTTAGAATTTTTGGCGCTCCCGCATGATGAATTTTTTCGGGCAACCAAATCAGCATAATTTTATACGGCGATTCATACGATTTTAAGCTCAGTTTGTCGCTTATTTTCGAGCAATCATCGGTATTTATAAAGGCTTGTTTGTTTTCAATCTCCAGTTTTGTTATCCAATCTTGGTAGGTAAAATAAGGCGAATTTAAAATGGTTTCGCGCCATACCGGCAAAAATTTATCGCTGATGGGGTCTTTGGTAATTTCTTTATTGGTGTTTACCGGGAAAATAAAATGTAAATCGGGGTGGACTAATTTTTTAGTCTTTATGCAGGAGGTACAAACCCCGCACGAATCCGTTTCGGAAGGATTTTTACAAAAAATAAACTGCGCAAAAGCAAGTGCAAGCGCCAAATTTCCGCTTCCTTCTTTTCCGCAAAACAACAAGCCCTGGCTTACATGACTCTTGCGTACAGAATCAGTCAATATTCTTTTAACGTTCTCTTGCCCTATAACCTCTTTAAAATGCATCCGTTTTTTCCTAGCTTGCTAAATTATCTTAAAAAAAATAGACTTTTACAGTTTATAACAAATTTTTGTATAAAATTGTGCTCTTATGGGTAATGACACATATCTGTGAATTTTTTTTATGTAAGTTTGTCAAATTAAATTAAGCATGTCAAATCAACAAAAATCTAAAAGTAATAGCTCCTCTTTTATCTCTATTATTATTAGTATTTCCCTGGTTTTGTTCCTGTTAGGGATTATGGGGTTCGTGATTATACACGCCGGGAAGCTTTCTAATTACGTAAAAGAAAACATCCCTGTTTCCCTTATTTTAAAAAACAGCGGCCGCGAAGTGGATATCATTCGTTTAAAGAAAAATTTAGATGCGTCTGAATTTGTGAAAAGAACCGAATACATTGACCAGGAAAAAGCCTCTAAAATGCTAAAAAACGATTTAGGCGAGGATTTTGTCAGCGAATTGGGCTATAACCCTTTATACGCTTCTATTGATATCTATTTAAATGCCGGGTATGTAAACCCCGATAGCATTGCCTGGATTGAAAAAAAATTATCCGAAAACGAATGGGTCAATGAAGTATATTATCAAAAAGATTTAATGGCTTTGGTTAACGATAATGTTAAAAAAATAAGTGGTATTTTGTTTGGGTTTAGCCTATTATTATTGGTTATAGCCATTGTTTTAATAAACAACAGCATTCGTTTATCCATTTTTGCTAAACGTTTCATTATTAGAACCATGCAGCTGGTTGGGGCAACACCCTCCTTCATTAGCCGCCCTTTTGTGTTAATGGCTTTTTTGCAGGGCTTATTAGCCGGCTTAATATCGGTGATCGGGCTTTTTATTCTCTTGTATTACGGAAAAAAAGAACTTCCTGAAATGATTTTTCAAGATGACCTTACAACCATTTTAACCCTGAGTTTAGGCTTGGTTACATTAGGCATTGCCATTACCGCTTGCACCACATTTATTGCCGTTAGAAAATATATATACATAAATCCAGATAAATTATTTTAAAATGAGTAAACATTTTGACGAAACCGGTTTTGCCATAGCAAAACAGAATTATAGAATTATTTTAATCGGGATTGCCTTACTGGTTATAGGTTATATGTTAATGTCGGGCGGGGCAGCAGAAAACCCGAATGAATTCCACTACGATGAGGTTTTTAGCTTTAGAAGAATTACCATAGCCCCCATTGTTTGTTTCTTAGGTTATGTAGCGGTATTGTATGGGATTATGAAAAACCCAAATTCTGAAAAATCATCGGTAAAGAATTCATAATGTAATGGAGCTTTTAAAATCTCTTATTCTTGGTGTTTTACAAGGGCTTACCGAATTTTTACCTGTCAGTAGTAGTGGTCATTTAGAATTAGCCAAAGCCATCATGGGGACCACCCCGGATGAGGGTAGTTTATTGTTCACAATTATTGTTCATGTTGGGACTTCTTTAAGTACGGTGGTTGTTTTTCGAAAAGAAATTGGCGAAATTATAAGAGGCATATTACAAAATGAATGGAATGAGGAAAAGAAATTTTCTGTAAAAATTGTTATTTCTATGATTCCGGCAGCTATTGTAGGGGTATTGTGGGAAGATGCCATTGATAATCTGTTTAATGCTAATATAGTGTTGGTAGGTATTTGCCTTATTATTACAGGAATTGTTTTGTATGCATCCGAAAAAATAAATCGAGGGAAAGCTGAATTAACCAACAAAAGCGCTTTTATTATTGGGGTTGCGCAGGCTATTGCTATCTTACCGGGTATTTCAAGATCAGGAGCTACTATAGCATCAGCACTTATGTTGGGAATTGATAAAGAAAAGGCAGCTCGGTTTTCTTTTTTGATGGTGGTACCTCTTATTTTAGGTAAAATAGCAAAAGATTTACTTACAGGAGATATCTCTGCGTATGTTGAATCTTCATGGAGTCTGTTAATTGGCTTCATCTCCGCTTTTATTGTAGGTATAATCGCATGCAAATGGATGATAACTTTAGTAAAACACAGTAAACTATTATATTTTGCAATTTATTGTGCAATAGTGGGTGTTATAGCGCTAATTATTCATGTACTTTAAAAAAACAGATTCTTTAACAAAGGAAATGCTCCGCGAAGGAGTTGTTTTTTTGGTCGATAAACCTACGTCATGGACTTCCTTTGATGTGGTAAATAAAATCCGCTTTAATTGTAAAAAAGTATTGGCTCAAAAAAATTTTAAAGTGGGCCATGCAGGCACTTTAGATCCTTTAGCCACGGGCTTACTCATTATTTGTGTGGGGAAATTTACCAAGCGCATAGAAGAGTTTATGAATTTAGAGAAAGTGTACACAGGCACCTTTCATGTGGGTGCAACTACTCCTTCTTTCGATTCCGAATTGCCGGAGGATAAGCAATTTCCCACAGATCATATTCGAACGGAAGACATAAAAAACGCGTGCAAACAACTCACGGGCGAAATCATGCAAATTCCGCCCCTTTTTTCAGCAAAACGGGTTGATGGAGAGAAAGCCTATGAAATTGCCCGCAGAGGAGAGGAAATGGAGCTAAAAGCGAGCAAAGTATGCGTGCATGAATTTGTGATCACCAAAGAATACTTGCCCGATGTTGATTTTAAAATACGATGTAGCAAAGGCACTTATATTCGTTCGTTAGCCAGAGATTTTGGCACTCTTTTAGGCTCGGGAGCCTATTTAACATTGTTGAGAAGAGAAAAAATAGGTGTGTATGATGTGCAAGAGGCTTTTGAAGTAAAAGAACTATGTAATATTATTAATTCAATAACATAATGATTATTTATAACATCCCCACTACGGAAGAATATTTTAATCAAACCAAGCAAATAAAACTTGGAAAGGAGCGTATAAATCCAATATTTGAATCCTTTGCTCAATGGATGAGTGCATCATTTAATATTTCCGTTATTAATATTCAGGTTTTTCCTGACAGAAATAATAGGCAAATTGTTTCTGTATTTGTTGATTCCTTTAATGATATAGGGCTTTTATCGCCCTGGAATTATATTTTAGACGAAATTGCCTATGTAGAAGAAGAAAAGGCACGGGTTTTATATTTAAAATTAACTGAAATATTGACCCAGACAAATCCAGATTTATTGGAGCAATTAAACAAATCCGAAGTTCAATTTTGCTTGTATAATTTTGAATTATATGCCAAATACGAAATCCTGGATAATGCCAATAAAAATGGCGTCTTTACACATATTAGAAAAAGTTTTTCGGATGCTAAAGTAGCAAAAATCTATTTTAAAGAAAAAAACATGATGAATATTTATTTTAATACTCCACGTCAGTTAGAAAGGGTCAGTCAATTGCAATTACTCGAAAAGATAGCGGATGAATTTTTTCTTTTAATTAAACCCTTCGATTCTTTTTCATATTTCGAAAAAAAATTATGGGAAATTACTTTTATTTCGGAGGAAGATTCAATCTTACGGGATCCTCGGGGCGATGAGGTGTTAGGTTATTTTGGGATAGAAAAAACTCAAAATTAATTTTTTGGAGGGGTATAATAGACCTCCTTTTTTCTTCCAAAGGAAAAAGAGAAACAACATGCCAGAATAAGCTTACCTCGTTTCATCGCCCACCTAAGGTTTGTCAATGAGGATGCGCTCTGAATTTGTTTCGGGGACGGAATTGCTTTTAAAGCCCCCAAGGAACCATGTTTGAGTAAGAAGGTTAATTCATCTCATTTCTGATGAAAATATTTTTGATCTTCTGAAAAAATAATTACATTTGCAAACCATTAAGGAAATGGCCCGTTCGTCTAGGGGTTAGGACACCAGATTTTCATTCTGGTAACACGGGTTCGATTCCCGTACGGGCTACTCTAAGGGAAGAATTTGAATTTTCAAATTTCTTCCCTTTTTTGTTTCCTTCAAAATCCTTGTCCAAAGCGAGAATTAAATTAAAAACATCATTCGTTTTGGTGGTTCGATATTGATTATTTTGAAATATCAATTTTTCAGGAAAAACCGAACCAATGATCTTTTGTTTCACCATTGTATCCTTTAAAACGTAGTATTTATCGATATTTAAGAACAACTCGAGGCAATCGTCAATTTTTGAATCGTAGTTTTGAATTCCCTGAAGAAATTGCATTTTTTCTCTATTCAATTTATCCAGGTCATTTTCAATTTCGGTTCTCATCTCTTTGTATTCGCTTGCCGAAAATTCTCCATCGAGCATCAATTCTCTTGCGTTTTTTAATCGTTGATTTAACTTGTCGATCGATTTTTCAATTGTTTCAAGCTCCTTTCTGCCAGATGTATTGTTTACTTTAAATTGTTGTTTCAACATACTCGCAAATAGATTGATTACTTTATGATTAACTTTATTTTGCGCTAAGAATGAAATAATTTTATCATTAACTACACTTGCTTTTTGCCTTTCTTTACACCCACTAGAGCAATGATAATAAAAAAAGCGCCCGCCTGCCCTGCCTCTGGATGCTGAACCGGTAAGCATTTTGTCACATAGTGGACAAATCAAATATCCTCGCAAAGGAAATTCATCGCGAATAGTCTTACGTTTATTAGGAAGTTTCTTTTTTCGGCCATCTAAAATGTCTTGCACGGTATAGAAGGTATCTTCGTCAATTATTGCTTTATGAATCCCATCAACCCAATAAGCTGGTTCATCTTTATGAGCTGGTACAAATACCTTGCCTATATATCCTTTGTTTCTTAAAAGTAGCCAAAATGCATTTCGGCTACTCTTTAATCCTTCTTTATTTAACTTACGTCTTAGCTCTTCAATATTATACATACCTGTTGCATACTCACTAAAAGCACGTTTAATCAGTTGCTCTTTTGTACCTCCTTCTGGTGCAATAGTGGGTCTGTTGTTTTCATCGCGAATATTAATATATCCCTTTAAACAAGTACCTAACCAACGCCCTTCCTTTTTCCCTCTTCGCATACCATGAAAAATATTTAAAGATCTGCGATCGTTATCTACTTCTGGAGCGGCTAAATATATAGCCAACATAATCTTGCTTTCAGGAATTTCAAAATCTAAAGGTTGCTCTATGGATTGAGGTTCTACCCCCATTTTCTTCAAATCTCGAATGGTAATATATGCTTCTGCAACATTTCGAGAGAATCTATCCCATTTTAAGAATAAGATATTATCAACATATCCCTTATTCTTTTTAATGAATTGCATTATTTTAATCCATTCGGGACGATTGAATGATTTACCGCTTTCATCATCGTGAAAAAAACCAACTGCTTCAATGTTATGGTGTTCGCAATACTTATAGAGCTTATCTTTTTGGTCTGAAGGACTGTATCCGTTGTTTTGTTCGTCGGTTGATACACGGGTATAAATAATGGCTCTTCTTTTCATAAGTATTTTTTAAGGTATTCCTTTGTTTTTAATTTCTGTTGAGTCTATAAATTCTATAGGTGTATTCGCGTTTTTATCGATCGCATCAATAGCAATATCCATCATATGATATAACCAATCCCTTATTTTCAATACTTCCTCATCAGTATAATTTAAACTATCTGAGTTGAGTATTTTTTTACATTCAACCAATGAGAGTTTTCTATTTTCAGTATCGAATCTCATCGGGTACCAAGAATATTATTTACTGAAAAAAAGAACGAATTTCGAGGTTTATTTAAACCTCGAAAATAAAATACAATTATAATGATAATCAACCAGTTATGAAAAAATAAAGCAAAAATATTATCAATTTTTAGCTGATGGGGAATCAGAATTTGTATTGATTTTTTGAGATAATATTTTAGCTTTTTGCTCATGGAAGAGCAAATATGAGGTAGGTTAAAAAATTTCTTTTCAGAAGGATGGAAATAGCAATATATATCCCAATAAATCATGAAAATTATTGAAAAGAATGAATTATAATATTTTCGTATATTTGCATTTAGTGAAAAAGATTTCTGCCATATTATTATTAGTATTTTATTTACTCACAAGCTGTGGTGTTCTCATATCTCAGCATTTTTGTGGTGGTAAATTGAAGGAGATTTCTTTTCTATCAAAACCAGATAGTGATGGATGTTGTGGTGATGCTAAAAAAAGCAAAGGTTGTTGCGATGACCAATCTGTCATTGTAAAAATTAAAGACACCCATGTTCAGCAAGGAAAGATAAAAGCACCCATAGATAGCTTTGTTTTTTTAGATATGCAGCATGCTGTTTCTGAGGGACTTCAAAAATTCAATGTTTTTGCTACTGTTTTTTATAAAAGCCATGCACCCCCGGATGCGCTATCAATACCTATCTATCTTTTCATAAGCACTTTTCGTATTTAGAATCTCCTTATATGTTAGTTTTCTACTAACGTAACATTCACATACTTTATGTGGATGCATTTTCATTTTATCTCATTAATTAATCATTTATTTAATTCAAAAAACTATGCAAAAGCTATATTTAGCTATTGCGATATTCATAATATCGGCAATAGCATGTAATAACACAAACAAGAATACTACAAGTTCCACCTTTAAAGTTTGGGGTAATTGTGGAATGTGTAAAGAAACCATTGAAGGCTCTCTTAAAGTAGATGGTATCTCTTATGCCGATTGGAATACTGAAACTAAAATGATGGAAGTTTCATACGATTCTACTAAAATCTCCCTCGACCAAATTCAGAAAAACATTGCCGCGGTAGGTTATGATAATGAAAAATATAAAGGAGACGACCAGGCCTATGGTAAACGTCCCGAATGCTGCCAATATGAAAGGAAATAAGAAAACCAAGCTCATTTATTTATTAATCCTGAGTCTTTTCTTTTGTAAAAATTTTCAAAGTCAAAATGTAATTGAAAAAAATATGCTCGAACATGTAACGAAAGTACTTATTGAAGGAAAAGACAAGGAAAAAATCCTTCAATTCTTATTAGGTTTAGATGTTAATCAATATAAACAATGGCATCCGGAGCATAAAGACTACAAAATAATTAAAGCTACAAACGATACTATTGGTTCTGTCTTTTATTACAAAGAAATTATTGATGGATTTAAATTGAACTATCGATGGACTTTAACGGAGTTAGAACATTTAGAAAATAAAGAACGAATAGTAATGAAAGCCAAAATTCCTATTTCATTGTACTTAATATTAACGCTAGAAAGGGTAGATAATGGAACTCTAATTACGCATCATATTAAGGCCGGAGGTAAAATATCTTTCATAAACAAATTGATTGGAAAATTCATTTTTACTCCAAAATTGATCAAATCGATTGAGAGGCATGCAAACGAAGAATTTAAAAATCTTGAAAAAATACTCTAAACTATGTTAAAAGTAATACAGGCTTTTCTAAAATTTCTATTTATAAAAAATTGTTGCAAATGAAATCGACAGGTTATATTCCTCCGTTAAAATATCATTGGCTTACAAAGTTGTATGATCCTTTAATACAATCAACCATGCCTGAGAAGCAATTTAAAGGCGATTTAATAAAACAAGCTAATATCCAACCAAATTATGATGTGCTAGATTTTGGCTGTGGCTCTTTAACCTTATCATTAATGATTCGGATGAGTGAAAATCGAGCAAATGTTACCGCTATTGATGTAGATGAAAAAATCATTGAAATTGCTAAACAAAAAAAACAAGAGTTTGGCACAGACATTAAAATTGATCATTACCATGGTAAAATACTTCCTTATGAAGATGATAGTTTTGATCGCGTATTGACTAGCCTGGTATTTCATCATTTAAACAAAAAACAGAAAGAAAATTCGCTAAAAGAAATCTATCGGGTATTGAAACCAGGTGGCGAGCTACATATTGCCGATTGGGGTAAACCCAATAATATTATCATGCGTTTGGCATTTTATGGGGTTCAGTTTTTAGATGGCTTTAAAACTACTAGAGATAATGTAAAAGGATTATTGCCCGAATATATTCGAAATGCAAACTTTATTAATGTAGAAACTCGTAAGTCATTCAATACTATTTTCGGCACACTTTCTTTATATAAAGGACTAAAATCAAATCATAAAAAAATATAAATGTTTTATTAATTAATTATTCTACTTATGAAAACCAAATCTTTTTTAGCTCTTACTTTAGGAGCTACTTTGTTCATGGCAAGCTGCCAAAAACAACCTATGGCCTGTTTTGAGCCAAGTAAATCAACATCTACCGTAAACGAAACCATTACTTTTACAGCCAATTGTTCTATGGATGCACATCATTACGAATGGGATTTTGGCGATGGATCTATGAGTACAGATATGAATCCAACCCATGCCTATGCCAATAAAGGTAGTTATACCGTAAAACTAATGACCATGAGTATGAACAGTAAAAAATCAGACGAAACAACAAAAACTGTTACAGTACAATAACTAAATATAAGGAGGGGGGAGTTTAAATCTCCTCCTTTATTAAACTGATACGATGCAAAGAAGAAATTTTATAAAAAACATAAGTGCTCTAGGTACATTTATTTCTATTGGAGGTATTTCTTACCTATTGAAATCGTGCAAAAAGGATATGATGAATACTGGTTCTGCAACTAATGTTATTGAGGGAGGTTTCACCACTAACCTGGCAATACCTAGTCCTCGTTTCCCAAAGGAAGCATTACTTGCAAAATCGAATTCATTTAATATTGTACCCACTAAAAAAAGTACTGTTTGGGGATATGGCGATGGTATTTTAGGTCCTGTATACAAAATAAACAAAGGAGAAATGGCCAATATTTCTTTTCAAAATCAGTTATCCGAAGAAACCAATATTCATTGGCATGGATTATTAGTGAATCAAAACATGGATGGACATCCCAAAAACATAATTGCAGCTGGTGGTTCATTTAATTATCAGTTTACTATTAATCAAAGGGCAGGTACTTACTGGTTTCATCCACATCCTCATGGTAAAACAGCTCATCAAGTATATATGGGTTTAGCCGGTCTGTTTATTGTGAACGATGCCGAAGAACAAGCCTTAAATTTACCTTCTGGAGCTTACGAAATTTCTTTAGTTATTCAAGATAAACGTATTTATACCGATGGCAGTCTTAATTATTCACCCACCTCGAATGATATTATGACAGGATATTTTGGTTCTTACATAACCGTTAATGGAGTTCATTCACCAGTAATAGAAGTAGCCAAAACCTGGTATCGCGTTAGAGTAGTGAATGGATCTACAGCTAGGGTATATAATTTGGCATTAAGCAATAGTAAAAGCTTTGTTGTTATTGGCTCAGATGGAGGTTTATTAACTTCACCAGAAAATACATCGTCTTTGTTATTGGCTCCAGGCGAACGAGCCGATTTACTCATCGATTTTAGTGGAGAAACCTTAGGCGAAGAAGTGTTTTTAATCAATCAGATATTTGCAGGAGATCCTGATCAGGGAAGCGAATCATTCAAGATTTTAAAATTTAAAGTAAATAAAGAGGCAAGCAATTCATTCGCCTTACCTTCACTCCTTTCGGTTATTGGAGTTATTCCAGAATCTCAATCAACCTACAACCGAAATTTCAGTTTAAAACAAGCTGGGCACTCCATGTATGGTGGTGGACATGGAATGGCTGGCATGGGAAGTATGATGACACATACGATTAACGGAAAATCATTTGATATGAATACCATAGATTTTTCAGTGAAAGCTGGAACTACAGAAATTTGGACATTTGATAACAGTGAAAGTGAAGAAATGCACCCTATTCATGTCCATGGTATACATTTCCAAATACTAGGTAGAACCGGTGGACGCAATCAATTAATTGCTACAGAAAGGGGCTGGAAAGATACTGTATTGGTTATGGGAAAAGAAAAAGTGCAGGTTATTATGACTTTTCCCGAAAATAAAGGCTTATTTGTACTTCATTGCCATAACCTAGAACATGAAGACAGCGGAATGATGTTAAACTTTGAAATTATATAAACGATGAAAAAATTATCTCTAACAGCAATAATTATGTTTTGTATTTATTGCTCTTCTTTCGCTCAAAAAGGGTGGAAATTAGGTTTTCAGTATACGTTGGCTAATAGCCAGTTTTATGGGGTATCATATATGCCTAATACTGACCCCAATTTTATTAGTGAATTTAAGCCTAAAAATTCTTTTGGAACAGGAATAGATATCAATTACAGCATATCCGAAAAATGGAGTTTGGGCTTACAAACATCGTATCAACAAAGGGGTGCTTTTTTTGATGTTAATACAAACACTTTTAAACCCCGTTATAAGTTATCTTATATGGATAATCTTTTGTACATAAAACATTACTCGAAACCCCTAATAAGGAATGTCAAAGGAAGTATTCTTTTAGGTGCGAATGCTAATATTTTGCTAAATGCTTCTCGCCAAAATAGCTATGGCTCAACGAATACAAGCTCCGAAACAAATATGATGGATTATGCAGCTACTGTCGCTTTAGGCATTGTTATTCCTCGATTAGAAAAAGATGCTTTCGAAATACAAGTTTTTGGTTCCCCTTCGTTCAGTTCTGTTTTTATAGGTGACATGCCAAGTGCCAAAAATATGTTGTACGGAATTCGGTTAAATTATTTATTAGGTTTGAAAAAGTAAAAAAATATGAAGAAAATTATTTCTGTAATCCCTTTATTGATAATAGCTATCGTTAGTTATTCCCAGCAAAATACTGAACCCTGCTATTTCGATGAATACCAACGAAAAAATGAATCATCCATACAAACTATGGAGAAAAAAATAGCTCATTATTTAAAAAACAAGACCTCTCAGGAAGCAAAAACAGGGAATATTTATATTATTCCAGTGGTTGTGCATATCATTCACAATGGGGGTAGTGAAAATATATCGGATGCTCAAATTCAAAGTCAAATAGATGTATTAAATGAAGATTTTAGAAAAATCAGTGGCTCCAATGGAGATGGTAACGGTGTAGATACAGAAATAGAATTTTGTTTGGCCAAAATTACTCCGGATGGCAAATGTACGAATGGTATTGTTCGCATTCAATCCCCCTTAGCAAATCATCAAACTTATCAACGATCTCAATTAAAAAATTTAAGTTACTGGGATAATATTCGCTATTTAAATATGTATATCGTAAAAAACATCAATAACGGAAGTGGTATTTTAGGATACTCTTCTTTTCCTGGTGGCCCACCCGATGAAGATGGGATTGTAGTACGACACGATTTTTTTGGAAAAATAGGTACAGCTTCAGGTTCCTTGGGCAGAACAACTACCCATGAAATCGGCCACTGGTTTGGCTTATATCATACCTTTAACGGAGGTTGCGGAGTTGATGTTTGTACAGATGGCGATTATGTTTGTGATACTCCACCTGCAGCGAATCCGAATTTTGGGTGCCCTGTAAAAAATAGTTGTAGTAATGATTCTCCTGATGTTAATGACCAGGTAGCGAATTACCTCGACTATTCGGATGATTATTGTAAAAGTATGTTTACACAAGGGCAAAAAGATAGAATGCAAGCTACCTTAAATACCATTCGAAATGTTATAAGTAGTGCAAGCAATATTTCTGCTACCGGTTGCGATTCCAACTTTATGAGTAATAATTGCAATGTAGTAGCTGATTTTACAGCTAATTCACAAGATGTTTGTACAGGAAATAGTATTGGTTTCATCAATAAAACATTAAATAATCCCGATTCATTTCAATGGTTTTTTCCTGGAGGTATTCCCAACAGTTCCGTCAATCTAAATCCTATCATTACTTATACTACTCCAGGTACTTATTTGGTGAAACTAATTGCTTATGGAATGTACGGAAAAGATAGTGTAGAAACCCTTAATTATATTACTGTTTCTAACCCTCCGGTTGGGCAACCACTATCATTTTATAGAAATTTTGAAGATATAAGTACTTCTAGTTTTGATGTAACTATAGATAATCCAGATGGGGGAATAACGTGGGAAATCGACACTATTGCTGTTCCTTATGAAGGAAAGGCAAGTATAAAAATAAATAATCTCATAAATACCAATTACGGGCAATCGGATGCTATTGTTTTACCCAATCTTAATCTTACAACTATAGATAGTATTAAAAAAATGAGCTTCCGTTGGGCTTATGCTAGATCAGATGCCAGTTATTCAGATGAATTAATTGTACTAATATCTACTGATTGTGGAGTTAACTTTACCCAAATATATTATAAAACAGGATCGGCCTTGGCTACGGGTCCTACTCAAATTACGCCTTATATACCAGATAGCAATACTGTTTGGAAACTGGCGAATATCAATTTAGCACCGTATGATAGCGCTACCAATGCCATTATAAAAATTGTAAACGTAACCGATGGAGGAAATAACTTATATATCGATCACATTAATATAGGAGGATTATACCCAGCTGGTATAGCAGAGAATACAGTTTATCAAAATATGAGTGTATATCCAAATCCTATTCAGGCCGATGAAATACTTCGTCTAAATATCCATTTTTTAAAAGGTACTCATATCGAAATTATGAATATGATGGGTACAATGGTTTATTCAAGCATTATTACAAAAGAAAACGATCTTTTGCTTTCTGGAAATATTTTAAAAACAAGGGGCATGTATATTATCAAACTTTACAATACTCATCAAACATTTACAAGCAAAATTTTAAAACAATAATTATGAAAAAAGTAATACTCGCATGCTTTACAGGAGCTAGTCTATTAATGTCTTATACCTTATTAGACACAGGAGGTTTATGTGACTCCCCAGTAGTTGGAGGTCATACAGGTGCTCCCGGTTCCCCAGCATGCCACTCCTGCCATTCGGGAACACCAAATACAGGAACAGGCATTCTTAATCTTAGCTATTCCGATAGTTTAGATACTTATACACCTGGCGACACAGAATTATTTAGTGTATCGATAAATCAAACATCTATCGATAAATTTGGTTTTGCGATAACTGCCCGAAAAGCTTCTGATAATAGTTCTATAGGTACTTTTATTGTATTAGATCCGGTAAATACCAGAAAATTTACCGATGCTGGTGATTTTTATTTTAGTCATACTCCTTGTGGAGCTGATGCAACTACTATTGGAAGCCTTACCTGGCAATTTAAATGGAAAGCACCTTCGAGCAATGTAGGCAATATTAAGTTTTATATTGCAGGATTAGCAGCGAATCATAATCATGCCACCAGCGGTGATTATACATACACAGATACGCTCACTGTTTCACCTGCTGCAAGCACCGATATAAAACAATTTTTATTGGAAAAATCATTCCAAATATTCCCAAATCCAAACAAAGGGAGGTTTTCTGTGCAATACGATTTGAATGAGCCATCTACCGTCGGTTTAAAAGTAATAAACATGGCAGGGAAAGAGGTTTTTACCACAAAAAAACGAAATCAATCACAGGGCTTAATGCAAATTGAGGTAAATACAGCACTTTCGAAAGGAGTTTATCAAGTAATATTGGATATAAATGGTAGTATTCTTCAAAAAAAATTGGTAATAAATGATTAATATCGAAAATTTAAAATTATGCTATTGCGATATTCATAATATCTGCAATCAAATAATAAAATATGTGAATGATGTAAATGCTGCCAAGGATTATGTAAGTATAATACAAATAAATAAAGCACCCTTTGCAGGGTAATAATTCTATAAGATTGATTCAGGTAAACTGTTATTTTAGATTCAGGGTTAAAAAGATGATAGAAATCATCCCTACTATTGATTTGAGTCATATAGCAAATATTCATATATGCAGATATTCGTATGTCTGAATTTGTATAAGCTATGAGAAAAAAAGAACACGACCTAGTATTGATATCAGAGTCATTGAAAGCAATGGCTCATCCTGATAGAATTAGTATCCTACTACTTTTAGGTCAAAAAAAGAAAATTAAGTTTTCGGTTAATGAAATTTGTAACAAACTAAAATTAAATCAGCCCGAAGCATCAAGACATCTTTCTATTTTGAAAAATAAGGGAATATTACTTTTTGAAAGAGTTGGTTCGTACATATATTATTCAATAGACAGAAATAATTTAGTTTTTAATTGCATCGAAAATTTGCTCGACAAGAAATGAAAAATAAAAAAAGCATATTAGTAACAAAAGCTTCAGGAGAAACAGCACTTTTTATTGAAGATAAGCTAAGAAACTCTTTGAAACATTCAGGTGCAAATAACAAGCAAACTGATGAAATTCTTGAGGAGATTTCACATCAATTATATGAAGGAATACCTACTAAAAAAATTTACCAGTTAGCATTCAATAAATTAAAAGATAGTTCTAGACACTTAGCTGCCCGATACCATTTAAAACAGGGTATCATGGAATTAGGCCCTTCCGGTTATCCTTTTGAGAGATTTATAGGAGAAATTCTTAAACATCAGGGATATACTGTAAAAGTTGGAGAAATTGTAAAGGGAAAATGTGTAAATCACGAAATTGATGTAATCGCTGAAAAAGACCACAATCATTTTATGATCGAATGCAAATACCATAATCAATCTGGAACAATAAGCAATGTAAAAATTCCGCTTTACATACAAGCACGTTTTAAAGATGTAGAAGCGGAATGGATTAAGCTTCCTGGTCATGGTACTAAATTTCATCAGGGATGGGTAGTAACGAATACGCGCTTTACAAGTGATGCGATCCAGTACGGAATCTGTGCAGGACTTCACTTGCTTGGATGGGATTTTCCAAAAAAAGAAAGTTTGAAAGAACAAATTGATGCACTGGGACTTTATCCTATTACCTGCCTCACTACACTTACAAAAAATGAAAAGCAACAATTATTGGAAAACAATTTAGTACTGTGCAAAGAAATTTGTGATAACGAAATGCATTTGAAGAATATTGGAGTAAAACCTTCACGTATTAAATCAATACTTGAAGAAGGTCATCAGCTTTGTAATCAATTAATAAACAATGGGAAACATTAAACTAAATAGTATTCCATATTCAGTAGAACCCGAAGCGGTGATTTCTGCTTTGCAGTCTGATGGTACTACTGGATTATCATTATCAGAAGCTCAAAAACGCCTGAAAGAATATGGGGCAAATAAAATAGAAGAGAAAAAAAGTAAGAGTTTATGGCTTATTTTCTTTAGCCAGTTTAAAAGTCCAATTGTATGGCTTCTTGTTTTCGCTGCAGGCTTATCTTTTTATTTTGGCGAGAGGCTGGATGGTATTGCTATTCTTGTAGTAATAATCATTAATACGCTCATTGGTTTTTACATGGAATACCAGGCAGAGCGTTCCATGAATGCGTTGAAAAAACTATCTGCTGTACCCGCCAAAGTTCTGCGGGATAAAAAATTGGAAGAAATAAATGCCGAAAATATTGTTCCTGGTGATGTGGTTTACATTGAAGCCGGAGATATGATTCCTGCGGATGGCAGAATTTTTAACGCTTCGCAGGTACAAATTGATGAATCATCATTAACAGGCGAATCTGTGCCTGTGGAAAAACAAATCGATAAATTACCTTCTGACACAACCCTTGCAGAAAGAAACAATATGCTTTTTAAGGGGACTTATTCCACAAAAGGTAATGGTTATATGGTAGTTACGGATACTGGTATGGATACTGAACTTGGGAAGATTGCATTAATGGTACAATCGGCAGAACAAGCTGCCACTCCTCTCGAAAAAAAATTAGAGAATTTTAGTAAGAAACTTATTTGGATTACTGTGGGCTTGGTAGTAGTTATTTTTGTTGCCGGACTTCTGAAGGGACAAAAATTTCTTGAAATGTTGGAGACATCAATCGCACTTGCGGTTGCTGCCATACCTGAAGGTTTACCTATTGTTGCTACAATGGCCTTGGCGCAGGGAATGATGAAGATGGCAAAACACAAGGTGATCGTTAAAAAACTTTCAGCTGTTGAAACACTTGGCGGAACCAATGTAATATGTACGGATAAAACAGGAACACTTACACAAAATAAAATTGAAGTAAATAAAATAGTTACTCCAGCTGATAATGCCGAAGCATTGGAAATTATTAATCGTATTGCTGTTTTATGTAATACTGCTGAATTACAAAGCAGTAATGGTAGTGTAAAAGAAATTGGAGATCCACTTGAAACAGGGCTGCTAAAATTTGCCGAAAAGAATTCTATCAATATTCAAAACTATAGAACTAAATACTTAAAAATTAAAGAAGAGCCATTTTCTTCAGAAACAAAAATAATGGCCACGCTTCATCAAACAGATAATGAGCTTACTATTTATGCCAAAGGAGCCTCTGAGGAATTATTAAAGCTTTGTGATCGTATTGCTGAAAAAGGAGGCATTATAGAACTAAATGCAGAAAAAAGAGAACATTGGATGCAAAAAGCGGAGGAGCTGGCCAATACAGGATTAAGGGTAATTGCTGGAGCATACAAACCTGCGGCTTCTTCAGATGGAAAGTTGGCTGTTAATCTTGTTTTTGTTGGGTTGTTTGGAATGATTGATCCACCAAGAGAAGAAGTTTTTGACGCCATTCAGGAATGTAAAACAGCAGGAATAAAAGTAATCATGATTACTGGAGACCATCCTGCAACCGCTAAAAATATTGCCATTAAACTTGGCATTGCTAACAATGATAGTTTTAAAGCAATGCTGGGTAAAGAAATGAAAGACTACGAACATTTAACCGCTAATGAAAAAGTAATTTGGACAGATACGCAAGTATTTGCAAGAGTTAGCCCAAAACAAAAATTGGATCTTGTGGCTGTACTGCAAGAAGGAAAGAACATTGTTGGAATGACTGGTGACGGTGTAAATGATGCCCCTGCTTTAAAAAAGGCTGATATAGGTATTGCGATGGGCTTAAGGGGCACGCAGGTTTCTCAGGAGGTAGCCGACATGATATTAAAGGACGATTCATTTTCCTCTATTGTAATTGCTATTAAACAAGGACGTGTTATTTTTGAAAACATACGCAAGTTTGTAATCTTTTTACTCTCATGCAATTTGAGTGAGTTATTGGTAATTGCAACAGCTTCTGTTTTCAATCTTCATTTTCAGTTATTTGCCCTTCAGATACTTTTTATAAATATAATCACAGATGTTTTACCTGCCCTTGCATTAGGAGTTACAGAGGGAAGCAATGAGATAATGAATAGACCTCCAAGGAACATGAATGAACCTATTATTGACAGAAAAAGATGGATTGCCATTTTCTTTTACTCCATTGTTATTGGTGCAGTTAGCATTGGTGCAGTATTTTTTAGTCATTTAACAGTTCACAATACAGAAACCTGGAACCCTGAACTTTGTAACAATATTTTATTTTTTACACTTATATTCTCCCAGTTACTACATGTATTAAGTATGGGAAATAGCACATCCTTCTTTCATTCAGAAGTATTCCGAAACAAATATATATGGGGCGCAATTGCTCTTTCGGTAATCATCTTATTAGGAGTCTATGCAATTGAACCAATAAGGAAAGTGTTGTCAATTTACGGGATGTCTATATATGATTGGCTTATTACTATTGGAGCGAGTATCGTTTCTTTAATAGTAATTCAGGTAGGTAAAAAATTAAAAATCGCACAACAATGAACAGGGTAAATAAAAGTGTTTTTATTTTTGGTTTGTATTCCTTACTAATGGGAATTGTTCTCCTATTTGTATCAAATGCGATACTACCAATAGTAGGATTGCCAATCTCTAATGAAGCGTGGATTCGCTTGCTTGGCTTTGTGTTGATATGTTCATCATACTATTACATACGCTCTGCTTTAAAAGGGAATATAGATTTTGCCCAATACACCATGCACACAAGATTCTTTGCGCCATTGGTTGTTATTTATTTGATTGCATCAGGTAAAGCAGATTGGCATTTTTTGTCTTTCGGTTTAATTGATGGATTGGGAGGTTTATGGACACTGTACGAATTGAATAAAGTGAAAATGAGTAAAGATAAAATATAAAATAAATAATATGAAAATTCATTTTTTAGGAGCTGCTGGAACAGTTACAGGGTCTAAATACCTTATCGAAACGCAGGATAAAAACATTTTAGTTGATTGCGGATTATTTCAGGGATTAAAAGAATTACGCTTATTAAATTGGGCAAGCCTCCCTTTTAATGTGGCAAAGATTGATATGGTTTTGCTTACACATGGTCACCTAGACCATGTTGGTTATCTGCCGAGGTTGGTTAAGGATGGATTTATAGGAGATATCTGGGGAACAGAGCCTGCGCTTGAAATAACCAGAATTATTTTAGAAGACAGTGCAAGAATTCAGGAAGAAGATGCCAAGAGAGCCAATAAAGAAGGATTTTCCAAACACAAACCTGCCAAACCTTTGTATGACACTAAAGATGTAGAAAAAACGCTGCCACTTTTCCGTCCGCAAGCACTTGATACATGGATTGAAATTGACAAAGAGATATCTTGCCGCTTTAAATACAATAGCCATATCATTGGGGCAACCTTTATTGAATTAAAAATCAAAAATAAGATTTTAGTTTTCTCTGGAGATATTGGCAGGAGCAACGATTTATTAATGTATCCTCCTCAAAAACCCGAAGCAGCAGACATACTTTTCATTGAGTCTACTTATGGAGATCGCCTTCATCCAGAGCACGCAGAAGAAAAACTGATAGAAATAATCAATACCGCAACTAAAAAGAAAGGCACCATTATCATCCCTGGTTTTGCAGTTGAGCGTATTCAAATGTTAATGTATTTGTTATGGAAGCTAAGAAAAAAAGGAACAATTCCAAATCTTCCTATTTACATGGATAGTCCAATGGGAACAAGTGTTTTGGATGTTTTTGAGCGATT
>CAYOHR010000005.1:69416-88538 GCA_964403835.1 uncultured Flavobacteriales bacterium
GGCATAAACTTCCTTTGGATGATTGTAAGGAAATGTTAAAAGATATAAAACAAATACGAACCATACAGGAAACCTATAAGCTAGCTGAATCCGAGTCTCCTAAAATTATTATTGCAGCTAGTGGCATGGCATCAGGTGGCCGAATACTTACCTATTTTGTACAATACCTTGGTCAACCTTCGACAACCATCTTGTTAGTGGGAGCAAAAGAAGTAAAACTTTTTGGAAAATTTTTTCCAGTTAAAGCTACCATTGAAAATGTAGAAGGGCTTTCGGCTCACACAGATCAGAAAGGATTAATTGACTGGATGAGTGGATTAAAACAAAAACCGGAACATGTTTTTATTGTTCATGGAGAAGCAAAATCTGCCGATGCACTGCGTGCAAAAATTAAAGATGTTTACGGTTTGGAGTGTAAAATTCCCTTATTGAATGAAATAATTGAAATCAATTAATATGAAAACAAAACTTATTATCGCAACAAGCCTTTTGATTTTAAAATCAACTTTTAGCTTTTCGCAAAAAGACAGCAGTGGAATTTATTTTACTGCTAATGATTATGCAAAACACAAATTAAGTTTTGCTATTAATTGCAAAACAGAAAAACATAAGATAAAATCTGATATGATTTTTCGCTCTAAAGAAATTTCTATCAAACATGCTGATTCCTCTTATACCTATCCTAAAGATTCTGTTTACGGAATTAAATATTGTGATGGTTCAATCACAAGGATTTATAATAATTCAGAGTATCCATTAATTAATCCGGATGAAAAAATAATGATTTATAAAGTGGTCTCAGGCTCAACAGGAAAAGGTGGCTCGACTCTAAATACGATTTATTATTTCAGCAAGAATGCCACAAGTAAAATACAGGAATTAACAATTTATAATGTTAAAACAGCATTTCCTGAAAACCATAAATTTCATGATCTAATGGATATGGCTTTTCATAATGACGATGAATTAATCCAATATGATGAATTTCATAAAATAATGAAAATTAACCGGGTATTACAAAACTCACTTGAAACTAATGAAAGTCATTAATAATAGCATAAAGACAACTAATTGGTATGTTATCACAGGTGGACCAAGTTCAGGTAAAACCACCACAGTAAACATACTTAAAGAACGTGGTTACATTACAACAATGGAGCATGCCCGACATTTTCTTGACACTCAAAGGCTAAAGGGAAGAAGCATTGAAGAGGTTAGGGAAAATCAACATGAATTTCAATTAGGCGTTTTAGATATGCAAATTGAGCAAGAAAACGAAATAAACCCTGAAGTACAGGTGTTTCTTGATCGGGCCATTCCTGACGCACTTGCTTACTATCGTTTTTTAAAGCTGACTGAAGATAAAAAGTTGACTGAAGCATTAAGAAATGTTTCCTATAAAAAGGTTTTTATTATGGATTATCTTCCATTAAAAAATGATTATGCCAGAAATGAAAATACGGAGGCACAAAAGAAAATTCATGAGCTAATAACAGAAGTTTACGAATCCTTGCCTTTTCCTGTTATACATGTTCCTGTGCTTCCAGCTGAAGAAAGAGTCGATTTTATTTTAAATAATCTTTAATTGATATGGAAACAAAAGAACATAATCATAAACATGAGCATCACACTCAAATGAATCATGGAGGCACTAATCCAAAGCATGGGCATATGGGGCATGATCATCATAAAATGATGATTGAGGATTTCAAAAAACGTTTTTGGATTTCATTAATTGTCACAATTCCTGTATTAATTCTATCCGAAATGATACAGATGTTCTTGGGATTCCATTTATCATTTGCAGGAGATAAATACATTTTATTTATTCTATCATCTGTAATTTTTTTCTATGGCGGATGGCCTTTTTTGAAAGGACTTCGAGATGAAATAGCAGAAAAGAATCCTGGTATGATGACTCTAATAGCAATGGCTATAACAGTAGCGTATTCATATAGCTCCGCTATAATTTTTGGACTTAGTGGGATGGATTTCTTTTGGGAGTTAGCAACCTTAATAGACATTATGCTTGTAGGGCATTGGATTGAGATGAAATCTGTCATGGGAGCATCTCGTTCATTAGAATTGCTTGTAAGTATGATGCCTGCCGAAGCTCATAAAGTTCACGGAGATCATGTTATGGATATTAAGTTGGAAGAACTGAATACAGGAGATATTATATTAGTTAAACCTGGTGAAAAAGTTCCGGCTGATGGAATAATAATAGAGGGTGAAAGCTACCTCAATGAATCAATGCTTACTGGAGAATCAAAGCCGATTAAAAAAGAAAAAGAACAAAAAGTCATTGGTGGTTCTATCAATGGCAATGGCTCACTTAAAATAAAAGTCCTTCATACAGGAAAAGATAGTTACCTGAGTAAAGTAATTACAATGGTAGAAGAAGCGCAGAAAGCAAAATCAAAAATGCAGAACCTTAGTGATCGTGCAGCAAAATGGCTGACTTTCATTGCCATCACCGCGGGATTAGTTACTCTCATTGTTTGGTTATCAGTCGGTAAAGATTTTTCATTTGCATTGGAAAGAATGGTAACAGTAATGGTTATTTCATGTCCTCACGCTTTAGGGCTTGCCGTTCCATTAGTTGTTGCTATATCAACTGCAATATCTGCACAAAAAGGATTGCTCATTCGTAATCGTACCGCATTTGAAGAATCACGAAAAATTACTACAATTGTTTTTGATAAAACCGGAACTCTTACACAAGGAAAATTTGGAGTAACCCGATACGAAAGTATTTTAGAGGGTTTCACGAAAGATGAAATTATTCGCCTTGCTTCGGCATTAGAAAATAATTCAGAGCATCCTATTGCTTTAGGTATTATAAATAAAACAAAAGAACTTAACCTAAAAGTTCCTGAAGTTGTAAATTTCAAAGCTATAACTGGAAAAGGCGTTGAAGGAAAAGTAGAAAGCAAAGAAATAAAAGTTGTCAGTCCTGGATATCTCAAGGATAAATCTCTCTCAATTCCCACTAACGCCTATACTAGTGCAGCCGAAACAGTCGTGTTTGTTGTTATTGATGATCAATTGTCAGGATTTATAGCTCTTGCTGATGCAATAAGACCAGAATCATCGGATGCAATCAAGAAATTTAAAGAGAATGGAATTAAGGTTATGATGGCAACAGGCGATAATAAAATTGTTGCAGAAGCTGTAAGTAAGGAGCTTGGATTAGATGGATATTTTGCTGAAGTTCTACCACATCAAAAAGTAGAAATTGTAAAGGATTTACAATCAAAAGGAGAATTTGTTGCTATGACAGGAGACGGTGTAAATGATGCTCCTGCTCTTGCACAAGCCGACGTTGGTATTGCTGTTGGAAGCGGAACAGATGTGGCTGCGGAAACTGCGGACATTATTCTTGTAAATAGCAATCCGAAAGATATTCTAAGTCTAATATTATTTGGAAAAGCCACTTACAAAAAAATGATTCAGAATTTGGTCTGGGCAACCGCTTATAATTCATTTTCAATACCTCTTGCAGCAGGCGTTTTATACTCATATGGAATTATGATGAGTCCCGCAGTTGGAGCTGTATTAATGAGCTTAAGCACCGTTATTGTTGCAATAAATGCACAACTTTTAAAAAGAAAAATATCTTAAAATGATAAACAATTGTATTACTTGGGCACTTAAAAATCGAATAATTGTTTTGCTTATTGCAGCAGGGGTTATCGCTTATGGGGTATATTCAGTAAAGAATACACCGGTTGATGCTATACCTGATTTATCAGAAAATCAAGTTATCATTTTTACAGAATGGATGGGGCGCAATCCACAAATTATAGAGGATCAAATCACTTATCCACTCGTAAGTAATTTACAAGGCATTCCTAAAGTGAAAAATATTCGTGCTAATAGTATGTTCGGGATGAGTTTTGTTTTTATAATTTTTGATGATGATGTTGATATTTATTGGGCAAGGACAAGAGTTTTAGAAAGATTAAATTATGCTCAACGTTTATTACCGGAGGGAATTATACCAACACTTGGTCCTGATGGAACAGGATTAGGACATGTATACTGGTATACACTAGATGCTCCTGGGTATGATTTAGGAGAGCTTCGAGCATTGCAGGATTGGTATATTCGTTTTGCTTTACAAACGGTTGATGGGGTAAGCGAGGTAGCTTCATTTGGTGGTTTTCAAAGGCAATACCAAGTGGTAGTTGATCCCAATAAACTTCGCTACTATAATATCCCTTTAATGAATGTTGCCGAGAAAATTAAAGCAAATAATAACGATGTAGGTGGAAGAAAATTTGAACAGTCGGATATAGGATATATCATTAAGGGAATGGGCTATATCAAAAACATAAAAGAAATTGAAGACATTCCTCTTAAAACTATTAATTCTGTTCCAGTTCGGGTAAAAGATATTGCTTCCGTTCAAATGGGTGGAGAGTTGAGACTTGGAATTATTGATGAAAATGGTGGCGGAGAAAAAGTTGGTGGAATTGTTATTATGCGTTATGGTGAAAATGCAAAAGATGTTATTGAGCGAATTAAAGCAAAATTACCCGACATAGAAAAAGGCTTACCTCCGGGAGTAACATTTAAAACTGCCTATGACCGTTCTGATCTGATTGATGCTACCATAGCCACATTGAAAGAGGCTGTCATTGAAGAAATTATTGTAGTGGCTATTGTCCTGTTAATATTCCTGTTTCATGTAAGAAGTGCCTTGATTGTAATTATTACTATTCCTATTGCGGTTCTCATTTCGTTTATTATGATGAGCTGGTTCGGAATAACTTCTAATATAATGTCGCTTGCAGGAGTTGCTCTTGCGGTTGGTGATTTGGTAGATGCCGGAATTGTAATGGTTGAAAATGCAATGAAATCAATTAGTGGTGAAGACGAATAATATTTTTTAATAAAGAAATTTAACTGATATGTTATCAAACGAAGAAAGAGAAAAAAAGATTGAAGCCTCTTCCAAACTAATTGGAAAAGCAGTATTTAATTCCATACTGATTACACTGGTTTCTTTCAGTCCTATTCTATTCCTTACTGGACAGGAACACAAATTGTTTTCTCCACTTGTATGGACAAAAACATTTGCTATGATTGGCTCTGCCTTTGTAGCAATATTTCTTGTTCCTGTACTTATGACAATGTTTTTGAAAGGAAATGTCCGTCCTGAAAGTAAACACCCCGTTTCAAGATTTTTTCTTTGGATGTACAATCCGATAATACGTTGGTGCTTGAGATGGAAAAAAACAACGATTGTATTAAGTATTGCTTTGGTATTGGGAAGTGTTCCACTAGTTCTAAATCTTGGGACCGAATTTATGCCTCCGCTCGATGAAGGTTCGTTGCTTTTTATGCCTGTTACTTTACCTGATGTTTCAAACTCTGAAATTAAAAGAATTATGCAGGTGCAGGATAAATTAATAATGACTGTTCCTGAAGTTGAAAATGTGCTTGGTAAAGCAGGGCGTGCCAACACAGCTACAGATAATGCTCCAATAAGTATGATTGAAAGCATTATATTATTGAAACCCCAATCAGAATGGAGAGAGGGATTAACAAAGGATGACATAATTAATGAATTGAATTCAAAAATGCAAATTCCAGGAGTTGTAAATGGATGGACGCAACCGATTATCAACCGTATAAATATGCTCTCAACTGGAATTAGAACAGATGTTGGGGTTAAAATATATGGACAAAATCTTGATACTATAAACAGACTTGCTCAGAAATTTAAAAAAGAATTGGAGGGGTTGGAGGGCGTTAAAGATTTATATGTAGAGCCGATCGTTGGAGGTAAGTATGTAGAAATAAAAATAAACAAAGAGGAGATCGGAAGATATGGTTTATCAGTTGATGATGTGAACATGTTTATTGAAACTGCATTAGGGGGAATGAATGTTACCACTACAGTTGAAGGGAGGCAGCGTTTTACAGTTAACGTAAGATTTGCACAAGATTTTCGAGATAAGATAGATAAGCTTAAACGAATGCAATTACAAACAATGGATTATGGGCCTATTCCTTTATCAGCAGTTGCGGATATTAGTATTACTGAAGGCCCTCCAATGATAAGTTCAGAAAATGCAATGCTTAGAGGAACTCTTTTGTTTAACGTGCGTGAAAGAGATTTAGGAAGTACAGTAAACGATGCTAAGAAAAGGTTAGAAAACGCAGTAAAAAAATTACCAAAAGGCTATTTTTTAAATTGGAGTGGCCAATATGAAAACCAAGTTCGGGCAAACGAAAGATTAAAAATGATTATACCATTTGTATTAGTTATAATAATGGTTATTCTTTATTTTACTTTTCATACTTTCCGGGAAGTACTTATTGTGCTTTCGGCTGTTCCAGTGGCCTTGGTTGGTGGAGCTTACTCTTTGCATTTCTTTAATGTGAATTTTTCAGTAGCTGTTGCGGTTGGTTTTATTGCTTTGTTTGGTGTAGCAGTCGAAACAGGGGTACTAATGTTAGTGTATATTAATAATTCTGTATTTAAAAAAGTAAATAAGAAAAAGCTAGAAAATAAAGAAATGACAAGCCAAGATGTTGAAGATGCTATTTATGAAGGTGCCGCTTTAAGGTTGAGACCAAAGTTGATGACAGTATTAGTAGATATTTTTGGCTTATTACCTGTTTTACTGGCTACCGGAACTGGAAGTGATGTGATGAAACCAATTACTATTCCATTTGTTTTCGGGTTAATTACATCCACTTTGTTTGTTTTAATTGTATTACCTGTATTGTATGCCTTAGTGAGAGAATACGAATTAAGAAAGCATGGTAAATTAATAGTTCAAGAGTTTGAGAATTAATATTCAAAAAATATAAAATGATGATTAAAGAAAACAAACTAATTATAGGAGCAATTATGATATTGGGTATATTTCTTTGTCCGAGAAATATATCTGCTCAAGCACTAACTATTGATAGCATATTAAATGCTATTGAAAAAAATCAACCAGAGTTGAAAGTGTACGATGCTAAAATAAAGGCGATAAATACATATGCGGAAGGCGCAAAATCTCTTGATCCACCCCAGGTTGGTGGTGGATTTTTTATGACCCCTTATCATCCACAAATGTGGAAGGCTGATCCTGCTATGAATACAAATGGCATGGGATCGTTTATGCTGTCAGCACAACAAATGTTTATGAATCCTAAGAAATTAAATGCCAATTCCGAATACATGAAAAGTATGTCAGGAGTTGAAATGGAGATGAAAAAATCCATGAGAAATGAATTATTCTCAATGGCTAAAATGAGTTATTATGAATGGGTACTATTGAAAAAGAGGTTGAAAATTCTAAAGGAAAGTGAAGACATTTTAAACTATTTAATTGAATCAACCGAACTAAGGTATAAATACGGAATGGATAAGCTAAATGCTTATTATAAAACAAAAGGTATGTTGGGCGATATACAGAATATGACTGTTATGGCTAATCAGGAGATTGGTCAAAAGATGGTAGAGCTTAATACACTAATGAACAGAAATAAAAACATTGTTTTTGATATTGACACAACCTTGAATTATAAGACCTATGAAACTGTTGTTATAGATAGTTCGTCAATCATTGCTGCCCGAAGCGATTTAAGAGTATTAAAGCAAAACGAAAATGTACTGCGAACAAAACAAAATTACGAGCTATCTAAACGCCTTCCTGATTTTGGATTAAAATATGATCATATGCTTGCGTTTGGCAAACAACCACAGCAATTTAGTTTAATGGCAATGGTAACTATTCCCATTGCACCTTGGTCAAAAAAAATGTATAAATCCACGGTTGCAGGATTAAATTATGAGATTGAATCAGTAAAATTGCAGCAACAAGGATTTATAAATACTGTTAGTGGAAATCTTGAAAATCTGAAAATTAAAATTAAGAGTAAAAAATTACAGATAGAGTTGTCGGAGAAAACGATTATTCCCTCCATGCGCAGAAACTATGAAACTTCATTGCTTGCTTATGAGCAGAATACGGAGGAACTCTTTATGGTATTAGATGCTTGGCAAAATCTGAAGTTAATGCAATTAAGTTATATAGATCAATTAATAGAGCTTGTTACTCTACAAACTCAATATGAAAATCAACTAGAAATAAAATGATAATAAGGAATCTCAAAATACTTTTTTTAGCTTTTATTATTGCTTCATGTGGTAATGAAAAACCAACTCATAATATGAAAGATATGGATGATCAAAGCCATGCTAATCATTCAGAGCAACAAAAAATCTATACCTGCCCCATGCATCCCGAAATAATTCGGAATGAACCGGGTAAGTGTCCAATTTGCGGAATGGATCTCGTTGAGAAACTTTCTGAAGGAAGCACATCAAGTGAAAAAAGCCTTGAATTTCTTTTAAAGCCTACAAACACTTATGTGTTAAGTCAAGTAAAAACTCTTACTCCTAAGCAAAGTGAATTTCCTATTGAGATTAATGCAACCGGAAAAATCACTTACGACACAAGGGAAATATCAGTTGTTTCTGCCCGAGTAGCAGGTCGTATTGAAAAATTATACATAAAATATCTTTATCAACCTGTGGAAAAAGGACAAAAACTGATGGATATTTACAGTAAGGAATTGGTAACAGAACAGGAAAATTATATTTATTTATTGAACAATGATGCTGAAAACTCTCCTTTGATAAAAACAGCAGAAAACCGTTTATTATTACAAGGGTTTACTAACGATCAAATAAGTAAATTAAAAAGCACTAAGCAACCTTTTCAGTCGGTCACTATTTATAGCCCATATACGGGCCACTTACATGATTTAACAGGCACTTCGGTCAGTTCGGATATGACCAGCATGAGCAATGTTAAACCTTCTGAATTAACCATAAAGGAAGGTATGTATGTTCAAAAGGGTCAAAGTATTTTTAATATTTACAGCACAAAAAAGGTATGGGCTGTTTTGAATATTTATTCCGATAAAATAAACCTAATTAAAGTTGGACAAAAAGTTAAGTTAAAAATTGACAACGAAATTACCCTCGATGGTAATTTTAAAATTGATTTTATTGAACCAGAAATTAGAGCTGGACAAAATACAACTGCTGTTAGAGTTTATTTTTCAAATACCGAAAATAAAATAAAAATTGGCTCGAATGTAAATGCGGTAATTGACGCAGAAAATAAAAACGGTTTGTTTATTCCAGCCGCTTCCTTGATTCATTTGGGGAATAGTGAAGTTGTTTTTGTAAAGGATAACCTATTGTTCAAAGCGCATAAGGTACAAACCGGAGTTGAAACAAATGATTTTATTGAGATAATTTCAGGCTTAACAGAAAAGGATACCTTGGTAGAAAACGCTCAATTATTAATGGATAGTGAGAGTTTCATTAAAAGTGAAAATAAATAATATGCAAAAACTAATTATAATAGTCTTACTCTTTTTAATTGCGTCATGCAATAAAAAAACAAAGCAAACACAAGAAGATGTATATTACACATGCTCGATGGATCCTCAAGTAATGGAAAGCAAGCCGGGTAAATGTCCTATTTGTAAAATGCCATTAACTCCAGTAAAGAAAGATCATTCAGAACATGTTGATGGTTTGCATTTAAGCGACCAACAAGTTCAACTTGGACACATTAAAACCGAAGCTTTAACTGAACATGAAATGGGCGATGAGATTTTACTCACAGGTGTTTTAACCGTAGATCAAAATAAAGCAAGCTCTATAAGCTCAAGGGTAATGGGCAGAATAGAGAAACTGTATTTTAAAAATACTGGCGAAAAAATAAATAGTGGTGAAACTGTTTATGAAATTTATAGTGAGGATTTAAATTTAGCTGCAAGAGAACTTAAATTGGCATTGGATAAAAAGAAATCATTACGTTCCGATGCCATTGATCTTGATAAAATAATAAATAGTGTAAAAAACAAACTCAGACTATACGGTTTAAGTGATAAGCAAATTGAGCAAATAGAAAATGAGGAATTGACTTCAAATTTGTTTAAAATTACAAGCCCTGTTGGTGGTGTAATATCAAATGTTGATGCGAAAGAAGGTGACTATGTAATGGAAGGTGGGAGCATTTATCATGTGGCTGATTATTCCAATTTATGGGCAGAAACTCAAGTATTTATTGATGATTTAAGTAAAATTAAAGAAAATACTTTGGCAACTGTTTATTTTCCAGGCATCTCAGGACTAAAAACAAGTGGTAAAATCTCATTTGTAAATCCTGAATTAAATAACTCATCGCAAATAAATATGGTAAGAATAGAAATCCAAAATAATAACAACCAATTAAAAGTCGGCATGCAGGTTAATGTTTCTATTTTGTTAAACAAAAAAACAACCTTGGCATTACCTACGGATGCTGTAATAATAGACGGAAAGGGCTCTTCTGTTTGGATAAAAACAGGACATAATCAATATAGAAGTAGTATGGTAACTACTGGTATGGAAACCAATGAATATACTCAAATTACCAGCGGATTAAATAAAGGTGATACGGTTGTTGTTTCAGGTGCTTATTTATTAAGCAGTGAGTATTTGTTTAAGAAAGGCACAAATCCAATGGAAGGCCATGACATGAGTAAAATGAAATAAAAAAGAGAAAAAATGAGCATAATACCATTTGTTGTTGAAGAGTATTTATATTCTTTGAAAAGAAACAGAAAAGAAGTAATAGTTGAAATAAAGGTTTGGGGCAATTGCGGAAAATGCAAAGCAAGAATAGAAAAAGCTGCAAAGCTTAAAGGTGTAAAGAAGGCTGAGTGGCATACGGATACTAAGATGCTCGACCTCACTTACAATCCAAAAATTATTTCACTTGAGAAAATTCATGAAAAACTGGCATTGGCTGGACATGATACTGAAAACTTATATGCACCCAAAGCAAAATACATTAAGCTGCCAGACTGTTGTCAATATATTAGGGAAAAATGATTACTTACGGAAAATGGCAAAACGGTTGAATTAATACAATAACAATATTACCCAATGTTAGTTTAATTTCGCTAAATCCATTTCACAAACGGGACATTGTCCAGCGGAAGTGTAAGCTGTATCTCCTTGGCACTTCATAGGACATTGGTATTTCACAATTGCCGTATCAGATGCTACAACTAGTGATGTGGCTTTTTTGTTGTTTGAAGTGTTATTGCAGGATGCAAATATTGCTCCAAGAGCAATTATAATTGATATTTTTTTCATTGTTTAATAAATTTTTGAGTAAATAATTGCTGGTTGGTTGCTGGTTGAATGATTTGTAAAAAATAAATACCAGTATTTAATCCAGTAACATTCAATGTTGTCATATTTGAATTAAAATTGCTTTGAATTAAAATTGTTTCACCTAATAAATTTAAAATCTCTATTTTCAAATCGGAAGACTGTGCTCTATTGAATTGAATTTGCAACTTATCATTTGCCGGATTTGGATATACTAAAACATTTGAAATGAAATTTTGAATATCATTAATTCCTGTTTGAGGAACATGGTTTACTGTAATATGATGACAAGAAGTGCTGCTGCATCCATGAGCATCATGAATGGTTAAGCAAACATAATACGTACTATCGTGTGCATAGGTATGAGAAGGGTTTTGTGAAGTAGAAGTATGACCATCTCCAAAATCCCACAACCAGGAAGTGATGTTATGTAAACTCGTAGATGAATCGGTGTAATTTATTTCAAGTGCTCCACTGGTTTGGTGGAAACTAAATAAAGCATGGCAACTATCTGCCATAATAGGGTTTACCGTAATATGATGGCAAGAAGTGCTGCTACATCCATGAGCATCGTGTATAGTAAGACAAACATAATACGTACTATCATGAAAATAAGTATGAGATGGATTTTGTAAGGTAGAAGTATGACCATCTCCAAAATCCCATAACCAAGAAGTAATGTTGTGTAAGCTGGTCGATGAATCTGCAAAATTTATTTCAAGTGCTCCGCTAGTCTGATGAAAATGAAACGAAGCATTGCAGCTATCTGCTATAATCGAATTTACAGTTACATGATGACACGAAGTACTACTACATCCATGAGCATCATGAATGGTTAAACATACATAATACGTACTATCGTGTGCATAGGTATGAGAAGGGTTTTGTGAGGTGGAAGTATGGCCATCTCCAAAGTCCCATAACCACGAAGTAATGTTGTGTAAGCTGGTAGATGAATCCGCAAAATTTATTTCAAGCATTCCGCTGGTTTGATAAAAATGAAACGAAGCATGGCAGCTATCTGCTACAATAGGATTTACAGTTACGTTATGACAAAAAGTATCACTACATCCATGATCATCATGAATAGTTAAACATACATAATACGTGCTATCATGAAAATATGTATGCGATGGGTTTTGCAAAGTAGAAGTATCTCCATTGCCAAAGTCCCATAACCAGGAATTAATCGCGTGAGGGCTGGTTGAAGAATCCGTAAAATTTATTTCCATTGTGCCGCTGGTTTGGTGAAAACTAAATGAAGCATGGCATCCAGTTTGAGCATACATTTGCGTAGTAAAACCCAACACTAGTAAGGTGATGCCAAAACGCATAAGGTTTGTAATTATTGTTTTCATTGTTTAATAAATTTTTGAGTAAATAAGGTGTTTTTTGTCCCATATCCTTTGGGAACTATTTGTAAAAAATATATGTTATTGTTTAATGAATTAATATCTAAAGATACTGACATAGTATTACTAATGTTTTGAGTAAATAGAAGTTCTCCTAATACGTTTAAAATCCTTATTTCAGCCAATTGAATATTTGTTTTAAATTGAATAGAAACTCTATTTGTTGCTGGGTTGGGAAACAGATTGTAATCAACATTCTGTTCTAAATTTTGGACACTATTCATAGTATGAGCAGGACTGCAATTCAAATAATGAATTTGATGCAAAACACTATCTGTAATAATGGTTTCATCATTTGTTTGATACGATAAATATGAAAAAGAAAATAACATTTGCTCCGTAGTATCCGATGTTCCAGCTATTATAGTATGTGATGGAAAAAAGGGATTATTCGGATTAGAGGAGGTGTTGTCATATTCGGCTTCTCCATATAAAATTGATCCTGCGGGAATTTTAATTGGTTTATCAAAATAGTAAACTCCTTCAGACCATAAATCTTCGTGATCTTCAATTTGTAATAATGAAATGGTATCATTTGCAGGAGTAACAGCATAACAATTCATGTTGCTACAAAATTTCTGTGCCCAGTGAGAAACACTTAATAAGGAAATATCTGCTGGAACGGTATGTTGCTCATAAAAAGTTTTTATACTATCTGCCGGTATAATAAAAGGTAAATTTTGAAGGTTTATGTTATGATCTAATAAAGTCTCAACTTCTATTACTCGGGAAGTAAAAGAGGTATCAAATTTTATGTTGACCAAGGTAGAATCTGTTTTATTTAAAGCATCTTCTGCAAATAAAATCCGCACAATTAAATGCGCATTTGCATCCAAGCGAATGGCCATGTTAGGCGGAGTGTGATATTTCGGATTTCCGTTTACCCATCCATATAAAAGTTTAGCCGTAGGGCTTCCTATTCCCGCATAGTTTTCATATCCATTCGATGTGTCAGCAGCATCGAGTGCAATTGGAATAGAAGAAGTATCTGAATATAAAAGGACATTGTAAATAGCCGATAAATTGGTTGGTAAAATTTCTATTTCAGAAATTTTCTTTTCGGTGTTATAAGTGTTAGGTAAAACAAAACAATGATATTGAAATCCCACAAAGTTTGGAACAGTATATGCAGGAATTCGGTATAATAAATCGGGAGATGTTATTTCGCTTACCAAAGGTGTAATATTAGGTGTTGGTGGCGTAATGGTTGAATCACCCTGATTTGTGCCCTGATCTACCCATGCAACTATTAAATCTACTTCGTCTTGAGATAAGTTTTTTTCATGCGTATAATTTCTATTTTCTGTTGCAGGTTGATACGGAGGCATCAATTTATTTTCTACATAATATTTTATAGCTAATCGCTGCGACCATGCCTCATAATAATTAGTAAAGGGTATTGCAGCAAGGCTATTTGTATTATTGTGGCATCGGGTGCAGTGCGTAAATACAATGCACGAAACGTCCTCAGCCCATGTGATTGTTTGTGCCTTAATATTTAAAGAATATAGGATAAGCAAGAAAGGGAGTATTAACTTTCTCATTGTTTTATTATTTTTTTTGTTAGACTTTTTTTATCACTTATGACTTGAATGAAATAAATTCCATTGTTTAATCTACTTACATCAAAAGGTATATTGCCTAAGTTTGTAACTTTCTGAGATAAAAGGATTTCACCCAGTGCATTCAATATTCTTAACTCGGTTGCATAAATTTCAGCTCGAATTTGAATTGTAAAAAAATCTGAAACCGGGTTGGGATAAACAATAATCTTAGATAGTTCAATTTCATCAATCCCTGTTGCTGTGGTATCAATCACCAAAAAACTACCCATCATTCCATCGTCTTCATGATGCAATAAATGACAATGGTACATATAGGGTGTCATATCATCATAAAAATCAGTAAAACGAGTAATGAATTTCACACTGTCATTGGGCATTACTAACACTACATCTTTCCAGCCCCTATCATTGAGTGTTGGAGACAAACCACTTTTTTCAATTACATTAAATTGAATGTCATGAATATGAAATGGGTGGGCTACCAATGTTTTGTTAACTAAAGTCCAGATTTCAGTCGTGTTTAAGTAAACAATTTCGTTTATACTATCCATATCAAAAGTCCTGTTATTCATTCCAAATGGACCCTCTGCACGATTAGGTACATCAATGGGAAGTAAGCGAATAGTATCCATAACAATAGTCCTATATTTAGTTGCAGAAATTGAAGTATAAGGAGTATAAGGGACCAAAGAAGTAGGAATGCTAGTAACAGGTATTCCTGATACAGCAACAATATTAAATTGCAATAAATTAAAATCGGCACCATTTAAGAAATTATCGGAATATTCGTGAATAGTATCTATACCGCCACCTACAGTAGCAGCTCCATAAATTCCATTAGGTAATTCCGAAGCAAAACTTTTTAAGAAAATAGTTTGCCCTTCCATTCCTGAAAAATTAACCAGAATTTCTGCTCTTTCTCCGGGCGATAAAAGTAAACGAGTAAGAGCTAGAGATGTATCTAATAATCCGCCATCTGTAGCTATTTTGTAAAATATTTGCCCGTTGTTTAAACCAAAATTATAAGACCGCAAACTACTTCCGTTCAATAAGCGAAAACGAATAACTTGAGCCGGAGCATCAAAATAAGGATTCAAAGTTCCATTTATAAATAGAGCTGTATCCATATCTGTGGCAATGGCAATTTGTTGCAAAACATCAAATGCCTTACTTTGTACTATAATTGGAATATCGTCTATACCATACGTTCTTGGCAAATTGAGTGCTGCTTCTTCAACATCTTTCACAATAAATAATCCCGCCAATCCTCTGGATACTTGCGGATCAGTTTGTCCTGCACCATGAGGATGATACCAAAATGTAGAAGCTTCATTTCTTACTTTGAAAGAAGGACTCCAGGTGGCAGAAGAATTGATTTCTTGGTGGGGGCCTCCATCATTCATAGCTGATACATGCAGCCCATGCCAGTGCATGGTAGTTTTTACGGGCAAATTATTAATAACATTCAAGGTAATGCTGTCTCCTTTATTTACTATAATAGTAGGTGACAACCACGGTCCATTTATACCATAGGTTGGAGTGGGTGTGGTTCCATAAAATACTTGGGTGCCAGTTTGTACATTTAAATTAAAGGTAGTGCCTGTAAGTGCCTGCGGTATAAAAAGCGGATTTTGTGCCTTAAATATCAGTGAAGGGAAGAATAATAAAATAAGAATAGTATGTTTCATAATTAATGTTGAACTATAATTTTATTGGTTTGGATGATGTTATTTTCGTTAGAGAATGATATTATATAAACCCCATTGAGTAAGTTATTTGATGGAATAATAGCTTTATTATTATTTGAAACTCCTTTTATTATTTGTTTTCCTAAAACATCTGAAATTGAAAATTGAAATCCATAAGGGGTATTTGACATAATATTGATGTTATTATTTGCGGGACTTGGAAAAATACCAAACCTATTTTGCTTAATTACTTCACTAATTCCGGCAGTATTATTTACGGTTAAAATATAGGTAAGTGTATCTTTTAATAGAGAATTAGCAGTATCCCAAACAGCATAACGAATAGTTGCTGTACCATAATTTACATAGGGTGTAACGTGTAATAATAACAAGCCATAATCAGTTGGGGCAACCGGAATCATCATTCCGCTATCAACTAATGAAGTATTACAGAGAGAATTATCGCAAACAGATGCCTCCCAATTTGCAGGAACACTTTCACTTACTTTTTTCCATTTCAAATGAATGTTGTTTGCTGAAGTATTCAATTGTTCAATACTTAATGTTTGCAAATCTTCAAATACCCCGCTTAATTGAATGGTATCATTAGGTGTATTGGTAAAGGTTTGGGCAAAAGAAATATTAGCAGTTACAATATTTGTAACTGCTAATAAAATAATAAATCGAAGCTTCATCAATGATTAACAGTTAGTTTTTCAGTCACTGTTTTATCATTTACCTGCATACGAATAAGGTAATTTCCATTCGGTAATGCAATAGTATTAAATTGCTCCTTAACTACTCCATTTCTCTTTTCATTCAGAATGATGGCCACTTGCTTTCCGTTTAGGTCAGTAACATCAACCAACACATTGGTTTCTTCTTTTAAAGACAAATTAATAGAAACATTTTCACTTGCTGGATTTGGAAATACTTGAAATGCAGAAACAGCACTCGGTAAATCAATAATACCCGTTGTTCCAGCAAGTAAAGCTAAAATAGAATCTCTCATAATAGTAGTATCGCTGGTAGAGAAGCTCATTGTAGAAAATAGAACTCGGTGATCTGCTCCGCCTAATAAAACTACCGTTGGCATACCAAAGCCCCCATAATTGGCTACTTGCG
Source organism: uncultured Flavobacteriales bacterium (assembly GCA_964403835.1). Classification (GTDB taxonomy): domain Bacteria; phylum Bacteroidota; class Bacteroidia; order Flavobacteriales_G; family JALEGO01; genus CAYOHR01. Next base: position 86,398 of record CAYOHR010000005.1, read on the forward strand.
TGGCTCCGCTATCGTAAGGCATGTACAAAGAAAGTGAATTGGAAGAAACCCATGATGATGTATAAGCACAAGTTGTGCTATTGTTGAATGGCATAGCATAAGCGGTAATCATACCAGGATGTGTAGCTAAAATGTTGTTTGCCATTTTCTGAATTTTTTGTGCAGGTGGTGGACAACTTCCACAACTTGGCATAAAAAAGTGAAGTATTACTGCTTTGCCAGCATCTAAGTCAGCAAATAAATCGTGAGAAACTCCATTACAGTCTGGCCCGTTTAATTGCATGGCTGTTTGGGCTTTAGAAATATTGATTGTAAACAATAAAGCAAAGAATGTGTAGATTAATTTTTTCATAATAATAAATTTAAAATTGTTGAATAAATGAGAAATGCGAAAACTGGTTCGATATTAAATACAAACAAGTGTACCTATTTGTTTATGACTATAATATAAAATGCTAAATGCGAAAAACCCGATCCAACAAATAAATGGGAATTTTGGCTTTGTAAGATGGTAAATGATTAAAAACCAAAACAGAAGGTTTTGATAATGAAAATTTAACAACAATTTGCGTTACTAAAATAAGAGGTTGAATGGGCGTTTTAACAACAACCTGACTCACTTTATTTAAATCAGTTTTTGCTTTAATGGTTGTTGTTTCGTTTTTGCAGCAACCTTTCTTCATGGCTTTTTTACCACAAGGACAAGGATGTGCATCTGTAGAAAACAAATTAATAGAAGCTAGCTTTCCTCCACAATAATGCCGAGTGATAGAAAAACCTGAATTTGTAATCAGGAATAAAAATAGGAATGCCAGTGTTATTACCTTTTTCATCAACTAACCAAATATAGTGATTTTTACGAGAGCGTAAAAATGGTTTTTATGTGTCCTGTTTTGGAATACATTAAGTAGTAATTAAAAAACGATGTAAACCAATTGAGAATAATTGAAAAAGATTAAAATTTTTCTTCTTGTATACCTATTCTTTTTAACATGTGAATGATGTAAGACATTTAAATAATGGTGTAAGTGTTTTCTTCCATTAAGTATTCACATTTGAACTCCATGAATTTAATCATTACTGGTAAGATCATAGAATTTGGCAACAGGGAATCTGAAGACTGGGAAACAGCGGTACTGAATAAAATTTAAACTAAAAATTATGAATATTAAAAAAATGAATTCTACTTTATTTGCTTCATTGCTAATAATGGTATTATGTTTTACTATAACCAATTCATTCGCTCAAGCTAAAAAAGACGCAACTATGAAAGATTGCTGTATGATGAAAGACGGGAAAATGATGTATCACAAAGATGGGAAAATGATGCCAATGGATAAAGATATGACTATGGCTAACGGCACTAAATGTATGACTAATGGGGATTGCATCATGAAAGATGGAACAAAAATGAAAATGAAAGAAGGAGATTGTATGGATATGAATGGTAAAATGGATAAGTGCGATAGTAAAATGAAACATGAAAAATCTACCACATATACATGTTCTATGCATCCTGAAGTAAAGTCTGATAAACCCGGAAAATGCCCGAAATGCAGCATGGACTTAATAGAGAAAAAATAGGGCTATTCAAACAAAATATATAAATGGGTAACAGCATACTGAAGGCCGATCAACAGCGGAACTGAAGAAAAAAGTTTAAAATAAAGATCATGAGTCACGAAAACCACAAAGAACTTATTAGCATGTTAAATGAATGTGCTATTGAATGTAATCATTGCACTACTGCTTGCTTAGATGAGCAAGATGTAAAAATGCTAGCAAAATGTATTAAATTAGAAATTGATTGTGCTGAAATATGCCGTCTTACCGCTTCATTTTTAGCTAGAGGTTCTGAACATGCAGAGCATCTTTTAAAAGAATGCGCTGAAATCTGTGAAGCTTGTGCTAAAGAATGTGCAAAACATAGCCATATGGAACATTGTAAAAAATGTGCTGAAGCATGTCGTAAGTGTGCAGAAGCATGCCAACAAACTGTTTAAATAAAATTATGTTTAAAAGCTGCCCTAAAAAGGCAGCTTTTTTCTTTAAAATCAATTCCATTCTTCATACAATAATCACCTTTTGATTATCAATTTGCTCATTGGCAAACCGAATTAATTTCCGAAGAGAATCTTCTT